>CADBKO010000031.1 GCA_902795345.1 Oscillospiraceae bacterium
TGAACTGCAAGGAGAAAGCGGGAGTATTCAGACACAACGCATGATGCTCCGGCAATATGCCGCCGAGCATGGCCTGAATGTCATAGATGAATATATCGACGATGGATGGTCTGGAACGAACTTTGACAGGCCGGATTTTCAGAGAATGATTGATGACATTGAGGACGGGAAAATCAACTGCGTTGTTACGAAGGATTTATCCCGCTTAGGCAGAAACTACATTCTGACCGGCCAGTACACGGAAATCTACTTTCCCAGCAAAGGCGTCCGCTATATCGCTGTCAATGACAATGTGGACACCATCAACGGAGAGAATGAGCTTGCCCCATTCCTCAACATTCTGAATGAAATGCACGCCCGCCAGACCAGCAAAAAGGTAAAGGCGGCCATGCGGACACGGTTCGCAAATGGCGCACACTATGGAGCCTATGCTCCGCTTGGCTATGTCAAAGACCCAGATAAGAAAGGCCATCTTCTGATTGACCCGGAAACAAGGTGGATTATCGAAAAGATTTTTGACCTTGCCGTTCATGGCCGGGGAGCCGCCAGCATTACACGGATTTTGGTCGAAGAAAAAGTACCTACTCCCGGCTGGCTGAATTTCCAGAGATACGGCACTTTCGCAAATATCTATGCCGGAGCGCCGGAGGAAAAAGCCTATGCGTGGACGATAGCGCAGGTGAAAAGTATTCTGAAAGAGGAAACCTATATCGGACACAGCGTCCACAATAAGCAGACCAACATTTCATTCAAAAACAAGAAGAAAGTACGCAAGCCAAAAGAGGAATGGTATCGTGTGGAGAACACCCACGAAGCGATTATTTCCGAAGATGTGTTCCGTCAAGTACAGGAGCAGATTTGCAACAGGCGCAGACGGCAGAAGAACGGCACAACACAGATATTTTCCGGGCTGGTAAAATGTGCGGACTGCGGCTGGTCGCTGGCCTATGGTATGAACAGCCAGAACAAAAATCCCTATGCCCACTACCATTGTAGCAAGTACGGGCAAGGATTGCACCAGTGTTCCATGCACTATATCCGCTATGATGTGCTTTACGCCTATGTCCTTTCCCGTCTGCAATACTGGTCTGTGCTGGCACAGCAGGATGGGGACAAACTTCTGAAACGGCTACTTAACGCCAGCGACAAGGAACGCAATACTGCAAGGAAGCGGCAGACAGCCGAACTGAAAAAGGCGGAAAAGCGCAAAGCAGAAGTAGACACCCTGTTTGCAAAAATGTATGAGGACTGGTCTGCCGGACGCATTACAGAATACAATTTCAATATGCTGTCCGAAAAGTATCAGGGCGAACAGCGAGAATTGGACGTAAAAATTGAACGGCTTCACGAAGCGATGGAGACCGCCGCCCAGACAGCGGTTGACGCTGAAAAGTGGATAGGTCTGATGAAACAGTATGTCAATCCCACAGAATTGACGGCTGAACTTCTGAATACGCTGATTGAAAAAATCCTTGTCCATGAAGCGGTCAAAAGTGAGGACGGAAGCCGGGAACAGGAAGTGGAAATCTTCTACCGCTTTATCGGCAAAATCGAATGACACATCTTGAGATACCCAACAATATCTTTAACTAAGGGAAACGGGGGACACCCTGCCGGACACGGGCATCCTGCTGGCCCTCTGCGACGAGCTGGACACCACGGCGGACCGGCTTCTCCGCGGCGGCAGCCTGGTGGGCTTCGAGCGCAGGCTGCTGCCCATGGAGGATGTGATCGAGGGCTTCCGGTGCATGGAGGAGATCGGCGCTCTGTTCGGGGAGGACAGCACCTTTTTCACCGGCATGGTGGAGGGGATCGACCGGAAGATGAACATCGACCTGCTGGCCTATCTGAAGGACCCGCGCAGCCGGGAAGCCATGTATGCGGAAGTGCTGATCCAGGGGATCATGAGCGGGCGGACCGTGGATATGGAGGAGATCGAGGCCTCCTTCAAAAACAAGAAAATGGTGGAGACGATCCGCCGTTATCTTCGGAAGGCGGGAGAAGCGCTCGAAGGGGAGCAGGAATGATTTTTGCTCCTCTGCGCATACTAGCTGCGGATGTCCCCAGCCTCCGGCGGCCGGCCGGGATCGGAGCGAGTCAGATAGAGGAGACCGCCGTTCCCCCCGGAATAGGACCCGGCTGACGGCGGAAGGCATCCAAAGGGAACCGGGCGACGCACGGCGCCGCCCGGTCTTTCTGCGTTTGTTCATCCGGCGCTGCGCAGCGCCGTCCTTGCCTTCTCCGCGTCCCGCTTCCGAACTTCGATGGTGTAGCTGTCCATGGTCTCGCTGCTGAGCAGCTTTGCCTGCAGGCCCGCCGCGTTGGGCGTGGGGGATCTCTGCGTGTAAGGCGCGTTTGCCATGTTGACCATCCCCTGGGCTGCCAGGCGGTTGCCGGCCGTGAAGCTGGAGGCCCGGAACTTGACGTTGAAGGTGGCCAGTTGCTGCTGGATCTGCCGGAATTTCTCCACATCCTGGCCTCGGTAGATCTGCACCCAGCCGAAGCGGAAGGCCCCCACCGGCGCGCCGTTCACCCGGGAGCGTTCCTCCGCCAAAATCCGGTCCTGGGCCTTGAAGTTGAATTTCAGGTCCTGGGGCGGCAGGGAGAGAGGCTTCACCGTCTCCTTCAGCTCCCCGGCCAGGGTCAGCGCGTCGGGCGCGCCCAGCACGCTTTCGCGTTTCAGCTCGCTCCGCAGCTTCCCCAGAGTCTCATAGGCTTCCTCCACCCGGTTTCCCACCTTGTCCAGCACTTCCGGGATGCTGCCGGGGTCGGACAGGATGGCGTCGATCTCCTCCACGTGGAACTGGGCTTTGCGGAGGATCGCCACGGCTTCCAGCAGCCGGATGTGTTCCTCCGTATAATCCCGCCAGGTGCGGCCGTTGCGTTCTTCGGTGTCCGGCTGCACCAGGCCCCGGTTTTCATAATAGCGGATGGTCTTCTCCGTCAGCCCGGTCTTCCGGGCGGCTTCCTTGATGCGCATTTTGCTCACCTCAGCCTCAAGCTAACATATCCCCCAAGGGCAGAGTCAATACCTTTTGTCAAAAATCTTGCCCGAAATCGAAAAAAGTGCTATCCTGCATAGGAAATGAAAGGAGGCGCGTCCGGAATGATGGAACGCTTCGTATTTCTGGAAACCGATTATGTGCCCGACCTGGACATGCTGCGGGACGGGAAATTTTACCACGGTGACGTGGACAGCCCGGCGGTGGCAAGGCTTTTGGAGCGATGCCGCGCCGTGGTCCGGCCCCGGGCCGTGGCCGCCTGCGTGGAGGTGAGCCACGACTCGGAGGGGCATGTCACCGCCGTGGGGGGAGAGGAAATGTCCAGCCCCGTGCTGGACGGGCAGCTGGGCAAGCTGCACCGGGCCTTCGCCTACGTTGCCACCTGCGGCCCGGAGATCGCCGGGGTGGACTACGAGGGGGACGACGAGCTGCGCCGGGCCCTGCTGGCCTTCTGCATCGGCGCCCTGAACGCGGTGACCGGGAAGATGACGGCGGCGCTCACGGAGCGCTATCACCTGGGAAAGACCGCGGTGCTGAATCCCGGCAGCCTGCCGGAGTGGCCTCTGGCGGAGCAGGATAAGGTTTTCCGCCTCCTGGGAGACGTGACGGGGGACACCGGGGCCGTTCTGGGAGAGAACCATTTCATGTCGCCCCTGGCCAGCTCCTCCGGCCTCCTGTTCGAGACGGAGCAGGACTATCAGAATTGCAGCTATTGCACCAATTTCGGCTGTGTCATCCGCCGGGCGCCCTATGACCCGGAGAAGGCGGCGCAGCTGCGGAAGTAAAGCATGGAACCACCTTGGGGCTGCCGGAATGACCGGCAGCCCCAAGTCAGCTAATGGCCGACACTAGAAATGCTGCCCCTCGTACAATATCTGCGGGAAAAAGAAGCCGATTCCTCTTGAGGAATATTAAAAGCAGTGCTATAATCCGAGGCAGAGAGGAAGCGAGAAAATGACGTACTGCAATGAATTGGTCGCCGGAAAACTGCGCCGGTGGGAAAAATACCTGAAAAACTTCCGCCTCCCGGCCTGGGAGGAGATCCCCGATTTCGGCCTGTATATGAATCAGCTGATCGATCTTCTGCGCCGTTATCTGGATTATCTGCCCCCCGAGCTGAAAGAGGAACAATTCATCACTGCCGCCACCATCAACAATTATGTGCGCACCAAGGTGATGCCCGAGCCGGTGAAAGAGCCTGAGCCTCAGCATGATCACCCACCTGATCCCCATGGGGCAGAGCAAGGAGGAAATACGCGAGACCTATGCCGTCTTTGCCCGGCGGCATGGCATCGCAGCCAAGGCTTTTGCCGATCAGGTGAAGGAAATGGCGGGCCCCATCCTCCTGCATGAGGAGGATGGCAGCGAGGTCGCAACGGAACGGACCGAGGATCTGATCGCCATGAGCGCCGTGATCGGGGGCTTTGCCCGCCTGCTGGCGGAAAAGCTGCTGCTGCTGGAAGGGAAGACCCTGGAAAACGGCGGCGAGATCGAGACGCACCATGCGTGAGCAAATAGGACCTGCTCGCGGTTGAATAATAGGTTGAATAAATAAAGGCGGAGCGCCGAAACGCTCCGCCTTTTTGTCGTCAGTAATACATGTCAAAGCCCGTCTCCAGCCTTTAGGCATACGTGCTGCCCGCCGCTTCCAGCGCGGGGAGCATATAATCCCGGTTGAAGCGGTTCACCGGAAGCCGGTCATAGGCGCGCATATTCATGTGCTTCATGGTGTATTCCAGGCGGCTCAGACATTCGCTGGTGCCCTGGCCCGTGCCTCCGGCGCAGGCGACCAGCAGGCAGCGCTTGTCCGCCAGCCTGCGGGCGGTGAAGGCGTCGCAGCGGCGCAGCCGGTCCAGGAAGGTCTTGAAGCATTCCGTCAGGTCGTGGAAATACACGGCGGTGACGAAAACGATGCCGTCCGCCTGGGCCAGAGCGTCGTAGAGGGCGGAAAAATCATCCTCCAGGATGCAGCTGCCCTTGGTGCGGCAGGTGCCCCATCCGCTGCCGCAGGCGCGGCATTGTTCGATTTTCAGCTTGTTGAGCTGGACTTCCCGGGCCTCGGCGCCTCCGGCGCGGAGCCCTGCCAGCACCCGGTCCTTGGCGGCGGCAGTGAGCCCGTCGGCATTGGGACTGGACCAGAGAACGATGACTTTTTTCATCGGGACACCTCCATTCCTTAAATGTAGTATACAGCCTCGTTTGGAAAGCTGTCAAGAATACGAGACGGCGAGAAAGAACATAAAAAAGGGTGACTATTCTCGGGATTTATGATAATGTAAAAAAGACCAAGCAGAATATAAGGAGGATGAACGATGAAAAAGCGGCTGATGACCCTGCTGCTGGCCCTGACTCTCCTGTTGTCCCTGGCGGTGCCAGTTAGCGCGGTAGACCTGAATTACAAGGACAAGGATGAGATCACCTACAAGGAAGCGGTGGCGGTGCTTTCCCGGGAAGGCATTATCAACGGCTTCGAGGATGGGACCTTCCGCCCCAAGGAGACCCTGACCAGAGCCCAGGCAAGCACCATCCTCACCAAGATCCTGGGCGGATCCCCCGACGGCGCCGCGGATTTCAGCGACGTCCGCCCCAATGCCTGGTATGCCGGATATGTTGCCTACTGCGCCTACAATGAGATCGTCGCGGGTCTGGGGGACGGCACCTTCAACCCCGAGGGCAAGCTCACCGGCACGGCCTGGAGCAAGATGCTCCTCACCGGCCTGGGCTACGACGCCGTGAAGAGCGGCATGCAGGGCAGCGGCTGGGCCACGAACGTCGCCAGCCTGGCCTCCGTGGAGCAGCTGTATAACGGCATCTCCAACTTCGATCCCTCCCAGCCCGTGACCCGGGACGAAGCCTGCCAGATCGCTTACAACGCCATGTACGACGGCCAGGTGCCGGAACCGGCCAACGACATCCTCGCCCAGCTTTCCTATTCCTTCGCCAACACCCGCGAGGCGTTTTCCTATCCCGATCCCTACTGTATCCCCATCGAGATATTCCGCCTGATCTACGGCAATGAGATCGACGCCCAGGTCATGTACGAGACATTCGGCACCTGGGGCGGCAACTGCTACGGCATGGTGTCCACCGCCGGCATTCTGTATCAATACGGCAACGGCATCAGCCCCAGCGACTTCAACAATAGGGCTGCAGCGCCCCGGTACCTGAGCGTCACGGAGCGCAACAAGACCCTGTCTCTCACCCTGACCCAGTTCATCGAAGCGCTCCATGTGACCCAGCTCTCCGAAGACCTGAATGAGGTCAAAAGCAGGCATATGAACGACCTGGGCGAGCTCGTGGCGGCGGTGAAGGAATCCCGCGAGAGCGGGAAAGCGCCGGTGCTGGTGTGCGTCTGGGGCCCGGAGGGCGGCCATGCCATTATGGGCTACGACGTGGTGGAGGTCAGTTCTTCCGAAACCCACGTGCTCGTCTATGACCCCAATTATCCCATGGACTACTGTTACATCACCCTGACCGGGAGCGGCGGGAACTATACCGCTTGGAGCTATCCCATCACCTATGACATGATTTGGTCCAGCTCCAACGGCGATATCTCCCACATCCCATACAGCGACTATTTCCAGGGCTGGCAGAACCGGAAGGGCGCCGTCATCACCTCCAACATGCTGTTCATGACCGTGAGCGACGACAGCACGGTCTATGACGAATATGGCTCCGTCGTGGCGGAGATCCGGGACGGCAGCGCGACCGTCTACCGGCAGGACGCCTATCCCATGTACAATATCGGCGTCCTGCTGGATGAAAACGGCATGCCCGCCGCAGAGACCACCATCTGGCTGCCGGGCCACAACTATTCCGTCCGGCACAACGGCTCCGGGGAATTCACCGTGGAGCTGACGGAGAATGAGCAGACCGCCAGCGTCACCACCACGGCCTCCTCCGTGTCCATGAACGTGGAGGATGCCTCCGCCGTCCGCAAGGTGAGCATCCCTGCCGGAGAGCAGGGCGCTACTTATACCATCGTCGTCCGCTCCTCCATGGAGGAGGACGGCGGGCCCTCCTCCGTCACCCTGTCCGGCACCGTTTCCGGCAGCGGCGTGACCGCGGGCTCTGACCATGGCAGGCTCGTCACCGACGGCGCGGACCCCAACAGGGACAGCCTCTATGTGGACGGCAAGACCGTCTATGAGAACCAGGGCGGTTCCGGCAGCGGCTCCGGCGGCGGCAGTTCTTCCGGCGAAGGCGGCGCCTCCGGACCCTACGACACCGGCAAGGGCTACAACGCCCCGGCGGATCCCCAGGAGCGCAGCGGCCGGGGCGAGCTTCCCGCCGTGCCTGCGACGAAGGGAAACAGCGTCCAGCTCAGCGTCAGCAAGACCCGCTTTGCACCGGAGGAGCCCATCGTCATCAGCTATTCCGGCGTTTCCCAGGCTCAGGTGGACGCATCCGCCTGGATCTGCGTTGCGGATGCGGATGCGCCGTCCAATCAGTATAAGACCAATTATGAGAGCCCGGGCGTGGGCAGCGGCACCGTCACCATCAAAGCGCCCTACAACGACGGGACCTACGAGATCCGGTTTTTCTCCGGTTATTCCTCCACGGAGGAGAATTTTGACCGCAGCACCGTCATCCGCTTCACCGTGGAAAGGCCGGAGCTGACGAAGAATGTGAAGCTCAGCGTGCCGAAGACGCTTTATGCGCCGGAGGAGCCCATCGTCATTTCTTACAGCGGGGTGACGGAATGGCTGGTGGATCACAGCGCATGGATCTGCATCGCGGACAAGGGCGCGGCCTCGAACCACTATAAGACCAACTATCAGACCCCGGGCGTCGGGAGCGGCACCGTCACCATCACCGCACCCTTTGACGAAGGGGAGTATGAGCTGCGTTTCTTTGACAGCTACAGCTCCACCGAGGAGAACCTGGTGGAAGTCCTCACCATCCCCTTCACCGTGAAGCACAGCGAGCTGGCAAAGAACGTGGAGCTGCATGTGGATAAGACGCTCTTTGCGCCGGAGGAACCCATCGTCATTTCCTACAGCGGGGTGACGGAGTGGCTGGCGGATCACAGCGCGTGGATCTGCGTCGCGGAGAAGGGCGCGGCCTCCAACCAGTATAAGACCAACTATCAGAGCCCCGGCGTGGGCAGCGGCATCGTCACCATCGCCGCTCCTTTTGACGAGGGGGAATACGAGCTGCGCTTCTTCGACGGTTACAGCTCCACCGAGCTGAATCTGGTGAAGCGACTCTCCATCCCCTTCACCGTGAAGCACAGTGAGCTGACGAAGAACGTCTCCATGTCGATCCCCAAGAAGAATTATGCCCCGGGGGAGGATATCGTGGTTTCCTACAGCGGGGTGACGGAATGGCTGGTGGAGCACAGCGCGTGGATCTGCGTCGCGGAAGAAGGCGCGGCCTCCAACCAGTATAAGACCAACTACCAGAGCCCGGGCGTGGGCAGCGGCACCGTCACCATCGCCGCTCCCGACAAGCCCGGCACCTATGAGCTGCGCTTCTTCGACGGTTACAGCTCCACCGAGCTGAATTTCGCAAAGCGGCTCACCATCGTCTTTACCGTCAGCTGACAGGCTTTTCCCGCGGCTGCCGCCGGCGTTTCGGCGGCGGGGGAGAGGCGAAGGGAAAAAACGCCAAATAAAGAATACCGCGTTCGTTCCGGCGCACAGCTGGAACGAACGCGGTTTTTGCCTGTCAAAGGATCAGTCCACAGGGATGGTGAACACCTTCCGGGAGAAATTGTCGCAGATGTAGAGCGTGCCGCCGGAGACCATCATGCTGTCGTTGGAGCAAGGAACGTAACAAGACAAGTAAAAAGAAAAATGACGCTGTTTATCAGTGCCTGCGGCAGGGTCCCGGACAAAGCTGCCGGCAGCTCACCGGCTCTCGACGCGGCAGTTTGCCCGAGCGGTGAGGATCGTGATCGCCGCGCCCTTTTCGGGAAAAAGTATACGGCAGATCCAGGAAACATCTTTCGCTTTTCATCATGTTGTGGTATGGTATAGAAAACCGAAATGACGCCCCAGTGCGATGCCGCGATTGGCCCTGCAATAAAGATGCGTGGAATCATGGAATGTGAGGTAATCGATATGCCATTCAAGAAATACTGTTATGACGGCGACCATCCCTTTAAGCTCTCCAAGTGCTCAACCGATGAAACCAGCCTCTGCGTTGACCGCCAGGACGCGGAAGCGAAGATGGCGGAGAACAACCGGCGCATTGACGAGCTGCAGGCAAAGCTGTATGCCGAGAAGAAGGAGGGGGTCATCTTCCTCTTCCAGGCGATGGATGCGGCAGGAAAGGACGGCACGATCCGCGCGGTGCTGACCTGCCTTTCCCCTCATGGCGTGCATGAGGCCGCCTTCAAGGCGCCCAGCTCCGACGAGCTGGCCCATGACTATCTGTGGCGCGTGGCGGCGCAGGTGCCCGCCAAGGGGGAGATCGCCATCTTCAACCGTTCCCACTATGAAGACGTGCTCATCGGCAAGGTGAAGGAGCTCTACCGTTCCCAGGTCAACGCCCGGCGCATCGATCTCGACAAAGTCATCAAGCACCGGTACGAGGACATCCGGAACTTTGAGGAGTATCTTTACAGAAACAATGTGCGCACCGTGAAGATCTTCCTCAATGTGTCCAAGGAGGAGCAGGCCAAGCGCTTCCTGTCCCGCATCGAAGAGCCGGAGAAGAACTGGAAATTCAGCGGCAGCGACTATGAGGAGCGGGCCTATTGGGACGCCTACCAGGAGGCCTTTGAAAGCGCGATCAACGCCACATCGACGGAACACTGCCCCTGGTATGTCGTCCCGGCTGACCACAAGTGGTATATGCGCTATGTGGTTTCCGAGATCATTCTGGCCACGCTGAAGGATATGGACCCCCAGTATCCGGAAGTGACGGAGGAACGGCTGGCCGCCTTTGCGAAATATCGGGAAGAACTGCTGAAGGAGCTTCCGGAGGACTACGTTCCGAAACCGGCGAAGGACAAGAAAAAGAAAGACAAAAAGAAAAAGGCTTCCAAAAAGAACGGATAAGCATACGACGGGCAGAGGATCCTCTGCCCGTCGCGTCTTTTTCACTTGCTGAGCCGTTCCCGGCTCAGTGCTTCTGTTACAGGTTGTT
Source organism: Oscillospiraceae bacterium (assembly GCA_902795345.1). Taxonomy (GTDB): domain Bacteria; phylum Bacillota; class Clostridia; order Oscillospirales; family Oscillospiraceae; genus UBA1774. The sequence continues at coordinate 10,098 of CADBKO010000031.1, forward strand.
CTCCGTCCGGGAGATCAGGTCATTCTGACAGTCCGTGCTAAGCTCCACAAAGTAGGCGCTGTAACCCGCGATCCGCACGATCAGGTCCTTGTATTCCTTCGGCGCCTTCTGGGCCGCGCGCAGCACGTCGGCGGAGACCACGTTGTACTGCACCTCCATGCCGCCGCTGGCAAAGTAGGCGTAGGTCATCTCCCGCAGCTTTTCGGAGCTGTCCTCGCCGTTGAGGGCCGAGGGATGGATTTTCAGGTTCACCGCAAGCCCGTCCATATACTTGGTGTGGTCGTAGCATACGGAGGATTCGAACACCGCCGTGGGGCCGTTCCGGTCGCGGCCCTGCACCGGGGAAGCCGCATCTGCAATGGGCTGGCCCGTCTTCCGCCCGTCGGGCGTGGCCCAGGTGGTGTAGCCCTGGGTGACGTGGTCGGAAGCGCCGTACATGCCCGCCTTGTAGTTGTCGGTGCGGGTGCTGTAACACAGCTTGCAGGCATTGTAATAGGTGTCGGCGATCCACTTCATCTCCATGTCCGCATAGGGATCGGCGTTGCCGTAGTGAGGGACCTCGTGGATGATCTGCTGGCGCAGGACCTCGTAGCCCTCCCAGTTGGCCATCACCGCGTCGTAAAGCTCCCGGGTGGTGCAGCGCTTCTTGTCGAAGCACATGTACTTGATGGCGGTCAGGCTGTCTGCGATGGTGGCAAGGCCCGTGGCCGTGCCGCCGTAGGAATTGTATTTGCAGCCGCCCCAGGTGCAGTCCTTGCCGGACTCCATGCAGCCCTCCATGCTGATGGAGATGAGCACCTCTGTGCCGTGGTACTGCTGCAGAAGGTCCGTGTAGTTGTCGATGGAGACCTGGAGGGTCATGAGATAATCCACCATCTTCTTCATGGCCTCCCGGACCTCCTCGATGGAGTTCATCTCATACAGGAAGCCGGTGTGCAGGCGGCTCTGGGCGCCGTTGAAGGGGTTGCGGCCGTCGTTGATGGCCATGTCGAATACGACGCCGTAGTTCAGGCTGGAATAGGGGGCCGTGTTGCCGTTGGAGCAGGGATACTCCATGCCGGGTCCCACGATCTCCTGGCAGCCCAGTATGGCATACTGCCTGGCGTCCTCCAGGGTGTAGCCGTTCTCCCGCATGAGGCCGGGGATGATCACGTCGTCGTTCTGGAACAGGGGCAGGCCGCCCACCAGCTTCGTGGTCTCGATGGCCAGCTCCCATAATTCCTTGGGCGTGGTCTTGCAGACGCGCATGGAGATGGTGGGGTCATGGAGCTTCAGGCGGGCGATGGATTCCAGCACCATGTAGCTGATGGGATTGGTGGCGTCCGTCCCGTCGCTCAGCTGCCCGCCGATGGTGGTGTGCTGATAGCTGTTGGCGCCGATCATGTGGACGAGGAGCTGGGGGCCGCCCGCATAGAGATTGTTGACCTTCAGGAAATAGGCGTCCACGATCTCCTGGGCCTGGTCCTCGGTGAGAAGGCCGTTTTCAATGTCGTGCTTGTACTGGGCATAGGTGAACTGGTCGAACCGCCCGATGGAAAAGGCCACACAGTTGTTGGCGTACATCAGCAGCGTATACATGAGGGATGCCTGGCAGGCCTCCCAGAAGGTGCGGGCCGGATTTACGGAGATCCAGTACAGACCGTCGGCCATCTTCTCCAGCTCCGCCTTGCGGGCGGGGTCGGCGCATGTTTTGGCCTTTTCCAGCACCGCGTCGCCGTAGCGGCGGATGTAGGTGGTGCAGGCGTCGCAGTTCATGACCACGGCGGAGTAGAACAGATACTTCCGGGAGTCGTCCCCCATGATGTTGCCATAATGGGCGTCCAGCCAGTCCTGCGCCTGCTTCCGGATGGCGCCGTAGCCCACGTTGATGATCTTGTGGTGTCCGGCGATCAGGTGCCCGGGGCGGCAGCCGATCAGGTGCTTCATGAAGATGCTGTGCTTGGTAGCGCCCAGCTGCTTGAGCTCTTCCAGCCCTTCCGGGGCCCAGCCGTCGCCGCAGCAGTCAAAGGTGCGGCCCTTCCAGAAATCCTGTATGCTGCGGATGTTCTCCACGTCCTCGGGAGAGGCGCAGAGCCGCAGGTCTTCGGTTTCGGGATTGTGGTACAGGCCGTCCTCCCGCAGGGTCCACTCGCCCTTGTCGATGCCTTCGATGATGAAGCCCAGGCCCTCACTGGCTTCGGGGTGATGGGGATGACTGCTCATATAGCGCCCGCGGTTGCCCACGAGAACGTCGTCGTCCTCCACCCGCAGCGTCAGGTTCTCGGCCAAATACTGGAGCTGGCGGGCACTCTGGATGATGGGAATGGTGTTCAGGTCTTTTTTGCGGGCCTCCGTGGCGAGCATGGCATGCTCGGAGTCCAGCCGGATCACGCGGTTGCGGATGGCTTCCCGCTGGCGCTGGATGCGTGGGGTAATGGCTTTGAACGGATACATCCCTGTCTCACTCCTCCTTTGCAGTCTGCCGATCCGTCTGCGGGACCGGGGCGAAGGGGCGCGTCCTTCGGCGTCACCCCGTACAGTTTCTATTGCTCCACAATGAATTATATACAAGTGAAATGGCCGATGCAACCATATTCGGGAGATCGCGGGGCTGATTATGCGGTATTGCCTTAACCCTGCCGGACAGTCAAAGCCGGCAGGGTCTGTCGTCTGTGTTTATAAAGCCATCTCCCCGGAGCCCGGGGGCGGGCGGCCCCCGCTGCGGTTTCCGGCGGCCGGAATACCCCTATGCCAGACCGTAGAGCTTTCGTGCTTCGGCCTGGGACGCGATGGGCCGCCCCACATCCCGCGCGATGTCCCGGACCTGCCGGATCAGGTCCAGGTTCCCGGGCTTATCCTGGGGATCGAAATGCATCTCAAGCCCGGTCTTGATATGCCCGCCCAATTCGATGGCGCGCCGAAGCAGCTCATAATGCTCTCCCTCAAGCTGGCTGCCTGCGCCCCATACGGAGATGAACCAGGGGAGCTTCACCTCCGAACGCTCCAGGATATCCAGGTAGTAGTACAGGCTTTCCACCGTCGGAGGCGCGCCGGCAGTGTTGACGGGCTGCATGGCGGTCAGGCCGTAGTCCCCGATGAAATACAGGTCGATCGTGGAGCCCTTGGGGGATCTGCCGTGCTTAACGTAATGCAGCGCGGTGCGGAGGTATCCCGTCTCATACACGCCCCAGACGCAGCCGAGCTGATTCCGCTGGCATAAGGCCACCTGCCGGTTGATAACGGCGTTATCGTTGTTGTAGGGGATCCCGCTCAGGTCTCCCTTTTCATCGGAAGCGAGGACCAGATTGACCGAGCCGGGGTCCACGACGCAGACCTCCATGTTCGCTTCGCGGGCGAGGAACTCCGCATGCTCCAGCCCGCATGCCTTCGGATCGAAGGGGTCCAGGGCGGAGCCCGTGGAATACCAGAAGACGTCCGGGTATTTTTCCAGCACGGGCTTCCAGGATCTCAGGTAGTCGTCCGCGGCCTCTCTCCCGTGAAGGGCGATGTTTGTGTTGTGGGCGTGGATGGCCGTTGCGCCGGCCTCCCAGCAGCGGATGGCCTCTGCCGTGATCTCCCCGTACTCGGTGGGAATGTTGGGATTATACATCTTGGAGCGCACGCCGTTGATGTGCGCCTCGATCATGACCGGCGTGTCCCAGCAGGGCGTTCTTGATTCAAGGGCGGCAAATCTGCTCATTTTTCCAGCCTTTCTCTGTGTTTTTGCAGGGATACGACGTGAAGGGGGATTTCCGTCCCCCTTCACGATTATCCATGCCTGTCAGGGCGTATAGTATTTCAGGATATCCAGCTTCCCCGCGTTCCGGCCGAAGGCGCCGATGGAGGACATGCTGGTCATCTTAGCCTCCCCGAAGCCGAGGCCGTAGAAGATGCCGCAGTCATGCATAGTGCGCAGGTTCATCAGCACCGTGCCCTGGCCGCCGGCGGAGGTCTCCTCCACCCAGCTCATGATGTAGCAGTCGCTGCGGAGCTTCACGTATTCGCAGGGGGAGGACCACACCATGCCGCCGTTCTGATCGTCCAGATAGATCGTCCAGGAATAGGCCCAGGGGGAGGTGTAGACATGCATGGAGGTGAGCCCGTTCTCGCCGCCGGAGTAGTTCCAGGTGAAGGCCTGGCCCACCAGGTCCGTGGTGCGGGTGTGGCGCAGCCGCTCGGGGGGCGTGATCCCCTCTGATTCCATCACGCCGAAGTACAGATCGTAGCCCACTTCCCGGTTGGCGTAGCCGTTGCCGATCTTGGAGTGGAACACGGTGGCCAGGCCGTTGCGGAAGTCCACGGCGGCGGTGATGCCCCGGCCGTAGTCCGAGCCGGTCTGCACATGGGCGAACATGATGAGGTCCTCGTCCGGCTCAAAGGATTTGTAGGTCTCGTCGTGCCAGGCACGCTTGCCTACCTCCCGCCAGCGCAGGGTACTGAGCCCGGTGAACTGGTACTGCCAGGCCGGTCCGTTGTCCATGCGCAGGGTGATCTCCCTGCCGATGAGGTAGTGGCTGTCCGGCATGGAGTTGCCGGAGGGCATGATGGTCTCGTCTACGATGGGGAAGGCGTGGGGCTTTTTCCCCGCGTTTTTGGCCTCCGCTTCCGTGATGTCGGGATACTGGCCGTGGACACGGTAGATCCCCCGGTCGCCCTTCTTTAGTCCCTCGCCCTCCTTGACCGCCTGGGGGAAGACTTCCGGATTCGTTTTGCCGCCGTAGTCCGTGAACTTGCTGAAGGTGGCCAGCTGACCGGCCATCTCGCCCTTGGCGGAGAAGATGCGCCAGTCCAGAGCGTCCTTTTCGTCAAAGCCCAGGCGCGTGCCCACTTCCTCCATGCGGAAGAGGTCGATGGCAGCCAGAACGAAGGTGCCGGAGAACTCCGCCTCGTTCCTGGCATAGATGAACTGCTCGTCGTTGATCTTGATGTAGTCGGAAGGGAAGGCGACGGTGATGCCGCCGTCCGGCGCGGTGAGCTGCACCATGGTGGAGTAATAGCAGGAATTGGAGACGATCAGCAGCTTTTCCCCGCAGTCGTCCGTCCAGACGATGCCTTTGTTTTCAAAGCGGTTGGTAAAGCCGTGCCGGGCTGTCGGCGCCTTGCCCTTTCCGGCAGCGTAGCCGAAGTAGACTTCCCGCCGGGATTCCCGGGCTTCCGGGCAGGCCGGATCGCTGAACCACACCTCGAATACGGTGGCCAGCCCGGTTTTCCGGTCCAGGATCAGGTGGAAGGAGGTCCCGGTCTCAGGCAGGAGGCAGCTGACCAGAAGCAGACCGCGCAGCTCGGAAGCCCCATATGCGGTCTCCGTGGGTGCGCCTCCGTCGATGGAAAGCTGCAGCTTGCCCTTCCGGAAACGATAGTCCAGCCTGGGCCCCTTGTCCGTTACGATGGTGAGAGAAGTTCCCGCCAGCTTGGGACCGGCCCCCGCCTGGATCGGCGCAGGCGCGCCCGCCAGCTTTTTCTGAATGTACTCGGGCGTCAGTTTCGTATACGCTGTTCTGAACATATGATTTCTCCTTTCCCGCTCATCGCGTGCTGACAAAGAATATTATGATTCAGTATATCATGAGCGAATAACCGTGTCAAAGCAAAAGCGGCCCAGAAAGCCCGGAATCTGTCTGCGAAAAGAAGCAGCGTATCTGTTACTTCTGAACGACGCGCTTGATCTTCTGCGGGCTTCGGCTGATATACGAGTTGATGAGCTCGCTCTCCGCTTTGGTCTGTGCATAAGCGGTCACGGTGATCGTCTTGGTGTTCCAGTCCCGCGTATAGCTGTCGGCAGCTACGTTGGTGATGTGATTTGCGGCAAGAAAATCCCTGAGCGCCTGCATGGCCTCCTTGTTGTCCGACATCAGGATATTCACATAGAGCCTGTCTTTGGAGAGCTTCTTGTTGACGGCCATCGCAAGGCAGCAGCCGAAGCCGCTGGCGACGGAAACGGCGATCATAGCCAGGCTCCCGTCCGCCGTCACGACCTGCTTTGTCACGCGATACCCGATATAGTTGGATACGGCAAGGGTCACACCCGCCAGGATGCATTTCCCGTGCTGGATCAGGATCGTCTTTGAAGTACCGAGGGCATTGTCCAGGATCTTTGCTAAGAAAAGGATGCCGAGATGGAGTATTGCTGTCATAGCTTGGATTATCACCTCCTAAGGAATTAAGACTCAGATATGCCGCCGTTCGCTTTCCTATGCGTCGGAGCGGCTCGACATCGAAAAAGACAGAGCGGGAGCGCCGGATCGGCCCGAGACCCTTTCATCGTCTGCGCATGGGCCGGCTTGCCCGTTTGGTCTGCTGCATGTGCGGAGACGGTTTCGGAGTGGATCGGGCTTCGGCAGGGGAGAGAAGGAGGGTGCCGGAAAGAGGGGCCGATCCTCCGATGGGTGCAAAAATGCCGCTTGCCTCATACAAGACAAGCGGCATGGATCATCCGGTCTGCCGGGTACTACGAGACTATAGAGACGTCCCGCTCTGCCTTATATGAGCGTGCAGAAAGAGAATCCGCGCGAAAACTGCCCGGCATGTGCTGTCCCATATTGCTTTTGCGTGAAAAAAAGCGAACGACCAGCATATCTCTTTCCTTTCCGGGCTTTGCCCTGAATTTCTGCGATACTATACCACCCCAAAGGGCCTCTGTAAATATACCTGGGGTATAAATGACCTTACAATTGTGTAACAAGCGGCGGGTCAGCCGATCAGAACCGTTCTTGAAGCGCCGTCCCAGCCGACGTCGTAGCCGAAGAATTCTGCCAGATAGCGGACAGGGGCATACGTCCGGTCGCTGACGATCACTGCCGCGGTGTCCATGGGGATCCGGTCTCCGCCGCCCGTGCGGGCTTCGGTGCTTCCGATGGGGAAGTATACGCCTGAGAACCTATGCCGCAGGGAGGGAGTTGAAAGGCTGCGTGACGCGGTCTCAAGGCTTCTCTTTGGCTCCTCGATGGGACCGTTCTCGCGGGCTCGGGGCGGTTTTGCTGCTGCGTATCCCGGAGAGCCCAGGAGAATCGGCTCCATGGGCCCGGGCCGCCTAAATGATCAGATCGTCGTCCCTGTCCATGCCCATCTCGTAGGGATCTCTTACCCTCTCCCGCTCCTCCTGCTGCGGGCGCTCCGGGCTGAGGTCGGCTTCCCGGATGGTGCCTTCCTTTTTTTTCTTCACCGCTCAATCACAATTGAGGACAGACTTTGAAAAAGGCCGTCCTTTGCCTCTTTATTTACAGCGAAAGATGCACTATACTTGCCTTGAAGAGCCAATATTCGGAACGACTGCTTAAAAGAAACAAGGGAAGGAATCGTTATGGAGCAGAACATCCGCATTGCAGACATGGTTCCTGGACAGCAGCTCCAGGGCTTCTATATCCTTAAGGACATCCGCTGCAAGACCTCGTCGAACGGAAGCCCGTTCCTCAGCGCCAGGATCCAGGATGCGACGGGGGAGCTGGACTCGAAGATCTGGAACTATTCCGGTCCCCTGACCGGGGAGGACAGCGGCAAGGTCATGCTCATCCGGGGCGAAGTCACTGAATATAACGGATCTTTGCAGTTCATCATCCACCGGATCCGTCCGGCGCAGGAAGGGGATCATTATGATATCGCGGAGCTGGTCCCTTCCGCCCCGATAGATGCCGGATCGGCGCTTAATGAGGTAAGGGAGATCCTAGCCTCCATAGAAGACGGGGAATACAGGTCGCTCTGCCAGACCATGCTGGAGCGGCACCTCGATTCGTTCCTTACGATCCCGGCGGCCAAGAGCGTGCATCACGCGTTCCGTTCCGGCCTCCTGATGCATACCCTCAATATGCTCAGAGCCGCAGACTTCCTGGCCGGACTGTACAGGGAGGTCATCGACAGGAGCCTGCTGCTGGCCGGCGCTTTTCTCCATGATTTCGGTAAGGAACGCGAAATGGTCCGTTCGGAACTCGGCCTGGTCACGGATTATTCTGCTCCGGGCCTGTTGCTGGGCCACCTTTACATGGGCGCGCAGGAGGTTTCGGAGATCGCGCATGAGCAGGGGATGGCGGAAGAAAAGACGATGCTCCTGCAGCACCTGATCCTTTCCCATCATGGCCAGCCGGAATACGGGGCCGCAGTGGAGCCGCAGTGCGCGGAAAGCGAGCTCCTTTCCATAATCGACCTCATGGACAGCCGGATGGAGATCTATGCGGAGGCTGTTTCGGAACTGACGCCGGGCAGCTTCTCCGGAAAACTGTTCGCCCTCGGCAAGGCGGTCTACCGGCATCGCTGATCCCGGGAGGCTTTCCTTCGGCGGGTGCTGTCACGAAAGGACAACATGACAGAAGCCTGCGGGCCCTGAAAGAGAAGCGGAACGAGGCGCAGAGACAATATCGGAATACCGATAGATCCCGGCTTGTGGGAATACCGCTGAAGCGAAGCGTTCAGGAATGAAGCATACGCCGATCAGCAGCTTCCGGAAATCCGGCTTTTCGGAAAAAGCGAATCACGGAGGGATACATATGACCTTTATGGAACTAGCGAGGAACCGGTATTCAGAGCGTTATTTCAGTTCGCGGCCTGTGGAAGAGGAGAAGCTCGCGCAGATCCTCGAAGCCGGCAGGATCGCACCCACAGGCTGCAATTATCAGCCGCAGCGGATCTATGTGATCCGGAGCAGGGAAGCCATGGAAAAAGCGATCAGCACAAAAGCCTCCCTGTATGGCTGCCCGCTGGCGCTCCTGGTATGTTACGACAAAGAGACCGTCTGGAAGAATCCGGGGGACAGGAATTATGAGGCGTATAACTGCGGCGAGCAGGACGCCAGCTCGGTTGCCGCCAGTATGATGTTCGAAGCGGAAGAACTGGGAGTTCACAGCCTTTGGATCCGGGGCTTTGATTCCCGGGATGTGATCGAAGCCTTTGACCTGCCCGCAGCTCATGTGCTGGTTTTGATGCTCGCTTTGGGGTATCCGTCGGACAAAAGCCATCCCGCGCATCTGCACGGGAAGCGGAAAGCAATGGAAGAGACCGTGAAGTTCATCTGACGCCGGCGCCCTGCAGCCGGCAACAGCTGAGAGGAGGCCATCCGCCTGGGATGGCCTCCTCCTTTTCGCCTTTTTGAAGATACGGGTCCTGCGGAGCGGAATCAGTCCTTATTTCGTCCGCTTCATCTGCAAAAACAGCTCGTCGCCGGGGGTCGGATCGGTTATGGTGGTCTCGTCGTTGTAAACGAGGACCTTCCTGCCGTTCACCGTCTCCTGGGTCAGCCGGTAGCGCTTTTTATCGTGGGGATAGAAGGGGATAAAGCAGATGGGTTTCCCCGCCCGGCGGACCGTGATCTTCCCCCGCCAGGTACCGGGTGGCACGATGACCATGCCGGGCTTCGTGAAGACTATGGGCTTCATGTGTTCGGGATCGTCGCCCAGCATGACCTCGATTTCGGCGTCAAAGGTCTCCCACGGCTCCACCACATCACAGCCCGAGAACCAGAGGAACTCCGCTGCCTGCCCGTTGCTGACCGGCTGCTCATCCCCCAGCTCGCAGGGCTTCGTAATGATGTTGAAGCTGAACTGCTGGACGGTGTTCGGCATGTCCTCCTTACCCTTGAATACACAGCGGGGATTCATCACGGCATCGCCCAGGGTGTGGTAATCCTTTCGCAGCTCCACGATGCAGTGTTTATACTTCCCCACAGTGGAGGCGTTTTTGTAAAACGGCTCCATATACTTGCGGACGTCCTCCTCCGTCTGGTCCGGATCGGTGAAGCAAAGGCCGCAGAAGGTGCAGGGGCTGGCGGGATCCTTTACGCAGTAGCGGATCTTGTCCTTTTCATAGATCCATTCCTCGTTGCCGCTGGAGTCCTCTCTGGGATAGACCCTTCCGATGGTGGTGCCCACATATTGAAGCATGGTATTGATGCCGCGCTTCACCTTCTTGAAGTAGACCGGGCTGTGGAACACGCCGGCGGGCGCCCAGACGATGGAGGGCTTCGTGATGTTGTAGATCTCCATGGACTGGGCCGTGTCGCCGATACAGAAGGCCACCTCAAATTCCGACTCGAAGATATTCGCAAGATCCGCTCCCGTAAATACGAAGAAGTTGTGAGCCCCGTCGTGGATATGGGGGATGTCCATGGTCCCCACCCTCGTCGCCACCAGGAAGCCCTGGCCAAAACTGACGTCGGGAACAAAGGAATCGTCGTTGAAGAATTCCATCCGATAGGGCGCGTAGCCCGCCCAGTTCACCTTGTTGTCCTTTTTCGGAAAGGGATAAAAGCGTTTGTCAAGCTCCAGCATTTCAATGACCTCCTGTTTCCAGTCTGTGTGCTTTTCAGAAATAGCGCAGGGACTCGAAGGCTCCGTGAACGGCATCCCGCACGTCGCCCGAAGCCTGGCAGTCGCCGATCACGAAGAAATTGCTCTCCGGGCAGCAGCCCAGGAACTTCCAGGCCTCCTGACTCCGGGGCTTCATGCCCACGGCGAAAAGCACGGTGTCCGCTTCGATCTCCCACAGCTCTCCGCTGTCCGCGTTCTGAACGATCACCCGGTCGTCCCGGATCTCCAGCAGCTTCCAGCCCAGCTCCCGGCGCACATGATGCTCCTCCATGAGCTTGGTGAGGATGTACTCAGCGCCGGTATTCACAAGGCTGCAATTCTTGTCCATATCGATCACGACGACTTCCTTGCCCTCCATGGCCAGGTGGATGCCCGCCTCGGTGCCCACGGAGGAACCGCCGACGACCACGACCTTCTGTCCGCAGGGATATTTGCCGTTTTCCACATCCGGGGCCCAGTGGACATGGGGCTTGTCCCAGCCGGGCACCTTCGGAATGACGGGATCCGCGCCGATGGCCATGACCACGGCGTCATACTTTTCCGCCGCCAGCATCTCCGGCGTAGCCTCCGTGTTCAGGAAGCGGCGGACCTTCGCGCAGGAGCCGAAGGTGCGCAGATAGGCGAGGTAATCCCGCAGGTCCTGCTTGAAGGAAGCGGCTACGCCGTTTGCCACGTTGCCGCCGAAGTCGGCGTTCTTTTCATAGATCGTCACGTCATGCCCCCGCTCCAGCAGCACCTTGACCGCTTCGATACCGGCAGGCCCGCCGCCGACCACGGCCACCTTTTTGCTTACGGGAGCCCTGGGCAGCACGCCTTCGGGGTATTCCTCATACATGCCGTACATGGGATTCACCGCGCAGGGGAAAGCGGGCGGCGTGCTCATGCGGAAGCAGGCGCAGCGCAGGCAGGGGGTGTGCTCGTATTCCCGGCCCTCCGCGTATTTCCGCACCATCTCGAAGTCCGCGTTCAGCGCCCGGTGCATGGCGACGAAATCCGCCTTGCCGGAGGCGATGATCTCCTCCGCCTGGGCGATGTCCTTGATGGAGCCCACGGTATTCACGATCAGGTCCGGATAGGTCTTCTTGACGTCCGCCGCAAAATGGACGTTGTACATCTGATCCAGAGCGTAGGGCTGATACATATACTGCATGTACTGCGGCTCTCCCCAGACGTCGTGGATGCCGCCGGAGACATGGAGGATATCCACCTTGTCCTTGATATAGGAGATGAATTTCAGCGCCTCGTCGAAATGGGTGCCCTGGGTGGGGTGGAATTCCTCGGCGGAGATGCGGTATTCGATCACGAAGTTTTCCCCGACCCTGGCGCGGACCGCGTCCAGCACCTCCACGGCGAAGCGGGCGCGGTTTTCCGTGCTCCCGCCGTATTCGTCCGTGCGCCGGTTGAAAAAGGGGCTGGCAAACTGGGCAAAAAGATTGCCGTGGGCCCCGTGAAGCATCAGCATTTTCATGCCGGCCTTCTTGCAGAGTTCCGCGGCAAAGGCAAATTTCTCCACCGTCTCCCGGATCTTTTCTTTGCTCATCTCCACGGTGGGGATGGGGTCGCGCCCCAGCTGCGCGGCACGCTTGCGCTCCGCGACGGTGATGAAGCTGGAGGAGCTGTAAGCGGCGCGTCCGCCCACCCGCTCGGGGATGTTGTCCTTGCCGCAGTGGCAGAGCTCCAGATTCGCATGGGCGCCGTAGCTCTCGCACATCTGGCTGAACTTCGCCAGCTGGTTCACGCAGGCGGGATCGGAGAGCTGGAGCTGCCCGTCCTCGTCGCTGCTCTCCGTGATGTCGATGGTGCAGTTTCCGACGGAGACGATGGCGATGCCGCCCTTGGCGAACATGCGGAAGCAGCGGATGAATCTGTCCGTGACAAAGCCGCGCTCATCCCCGGTTCCCAGCGCTCCCGGGGGAGCCAATTCGATCCGATTCTTGAAGGTGACGCCCCGGATGGTGATGGGGGCGAATACATGGGGATATTTCGTTGACATGGCTGCGCCTCCTCGTTTATTTCTGTAAAATAGTATATCATGAAATGCCTGCTTTGTGAAGCCTCACACTATTCTCGGCCGTTTGTCCATAGAGACAATGAGAAAGAATCCCGCAAAAACGGGGACATTGACCGGACTGCGGCAGGTATACTGACCGATTATCTTGAGATGAGCGATGTGAAGTCCGGCTCAACGGGGCAAGAAAGGGGGGGGGAGATTTGCGGCTTTTTGAGCCGAAGATAAAAAAGACAGACACGGCGGAAAACCGCCATGTCTGCCAAATGTTTGCGTGAAAGCACTCTTTTCTGTTCTGGTTCAAACCCGGGGTCATTCCGGCTTCGCAGGGGAAAAGCGCTGAATTCTGCGAATCGCTTTTTTGTTTTCCTTATGCGGTGACGATCTTGTCCGCGTCCTGGAGCTTCAGCAGCTCCACCGCTTCTTCCCGCATCTTGTATTTCAGGATCTTCCCCGCCGCGTTCATGGGGAAGGCGTCCACAAAGCGGAAATAGCGGGGGACCTTGTGCTTGGCGATGCGCTCCATGCAGAATTTCCGTAAAATCTCCTCCGTGAGGCCGGAGCCCTTCCGGGGGATGACGCAGGCCATGGCCTCCTCGCCGTACTGGGCGTCGGGCACGCCGATCACCTGCACGTCCTCCACGTCGGGGTGGGTGTAGAGGAAGTCCTCGATCTCTTTGGGGTAGAGGTTCTCGCCGCCCCGGATGATCATGTCCTTCAGCCGCCCGGTCACCTTGTAATTCCCGTCGGGCAGCCGCCGCAGCAGGTCCCCGGAGTGGAGCCAGCCGTCCTCGTCGATGGCCTTGGCGGTGGCCTCGGGCATCTTGTAATAGCCCTTCATGATGTTGTAGCCCCGGGCGCAGAATTCGCCGTCCTGGTCGTCTCCCAACTCCTCGCCGGTCTCCGGGTCCACGATCTTGCATTCCACGCCGAAGATGGGGCTGCCCACGGTGTTGACCCTCGTCTCCAGGCTGTCGGTGGTGTGGCTCATGGTGGTGGCGGGGGAAGCCTCCGTCTGCCCGTAGGTGATGCAGATCTGGGGCATATGCATCTTCTCCACCACCTCCTCCATCACCTTGATGGGGCAGGGGGACCCGGCCATGATGCCGGTGCGCATATAGCTGAAATCCGTCTTGGGGAAGTCCTCGTGGTTCAGCATGGCGATGAACATGGTGGGGACCCCGTGGAAGCAGGTCACATGCTCGGAGTTGATGCAGCTGAGGCTGGACTTGGGGGAGAAGTAGGGCAGGGGATGGAGGGTGGCCCCATGGGTCATGGAGGCGGTCATGGCCAGCACCATGCCGAAGCAGTGGAACATGGGCACCTGGATCATCATCCGGTCCGCGGTAGACAGGTCCATGCAGTCCCCGATGGCCTTGCCGTTATTCACCACGTTGTAGTGGGTGAGCATGACCCCCTTGGGGAAGCCGGTGGTGCCGGAGGTGTACTGCATGTTGCATACGTCGTGCTTGTCCACGGCGGCGGCCCGTTTCCGAAGCTCCTCCTCCGGGGTCTGGGCGGCATAAAGCTGGGCCTCCTCCCAGGTGAGGCAGCCCTTCTGCCGGTAGCCCACGGTGATGACGTGGCGCAGGAAGGGCAGGCGCTTGGCATGGAGGGACTTGCCGGAGGAGAGCTCGTTCAGCTCGGGGCACAGCTCCGCGATGATGCCGGCGTAATTGGAATCCCGGTAGCCGTCGATCATCACCAGGGTATGGGTGTCCGACTGACGGAGCAGGTATTCCGCCTCGTGGATCTTGTAGGCGGTGTTCACCGTCACCAGGATCGCGCCGATCTTGGTGGTGGCCCAGAAGGTGATGAACCAGGCGGGCACGTTGGTGGCCCAGATGGCGACCTTGTCCCCCTTCTTCACCCCCAGGGCGATCAGGGCCCGGGCGAATTGGTCCACGTCGTCCCGGAACTGGGAATAGGTGCGGGTATAGTCCAGGGTGGTGAACTTGAAGGCGTACTGATCCGGGAATTCCTCCACCATCCGGTCCAGCACCTGGGGGAAGGTCTGGTCGATGATCAGCTCCTTCTTCCAGGGGAACTTGCCCGTGTGGGCCGCGTTTTCATAGAGGGTGGCCCGGGAACGGTAGGGGTCGTGGAATCGGGTCATGAAGTTGACATAATGCGGAAGAATGACCTCCAGATCGTCGATCTCCGGCATCCAGGCGGGGTCCCACTCCAGGGAGAGGAAGCCGTCGTAGTTGACGCTGCGCAGGGCGTTCATCATGACGCCCAGGGGCATATCCCCCTCGCCCACCAGCCGGGGCTCCACCACCCCGTCCACCACGACGCTGTCCCGCACATGGACGTGGCGCACATAAGCGCCCAGGTTCTGGATGGTCTTGTCCGGCGTCTCGCCGCAGACCCGGTAGGGGTGCTGGAAATCCCACAGCACCGCCAGGTAGTCGCTGGCGAAATCATTCAGCACGTCCCGCAGCCTGCCGGTGTCGGCAAAGATGCCCACGGTCTCGATGAGCACGGTGACGCCCGCCTGCTTGGCCAGGGTCTCGCTGCGGCGCAGACATTCGACCAGGGCGTCCGTCACTTCGCCGCCGGAGGTGGCGTGGACGCGGATATTGGGTATCTTGAACTGGCGGGCGGTCTCGATGCAGTCCGCGATCTCCCGGCAGTTTTCTTCCAGCTTGTCCCCGTCGGCGATGTCGCAGACGGCGTCGATGCAGGGGAGGCTGAGCCCCGCTTCATAGAGCTCCCGCAGGGTGGCGGCAGCCATGTGGGCGTGGAAGGGGCCGCCCCGGGCCGTCAGGGAAGTGCCGTGGATGTTCCTCAGCTCGATGCCCTGGAGCTCCATTTCCTTGGCCGTGCGGACATAGTCCGTCCAGGCATAGCGTTCCCAGCCCTTGATGGAAAAGGAGAGCTTCATTGTACCGCCTCCTCATAGGCGATCTTGTTCAGCGCGCTGACATACGCGTGGATCGCCGCGTCGATGATGTCCGTGGAGATGCCGCTGCCGGAATAGAGCTTGGAGCCGCTGCGCAGCTTCACGAAGGCGCTTCCCATGGCCTCCCGCCCCTCCGTCACGGCCTGGATCTGGAAATCGTCCAGCTCATAGTGGGTCCCAGCGATCTGCTCGATGGCCAGGAAGCAGGCGTCGATGGGTCCGTCCCCGGCGCAGAGGCCCCGCAGCTCCCGCCCGTCCTTTTCCATGGCGATGTGGGCGGTGGCGCGCATCTGGCTGCCGCTGTTGATGACGAAGCCCTTGAGCACATAGGTGGGGGGCACCTGCAGGGCCACGGAGGCGATGATGGCCTCCAGCTCCCGGGCAGAAAGGTCCTTCTTTTCCGCCGCGCTGCGGAAAGCGTCATAGACCTTGCCCAGGTCTTCTTCAGACAGGTCGTAGCCCAGCCGGGCGGCGGCCTTGGCCACGGCGTCCATCCCGTCGTGGCTGCTGAGGGTCATGCCCTCCTCGGCCCGGGCCAGTTCGCTTCCCTCGAAGGGGGAGGAAGCGCCGCCCTGACGGGCGTGGACGATCCAGCTGACCTGCTTGCGCAGGCGCTGCATCTCCATGGTGTTCACATTGCAGCGGTAGCCCAGCTCGTCCCCGCGGAGGGCCAGGATGTGGGCCAGGGCGGGGAGGGAGGGGGAGTTTTCCCCGATCAGCACGGCCTTCACTTCCCGGGCCCCGGCGCCGATGGCGCTCATGGCGCAGGCTTCCGCCATGCTCAGCTCGTTGACGCAGCGCACCGCCAGGGTCACGTTGTCCAGCTCGGGGACGTCCCGGCGCAGGTCGGTGATGAAGGCGGCCAGCTCCGCGGGCAGCTTGGTGCCCGCGCTGTCGCAGAGGGTGACGGTGGTGGCCCCGCAGCGGATAGCCATGCGGATGGCGTCCCGCAGGAAAGCGCCGTCGGCGCGGGTGGCGTCCCCGGCGCAGAAGTCCACATCGTCGCAGAGGCTGCGGCAGTAGGTGGTCAGCTCCTCCGCCATGGCGAGGACGGCGGCGGGCTTTTTGCGGCAGTGGTATTCCATCTGCACGGTGCTCAGGGGGATCTCCAGGCGCAGACGGGGCTTGGCGGCCTTGCTGACGGCGGTCCAGGCGTCGTCCGCCTCCTCCTTGGTGAAGCCCACGGGCATGGATACGCCGCAGCTGCGGACGGTGGTGGAAATGGTCCGCATCAGAAGGGCGTCGGAGGTCCGGTTCTCCAGCGCCGGAAGCTCCAGCATATCGGGGCGCAGTCGGTCCAGGCTCTTGGCGATCTCCAGCCGTTCCTTAAAGCTGAAGCTGGCGCCCGGGATGGCCGCGCAGGCCGGGAGGGTCATGTCGGTGATGCGAATCGTTTCCATTATTTATCAGTCCTTTCATAAAAGGGGAAGAACCGGGGCCTCCGAGCGGAAGCCCCGGATTCAGCTTCGTTATCAGTCGATTTTGTGGATCCAGCCGCGGGTGTCCGCGATCCGGCCCCACTGGATGCCGGTGAGGGTGTCGTACAGGTGCTGGGTCACGGCGCCGATCTCGTTATTGTTGATGGTGAAGACCTCGTCGTCCATCATCAGGTGGCCGATGGGGGAGACCACGGCGGCGGTGCCGCAGCCCCAGGCTTCTTTCAGAGCGCCGCTGCGGCAGGCGTCCTTCAGCTCTTCCGCGCTGAGGAGCCGCTCGCTGACTTTGTAACCCTCGTCCTTCAGAAGCTGGATGCAGCTCTTGCGGGTGACGCCGGGGAGGATGGAGCCGGTGAGGGCGGGGGTCACGATCTCGTCGCCGATCTGGAACATGACGTTCATGGCGCCCACTTCCTCGATGTACTTGCGCTCCACGCCGTCCAGCCACAGGACCTGGGAGTAGCCCTTTTCCTCGGCCTTCTTGCCCGCCCGGAAGCTGGCGCCGTAGTTGCCGCCGCACTTGGCATAGCCGGTGCCGCCGCGGACGGCGCGGACGTCCTCCGTCTCGATCATGATGCTGACGGGCTGCAGGCCCTCCTTATAATAGCTGCCCACGGGGCTGGCGATGATGAGAAACTCCGCTGTCTGGACGGTGTGGACCCCCAGGAAGGGGTCGTTGCCGAAGAGGAAGGGCCGCAGATAGAGGCTGGTGCCGGGAGCGGAGGGGACCCAGCTCTCGTCGATGCGCACCAGGGTCTCCAGGGCTTCCATAAAGAGCTTCTCGTCGATCTGAGGCAGGCACATGCGTTCCGCGGAATTGTTCATCCGGCGGATGTTCTCCTCCGGGCGGAAGAGCTGCACGCCCCCGTCGTCCCGGCGATAGGCTTTCAGGCCCTCGAAGATCTCCGCGCCGTAGTGGAACACGGTGGAGGCGGGATGGAGGCTCAGGTTGCCGAAGGGCACGATCCTGGGATCCTTCCACTGTCCGTCCTCATATTCCATCATGAACATGTGGTCGGAAAAGACCTTGCCGAAGCCCAGCTTGTCGGCGCTTACCTTTTCCTTGGGAGCGTCGGTCTTCACGATACGGATAGCCATTTTGTGCTCCTCCTTATCCTTGGTAGTTGTAGCCCATCTGCAGGGCCTGCTTGTTGAATGCTTTCAGCTCCGCCCGCTTCGCGGAAACGATCTTGTCCAGCACCGCGTCCACGCTGCTGAAATCCACGATGCCGCTCTCCTTGATGAGCTTGCCCACCAGGATCATGTTGGCCAGGGTGTCCAGGCCGTTTTCCGCGGCCATGGCGGTGGCGGGAACGTAGAAAACATCCACGTCGGTGCGCTTCACCTTCCGCTCGATAAGGGAAGAATCCACGAAGATCTTGCCGCCGGGGACCACCGCGTCCTCATACTTGTCCAGGGAGGGATTGTTCATCACCACCAGCATGTCGGGATAGGTGACGATGGGGGACCCCACGGGGGTGTCGCTGAGGATGACGCTGCAATTGGCGGTGCCGCCCCGCATCTCGGGGCCGTAGGAAGGCAGCCAGCTCAGGTATTTCCCGGCGATCAGGCCGTTGTAGGCCAGGAATTTGCCGCTGAAGAGGATGCCCTGTCCGCCGAAGCCTGCGAAGATGATCTGACTGGTCACCTTATTCCGCCTCCTTTTCCGCGTATTTGTCCTTATAGACCCCCAGAGGATAGTAGGGGATCATGTTCTGCTCCAGCCATTCCAGAGCCTTGTCCGGGGTAAAGCCCCAGTTGGTGGGGCAGGTGGAGAGAATCTCGATGAGGCTGAAGCCCTTGCCCTCCATCTGATACTGGAAGGCCTTCTTGATGGCACGGGCGGCATTCTTCACGTTCTTCACGTCGTTCACGGCCACCCGCTCCAGGTAGGCCGCGCCGTCCACTTCCCGCAGCAGCTCGCAGACCCGCACGGGGTAGCCCACGGTCTTCACGTCCCGCCCGTAGGGGGAGGTCTGGGTGACCTGGCCGGGGAGGGAGGTGGGGGCCATCTGGCCGCCGGTCATGCCGTAGATGGCGTTGTTGACGAAGATGACGGTGATGTTCTCGCCCCGGGCGGCGGAGTGGACGGTCTCGGCGGTGCCGATGGCGGCCAGGTCGCCGTCGCCCTGATAGGTGAAGACGATGTTGTCCGGATAAGCCCGCTTGACGCCGGTGGCCACCGCGGGGGCCCGGCCGTGAGCGGCCTGGATCATGTCCACATTGAAGTAATTGTAGGTCAGCACGCTGCATCCCACGGAGGCGATGCCCACGCTGCGTCCTTCGATGCCCAGCTCGTCGATGGCCTGGGCTACCAGCCGGTGGATGATGCCGTGGGTGCAGCCGGGGCAGTAGTGCAAGGCCACGTCCTTCAGCGCGTGGGGACGGTCAAAAACGGTGGTCATTTCGCGGCACCTCCTATTTCACATGCTTTGTCGATGGCGGCCATCACGTCGTTGGGGGAGGGGATCACGCCGCCGCAGCGGGTGCAGGAGATCACCGGCTTCAGGCAGCGGGTGGCCAGCTCCACGTCCTCGATCATCTGGCCCATGTTCATTTCCACGGTGACGAAGGCCTTTACCTTCTGCGCCGCGGCCAGCAGGGGCTTCTTGGGGAAGGGCCAGAGGGTGATGGGCCGGATCATGCCGGCCTTGATGCCCTTGGCTCTGGCCTCTGCGATGGCGTTCTTGGAGACGCGGGCGGTGATGCCGAAGGACACGAGGCAGATCTCCGCGTCCTCCATCATGTATTCCTCATACATGACCTCGTTCTGCTCCACGATGTCGTAGCGCTTGAACCTCGTCAGGTTCCACTGCTCCAGCTCCTCGGGGATCAGGGAGAGGGAGTTGATGATGTTGTTGGGCCTCTGCATCTTCGTGCCGTTGGCGGCCCAGGGCTTCTCAAAGGTGACGATCTCGCCCTGGTCCAGGCTGACGGGCTCCATCATCTGGCCCAGTGTGCCGTCGGCCAGCAGCATGGCGGTCATGCGGTACTTGTCCGCCAGCTCGAAGCCCTTGATGGTGAGGGACACCATCTCCTGCACGCTGTCGGGGGCCAGCACGATGGTGCGGTAGTCGCCGTGGGTGCCGCGGGTGGCCTGGAAATAGTCGCTCTGGCTGGGCTGGATGCCGCCCAGGCCGGGGCCGCCGCGCTGCACGTTGACCACGAAGGCGGGCAGGTCGCAGCCGGCCAGATAGCTCAGGCCTTCGCCCTTCAGGGAGATTCCGGGGCTGGAGGAGGAGGTCATGACCCGCTTGCCCGCGGCGGAGACGCCGATCACCATGTTGATGGCGGCCAGCTCGCTCTCAGCCTGGAGGAACACGCCGTCCATCTTGGGCAGGCGCTTGGCCATGTAGGCGGTCAGCTCCGTCTGGGGGGTAATGGGGTAGCCGAAGTAATGGCGGCAGCCGGCCATGAGGGCGGCCTCCGCGATGGCCTCGTTGCCCTTCATCAGAACTTTTTCAGCCATACTCTCTCACTCACCTTTCCACTTTGATGATGCAGTCGGGACACATGGTGGCGCAGAAAGCGCAGCCGATGCATTTGTCCGGCTCCACGGCTTCCGCCGGATGGTGGCCCTTTGCGTTGATCCGCTCCTGGGCAAGCGCCAGCACGCCCTTGGGGCAGAATTTGACGCAGAGGCCGCAGCCCTTGCACAGGTCTTCCTTGAACGTGAGCTTTGCCAAATGAATACCTCCCTTTTGTTGTTCCGTTATTCCGTCGGCCGCTTCTGCAGCTTCATGGGGAACAGGTTTTCGATTTTCCCCTGCAGAGCGGGCATCAGTTTTTCTTCGATGGTGGTCATGGCGATGGGCAGGCCGCTGAGACGGGACACTTCCTCGGCATAGCGGAGGCTGCCCAGAATGTCCTCCGCCGTGGTCTCCGCCCCCAGGTTGGAATTGTTGACGATGCCGGTGAAGGGCAGGCGGCAGGCGGCCTCGATTTCGGAGACCACCTCCATGACGCTTTCCGCGTCCCGAGTGAGGGGGCGGAAACGGTTTATCACCAGCAGCATCTCATAGTCGTTCTCCTCCCGGATGGCGGGCACCAGCCGCCCCAGGGCCAGGGCCCCCCGGTCGTCGCCCCCCACGTCCAGCACGCAGGCCCAGCGGCGGTCGTCCGTGATGGCATAGATCTCCTGGGGCAGGGCGGGCAGGTCCACGTTGGAGTTGGCGAAGAAGGAGGATATGACCCGGATGCCCTTTTCCTCCAGCTCCCGGGCGCTGTCCTTGGCCCGGTAGTAGGGGTTCACGATGTCCAGGTCCGCCAGCATCACCATGTCCCGCCGGGCTTTCAGCGCCAGGGTATAGTTCACGGCGATGTTGGTCTTGCCGCTGCCGTAGTGACCGGCAAAGAGGGTGATCCTCTTGTGTTCCATAGATCCGCTCCCGCTGCTTACAGCAGATTCCGCTGGATCTTGCCGCTGATGGTCTTGGGCAGGGAATCCTTGAATTCCACGATGCGGGGATATTTATAAGGAGCGGTGTGGGACTTGACGTAGTTCTTATTTATAAGGAGCGGTGTGGGACTTGACGTAGTTCTGGATCTCCTTTTTCAGCTCGTCGGTGCCCACGGTGCCCTTCACCAGCACGATGCTGGCCTTCACCACCTGGCCCCGGATGGGGTCGGGGGCGGCGGATACGCCGCATTCCAGCACATAGGGCAGCTCCATGATGACGCTTTCGATCTCGAAGGGGCCGATGCGGTAGCCGGAGGACTTGATCAGGTCGTCCACCCGGCCCACATACCAGAAGTAGCCGTCCTCATCCTGCCAGGCGGTGTCGCCGGTGTGGTAATAGCCGTCGTGCCAGGCGTCCGCCGTCTTTTCCGGCTCGGCGTAGTAGCCGGTGAAAAGGCCGCAGATCTTGTTCGGCTCTGTGCGGATGCAGATCTCTCCCGTCTCGCCGGGGCGCACGGGCTTGCCGTCCCGGTCCAGCAGCTCCACGGGGTAGAGGGGCACGGGCTTGCCCATGCTGCCCACCTTGGGCTTGGTGCCGATGAGGTTGCCGATCATCACCGTGGTCTCCGACTGGCCGAAGCCCTCCATGAGGCTGAGGCCGGTGATGTTCTTGAACTGGTGGAAGACCTCGGGGTTCAGAGCCTCCCCGGCGATGGTGGCATGCTCGATGCTGCTGAGGTCGTACTTGGAGATGTCCTCCTTGATGAGCATGCGGTACATGGTGGGCGGCGCGCAGAAGGTGGTGATGTGATACTTGGCGAACATGGGGAGAATGTCGGCGGCGTCGAAGCGGTCGAAGTCGTAGACGAACACCGGACCCTCCGCCAGCCACTGCCCGTAGAGCTTGCCCCACATGCTCTTGGCCCAGCCGGTGTCGGAGATGGTGAGATGCAGCCCGTCGGGATTCACGCAATGCCAGTATTTGGCGGTGATGAAGTGGCCCAGGGGATATTTATAATTGTGCACGGCCGCCTTGGGGTAGCCGGTGGTGCCGGAGGTGAAGAACATCAGCATGGGATCGGAGCCGCAGGGGGCGTTCGCTTCCCGCAGGAACTCCTCGCTGAACAGGCGGAATTCCTTGTCGAAGCAGTGCCAGCCGTCCCGCTCGCCCTCCACGATGACCCGGATCTGCAGCCCGGGGCAGGCGGCCAGACATTCGTCCACCTGGTCCGGCACGCCGCCGGTGGAGGTGCAGAGGACGGCCCGGATGTCCGCTGCATTGACCCGGTATTCGATGTCGTGGGCCAGAAGCTGATTGGAGCCCAGGATGGCCACGGCGCCGATCTTGTTCAGGGCCATCATGCTGATCCAGAACTGGTAGTGCCGCCGCAGGATCAGCAGCACCTTGTCCCCCCGCTTGATGCCCAGGGAGCGGAAGTAGTTGGCCGCCTTGTTGGAATAGCGGCTGATGTCCGCGAAGGTGAACCAGCGTTCCTCCTTGAAGCGGTCGATGTGGAGCATGGCCAGCTTCGTGGGGTTTTTGCGGGCCATGGCGTCCACCACGTCGAAGGCGAAGTTGAAGTTCTCCTCGTTCTTGAAGGAGATGGATTCCAGGCTGCCGTCGGGCCTCTCCACGGGCACGATGAAGTTTTCGTAAATGTGGCTCTCCGCCGTTTTGGGCCGCTGAGGGGTGGTCTCCTCCCGGGTGGGATCCGGCGCGGCGGTCATGTCGATGTGCTCCGCCGGGTTCAGCACCACGGCGTAGAAGACGCAGTCCCTGCCGCCCACGGCCACCATGCCATGGGGGGTGGAGCTGTTATAATAAATGGTATCCCCTTCGTGGAGGATCTCGCTGTGCTCGCCCACCTGCACCTTCAGGGTGCCGGAAATGACCAGGTCGAATTCCTGGCCCTCGTGGGTGGTGAGGGCGATGTCGCTCTTCTCCAGCTCCGGGTCGTAGATGGCCTGGGTAAAAAGCGGGTCGGCGATGCGGTTTTTGAAGGAGGCGGCCATGTTGTAGTACACCATGCCGTGGGCCTGCTCTATGCGCTGGCCCTCGCCCTGACGGGTGACGGTGTAGGAGCGGAGCTTCGGGCTGGAGCCCCGGATGATGTCCGTGACGTCCACGCCGAAGGCCAGAGCGCAGCGGTAGATGAAGGCAAAGTTCAGGTCGCTCTGCCCGCCCTCGCAGGCCAGGTATTCCTCCACGGTCACGCCCGTTTTCTGGGCGATCTCCTCCACGCTGTACCCGGAGATGCTCCTCAGTTCCCGGATACGGGCTGCCATCTCCTGGATCTTCATTGTCAGACCGGTCATTTGCTGCATGCTACTTTCCTCCTGCCTGGGGATGGCAAAAGCCCGCCCCAGAGATTGTGTAATCTTTGAGACGGGCCATAAGACAACCCGCGGTACCACTCAAATTGCGTCCGCAAAGGACGCCCCTCATCGGACTCCAGCAAGTCCTGCGCCCTGACGCGGCGCGATCGGGAGAGTTCTACTGACCCTTCGGCGTTCTTCTCTCCGGCTCGGAAGCGAGCAGCGCACGGGTCCCGGATCACGGCTCGCACCAACCGCCGCTTCTCTGAATCCGGATCCACCGGCACCCTCTTCGTCATAGCCTTTGGATTAAATTTAGAATTAGATTAGCACAATCAAAAACACAAGTCAATAGGTACGATGTAACAATTTAATGTAGTGGCGTGCTGATGCTTTTATGGAGCTTTACAGTCTGCTCCGCTGGATCTTGCCGCTGATGGTCTTGGGCAGGGAATCCTTGAATTCCACGATGCGGGGATATTTATAAGGAGCGGTGTGGGACTTGACGTAGTTCT
>CADBKO010000032.1:0-12445 GCA_902795345.1 Oscillospiraceae bacterium
TGGCGAACCACACCCATAATACCAAAGGAGGACACTTTTTTCTTTGCATAGCTAAAGCTTTTTGGAACCACCGGCACGGCCGGTGGTTTTCCTTTACAATCAAGGGCATGGACGGCTTTCGTCCATGCCCTTACATTTACGCGTATGTACTTCTTCGCTCATGATCTCAAAACGGAAGCGGCGCTTCCATTTTGAAAAGGACGTTTCGCCGGAATCTGCGGGTATCTGCGCGCGAGGGCCCCGCGCCGGGCCGTGTGCGTTCTGCTTGCTCGCGTGGATACCCGTCATTCCGGCGAATAAGGACGCTACGCTTCCGCCAGGCCGTCGGAGATGCCCAGGAGTACGATGCCGATGATGACGCCGATCACGCAGGCCACCTGCCCCGGCTTCAGCTTTTCCTTCAGGAAGACGCGGCCCAGGATCACGGAGACGATGCAGTAGGAGGCCACCATGGGGGCCGCCAGCAGGGGCTTGCGGGCCATGGCATAGACATAAAACACCTGGCCGAATTCCTCGCATAGGGCGGCGATTCCCTTGCTGGCTTCGGATTTGGCGAAGGGATTGTAGGGCTTCTTCTCCTTGATGAGGAGGAAGATCCAGGCGACCACGCCCGCCAGCAGGAAGGTGAGGCCGTAGAGGATGATGACGTCGATCTCCCCCAGGCCCAGGCCCACTTCTTCATCCAGGATGATGCCGTCCGCCGCGGTGCCGATGGTGTCAAAGACGCAATAGAGCAGGGGGAACAGCAGAGCCAGGGCCCCAAAACGGTATTTCCGCTCCGCGGGGGCCAAAGTCCGCTCGGCGCGGGCCAGGCGCTGCTCCACGAAGGCCAGGGCCACCACGCCGATAACGATGAGCACCGTTCCCACCAGGTTCAGGGCGTCGAACTCCTCCCCCAGGTCGGAGATGCGGCCCTTCACCAGGAAGAAAACCGCCATGCAAAGGGTGCTGAGGGCGCCGGATGCATTCTGCACTGGGGACACGATGCTGACCTCCAGATAGCGGAGGCCCGCATAGCCGATGACCATGGAGATGATGTAGCAAAGGGAGGCGGGGGAATACTTCACCGCGTTGCTGATAAGCTCCGCCGGGGAGAACCCGCTCTCCGCCAGGGGCAGCAGGGCGATGGCGCAGACGCCCATCACCAGGCCCACCCAGACGGCGATCTTCAGATGGGAATAACGGTCCTTCTCATCGGTCCCCCGCTTGTAGAAAAGGTCGGCAAAGCCCCAGCCCAGGAGGCAGATCAGGGCAAAGAAAAACCAGGACATTGAAACAGCTCCGTTTTCATGTTTTCAGCGGCGGCTTTGGCCGCCGACAAGCGGGATTCTAGCACAATGGGGAAAAACCGTCAAGTTTTGGAGAATGGGCCTAGCCCGCCGAAAGTTTTTCTTGTGCCCGGGATGAAAATCGGATATACTTTTTTAGTTAAATACGAAGAAAAGAGAATACTATGGACGAGAATACAAAACAGCAGATCCAGCGGCGGAGGACCTTCGCCATCATCTCCCATCCCGACGCGGGCAAAACCACCCTGACGGAGAAGCTCCTGCTCTACGGCGGGGCCATCCAGTCGGCGGGTTCCGTCAAGGGCAAGCACGGGGACAAGCACGCCACCTCGGACTGGATGGAGCTGGAAAAGCAGCGGGGCATCTCCGTCACCTCCAGCGTCATGCAATTCGAATACGAGGGCTACTGCATCAACATTCTGGACACCCCCGGCCACCAGGATTTTTCCGAGGACACCTACCGCACCCTCATGGCAGCGGACTCCGCCGTCATGGTCATCGACGCGGCCAAGGGCATCGAGCCCCAGACCAGGAAGCTCTTCAAGGTCTGCGCCATGCGGGGCATCCCCATCTTCACCTTCATCAACAAAATGGACCGGGAGGCCCGGGACCCCTTCGAGCTGCTGGACGAGCTGGAAACGGAATTCGGCATCGGCACCTATCCCATGAACTGGCCCATTTCCTGCGGGGCCACCTTCCAGGGCATCTATGACCGGGCGACGAGGCAGGTTCTGACCTACGACGATTTCCACGCGGGCCGCAGCCGCCTGGAGACGGTGGCCATCCCCCTGGAGGACGAGGAGACCCTGGTCGAGCGGATCACGGAGACATATCTGGAAACCTTGAAGGAGCAGGCGGAGCTGCTGGACGGGGCCGGGGAGGAATTCGACCTAGGCCAGGTCCGTAAGGGCAAGCTGAGCCCTGTTTTCTTCGGCAGCGCCCTGAACAATTTCGGGGTGGAGCAGTTTTTGGAGAGCTTTCTCCGCCTCACCACCTCCCCCCTGCCCCGGCGCAACGCCGAGGGCGGCATGGTGGACCCCCTGGACGACCATTTCTCCGCCTTCGTCTTCAAGATCCAGGCCAACATGAACAAGGCCCACCGGGACCGCATCTCCTTCCTGCGCATCTGCTCCGGTAAGTTCCAGCGGGGGAAGGAATACTACCACCTGCAGGGCGGGAAAAGCCTGCGCCTCAGCCGTCCCCAGCAGATGATGGCCCAGGAAAGGGACGTGATCGACGAAGCCTACGCCGGGGACATCATCGGCGTTTTCGATCCCGGCCAGTTCTCCATCGGGGACACAGTCTGCGAAATCGGGCAGAACGTGCGCTTCGCGGGCATCCCCACCTTTGCGCCGGAGCATTTCGCCATCGTGGAGCAGATCGACTCCATGAAGCGCAAGCAGTTCAGCAAGGGCATGACGGAGATCGCCCAGGAGGGCGCCATCCAGATCTTTTTCTACCCCAACAGCGGCATGGAACGGGTGGTGGTGGGCGTCATCGGCATGCTCCAGTTCGACGTGCTGAAATTCCGCATGCAGAGCGAATACGGGGTGGAATACCTGCGGCGGGACATTGCCCACGAGCTGATCCGCCGGGTGCGCAACCCGGAATTCAACGCCGAGGACTATGACCTCACCAGCGATACCATGTGGGTCAAGGACGTGCGGGGCGGGGACCTGCTCATCTTCAACGGAAGCTGGGCCGTCCGCTGGGCGGAGGAGAAGAATCCCGGCCTCATCCTGGCGGAATTCCACCAGGACATCCAGGAGGGGTGACGTCCTCCCCGCGGCTCAAAGAGGAGGCGCTTATATGAAAAGAATGATCGCGGCCTTGCTGCTAGTATGCCTGTTGGCAGGCGCAGCCGCCTGCGGGAAGCTCGTACCTGAAGGGCCAGAGCCGACGGCTGCGGCCACGCCTGCGGCAGCGGCCACGGCGCATCCCACGGCTCCGCCCACCCAGGAAGCGCACCTGAGCCCCGCGCCGACGGCCGAGCCGGCCCCTGCGCCCACTGCAGCGCCGGAACCGACAGCGACGCCTGCGCCGACGGCATCTCCCGTTCCGACTGCGGAGCCGACTCCAACGGCGGAGCCGACGCCCGCTCCCACGCCCACTCCCACGCCGGAACCTGCTCCGGAGCCCACGCCCTTCCCGGGCGGAGTCTTCGACCTGCCCTCGGGCCTCTTCGGCGGCGGGCTGGAGCTTCTGGAGCTGCCCGCGAACAGCGGCGAATACAGCGTGAGCCTGGCTGTCAAGGCCCAGGCCCTCTGCGCCGCCCAGGGCCGGGATTCCACCCGGCAGGCCCTGGAGACGGCGGGCTTCACGGTGCTGAAACAGGTCAATTACGACAAATCCGACGGGGACATCAGCCACACCTGCGCCTGGACCCTGGGGGAGAAGGAGATCGCCCACGGGGGCGAGACCCGGACCCTCCTGCTGATCACCGTGCGGGGCACCAGCGGCGGAGAGTGGTATTCCAACTTCGACTTTGCCCCCTCCCGCCAGGAGGACACCTGCTACGCGGAGAACTTTCTGGCCTGCGCCCAGGAGGTGCTGGATGGGCTGCGGGACACGCTGGAAGCCGAAACGAGACCCCTTATGCTGATCTGCGGCCACAGCCGGGGCGCCGCCTGCGCCAATCTCCTGGGCCTGCTGCTGGACGAGGAGCGGGGCAGCGAGGATATCTACGTCTATACCTTCGCCACCCCCACCACCGTGCGGGGGCAGGTGCTGGAGGGCAGCTATCCCAACATTTTCAACCTTATCAATCCCTGCGACATCGTGACCATGCTGCCGCCCCCCACCCTGGGCTACGGGCGGGCGGGCCAGGACATCCTGCTGCCGAATGACAGGGAGGCGGCCCAGGCGCTCAGCGACGGCATCCGGAGCCTGGGACAGCTGATCCCCAGCATCACCGCCTATTATACGGTGCGCCATTCCCTCACCGGCCCCGGTCTCAGCGAGGACGGGCTGACGGCCTATGAGTTCCTATGCGCCGCGGCGGGGGCCTTTTCCGAGGACGGCGGCGCCAGCCTCATCACGGAGGGCGCGCCGGTGACGGTCGCCCCGGACAGCGATTTTGCCCCCCTCATGGGGCTGCTGGCGGGCTCCGGGGAGGCCGGCAGCACCCAGGCCCTCAACGTGGCCATGCAGCACATGCCCATTACCTATATGGCGCTCATGATGGCGTCCACCTTTTTCGGGTGATATTGAGAAAGCCCCGGCCGGGAAGCAAATCCGCTTCCCGGCTTCGTTTCTTTCCCCTTGTCTATCCCGGCAGAAAGCGGTATAATCCAATCATAAACAAAATGGGCGCAGTATGCCCGAAAAGGAGGAAACCCCTATGTTTGCGAATATTCCCGAGGTGAAGCTGGGGATCGTGGCCGTCAGCCGGGACTGCTTCCCCATCGGTCTGTCCCAGCAAAGGCGCAGGGCCATCAAAGAAGCCTATAAGGGCGAACTCTATGAGTGCCCCGTGACGGTGGAAAACGAGAAGGACATGCTGGACGCCGTCAGCGACGTGAAGCAGGCGGGCTGCAACGCCCTGCTGGTATTCCTGGGCAACTTCGGTCCGGAGACCCCCGAGACCCTGATCGCCAGGAATTTCGACGGCCCCTGCATGTTTGCCGCCGCCGCCGAAGGGGACGGCGACCTGATCAACGGCCGGGGCGACGCCTATTGCGGCATGCTCAACTGCTCCTATAACCTGGGCATGCGCCGTATCCCCGCCTATATCCCCGAATACCCCGTGGGCACGGCGGAGGACATCGCCCGAATGATCGAGGACTTCGTGCCCGTGGCCCGGGCCATCATCGGCGTGAAGAACCTGAAAATCATCACCTTCGGCCCCCGGCCCCAGGACTTCTTCGCCTGCAATGCCCCCATCAAGGGTCTGTACGAGCTGGGCGTGGAGATCGAGGAGAACAGCGAGCTGGACCTCCTCGTGTCCTATAAAGCCCACAAGGACGACCCCAGGATCGACGGGGTCTGCGCCGACATGGCCGCCGAGCTGGGCGTGAGCGGCAACCGCTATCCCGCCCTTCTGCCCAGGATGGCCCAGTTTGAGCTGACCCTGCTGGATTGGGCGGAACAGCACAAGGGGGCGCGGAAATACGTGGCCTTCGCGGACAAATGCTGGCCCGCCTTCCCGGAGCAATTCGGCTTCGAGCCCTGCTATGTGAACTCCCGCCTGGCCTCCAAGGGCATCCCCGTGTCCTGCGAGGTGGACATCTACGGCGCTCTCAGCGAATATATCGGCGCCTGCGTCTCCGGCGACGCGGTGACGCTGCTGGACATCAACAACTCCGTGCCCGCCTCCCTCTATGAGAAGGCCATCAAGGGCAAATATGACTACGTTCTCACCGATACCTTCATGGGTTTCCACTGCGGCAACACCCCAGCCTGCAAGATGTGCGCGGACCGGGCGGTGAAATACCAGCTGATCCAGCACCGGCTTCTGGAGCCCCAGGACAGCGAGCCCGACTTCACCCGGGGCACCCTGGAGGGGGACATCGCCCCCAGCGAGATCACCTTCTTCCGGCTCCAGTGCGACAGCGAAGGCAAGCTGCGCAGCTACATCGCCCAGGGCGAGGTGCTGGACGTGCCCACCGGCTCCTTCGGAGGCATCGGCGTCTTTGCCATCCCGGAGATGGGCCGCTTCTACCGCCATGTGCTCATCGAAAAGCGCTTCCCCCACCACGGAGCCGTGGCCTTCGGCCACTACGGCAAGGCTCTGTTCAGCGCCTTCCGTTTCCTGGGGGTGAAGGACGTGAGCTATAATCAGCCCAAGAGCTTGCCCTACCGCACGGAGAACCCCTTCGCATGACGGCGGCGGACTGTGTCCTGGGGATCGAGCTGGGGAGCACTCGGATCAAGGCCGTGCTGCTGGATAAACAGCACCGGCCCGTGGCTTCCGGCAGCTATTCCTGGGAAAACGAGCTGAAGGACGGGGTCTGGACCTATTCCCTGGAGGACGCGGAAAAGGGCCTGCAGGCCTGTTTTGCCGACCTCCGGCAGGACGCGGAGGCAAAACTGGGGCAGAAACTCACCACAGTGGGGGCCATCGGCGTCTCCGCCATGATGCACGGCTACCTGGCCTTCGACGGGGCGGGCAAGCTCCTCGTCCCCTTCCGCACCTGGCGCAACACCATGACCGGGGAGGCGGCGGCGAAGCTGAGCGCCCTTTTCGGCTTCAATATCCCCCAGCGCTGGAGCATCGCCCATCTGGAGCAGGCCCTGCTGAACGGAGAAGCGCATCTCCCCGAGCTGCGATTCTTCACCACCCTGGCGGGCTGGGTCCACTGGCGGCTCACGGGGGAAAAGGTCATCGGCATCGGGGACGCCAGCGGCATGTTCCCCATCGACAGCGAGACCCTGGACTACAACGAAACCATGCTGCGGCAGTTCGACGCCCTGCCGGAAGCGGCGGCGCTGGCCTGTCCCCTGCGGGACCTGCTGCCGAAGGTGCTCACTGCCGGGCAGGCCGCAGGCAAGTTGACGGAAGAGGGAGCAAAGCTGCTGGATCCCAGCGGCGCCCTGCGCCCCGGCATCCCCCTGGCGCCACCCGAGGGGGACGCGGGCACCGGCATGGCCGCCACCAACTCCGTGGCGGTGGGGACGGGCAACGTCTCCGCCGGGACCTCCGACTTCGCCATGGTGGTGGTGGACGCTCTTCCCGGCGTCCACCGGGAGATCGACATGGTGACCACCCCCGCGGGGAAGCCCGTGGCCATGGTCCACTGCAACAACTGCACCTCCGACATCAACGCCTGGGCGGGCCTCTTCGGAGAGTTTGCCGAGGCTGTGGGCGTGAAGATGGACAGCGGGGCCCTCTTTGACCTCCTGTTCCGCAAGGCGCTGGAAGGCGCGCCCGACGGGGGCGGCCTTCTCAGCTACAACTACGATTCCGGCGAAGGCGTCACCGACCTGGACGAGGGGCGGCCCCTGTTCCTGCGGCAGCCCGGGGCCCGGCTGGGGCTGGGGGATTTCATGCGCACCCACCTCATGAGCGCCCTGGCTACCCTGAAGATCGGCCTGGACATCCTCACCGGGGAGGAAAAGGTGGCCATCCGGCAGCTCTACGCCCATGGGGGGTTCTTCAAGACCCCGGAAGCGGGACAAAGGATGCTGGCCGCCGCCGTGGACGCGCCCGTCTCCGTCATGGAGACGGCGGGAGAGGGCGGGCCCTATGGTATGGCCCTGCTCTGCGCCTACCTGCTGGAAAAGAAAGAGGGGGAAGCGCTGGAAACCTTCCTGGCGGAGCGGGTATTCGCCGGGGCTTCCACCTCCACCCTGACGGCGAAAGCGGAGGACGTGGAGGGCTTCCGAGCCTTCCTGGAAAAGTACCGCCGCGCCTTCCCGGTGGAAAAAGCCGCCGTGGACGCTTTTTGAGGTTATGCTATGCTGAAAAAACTGAAAGAACAGGTCTGCCGGGCCAATCTCCTGCTGCCCAAGCACAACCTGGTCACCTTCACCTGGGGCAACGTATCCGGCATTGACCGGAAGCGGGGCCTGGTGGTCATCAAGCCCTCCGGCGTTCCCTATGACAAGATGGAACCCGAGGACATGGTGGTGCTGGACCTGGACGGGAACATCGTGGAGGGCAAATGGAAGCCCTCCAGCGACACGCCCACCCATCTGCGCCTCTACGCCGCCTTTCCCGGCTGCGGCGGCGTGGTCCACACCCATTCCCGCTGGGCCACGGTCTTTGCCCAGGCGGGACGGGCCATCCCGGCCCTGGGTACCACCCACGCCGACGATTTCCACGGCCCCATCCCCTGCACCCGCCCCCTGACGGACGGCGAGATCGCCGGGGAATACGAGGCGGAGACGGGGAACGTCATCATTGAGACCTTCCGGGGCCGCGATCCCATGGGCGTGCCCGCCGCCCTGGTACACAGCCATGGCCCCTTCGCCTGGGGCAAGGACCCGCTGGAGGCGGTGCACAACGCCGTGGTGCTGGAGGAAGTGGCCTTCATGGCCTGGCACACTCTGGCCCTCGCGCCGGACAAGGGGGAGATGCAGCCCAGCCTTCTGGACAAGCACTATCTCCGCAAGCACGGCCCCGGCGCATATTACGGGCAGAAGTGATTTCCCGCATATCCACAATGTGCCTGTCGCAGCTGCGGCAGGCACATTCCTATACATATCGGAGGCAATGGGATGTTGACTATCTATAAACCCCAATTCGAGGACCTTTGGTTCCGCCAGATGATGCTGGCAGACGAAGAGACCATGTCCTATAACCACGCCTGGGGCGGCACGATCCCGTGGCCGGAGGAGGAATGGGGCGACTGGTACGACCGGTGGGTGGCAAACCCCAAAGACGGGCGGCTATACCGCTATGTGAAAAACAGCAGCGGGGATTTCGTGGGCGAGATCGCCTGCCACTATGACGCAGAGCTACAGGGCTTTACGGCAAACGTCATCATTTTCTCGAAATACAGGGGAAAGGGATATGGCGGCTGGGCGCTGGATATGCTCTGCGCCGAAGCCAGGGCAGCGGGAATCACGGTGCTGTATGACGACATAGCCATCGACAACCCGGCGGCGGCATTATTCCTGCGGCACGGGTTCAAAGAAGAAGCCAGAACAGCTGAGAAAATCATCCTGAAAAAGGAGCTGTGAGACAGCTCATGCAGCTTTTCCATTGAAGTCGGACAGGAAATTGCGGGAATGCTTTGTGTCCGCCGGGGCGAAGGACGCCGGCGAAGGATGACGCAAATCAGGGCGCAGGGACTGTCGTATTTTCGTGGGAGATCAGTATCACTCCATCCGGGAGCGGAAATCGATCTCCATGGTCAGGGCACGCTCCGCATCGTCCAGGGCGGCCCGGATCTCCCGCTCCTCCTTCGCCGCCTTCAGCTGCTCCACGGCGGTGAACCACAGGGGGAAGAGGCAGCGGAACAGGGGCAGAGCCAGCTCCTTTTCCGCCTCGCTGAACCTGTATCGTTCCTTGACGACGGTGATCCCATAGACGATGCGCTGAAGGAGCATATCCGTCAGGGAAAAAGGTTCATCTCCGGCCATTTCTCCGGCCGGCGCTTCCCGCTTTCCGAAGATGAAAGGCACCTCCCGGAACAGATAATTCAGGAATACTTCCCGCCCTGCCAGATTGAAATCCATGATGCCTGCAAGTTTTCCGTTTCCGTCCACCAGCACATTGGTGCTGTTCAGGTCCGCCTGGAAGACAGAGGTGGGCAGGCGGTGGTATTCTTTTTCAAGTAACGCGCGGTTTTCCTGCCAGCGCTCCCAAATCCTACTGACCTGGGGCCGGAAGCTGTCCGGCAGCTTTTCCGCGCAGGTCAGCCAGTCGCGGGCGTTTTCCATCACCTCATCCTCCGCGTCCGCCGGATCGAAGGTGCCGAACAGGACCCAGGCGGAGGGCAGGTCTGTGAAGTCCAGGCGAGCGGCGGCGATCTCGCCGTTCATCCGAAGGAGATCGTCCAGATAAGTGAATCTCCCATCCGGGGAAATCTCCGCTGCCGCAAAGCTGTCCGCTGTACGAAAACGGGCATACTCTTCCCCATAAACGACGCATTTGCGGCCCTGGTACTCCACATAGGGGAACTCCCCAGCTTTTGTCCGCAGGAAGCGGGGACAATAGTATCCCCGGCGGCGGTATTTCTCCGCAAGCTGTTCCCACATGGCGATGCGCTGCGGATCGGTAAAGCCGTTGTCCGCCAGCTTGATCACCATT
Source organism: Oscillospiraceae bacterium (assembly GCA_902795345.1). Classification (GTDB taxonomy): domain Bacteria; phylum Bacillota; class Clostridia; order Oscillospirales; family Oscillospiraceae; genus UBA1774. The sequence goes on from CADBKO010000032.1 coordinate 9,985, forward strand.
CTGTCCCCCAGCTCCGGAGGAAGCTCGCCCTTTTCCCACCGGGCGATGACAGCCTCCCGGAAGTCGTCCTCCCCATGGCTGGTGTTTTTGATTTCGTATTCCAGCGGCTGCGCCTCCGCAAAAAGGCCGATGATCTCTCCTATCTCCATAGCTGCTCCCTCGCTGTATCTTCTAATCAACGGGATCATAGCACAGATATGGGCTGTCCGTCAACGAAGCAGGAAAGTCATATTGTCCTTCCTTCTTGCCCTCCCTTGTGCTACAATAGCTCCGCCGGGACCACCGGCGGGAGAGAAGGAGAAAAATGCTGGAAAGCCTGAAATTCGTGGGGACACAGGTGCTGATCCTGTTCATCATCATGGCTGTGGGCTTCGTCTGCCGGAAGCTGCGGGTGATGAACGAGAGCGGTGTGAAGGGCCTGACGGACCTGATGCTCTATCTGATCACGCCCTGTATGATGATCAAAGCCTTTCAGCAGTCCTTTGACCGCATGCTGCTGCGGGGCTTTCTGATCACGGCAGCGGCTACGACGGTGCTCTTTGCCGTGGAGATCGGCCTGGCAACGGTGCTCCTGCGAGACCTTGAGGAGGCCCGGAGACGGACTCTTCGCTTTTGTGCGGTCTTTTCCAACTGCGGCTACATGGCCCTTCCGCTTCTTCAGAACCTTTGGGGATCGGAGGCTGTGCTTTACGGCGCAGCTTTCAATGCCATTCATGTTTTCTATCTCTGGACTTACGGCCTTTCCCTCATGAACGGCGGGAAAGAGAAGATCTCCCTGAAAAAAGCGGTGGTGAATCCCGGTACGCTCAGTACCCTCCTCGGTCTGGTGCTGTTCTTCTGCTCCATCCGGCTGCCCGCCCTCATTGCCAAGCCCATCGAATATCTTGCCGCTCTGAACACGCCGGTACCCATGCTTATCATCGGCTTTTATCTGGCGGGGCTGGACTGGCGGACCGTACTGCGTAGCAAAGGCGAATACACGATGCTGGCCTTGCGGCTCCTGATCGTTCCCGCCCTGGCCCTGGGCGGACTCTGGCTCTGCGGCGTGCGAGGCGTGCTTCTCTGTACCAACGTGGTCTGTGTCAGCGCGCCGGTGGCTACCATCGGCACCATGTTCGCAACGAAATATGACGCAGACCCCACCCTCTCCGCCGGGATGGTGGCGGTGAGCACCGTCCTATCCGTCCTCACCATGACGCTCGTCGTGGGATTCACAAGCTACATCGCATAGCGAATTACGATATGCCCCCGGCATGGCAGCCGGGGGCGCAGCAAGAATCCGGGGCAGCCTTTCGGCTGCCCCGGATTCACTCAAACCGGAAGCTCGCTTCCGGTTTGAAAAGGACGTTTCGGCGGAATCTGCGGGTGCTTTCGCGCGCGAGGGCCCCGCGTCGGGACGCGTGCGTTCCGATTGCGTGCGCGGGGATACCCGCCATTCCGCCGAATAAGGACTTAGTACATGCCCATGTCGCCGCCGGCGGCAGGAGCCGCGGGTGCGGGAGGCTCGGGCTTGTCGGCCACCAGGGCTTCGGTGGTCAGCAGCATGGCGGAGACGGATGCGGCGTTCTCCAGGGCGCTGCGGCAGACCTTGGCGGGGTCAACGATGCCGGCGGTGAGCATATCGCCGTAGACCTCATTGGCGGCGTCGAAGCCATAGTTGACGTTGCGGTTGTTCTTGACCTTCTCCAGGATCACGCTTCCCTCCAGGCCAGCGTTGATGGCGATCTGGCGGATGGGGGCGGCCAGAGCCTTGGCGATGATGGCAGCGCCGGTCTTCTCGTCGCCGGACAGGGTGCCCAGCATCTTCTCCACGGCCTTGGCCGCGTTCACATAGATGCTGCCGCCACCGGCCACGATGCCTTCCTCCACGGCGGCACGGGTGGCGTTCAGCGCATCCTCCACGCGGAGCTTCTTTTCCTTCATCTCAGCCTCGGTAGCGGCGCCCACCTTGATGACGGCCACGCCGCCGCTCATCTTGGCCAGCCGCTCCTGCAGCTTCTCACGGTCATAGTCGGAAGTGGTGATCTCGATCTGGGCCTCGATCTGCTTGATGCGGCCCTTGATATCCGCGGACTTGCCGGCGCCGTCCACGATCACGGTGTTCTCCTTGGTGACCTTCACCTGACGGGCGGAGCCCAGGACCTCCACGCCGACTTCCTTCAGTTCGATGCCCACGTCGCTGGACACGACCTGCGCGCCGGTCATGGTGGCGATATCGATCAGCATCTCCTTGCGGCGGTCGCCGAAGCCGGGGGCCTTGACGCAGACGCAGGTGAAGGTTCCGCGCAGCTTATTGAGGATCAGGGTGGCAAGAGCTTCGCCCTCCACGTCCTCGGCGATGACCAGCAGGGGCTTGCCCGCCTGGGCGACCTGCTGCAGCAGGGGCAGCAGCTCCTGGATGTTGGAGATCTTCTTATCGGTGATCAGGATATAGGGGCTGTCCAGGACGGCCTCCATCTTG
>CADBKO010000032.1:12460-38369 GCA_902795345.1 Oscillospiraceae bacterium
GGACGGCCTCCATCTTGTCGGAGTCGGTGACCATATAGGGGGTGATATAGCCCCGGTCGAACTGCATGCCTTCCACGACCTCGCTGTAGGTCTCGGCAGTCTTGCTCTCTTCCACGGTGATGACGCCGTTCTGGCTCACCTTCTCCATGGCCTCGGCAATCAGCTTGCCGATGAAGGGGTCGCCGGAGGAGATGGTGCCGACACGGGTGATGTCCTCGGTGCCGCTCACGGGCTGGGCGATCTTCTTGATCTCGGCCACGGCCACGTCCACAGCCTTCTGGATGCCGCGCTTCATGACCATGGGGTTGGCCCCGGCGGCGATGTTCTTCATGCCCTCGTGGACCATGCTCTGGGCCAGCAGGGTGGCGGTGGTGGTGCCGTCGCCGGCCACATCGTTGGTCTTGGTGGCGACTTCGCGCACCAGGTAGGCGCCCATGTTCTCAAAGGGGTCCTCCAGCTCGATCTCCTTGGCGATGGTCACGCCGTCGTTGGTGATCAGGGGAGAGCCATATTTCTTTTCCAGGACCACGTTGCGGCCCTTGGGGCCCATGGTGATCTTCACGGTGTCCGCCAGATGATCGACGCCCCGAAGGAGCGCCTGACGGGCGTCTTCACTATAAGCAAGCTTCTTAGCCATGATTTCTTACCTCCTCAAAAACTATACGCGCTCAGTCTTCCACGATGGCAAGGATCTCGCCCTGACGGACGATGGTGTATTCCTCACCGTCTACCTTGACCTGCGTGCCGCTGTATTTACCAAGGATGACCTTATCGCCGGCGCCGACGGTCATCTCCACTTCCGTGCCGTCCACCATGCCGCCCGGGCCTGCCGCGATAACTTCAAAGATCTGGGGCTTTTCCTGGGCCGCAGCCGTCAGGATGATGCCGCCGACCTTCTCTTCGGCCTCGACCTGCTTCACGATCACGTGATCTGCCAAAGGAACGAGTTTCATTATAATACCTCCTGCCAATCAGCATAACGCTGTATTTCTTGTGATTTAGCACTCAATGTCCCTGAGTGCTAACGTCATTATAATAACCCAAGAGTTCCCATTGTGCAAGCATAATTTCGTAAATATAGGGAAAAATTTTCGGCAAATTTCAAAATTATCCCGATTTATCCCCGATTTCCTTCCCGGATCAGCCTATTTTCCCCGCTTTCTCCCATTTTCTCCGGTCCGGATTCAAAAATACATATACAGCTGGCACTGGATCATACCGTTGTAGAGTTTCCGCCGCTTGCTCGCCCGCTTCCCGAAGTTCTTTTCAAAATCCAGGTCGGAGGTGAGGACATACAAGCGCCACTCCCTGGCGCTCCGCCAGCTTTTCCCGATGCTCCGGGCCAGAAGCTCCGCCTCCCGGGTGTCCATCAGCCGGTCCCCGTAAGGGGGGTTGGTGATGAGCACGCCCTTCTCCTCCGGCAGGGTCAGCCTTCTGGCATCCGCCTGGGAAAAGGTGATGACGTCCGCCACCCCCGCTTTGGCGGCGTTGGCCTTCGCCACCTCCAGAGCCCTGGGGTCGATGTCGGAGGCGAATATGCGGTAGTCCCCCCGGTATTCCCTCTCCTTCGCGGCGGCTCGCTCCTCCGCCCAGAGCTTTGCCGGGATGCTCTTCCAGCTTTCTGCAGCAAAGCTGCGCCCCAGACCCGGGGCCCGGTTGAGGGCGGCCAGGGCCGCTTCGATGGCGATGGTGCCGCTGCCGCAGAAGGGATCCAGGAAGGTCTCCCTGCCCTTGAAACGGCTCAGCTTCACCATGGCGGCGGCCAGGGTCTCCCGCAGGGGGGCTTCCGTGGACTCCGCCCGCCAGCCCCGCTTATGGAGGCTGGGCCCGCTGGCATCCAGATAGAGGCTGGCCCGGTCCTTCATAAGGGAGAAGCGGATCTGGCAGACGCCTCCGGTCTCCGGCAGGCGCTCCGCGCGGTATTTCTGCCCCAGACGCTCCGCCACCGCCTTCTTCACGATGCGCTGGCAGTCGGGGATGGATTTCAGGGCGCTGTCCAGGCTGCTGCCCTTCACGGGAAAGGCTGCGTAGTAATCGATGAGCTGCTCCCAGGGCAAGGCCTTTGTCCCCTCAAAGAGGGCGTTGAAGGTGGGGGCCGGGAACTCCCCCAGCAGGACATAGACCCGCTCGCCGGTGCGCAGCCAGAGGTTCGCCTTCACCAAAGCCCGCTCGTCCCCCTCAAAGAGGACGCAGCCCGTCTCGCTGCGGACATTCTCCATGCCCAGGTAGCGCAGCTCGTCCGCCGCCAGCCCTTCCAGGCCGAAGAGGCAGGGCACGCAGAGGGTCATCCTTCCTCGCCTCCCTTGCATACGAAAGAATACCAGTCCTCCATCCGGCGCTGCACAAAGGAATAGCCCTTGTCCCGGAGGGCGGCGGCCACTTCCCCCTCCCGTCCGTCGATGACGCCGGAGACGATCAGGGTCCCGCCGGGCCGCAGCCAGCATCTGATGTCCGGCAGGAGCCGGAGGATCACATCCGCCACGATATTGAGGAAAACGATGTCATAGCCCCCGCCGATGGCAGCCCGCAGGGCTTCATCCGCCGTCGCGTCCCCCGCCAGCACCGTCAGCCGGTCTTCCACGCCGTTCAGGGCCGCGTTCTCCCCCGCGATGCGGGGGGCGGCCTCGTCGATGTCGCAGCCCAGGGCGCTTCCGGCCCCCAGCAGCAGGGCGGCGATGGCCAGGATGCCGCTGCCGCAGCCCAGGTCCAGCACCTTTTTCGCCCGGGGCGCCAGGTCCTCCATGGCCTCCAGGCACATGCGGGTGGTGGGATGAGACCCGGTGCCGAAAATGAGGCCCGGGTCCAGCCGCAGGGGCACGCGCTCCGTGTCCCGGGGCGCCGGCTCCCATTCCGGCAGGATCAGCAGCCGCTTCCCCACCTCCATGGGCCGATAGTATTGCTTCCAGTTATTCTCCCAATCCTCGTCCCGCAGGGTGCGGCAGGAGGGGGAATAGCCCGCTTCCGCCAGCGCGGGGCGGAGGGCTTCCAGGGCCCTCTCCCCTTCTTCGTCGGCGGAAAGATAGAATTTCACCCGGCTGACGCCCTTTCGCTCCGCCAGGAACGCTTCGTCCACCGCGTCCCAGAAGCGGCCGCTCTCCTCCAGAAAGCGGCGGATATCCTGTTCATCCTCGATGACCAGGCCCTCCACCCCCAGGGAATCCAGAAGGGTACAGAGGGCCTCCGTATCCCCGTCGGGAGCATCGATGCCGATCTCCAGCCATTCCATGGTTCAGCCCCCTTTTCTGGAATAACCCCGCCGGATGCGGGCGTAGCAATCGTTGCAGAGGCGGCCGGAATGGTGCAGGGGCATGGCCGCGCCGCAGCGGTCACAGAAGCGGATATTGTTTTTCAGGTTGTGCAGCAGGATCATGTTGATAAGGTCGGCTGTCTTCTCACGCTCGTCCCGGAGAGCGTCGCTGTCCACGGTGCAGGAAAAGGCCTTGCAGAAAGAGAAATAGAGGTCCAGCTTCCGGTAATACAGCTCCAGCTCCGGCAGGGTGTAGGCCGTTTTCTTCTCCTGCAGCACCGGCTGTTCCGGCTCCGTGCCGTTCACATAGGCCCGGAGGAAGCGGTAGAAGAGCATGATGAGCTCATCGTCCGTTTCGTCGAAGGGGATGTTGGCCGCCGCCAGTTCCTGCTCCTTGGGGAGATGGAAGCCCCGCTCCCGCATCTGGGAGATGATGGTGATGTAGCGGGTGATGTCCAGCTTATGATAGGGCTCCACCGTGGGCATGCGGTTCCAGACCTCCAGTACCTCCAGCAGGTCGAAATCCACCATCAGCACCAGGTCGCTGAAGCCCGCCACCGCATAGGTCAGCGGGGGCACCACCGTTTCCATGCAGGTCTGGATATGGCTCAGGTTCTCCGTGGCCCCCACATAGCCCTTGTCGTAGATGCCGAAGCGCCCCGCCCGCCCCGCTATCTGCTGCACCTCCTCCGGCTTCAGGGGACGGCGCTCCCGCCCGTCGAATTTGGAGGTATCCATGAAGATAATCCTTCGGATGGGCAGGTTCAGCCCCATGCCGATGGCGTCGGTGGAGACCACATACTGCCGCTCGTGGTTGAGGAAGCCCTCCACCTGCTTGCGCCGGGTGGCGTAGGGCAGGGCCCCGTAGATGATGGCGGGCTCCTTGCCGTGCATGCGCAGGTCCTCCGCCACGCTGAGGACCCCCACCTTGGAGAAGGTGATGAGGGCGTCCCCCGGCTGGATGTCCAGATAGTCCACCACCCGGTTCATGCAGATCAGGGGCGTCTTGCGCTTATGCTCGATGACCTCAAAGGTATCGCCGCAGCTGCGGATGAGACGCAGCAGGAGGCTCTTTGCCTCCGGCGCGGCGCAGAGATGCACTTCCTCCGCCAGCACCCCCAGAATGGCTCTTGTCCAGGCATAGCCCCGCTCCCGGTCCGCGATCATCTGACATTCGTCGATGACCGCCACGTCGAAGCGGCGCTTCATATCCAGCTTTTCCGCCGTGGCCGCCACATGGGTGTCCCCCGGGCGCACGTCCTCCTCCTCGCCGGTGGTGAGGCTGCAATTGACCCCGTAATCCAGCAGGGTCTCCTGGGCTTCCAGGGCCAGGAGGCGCAGGGGGGCCAGGTAAACGCCGGTCTCCGCCCGGATGAGGCGCTGGAACCCGGCGTAGGTCTTGCCGGTGTTGGTCCCGCCGATGTGCACCACGAAATGCCGCTGCAAAGCCCGGGCCTCCGGGTATTCGTCCTTGGGATTCAGGGCCACCAGCACTTCCAGGCTGCTGCGAATGGCCCGGGGCACATAGCTGACGGAATAGAGATAGCTGAGGGGGTGGTTCAGCAGCTCCTGGGCGGGGAAATCCTCCATGGTCAGCAGGGCGTGGACATCCGATTCCGGCTGGGCGGCGGTGAAATCCCCGATGGCGCGCTCCGCCGCGGCCAGGAGGGCGGCGGTATAGCCTTCCTTCAGGCGGCTGCGCTGCTCCCCCTGGAGGGAGCCGATCCAGTATCCGGCGGAGGCGAAACGCTTCATCTCCGTAGCGGGGGAAGCGTCCCCGTCCCCGGCGTGCTGCCGGAGGGCCAGCAGATGGCCCACATAGCTCTGGGCCTTGCCCTCCCGCAGGGAGCGCTGGGCCCCGCCCTTCATCATGCTCAGGATGCCCCGGTGGTAGTGCCCTGCCAGCAGGGCCGCTTCCGTTTCCGCGTCCTCGGGAAGCTGCCAGGCTTCCTCCAAAAGGCGGAGGGAGGCTTCCAGCAGAGCGTCATACTCCGCTTTTTCCCGTTCCTGGTCCTCGGTGCGCTGCTTTTTCACCGCCTCGGCTGCGGCGGTGAAGCGCTCTGTCTTCTCCGCCTCCAGGACCGTCTCTTTATTCCAGGTGCGGACGCTGCGCCCGTTGAAATGCCGGTAGACCGGCTTGGGCAGCAGTTCCTTTACCAATGGTTCTGTCCAGCCCCGGCTTTTCAGGGTCCCGGCTGTCCAGTTCTTTCCGCTTCTTCCGCCTGACATCGCGTTTCTCCCGTATATTCCCGTGTATTGAAATCAATCTGGAGTAGTTTATCACAGATTTTTCCCTTTTACAACTTTCCGGCGCTTCCCCGCGGGGCGAAATTGTGATACACTGAGGAAAACCGAATGGGAGGATATAAAAATGACCAACATAGAACAGATCAGCGGCTTTTCCATGGATTTCTTCAGTCTCAAAGGCAAGGTTGCCATCGTCACCGGCGCCAACCAGGGTCTTGGCATGGGTTACGCCCTGGCCTTCGCCCGGGCGGGGGCGGACCTTTTCATCCCCCATTACACGGAGGACGTGAAGGACATCAAGGAACTGATCGAAGCGGAGGGAAGGCGGGTGGAATTCTACCGGGGCGACCTGCAGGACCGGGAATACCTGCGCAGCATCCCCGGCAAATGCCTGGAGGCCTACGGCAAGATCGATATCCTGGTGAACAACGCGGGCACCAACTGCTTCGCGGATTTCCTGGAATTCCCCGACGAAGGCTGGGACCGGGTCATCAACGTGAACATGAACGCGGTGTATCTCCTGGGCCATGAGGTGGCCAAGGTCATGGCCAAGCAGGGCCACGGCAAGATCATCAACATCGGCTCCGCCCTCAGCTACACCGGCGACGCCAAGTGCCCCGCCTACATCACCGCCAAGCACGGCGTCATCGGCATCACCCGCAGCTTTGCAAATGAACTGGGCAAGTATAACATCCAGTGCAACGCCATCTGCCCGGGCTTCATCTACACGGAGGTCAACAAGGCCATATCCGACGATCCCGTTTTCTACAAGCACATCACCGACCGCATCTCCCTGGGCCGCTGGGGCACCCTGGGGGATCTGATGGGCACCGCCGTCTTCCTGGCCAGCAAGGCCAGCGACTACATCAACGGCGCGGACATCAAGGTGGACGGCGGCTTCTCCACGGTGCTGTAAGGCGGAGACATGTCCTATTACGAGTGCCACGGGCACATTTTCATGGACGGACACGTGTTCAAGGAGGCTATGGAGCTTCACCGAAACGGCGTGGTCCGGGAAGTTATCGACGAACGGCTCGGCCTCCTTCGGGATGCCGGCGTCACCTATTACCGGGACGGGGGGGACAAGCTGGGCGCTTCCCTCTACGCCCGCAGCCGTGCGGAGGAATACGGCATCGAATACCGCACCTGCGCCTTCGGCACCCACAAGCGGCATCAGTACGGGGGGCTGGTGGGCCTCCCCTTCGACACGCCGGCGGATTTCCGCGCCCTGGTTGCCAAGGCCAGGGAGCTTAAGGCGGATTTCATCAAGCTGATGATCTCCGGCATCATGGATTTCCAGTCCTTCGGCGGCCTCATGGGGGGCGGGCTGGAGCCGGAGGAGATACCGGAGCTCATGAAGATCGCCCACGGGGAGGGCTTCCGGGTCATGGCCCACGTGAACGGCGCAGATCGGATCAAGGCCGCCCTGGAAGCCGGGCTGGACAGCGTGGAGCACGGCTATTTCATGGACGAGGAATGTCTCATGCTGCTGAAAGAGACCGGGGCGGTCTGGGTGCCCACCCTGGCGGCGACAGCGGGCTTCGCCGGGCGAGAAGGCTTCGTGCAGGGTGTGGCGGAAGCAAATCTGCGCCACGCCTGCGAGAATCTCCGGAAGGCCAAGGCCCTGGGGGTCCTGGTGGCCGCCGGGTCCGACGCCGGGGCGGTGAACGTGCCCCCGGACCGGGGCATCCATATAGAGCATACCCTTCTGGCCGCCGCCGGGCTGGAACCGGAGGACATCCGCCGGGGAGACGAGGCCATCCGCAGGCGCTTCGTGTATGGCGGGTGATGAGATCACAGGAGGAAACATGATCAGAAACGTCGCCATCGTCAGTCTTTCCAGCGGGATCATCGGGGAAAGCTCTGTCCGCTTCGAGGTGGAAATCGGCCTTCGAAGGCTAGCGGCATACGGGTTGAAGGTGCGCTTCATGCCCCATGCGCTGAAGGGGCTGGACTACGTCAAGGCCCACCCGGAGAAGCGGGCGGAGGACCTGCTGGAAGCCTTCCGCGACCCGGAGATCGATATGATCCTCTGTGCCATCGGCGGGGACGACACCTACCGGCTGCTCCCCCGGCTCTTTGAGCACGGCGAGCTGGCGGACGCGGCGAAAGGCAAGGTGTTTCTCGGCTTCTCCGACACCACCATCAACCACCTGATGCTGCACAAGGTCGGGCTCCCCACCTTCTACGGCCAGGCCTTTCTGCCGGACCTCTGCGAGCTGGGGCCGGAGATGCTGCCCTACACCCGGCGGTATTTTGAAGAGCTCATCACCACCGGTGCCATCCGGGAGATCACCCCCAGCGACGTCTGGTACGGGGAACGGGAACGCTTTACGCCGGACCAGGCAGGGGTCGCGCTTCCGCCCCACCCCGACCGGGGATTCGAGCTGGTGCAGGGGCCCCCGGCATTCTCGGGGAAGATCCTGGGCGGCTGCATCGACTCCATGTACGACATGTTCAATGGCAGCCGGTATGCGGATATGCCGGTGCTGTGCCGGAAGTATCGCCTGTTCCCGGAGGCGGAGGATTGGAAGGGGCGCATCCTGCTGCTGGAGACCAGCGAAGAGAAGCCCACGCCCGACGAGTTCCGGCAGGCGCTGGAATACCTGAAAACGGCGGGCGTATTCGACGCGGTATCCGGCGTGCTGGTGGGAAAACCCATGGACGAGACTTATATGGAGGAATACCGGCAGCTGCTGACCCAGGTCATCCGCCGGCCGGAGCTCCCCATCGTATACAATCTGAACATCGGCCATGCCAAGCCCCGCTGCATCATCCCCTTCGGGGTCGAGGCCGTTGTGGACGCGGAAAAGCAGGTCATCCGTTTTGCACGATGAGCGGAACAAGAAGACATTCAAAATGCCTGGGCTGCAAATCGCAGCCCAGGCATTCGTCTGTTTACAGCCCGGTTCAGCCCAGGGCTTTTTCCCACTCGGCTTCCCGGAAGCCCACCAGAACGAAGCTCTCCCCCACCAGGATGGGACGCTTCACCAGCATCCCGTCGGAGGCCAGGAGCCGGAATTGCTCCTCCTCCGGCATGGCGGGCAGACGCTTGGAAAGCTCCAGCTCCTTGTATTTCAGGCCGCTGGTGTTGAAAAAGCGTTTCAGGGGCAGGCCGCTGCGCTCATGCCAGGCGCGCAGCTCCGCCTCGCTGGGATTATCCTCCTTGATATGGCGCTTCTCCACCGGGACCTTCCGATCCTCCAGCCACTTTTCCGCCTTTTTGCAGGTGGTGCAGGCGGGATAACAAAGGAACAGCATAGCGCCCTCCTCAATAGAACAGCTGGGCGATGGGACTGGAAGCATCCAGGATCAGGGTCTTCTGTTCCCCGGTCATGGAGGCCTTCAGGGCGTCCAGGGCGATCATGAAGCTGTAAAAATCCGCCTCGTCCTCGGTGTCGTAGACCTCGCTGAGGATGCGCATATACTCCGCGTCCCCCTCAGCCTTGAGGATCTCCGCCTGGGCCTTGGCCTCCGCCACCCGGATCTCCACTTCCTTGTCCGCCTCGTTGCGGATCTCCTTGGCCTGCTTCTCCCCGTCGGCCAGGTAGGCGGCGGCGATGTTGTTGCGCTCGGAAATCATGCGGGCATAGACGGCGCTCTTGTTGTCGTCGGGCAGGTCGATCTTCTTGGTCTCCACCGCCTGGAGAGCGATGCCGTAGCGGGTGAAGGAATCCCCGATGTTCTGCATGATGGCCTCCACCACCGCGCCGCTGCGCCCGGAGATGATCTGGTCCCGGGTCATGGAGCTCATGACGGTCTTGAGTGCATTGTAGACATTGGCATTGATGCGGCTCTCCGCATTTTCGACGCTGCCGGACAGGGTCTCGATGAACAGTCTGGGATCGTCGATGGACCAGATGGCAAAGCAGTCGGCGATCAGGCTGGTCTTGTCCGCGCTGAGCAGGTCGCTCACCGGCAGGTCATAGAGCAGCACGGTATTGGGCAGGGTGGTGACGGTCTGGACAAAGGGCACCTTGAGATAGAGGCCGGGCTTGTCCTTCACATCCTTCACCGCGCCGAACTGGAGGATGACGCCGTATTCATTCTGTTTCACCACGAAGGTGCCGGTGCCGACAAGGATCAGCAGGAGCAGCACCACGACGCCCAGGACGATCCAGCGGGCTTTTCCGCCCTTCTTCACGCTGTCAGCCAAGGTCGCTCACCTCCCCCGAAGTGTAGGGCGCAGCCGGTGGTTCCGCTTCGCCCGCGCTGAAGAATTCATCCAGCGGCAGGACGGTGGTCAGCTCGCTGCCATCCTCGCCCAGGATGATGACCTTCATGCCTGGGAACACCTTGGCCACCATCTCATAGAAAAGGCGCTGGCGGGTGATCTCCGGGAAGCGGGAATACTCCGCATAGAGCTCCCGGAAGCGGGAGGCCTGGCCGTTGGCCTCCGCGATGCGCGCGGCCTTGTAGGCTTCCGCCTGACGCAGGATCTCATCCGCGTCCGCCTCGGCGGCGGGGAGCTCCTCGTTGGCATACTTGTTGGCGTTGTTGATGGCGGTCTCCGCCTCCTGCTTGCTCGTTTCCACCGCCTTGAAGGCCTGCTGTACCTCCCGGGTGGGGGGCTCGGCGTCCTGCATGGCGATGTTCACCAGCTCCAGGCCCAGATCCTCCATCTCCAGGCGGTTCACGATCTTCTCCTTGATGGCCCCCTGGATCTCGGACTTGCCGGTGGTGATCACGTCGTCCACATTGTAGAGACCGATGGTGTCCCGGATATAGCTCTGGCAGAGCATTTTCAGGATGCCCACCGGGTCCTGGCTGTTGTAGAGGTATTTCACCGGGTCGATCACCCGGTATTCCACATAGAAATCCACATTGACGAAATTGAAGTCCACCGAGATCATGACGCTCTCGTCCTCCACGCTCTCGTTCGTGTGGATATTGTAGCCGATGGGGAACCCTTGCACATTCTTGCTGACGATGCTCTTTTTCTGGATCAGGGGCACCTTGAATTTCAGGCCCGAGGTATTCACCACATGGGGCACGCCGAAGGTGGTGATGACCGCGTATTCGTCCTCGTGCAGCTGGTAGACCGAGCTGCCGATGAGGGCCAGCAGCACCACCAGGATCACGATGGGGATGATGATCTTCCCCTTCACCGGCTTTGGCCGCAGGTGGATCACCTTGCTTTTATCTTCAAATCCGTCCATATCCGGCTGGACCGCCTCCTTTCGTTTCACAAACAGCTGACGCAGCGTCAGGGCGATGAGGATCAATGCCGCGATGATTCCGAATCTCAATCACATCCGCTCCTTTCTCAAGCGGTTTCTCAATCTTCCACTTCCGCGATCTCCGACAGGACGCCCCGCAGGTCGCCGCCTTCCACCCGGACCACGGCGCAGACCATATAGCGGCAGCGGGCATCGGCCCCGGCATCCCGGAAGATCACGCTGCTGGCGCCGCTGAGACGGGCGATCTCCGCAAAACCGCTGTCCGGCGCGCTGCGGAAGACCACATAGCCCTGCACGCCGGGGATGCGGTCCCAGCGGAGGACATTGCGCCCATCCTCCCGGCGGACGGTGAGGCCGTCCACCTGGGGCGGCGCGGTGACATACCGCATATCCAGGTCCACCTCCGTGTCGATGCCGGACACGCGGCCGGAGCCGGAATACTGCCAATACTCATAAGCGCCGTTGAAACGGGTCTGCACCGTCCAGTGAGCCAGCCACACGGGATAGCCCGCCGCGGCGAGGGCGTCGCCCACGCTGTCCCGAAGCATGCTCTGGCCGGCATAGACGGCGGCGGTGTAGCCCTCCGCTTCCACCTCCCGGCAGAAGGCCAGGCAGACGGCGGCATACTGCTCCCCGCTGAGGCCGGCTTCGTAGAGTCTCCCCAGGTAGCCGGAAGAATCGGTGGCCAGCTCGTAGTCCAGCACCACGGGCAGGTCCAGGTTCCGCCCGTGGAGCTCCGTGAGCACATATCGGGCTTCCTCGATGGCCTCCGCCTCGCTGACGGCCTGGGAGAAGATATAGACCCCCACGTCCAGCCCGGCGGCGACGGCGCCTTCGTAATTCACTTCGAAATTGTCATCCTTGTTCAGGCCGCCGCTGGTGTAGCCCCGGTAGCCCAGGCGCAGGAACACGAAGCTGACGCCTCCGGCCTTCACGGCCTCCCAGTCCACCTCGCCCTGATAGCGGGCGGCGTCGATGCCATAGAGGGTGATGTCCGCGTTCTTTTCCCATTTGGCGTAAATCGTGCGGTCCCCCTCCAGGGGCTGGGACCAGTCATAGGCTTCCCGCAGACGATCGTCGGCATACCAGGCCAGGAAGCGATAACCCTCCCGGCTGGGCTCCGGCTGCCGGTCCGGTACGTCGCCCCAGGCATAGAGGTCGTCGGGCAGCTCCTCGCCGCCCCAGCAGTCGTAAGTAAGGGTGACGATGCGGATCCAGCGGGCATAGAGGGTGACGGGGCTGGACCGGGGCAGGTCGAAATCGAAGGGCACGGTCAGTTCCGGGTCGGCATACCAGCCGCCGAACCAATAGCCCGCCCGCTGGGGTTGGGGCGGCTCGGGCACCGGCTCCTCCAGCTTCAGGGCGAAGGATTCAAACAGTGGCTCTCCCACCAGGGGATTGCCCGCCGCGTCCAGGCTGCCATCCGTCAGATAAACGGTATTGGGTGCGCAGACCCGCATCCGCTCCTCGTTATACAGCACCGTATCCAGAGGGGAGATGTGCAGCTTGCCCCAGCGCAGGGGCTTGCGGCCCCGCAGGTCCAGCTGGGCGCTGTCGAAGACCGTGATGCAGCCGTGGACGGCCGCGCCGCTTTTAGCGCCGCTGAGGGTCAGGGTGCCCTGGCCGGAAACGGTCAGGTCCCCCAGGACGGTACAGCCGCTTTTCGTGCCTTCCACGCGGCTGTCCCCCGCCAGCAGGATGGTCAGGTTCCCTTCCGCATAGATGGCCGCGCCGCGAAACTCCCCGGTTATGACCGCGTCCGACAAAGTCAGGGTCCCGGTGGCGGCGTCATAGACCGCGCTGCCGCCTCCCGCCTCGGCGCTGCCGCCGCCTGTGAGCTCCCTTCCGCCGACCCAGACGCGGCCGGGGTCCCGCAGGGGCTGGGCGGAGCGCAGGAACAGCAGGCACAGCAAACACAGCAGCAGAGCGAATATCGCATTTCGTATGAGCTTCATGCACTTCTCCGTTTATGTAGCCATAGATCACGGCAGGCACTTCTGCCTTTGAAATCACTATACTGAGTTATTATAGCAGGTCTGCCCCCGCGCCGCAACCGAAAACAAGCGGGAAATCCCGGAAAGAGAAAAAGCCCCCGGTGGAAAAGAATAATCGGGACCGTTCAATACGAACCGCCCCGATCTTGGTCGAAATCAACCTTTTGATTATTTATTGATTTCCAGATAGTTGCCGTATGCGCTGATATATGCTTTTTGGGGATTGGCCGGATCCACATAGAGCTTTGCTTCCAAGCTCCAGGAGGTTGTCAGGTCCTCCGTTGTCTTCTTTGGGTTTTCCACGTGGGTCAATAGGCCCACTTCCTCATACCCCGCCGGAAGCTCGTACTCGATATTGTCCGTGATCTTATAGATTTCCCCGTGATAACGGACCGTGTACGGTTTTTCAAAGACGCCGCTGAACAGGAGAATAACGGCAATCGCTATGATGAAGACGGGCACGACAATCCACAGGACCTTCTTCCCGGAGACCGCGCTTGCGCTCTTCGCCTGCTTCAACGCCTGCATTTGTGCCAGTTGCTGCTGTTGTGCGACGAAATTCGGGTCGATATTTACGCCTCTTCCCATTTTCTTCCTCCTATTACGTCATTCTATGTCGAGCTTGACCGGGTATTCCACGCCGTCGATCACCACCGAGACCACCTTCCCGATATCCAGGGGAAGGAATCGGATGAAGATCAAGGACCGATTGGTTCCGTTGGGCCGCTGTATGGCGTCCCAGCAGATGCTTTGCAAATATTCCCCGTCAGCGAACTGCGCCGCGCTCGCGCCTACGGTCTCCCCATCCCTGAATTTGAGGGCGACGCCGTGCGTGGGAACCTCGGTCACTGGGCCGTCGTCCTGCTCCCAGGGCTCATACACGTCGATCCAGAGGCTGAAGGGGGACAGCTCGATATTCCGGATCACGCCCTCGCTCTCCCCGCCCCGGGCCAGGGGGCAGGGAAGGAAGCCGGACTCGATGGAAACGTCCGTCGTCAATTCCCGATGGCCGTCCTCCGTGGAATACAGGCCTTTCAAGCGCATAGTCAGCCCCGTGATGGGCACTTCGCTGCGGATGCCCGCCAGGCAATAAATGCGGCTGTTGCTGTTCTCCGGTGTGTCCAGCTTTTCATACTGCCAGGCCGGTTTCAGGCGGGAGGGCTCGGCCAGGGTGAACTCAAAATCCACATCCGGCAGGAACCCTGTGACGTTCCCTCCGTCCAGCCGCTCCACGGAAAACACCACATACTCATAGTGCCCATCTGAAAGAGCACTTTCCAGAGTGAGCCGCAGGACGCCGTCGTCGGCTTCCGCCAAATCGCTCAAGACATATTCCCCGATAATATCCATGCTTTCGCTTCCAAACAGCTGTGAGAAAAACCGACTGCCGCTGAGCCATACCGCCAAGGCACCCGCCGCCAGAAGAACGGCAACAATCGCCGCGATCAGCAGAGTCTTTGTGATCTTACGGCTTCTTCTTGTGCTGCGGACAGATACCCCTGTGGTCGCTCCGCCGGAGTGCAGCTTCTCGACTGCCTTCTCCTGGAGTCTCAGAAGCGTTTCCGCCGGAAGCTCACAGGACAGCACCTTCGGTGCGATCTGCTCCACTTCTTCCACAGAAAAGTTGTCAAAAGCGAGTGTCAACATCTTATCCATTGTCTTTCCCTCCCAGCATCGTCCGCAGCTTTACCAAGGCCCGACTCAGGCGCGTATCCACCGCGCCGGGGGTCATCCCCAGGTCTGCCGCGATCTCCTTTGACTTCTGGCCGAAATAGTATCTTCGGAAAATGATCTGGCTGTCCGGTTCACCCAGGCTGCGGACCGTCTCTATCAAACTACGGCGTTCCTCTGCGCCAATCAGAGTTTCCTCGAAGTTGTCCTCTTCCCCTTCCGGCAGTGGAATATCCGCTCTTCGCCCAGCCTCCCGGACGGTCCTTCGAAAAAGATTGATGGCACGCCTCCTGGCCACCACCGAAACGAAAGCCCGCACAGTCCCCTTTTCCGGGTCAAAGCGTCCCCGCTGCCGGTATACTTCATAGAACACATCGCTCACACATTCCTCTACGTCTTCGGCACTGGCTGCGCTGCCGGACCTCCCGGCAATGATGGAATAAGCAAGAGCGGCATACTGCTGCATCATCTGCCGGATACCCCTTTCCGGGTCGGTTTCCAGAATTTTCAGCAATTCCCTATCGTCCATCGGTTCGACCTCCTTCCATCCAACAATTCAACGAAAACCGTCAGAATCTTACAAAGAGGCGTTTAAAAGTACGATGGCGTGGGCAGTTTTTTCTGTCCACGCCATTGACTTATAGATTTTTTAGAAGCAGCAGCTTCAGCTGCGCTTTTAGTCCTGGAGCATCTCCTCCAGGATCTTGCAGGCATTGACCACCAGCTGGGGACACTTCTTGGGGATGATGTTCATGGCCTGGGCCTTACCCTCGGGGGTGGAGGGATCCACGCCCAGCATTTCCCGGCAGCGGAGGCAGCCCTCGTCCACCTCCTGGATGCGCCGCTCATACTCCATGGCCTTCTGATTCATCAGGTCCTTGCCCACGGCGTCGTTCGGCTCGCAGAAGCCATATTTCAGTCCAAGAACCATGAGGCCGCCGGTGACGGTGCCGCACATGTCGCCCTTGTGCATGCCGCCGCCAAAGCCCGCGGCGATCTTCAGAGCCGTCTCCTCGTCCAGGTCCAGCTCCTCCGCGAAGTGGGCAAAGACGGTCTGTGCGCAGTCGAAATTGTCTTCAAACAGGCGCGCGGTAGCTTTCTCCAAAGTCATAGATTCCATGTTTATTCCTCCTCACCGGCGATCACGATGACCAGCCCCCGGGCGGCATTCAGATCGCCGTAATAAAATTCGTCCCATTCCGTGCCCTTCTCCAGGGCCTGCAGCTCCGACAAGGAGAGGAGCCAGCGGTCCTTCTCCCCGCTTTCGGGCGTTTCCCTCTGCCAGGCCCCGGCGCCCAGGTCTTCCGGCAAGGCGCCGTAAAACACGCAGACGCCCCAGTAATCCCCGCTGTTCAGGGCCGCCCTTGCGGTATCGTAGCCCGGCAGGGAGTCCGCCAGATAGACGGAGCCGACATCCGGGCCGTCCAAGGCGTCGTTCATCGCGCCGGGCTCCGCCGGCACGCTGCGGACCGCTCCGTTGGCAGCGCTGCCTGAACCGGCCGCGCTTTCCGCCGTGAGGGTCTCCTCCTGTGAGGGCATATCGTTCGCCGCGGCGAGCTTCGATTCCGACAGCCAGCCGCTGTCCGCAGCCTTTTCCGCTTCCATATCGGCGCCGGCCGCGCCGACGGCGACGCTGTTCAGCGCCATGGGTGCGGCCTCCTGCGCGGACGCTTTCATGACGCCGGAGCCGGTGAGCTTCACCACGCCCAGAATGACGACGCAGAGCACGGCGGCGATGGCGGTCCACCGCCCCATGGCCCCGAAGTGGAGCTTCCGGTGCTTTTCCAGCCCGATCTTATACATGATCCCCTCCCGGAGCATCTCCGGCGGGTCCGGCAGTTCCTCATGCAGACCTTCCTTCACGGTCTCCAGGAGCTGCATATATCTGCGGCAATCGGCGCAGGAAGCCAGGTGCTTTTCCAGCTCCTTGGCGTCTTTCCTGTTCAGCGCTCCATCCAGGCTGGCGCTGATCATTATATCGTATTTCGAGCAATCCTGCAAGCCGCTCACCTCCGTTCCATTTCTTCTGACGAAGCAGGTTTCAAAAAGTTCCCATTCTCCGTCAGAAGCCGGGCCAGATGGGCTCGGGCCCGATAGATCCGCGACTTCACGGTGCCCAGCTCGATCTTCAGGGCGTCGGATATTTCCTGATAACTGAAGCCTTCCACGTCCCGCAGGACCAGGATCAGCTTCTGCTCATGGGGGAGCCTTTCCAGCCCGGCGCGCACCTTTTCCTGCACTTCCTTCTTTTCCAGGGCGTTCTGAGGCTCATAGCGCAGGTCCGGCAGCTCCGTGGGCCGCCGGTCTTCCTCCTCTGCATCCAGGGAAATGATCTGCCCCCCCTGCCGCTTTTTCTTCCGCAGGAAGTCGATGCAGAGATTGGCCGTCATGCGGTAGAGCCAGCTGCCGAAGCCCGCCTCCCCCCGAAAGGTGGACAGGGAGCGGAAGGCCTTGAGGAAGGCCTCCTGGCTCAGGTCGAAAGCGTCCTCCTCATTCCCGGTCATTTTCAGGGCGATATGGTAAACCTGCTTCTGGTATTCCAGCACCAGGTCTTCAAACGCATTGGTGTTGCCGTCCACGACGGCGCGGATGATCTTGGCTTCCTCTTCTCTCGTCAAGTCCTCCCCGCCTTTCTGTATCAGAGTTCGGTCCGGATCAGGCGCAGGCAGCGCTCCACATCCTTCGCGTTCTGTGCCTTGTTGATCTCTTCCTTGGCATAGGAGGCGTAGGGCACCCCCCGCAGATACCAGCACAGATGCTTCCTCGCCTCCAGACAGGCGATCTTCTCTCCCTTGGCCTCCAGGGCCAGGCGGAACTGCTTCTCCGCCAGGTCCGCCCGCCGGCGGGCCGAGGGCATGGGGGGCACTTCCCGCCCCTCCAGAGCAGCCTGCCCCCGGGAAAACAGCCAGGGGTTGCCCATGGCGCCCCTGCCGATCATCACCAGATCAGCCCCGGTGACCTTGAGGATGCGCGCTGCATCCTCCGGCTCGAACACATCCCCGTTGGCAATCACGGGGATGGAGACGGCGGCCTTCACCTCCCGGATGATCTCCCAGTCCGCCCGGCCGGAATAAAACTGCGTCCTGGTCCTGCCGTGGACGCAGAGGGCGGCCACGCCCACGCTCTCCGCCAGCTTCGCCAGCTCCACGGCGTTGACGCTGCCCCCGTCCCAGCCCTTGCGGAATTTCACCGTCACCGGCACGTCGGAAGCCTTCACCACCGCCTCCAGGATCCGTCCCGCCAGGGGCAGGTCCCGCATGAGGGCGCTGCCCTCGCCGTTGCGCACCACCTTGCCCACGGGACAGCCCATGTTGACGTCGATGATCTCACAGCCGGAAATATCCCGGGCTTTCCGGACCGCGTCGGCCATGGTATCCGGCTCGCTGCCGAAAAGCTGCACCCCCAGGGGCGCATCCTCCGGGAATCGGCGCAGCAGGGTCCTGGTCTTGGCATCCTGGAGCATCAGGGCCTTGGCGGAGATCATCTCGCTCACCGCGTAGGCGGCCCCTTCCCCCCTGCAGACGGCCCGGAAGGCCGCGTCCGCCACCCCTGCCATGGGGGCCAGGCAGAGCTTTCCCGATATAGGGACGCCGCCGATGCTTACCATTCCAGCTCCACGCCCACGGGGCAGTGGTCGGAGCCCATGACCTCATTCAGGATAAAGGCGTCCTTCAGGTTCCCCTTCAGCCGGTCGGAGAGGAGGAAATAGTCGATGCGCCAGCCCGCGTTCCGGCTGCGGGCCTGCATGCGGTAGGACCACCAGGAATAGGCCCCGGTCACCTCGGGATAGAGGCTGCGGAAGGAGTCGGTGAAGCCGGCGGCCAGAAGCTGCGTCATTTTCTCCCGCTCCTCATCGGTGAACCCGGCGTTCATATGGTTGGTGGAGGGGTTTTTCAGGTCGATCTCCTCGTGGGCCACGTTCATATCCCCGCAGACCACCACCGGCTTTTCCCGGTCCAGGGCGCAGAGGAATTCCCGGAAACAGTCCTCCCAGTCCATGCGGTAATCCAGGCGCTTCAGCCCGTCCTGGGAATTGGGGGTATAGACCGTCACCAGGTAATGCTCCGGGTATTCCAGGGTGATGACCCGGCCCTCGGCGTCGTGGCGGGGGATATCCATGCCGTAACGGACGCGGAGGGGTTCCCGCTTCGTGAAGATGGCCGTGCCGGAATAGCCCTTTTTCTCGGCATAGTTCCAATACTGATGATAACCGGGCAGGTCCAGGTCGATCTGCCCCGCCTGGAGCTTCGTCTCCTGGAGGCAGAGGCAGTCCGGCGCCTCGGCCTGCACAAATTCCGGAAAGCCCTTGCCCATACAGGCGCGAAGGCCGTTCACATTCCAGCTCAATAGCTTCATAGACGCGCAACAAGCCGACAGATCGGCTTCCCCTCTCCCACAAATTTCTTTTCGTAATCGGTCATGATGCCCACAGGTCCCGAAGCATGCAGATCCCGGGTCACCTCACGCAGCTGAAAGCCCGCTTCCGCCATGGTCTCGCAGGACCAGTCGAACAGGGGCAGATTGTCCGTTTTGAACCAGATCTCCCCGCCGGGGGCCAGCACCTGCCGGTAGAGGGCCAGGAAGCCGGGGGCGGTGAGCCGCCGCTTGAACTGCTTCTTCTTCGGCCAGGGGTCGCAGAAATTGATGTAGATTCGCTCCACCTCGCCGGGGGCAAAAAGCTCCGGCAGGCGCAGGGCGTCCTCATCCAGGAAGCGGACATTCTGAAGTCCCGCCTCCACGGCCCGCTCCATGGCCACCACCATGGCGTCGGGCACCTTCTCCACGGCTGCCAGCAGGGTATCCGGCATAGCTGCGGCGGCGGCGCAGGTGAAGCCCCCCTTGCCGCAGCCCAGCTCCAGATGGAGATGGGCAAAGCCCGGGAAGGAAGCCAGCCACCTGCCCCGCAGGGCTTCCGGCGACCTGGTCAGCACGGCGGAAGCCCGCTCCATCCGGGGCAGCAGATTCGGTTTTTTCCGCATTCTCATATGTATTCGCTCCGAACTATCAGTAAAGTCGCTGTTTCAGCTTTCCCCAGATCAGGAGGAAAAGGACCAGGGCCAGGGCCAGAGGCGCGACGCCGCCGATCAGATACATGGTGGAATAGCTGCCAAAGGCGCTGTAAAGCACGCCGCCCATGAGGGGGCCCAGGAAATAGCCAAGGTCCATGCCGAAATACTGGGTATTGCTGGCTACGCCCCGCCTTTCCGGCGGCACGGTGCGGATGCAGAGAGTCTGGATGATGGGGTTCAGGGCCCCATAGCCCAGGGCGCCCAGCACCGCTCCCAGGAGCATCATCCCCATGCTCCGCCCCAGGCCCACCGCCACAAAGCTCAGGGCAAAGACCCCCAGGCTGGGCAGGATCACCGCATTCATCCCCACCCGGTCGCTGAGCCTGCCGAAGAAGGGGCGGGAAAACAGCAGCACCAGGGCATAGACCGTGAAGAAGATGCCGATGCTCCCGAGGCCGAGTTCCTTGGCATAGGGCACCATATAGGTGGAATAGAGGATGCTGGAAACGGAGACAAGGCAAAGCAGGAGGGCCGAGGTGACGGTCTCCCCCGCGATGATATTGCGGTACCATTTCCCGATGGCCTTTTTCTGCTCCTCCGTGGGCTTGCCGGCGGGGATGATGATGCAGGGGATCAGGGCCAGGAGCATGAACAGGGCGGAGACCAGGAAGACCGCGGTATAGCCGCCGCCCTCCCCCCAGCGGGCCGCGCCCCAATCCCGGATGGCGATGCCCATGCTGGGCCCTACCGCCTGGGACAGAGCCCCGCCGATGCCGAAAACGCCGATGCCGCTGCCCAGCTTTTCCCGGGGCAGGCTGTCGCTGGCGATGGTCAGATTCAGGGAGCCCACGAAGGCAAATTCCAGGCCGTGGAGGATCCTGGCCAGGATGAAGAGAGGCACGCTGCCCGCCAGGGCATAGGCCACATTGGTGACCACCCCGGCGATGTAGGTGGCGATCATGATCTTCCTCTTGTCCAGGAGGGTGATCACCGGCCCGGAGATGGGCCGGGCCGCGAAGGCCACGCCGAAATAGAGGCCGGAGATGGCCCCCACCAGCACCGCCCCTGCGCCCAGGTAGCCGGCATAGGTGGAGATCAGGGTGTTGGCCGTATTCTGGGACAGGCACAGCAGAAGATTGGCAAAAAAGGCGCAGGTAAAGCCCCTGTTCCAGATGCTGTTATTCCTTTTTTCCATGCCGGGACTTCCCTCCTTTCCGCCGTGACCGGCATCGTGACCCGGGGAAACAGCCGGATCCAGCTTGTGTATCGCGCGCCGTGCGTCAAGCGGCATTCCGCCAGAGATAGGTCACCACGTCGCAGCGGGGGCAGTCGGCATTGACGCGGCCCTGATCCCGGCCCACCAGGGTGCCGGTGAGCAGTTCGTTGGCTTTTGCCCAGTGCAAAGCGTCGTCATACCAGGCGCCGACGCTGGTGAGATTGCCGGTGGCTGCCCGGTAGAGGAAGGTGAGGATATGGGCATAGGAGCAGGTCTGGCCGGGACTGAACACCTGTTTGCCCGTTGCTTCGTCCGTGCCGGTGCCGTTGGTGATGCCCTTTTCCACGGCCCACAGCACCGCATCCCGGTAATAGGCGTCCTCCGGCACGTCAGCGAAGGGATTGAACTCGCTCACCGGTTCGGGACAGCCTGCGCTGCGCCAGAGGAAGGTGACCACCTGGCCCCGGGTGCAGCTGTCCTCGGGGGAAAACTCCGTGGCGGAGGTGCCCTTGGTCACGTTGCCGGCATAGGCCCAGAGGACGGCTTCATAGTAGTAGTCCCAGGAAGAGACGTCGGTGAAGGGGTTTTCGGCAGGCGCGGGAGCCGGGCTCGGTGCAGGTGTGGGCTCGGGCGCAGGCTCGGGGGTCGGTTCCGGCGTGGGTTCGGGGGTCGGTTTGGGAGTGGGTTCCTGCGCGCCGTTATCGTCGGCCCGCAGGCTGCGGACGGAGCCCTGCTCATCGGGGCTGATGCTCACCAGGTAACGCAGGCCGTCGTCAGCGGCGGCCAGGCCGTAGATATACCCGTCGCCGCTGTCGAAATCCAGCACGGTGGACAGGGTCCCGACCTCGGGGTCAAAGCGGTAGATATGCCGGGAATCATTGAAATAGAGCATGCCTCCCCGGCTGCAAAGGCCGCTGTAAGCGCCCAGCCAGTAGGAGCTGGATTTGTTCCACACCGGCCAGTAATCCCGCACCGTGGCGGCCACGGTCTCCGTGCCGCTGTTCCAGTCCCGCTTCACCAGCTTCAGCGTCATGGAGGGGCCTTCTCCCTCGCTGCGCATGAACCAGACGGTGGAAGCGTCGGTGAAGATGAGGGGCTGCTTTGCCTCGCTCCAGATGGCCGCCCCGTCGTAGGTCGTGTCTGTGCACCTGATGTCCCCATCCCAGGCGTAGTGCTTGCTGCCGGAGCCGGAATCCCGGCTGAGCATGGCGCTGTCGCTGAGGAGGAAATAGGTATGATTCGCCTTCCCCAGGGTATCGGGAGCGGGATCATCCCAGGTCACGTCCACATGATACCATGCGCCATCCAGCTTCACCAGGTTCCAGCCGTGGTTCATGCTGAGGCTGGAGACCACGATGGCGTCGATGCCCAGGCGGTTCAGCAGCACCTTGTAGGCCTTGGCATAGCCTTCGCAGACGGCGGTGCCCTTGACCAGGGCGCCGTAGGCATTGTAGGAATCCTCCGGCACCGTGCCGGCCATGTAACTATTATAATCGTAGGCAATATGCTGGGTCAGGTAATCGTGGAGCACCAGGGCCTTCTGCAGCTCGCTCATGTCCGGCAGCAGGACGCTCAGGGCAGCCTGCACCGCCTCCTCAAAGGCGGCCAGCTCGGAAGGGCCGTATTCCGCCAGGTAGAACAGCTCGACCTCCGTCACCTCTTCGGTGTAGTAATCGTAGTGGAAGGTGGAGGATTCATAATAGAAGAATTCCGGTTCCCACAGCAGCTCATTGAGCACGTCGATCAGTTCATCCAGCTTGATATGGTATTCGCTCACGTCCACGGTGTCCATCCGGGCACGCAGGGCATTTTCCAGCAGCTCCAGCACCTGGGTCTGGACCGCGCTCAGGGGGACCCGGGTGATGCGGCAGGCAATATCCGCCTCCGCGCCGGCTGCCCGGGCGCCCAGAGGCAGGACGCAGAAAAGCATCAGGACGGCAAGGAGAAGGGCTAGTTTCTTTTTCATGCTCTTGACCTCATTTCTCTATCTGCGGATGACCGCTCATTCGTATATTATATCAGGCCCCGCTTCTCCGTCAAGGCAAACAGTCCGGCAAAACATTTTGTACTCTTCCCTTGCAATATGGGCTTCAGCGTGGTAAAATGAGCATAATTCACAAAAAGGCGCCGTTTCCCGGCTGGGTTTTGGTGCCTCTTTTATGTGCAAAGGTAGAAAAATAAACATATGGAGGTAAATCCAATGGCAAAGAAAGCTGTCACCAGCGAGATCCTGAACATCGTGCCCATCGATCTCAGCTACCTCAACGACCGCGGCATCACCGAAGACTGCCTGGCGGGCAAGACCGCCGTGGTCACCGGCGGCGCCAGCAACGTGGGCCTGGGCTATGCCCGCGCCCTCGCCTGGTGCGGAGCCAACGTGGTCGTGGCGGACCTGAACGAGAAGGCCGGCAACGAGACCCAGCGGGTCATCAACGAAGAGAATGGCCGCGACTGCTGCCTCTTCGTGAAGACCAACGTCACCAAGCAGGAGGACATCGACAACCTGGCCGCCCAGGCCTTCGCCAAGTTCGGCAAGGTGGACATTCTCCTCAACAACGCCATGAACATGCGCCTCAACGGGCCCATGCTCTCCAGCCCGGTGGAGGACCTGGTCTCCTCCTTTGAGATCTCCGGCAAGGGCGTCATGATGGCCTGCAAGGCCTTCGTGCCCGGGATGATCGAGCGGGGCTACGGCGTGGTCACCTACTCCGCCACCCAGTTCCACTATCTGCCCGGCATGGCCGGCGGCACCATCTACACGGCCGGCAAGGCCGCCGCCACCAGCCTGGTGATGAGCCTGGCCAACGAGGTGAAGGGCAAGGGCGTCAACTGCTTCTGCCTGACCCCCGCCGGCATCGGACGCATCGACTTCTCGAAGATGCCTCCCATGCCCGAACCCAAGCCCGGCGATCCTCCGCGCCCGAAGTTCGACCCCAAGATGATGAAGCGCATGATGTCCATGCCTGGCTTCGACGGCATGATCCCCCCCGAGGCGGGCGGCGCCGGCATGGTATACAGCATCCTGAACGCCGACAAACTCAACGGCTCCGGTTTCCTGATCAGCGACGCTTTCCGGGCGATGGACTTCCCCTACCCCGTACCCGAGACCGCGCCCAAGGGCAACTCCCTCGGCCACAGGCTCTCCGATATGGAGATGACCATGGTCTTCTGCACCAAGGGCCCCGCCTTCGACGGCCCCGAGCAGACGCCTTCCTTTGGCGCGCCTCCCGCAGCCCCCGCTGCCGGTGGTCCCTTCTAAAAAGCATTAAAAACATCCGGGGCGGCGCACATCTGTGCGCCGCCCCCTTCATATGCGCAAAAACCGGGCGGCTCGAAATGAGCCGCCCGGTTCGACCGGAGCTTTTTAAGCAGCGGGGGTGACGCCGATGATATGGGGGTTGGGGCCCTCATACCAATAGAGGAAACCCACCAGGTCGATCTTGTCGCCCACCTGCAGCTGCTTCACGGCCTCGTAGACATCGGTGCCCGCGCCGCGGAGATAGCTTTCCACGGTGAAGGAGTAAGTAGCACCGTTCACGCTGACATTGAAGTACAGGTCGTCCCCGTCCTGGCCGGAGCCGTTCCACTTATACAGCCAGGGGACCTCGTTGCCGTCGGCGTCGGTGCTGGCTTCCACGGTCATGCCGGTGAAGGTCACGAACTCATTCATGTGGTCGATCAGCGCATCGGTGCCCAGCAGGGCGGTAGCGTCGAAGGCCGGGGCGATGTAGCTGCCCTCCAGGATCTCGAAGGAACCGTCGATGATCTCCACCTGGCCGGACCACTCGGACTTGTAGCCGCTGACCTTGATTTTGGTGCCGGGCAGGAGCTTAGCGAAATCTTCCTCGGTGCAGTAGGTCTCATAGATGAAGTAAGCGCCGTCGGGGCTCTGGCAGTAGAGGTTTGCCTTGTCGTCCCACCAGGACTGCTTATCCTGCACATAAGTCACCACCGTGACCGCGCTGTCCAGGTCGGCAGCGATGTAGTCGGCATGGCTCATGCCCTCTTCCGCCGCAGCCGGGGCAACGGAGATGATGTGGGGGTTGGGGCCCTCGTACCAATAGAGGAAGGCGGTGATGTCGATCACATCGCCGATCTGCAGCTGCTTCACGGCTTCGTAGGTCTCGCTGCCGGCGCCGCGGAGGTAGCTTTCCACGGCGAAGGAGTAGGTCTGTCCGTTCAGGCTGACGTTGATATACAGGTCGTCGCCGTCGGAGCCGGAGCCGTTCCACTTATACAGCCAGGGCTTCACATTGCCGTCGGCGTCGGTGCTGGGCTCCACGGTCAGGCCGGAGAAGCAGGCCAGCTCGTTCATGTGGTCCGCCAGCTCGTCGGTGCCCAGGAGGGCGGTGGCGTCGAAGGGCTGGGCGGTGTAGCTGCCGTCCAGGATCTCAAAGCTGCCGTCGATGATCTCCACTTCGCCGCTCCACTCGGACTTGAAGCCGCTGACGCGGATCTTGGTGCCGGGCAGGAGCTTATTGAAGTCTTCCTCGGTGCAGTAGGTCTCGTAGATGAAGTAAGCGCCGTCGGGGCTCTGGCAATAGAGGTTGGCCTTGTCGTCCCACCAGGACTGCTTATCCTGCACATAGGTCTCCACGGTGACTGCGCTGTCCAGAGGCGCGGCGATATACTCCGCGTGGCTCATGACGGCGGCGGGAGCGGGGGCCTCCGTGGGCGCGGGCGCTTCCGTGGGCGCAGGGGCCTGGGTAGGCGCGGGGGTGGGGGTAGTCACGTTGCCGGGGCTGGTATTCCCGCCCTTGGTGCAGCCGGCGAAGGCCAGGACCAGGATCAATACCAGAAGCAAGGCAAGGATCTTCTTCATTCTCGGTTCTCCTTTTCTATGATTATTTTATTCTTTGTTTCCAAGAACGCTACTATTATAGCCTCAATCCTCCGGAAATCAAGCGCCGGGGTCATTTTTTACTTCTTCTTCCGGATCACGAAGGTCCAGAGGGCGTAGGCGGCGATCAGCGCCCAGGCCACGGCCAGACAGGTGAGCAGTGTCACCGCCTGCTTGGGCAGGGGTCCCAGTTCCGCCTTTCCGGAGACCTCCGAATAGCTGATCTGGTCCAGCCGGTAGAGGGAAATGACGTCCTGATAGAGCTTCTCCATATAGGCTTCGTCCACCGTCTCCTTGCGGCGCATGGACTTGGTCACATTCTCGATGAGCTGGCCCGCGGCGGAGCGGAGCGAGGAGGAGCCGTTGAATACCGGGGTGATGAAGGTGTGGTCGATATTCGCCAGCAGCAGCTTGCTGGCCGCGATCTTCACCTCGTAGTGCTCGTTGTAGTCCTCCCCCGCCCGGCTCAGATAATCCAGGTATTCCGGGGCGTTCTGGGCCTTGG
>CADBKO010000033.1 GCA_902795345.1 Oscillospiraceae bacterium
GAACCTGATGAAGAAATACGGCATTCCCACCGCCTCCTACGAGACCTTCGACGACATGGACGCCGCCCTCCGCTATCTGGAGACCGCCCCCATCCCCACCGTGGTCAAGGCCGACGGCCTGGCCCTGGGCAAGGGCGTGGTCATCGCCCAGACGCGGCAGGAAGCCAAGGACGCCGTGGTCAGCATGATGAAGGACAAGAAATTCGGCAAGAGCGGGGACCGGATCGTCATCGAGGAATTCCTGGAAGGACCGGAGGTATCCGTGCTGGCCTTCACAGACGGCAAAACGCTGAAACCCATGGCCTCCTCCATGGACCATAAGCGCGCTGGGGACGGCGACACCGGCCTCAACACCGGCGGCATGGGCACCGTAGCCCCCAATCCCTATTACACCGACGCCATCGCAGAGAAGTGCATGGAGACCATCTTCCTGCCCACCATCCGTGCCATGAACGCCGAGGGGCGCACCTTCAAGGGCTGCCTCTACTTCGGCCTCATGCTGACGAAGGACGGTCCCAAGGTCATCGAATACAACTGCCGCTTCGGGGACCCGGAGACCCAGGTGGTGCTGCCCCTGCTGGAAAGCGACCTGCTGACGGTCATGCAGGCTACCACTGACGGCACCCTGGCGGACACGGAAGTGAGATCCCGCAGCGGTCATGCCTGCTGCGTGGTCATGGCCTCGGAGGGCTACCCCGTCGCCTACGAAAAGGGCTTCCCCCTGACGATCCCCAAGGAGATCCGCAGCCAGGTCTACGTGGCCGGGGCCGCGATGAAGGACGGGCAGCTGGTCACGAACGGCGGCCGGGTGCTGGGCTGCACCGCTGTGGCGGACACGCTGCCGGAGGCCATCCGGGAGGCTTACAAGCTGGTGGACAAGGTCTCCTTCAAAAACGCCTATTGGCGCCACGACATCGGCGCGCGGGCCATGAAGGCCCTGGAGGGCTGAGATGGTCTATCGCGTTTTTTCGGAAAAAAAGCCGGGCCTCAGCCCGGAGGTCGCCTCTCTCCGGGGGGACTGCCGGAACTTCCTGGGCATCGCCGGTCTGGAGGACGTGCGCATCCTCAACCGCTACGATGCCGAGGGGCTGGACGAGGCCCTGTTTAACTATGCCCGCACCGCCGTCTTCTCCGAGCCTCAGTTGGACATCGTCAGCGAGGTCGCGGAGTTTCCCGGCGCGGCGGCGGTCTTTGCCGTGGAGCCCCTGCCGGGCCAGTTCGACCAGCGGGCCGATTCCGCCGCCCAGTGCATCCAGCTGCTGAGCCAGGGGGAACGCCCCACCGTCCGCACCGCGAAGGTCTACGCCCTCTACGGCAGCGTGACGCCGGAGGAAGCGGAGAAGGTCAAGGCCTATGTCATCAACCCCGTGGAGAGCCGGGAGGCCTCCCTGGACAAGCCCGAGACCCTGCGGATGGAATATGAGCAGCCGGAGCGGGTGGAGACCATCGAGGGCTTCATCGCCCTGTCAGAGGACGGCCTCCGGGAGCTGCTGGGTTCCCTGGGCCTGGCCATGGACCTGGAGGACCTGAAATTCCTGCAGGCCTATTTCCGGGACACGGAAAAGCGGGACCCCACCATCACGGAAGTGCGGGTGGTGGACACCTACTGGTCCGACCACTGCCGCCATACCACCTTCTCCACCATTCTGGATAAGATCGAGCTGGAGAATCCCGCGGTACAGAAGGCCTATGAGCGCTATCTGGCCCTGCGGGAGGAGGTCTATGGCAAGGAAAAGGCAGCCCTTCGGCCCAAGACCCTCATGGACATCGCCACCATCGGCGCCAAGGCCCTGAAAAAACGGGGCCTCCTGCCGGAGCTGGACGAGAGCGAGGAGATCAACGCCTGCTCCATCCACGTCCCCGCAAAGGTGGACGGGGTGACGGAGGACTGGCTGCTGATGTTCAAAAACGAAACCCACAACCACCCCACGGAGATCGAGCCCTTCGGCGGCGCGGCCACCTGCATCGGCGGCTGCATCCGGGATCCCCTCTCCGGCCGCGCCTGGGTCCACCAGGCCATGCGGGTCACCGGCGGCGGCGATCCCCGGGTGCCCCTGAAGGACACCACGCCCGGCAAGCTGCCCCAGCGCAAGCTGGCCCAGACCGCCGCGGCGGGCTACTCCTCCTACGGCAATCAGATCGGTCTGGCCACGGGCCACGTGGCGGAGGTGTATCACCCCGGCTACATCGCCAAGCGGCTGGAATGCGGCGCCGTGGTGGGCGCCGTGCCTGCGGAAAACGTGGTCCGACAGCGTCCTGAGCCCGGGGACGTCATCATCCTGCTGGGCGGGCGCACGGGCCGGGACGGCATCGGCGGCGCCACCGGCAGCAGCAAGAGCCACGATATGAAGAGCCTCAGCACCATGGCCAGCGAAGTGCAGAAGGGCAACGCCCCCGAGGAGCGGAAGATCCAGCGGCTTTTCCGCCGGGGGGACGTGACGAAGCTCATCAAGCGCTGCAACGACTTCGGCGCGGGGGGCGTCAGCGTCGCCGTGGGCGAGCTGGCAGACGGCCTCCAAATCCAGCTGGACGCGGTGCGCAAGAAATACGAGGGTCTGGACGGCACGGAGCTGGCCATTTCCGAGAGCCAGGAGCGCATGGCCGTGGTGGTGGCCCCGAAGGACGAGGCGGCCTTCATCGCCGCAGCGGAATCGGAGAACCTGGAAGCGTACCGCGTGGCCGTGGTAACGGAAGCGCGTCGCATGGTGATGCACTGGAAAGGTAATGTCATCGCGGACCTGAGCCGGGATTTCCTGGACACCAACGGAGCGGCCAAGCACGCCGCCGTCCATGTGAAGCAGAACGTTTACCCGGGCGAGCCGAAGTTCGACTCCCTGCAGGAGATGGCCTCCAGCCTGGCCTGCGCCTCCCGGCGGGGCCTTGTGGAACGCTTCGACTCCACCATTGGCGCGGGCACCCTGCTGATGCCCTTCGGCGGCAGGACCCAGCGCACCCCGGCCCAGGCCATGGCAGCTCTGCTGCCGGTGCTGCCGGGGAAGCATACGGACACCGGCAGTGTCATGGCCTGGTCTCTGGACCCGGACGCCATGAGCGCGGACCCCTACGAGGGGGCCTACGGCGCGGTGTGCACCAGCATTTCCAAGTTGGTGGCCGCCGGTGCGGATTACAAAAAAGCCTACCTGACGCTGCAGGAATTCTTTGAAAAGCTGCGCAGCGACCCGGACCGCTGGGGAAAGCCCTTCGCCGCCCTGCTGGGCGCCCTGGACGCCCAGATGGACTTCGGCGCAGCCGCCATCGGCGGCAAGGATTCCATGTCCGGCTCCTTCCTGGACCTGGATGTGCCCCCCACCCTCATCAGCTTCGCCATCGCGCCCGTCTCCGCCTCGGAGGTCCTCTCCCCCGAGTTCAAGGAACCGGGCCATCCGGTCTATCTCTTCGCTCCCGCCGGAATGGGCGGGGAGGCCCAGTGCCGGGCCTGGGACGAATTCCTGAAGCTCCACCGCGCCGGAAAGGTGAAGGCGGCCTGGGCCCTGGAAAAGGGGCTGGGCGAGGGGCTTATGAAGATGTCCTTCGGCAACCGTATCGGCTTCAAAGCGGAGCGGGATCTGGCCTGCGAGCTCTACTCCCCCGCGCTCTACGGCTTTATCGTGGCCGAGCTGACGGGGGATCCGGAGACGGATTACGCCGGTGTCGTCCGCCTGGGCGTCACCACCGCAGAGCCCACTTTGGAGCTGAGCCGGGAGAGTGCTTCCATCGACGAGCTGCTGGCCCTGAACGAGGCGGTTCTGGAGGACGTGTATCCCACCCGGACGGCGGAAAAGGATGCGGCGGAAGCCCAGAGCTTCACCACCGCAGCCCGGCCCGCCCCCGCCCTGCATCTGGCAAAGCCCAAGGCCCTCATCCCCGTTTTCCCCGGCACCAACTGTGAATTCGACACCCAGCGGGCTCTCCTGGAGGCCGGTGCGGAAGCGGAGATCATCGTCATCCGCAACCTGACGGCGGAGGCTGTGGCTGCCAGTGCGGAGAAATTCGCCGACGCTTTGAAAACCGCCCAGATGGTGGTGATCCCCGGCGGCTTCTCCGGCGGCGACGAGCCCGACGGCAGCGCGAAATTCATCACCGCCTTCTTCCGCAACCCCCGGGTGAAGGAGCTGGTAACGGAGCTTCTGGAAAAGCGGGACGGCCTCATGAGCGGCATCTGCAACGGCTTCCAGGCCCTCATAAAGCTGGGGCTGGTGCCCTACGGAAAGATCATCGACACGGATGAGACCTGCCCCACGCTGACCTACAACCGGATCGGCCGCCACCAATCCAGCCTGGTGCGGACCCGGGTCGCCTCCGACAAATCCCCCTGGCTGGCCCTGACGAAGGTGGGGGACATCTACACCGTGCCCATCTCCCACGGGGAGGGCCGCTTCTTCGCTTCGGATACGCTGCTTGCGCAGCTGGCGGCGAACGGGCAGATCGCCACCCAGTATGTGGACCTGGCGGGCAATCCCAGCATGGACACCGCCTTCAACCCCAACGGCAGCGCCTGGGCGGTGGAGGGCATCACCTCTCCCGACGGGCGTGTCTTCGGCAAAATGGGCCACAGCGAGCGTGTCGGCCCGGACCTGTACCGCAACGTGGCGGGCAACTACGACATCCGGATGTTTGAAGCGGCTGTAAAATACTTCCGCTGAAAAAAGAGGCAGCGTTGCTGCCTCTTTTTTTCAAGCTGTCGGCATTTTCCGACAGCTTGAAAAGCAAAATCAGAATACAATTCTGATTTTGCAAGGATATAACGTGAAGGGGGATTCCCGTCCCCCTTCACAAATCCCCCATGCATATCGATACCCTGCCAAAATGGTTTGTCTGCGGTCTGAAAAAAGAGGCAGCGTTGCTGCCTCTTTTTTATATTTATGAGTGACATTTGCAGAATCCCGTGATATACTACATTTAGTGTTTATTTTCGGGTCCGGAGGGAACATTTTGCCGGATCCGGCGTCAAACAGGTAAGTTGGACAGTAGAGAATACATACACAGGAGGTCATGGATATGAAGCGTATACTCTGTCTGATCATCAGCCTCGTCCTGATCCTGGGCTTGCTGCCGATGGCAGCCGGTGCAGCTTCGGATGAAATCGACGAGGTGAGCATCTCCGGCCTGGAACACCCCATCGCCGGCCAGAAGCTGGACACAACCTACAAGATCCCTGCCCGCGGCACCCATTATGAGAAGGACGAAGACTACGAAGAGGTCGTCTGGTATGATCGGGGCAAAAATGGAAACGAAGGCGAAACTGCCCTGAAAGAGGGAGACCGGGCGGAGGAAGGGCATACCTATGTTGCCGAGCTCCATCTTATTGCCGACAGCAAATACAGCTTCCGGACCCGCAGCATAGACGTTGAGCTGTCCGAAGACATGCTCTGCCGCATCGACGACGTGGAAACCCAGGTCATCTCCAACGATAGCGACAACGACTCTGTGACGATCCTGCTCTTCTATCAGGCTGACTACCTTTATGATCGCAAGAACCCTGTCAACCTGACGTTTGAAGAGGGTGCCGACGGCACTGTCAAAGCCGGGGAATACCCCTGGACGGCGTCCGCCTTCGGCGGTGCACCCAGAGGTCATTTCGATCTGACCGTCACCTGGTACAGGGGCAAGCAGGACATCGAGCGCAACGAGATGGACGAGGACGATCGGTTCGAAGCCGGGCAGACTTATACCCTCAAGGTAGAGCTGGACTCCTCCCGCTCCACCAAGCATGCATCCTTCGATCCCGATATGGATATCATACTCAACGGAGAGAAGGGCGACACCTGGGTGGGCAACGACATCGGTTTTGAAGCCTATGCGCTCTTCCAGTTCACTGCCAGCGAGGGGATCGATAAGATCGCCATCAAGGGCATTGAAGGTCCCCAGATCGGCGGAAGCCGACAGCGCAGCGGCTTCATATGCAGCACCGAAAACGTGGATGTGGAATACAACCACTGGGAGGTCGTGACCTCTGCCGGTACCACCAAGGAGTTCCGGGGCGATTTTGAAGCTGATCAGGAGTATCTCCTTTATCTGGATCTGATCCCCGATTCCGGCTTCTCCCTGAGCGACCTGAAAAAAAGCAGCATCACCGTCAACAAGGGCACGATAGACAGCGTGTACTTCGATGATGACGGGGACGTGTGGACCGTCGTCATCAGCTTTGAAATGGAAGACCTGCAGCTTACCGGCATTGAGGTGACGACGCCGCCGAGAAAAACGGAGTATGTCATCGGGGAAGACTTCCAGCCCAGAGGCATGGTGGTCACCGCTACCTACAATGACGGACACACCGAGAAGCTCGCGGCCGAGGACTTCGAATTCTATCCCTCCGAAGATCTTGACAAGGAAGACACCGTTATCACCATCAGCTACAAAGAAGGCAGAGTCACCAAGGAAGCGGAGCTGAATATCACGGTGATCGACGAAGACCTGACATTGACAGGGATCGTGGTCACCGCAAAACCCAAGAAGACCGCCTACAAATCCGGCGAGACTTTTGATCCCACCGGGCTGGTCGTCACCGCCGTTTACGACGATAAGTCCACCGCCGAGGTCACGGATCTGGAATTCATCCCCGGCGACAAACTGACGGTTGAGGACGACACGATCATCATCCGGTACACCGAGGGCCGGAAATCGGTCACTACCGAGATAGATATCCGGGTAACGCAGGCGGAGAAGCTCCTCTCCGAGCTGGTCGTGACCGAGGAACCCGACAAGACCGAGTATTACGAGGGCGAATACTTCGATCCCACCGGCATGGTCCTCACGGCTCTCTATGAAGACAAATCCTCCGCTGTGGTGACGGATTATACATATAAGCCCAGCCGCGCCCTGCGGATCGGCGACGAATCCGTGCTGATCGTCTACTATGAGGATCGCTATACCCAGACCGCCGAAGTGAAGATAACCGTGAAAGAGAACACCCGAAAGCTCGCCTCCCTGAAAATCACCGAAACCCCTTATAAGACCGTTTACACGGAGGGCGAGACTTTCGATCCCGCCGGCATGGAGGTCACGGCCATCTATGATGACAAAACCACCTCTATCCTGTCCAAGTTTTCCATTTCCCCCAGCGATAAGCTGACCCCCGACACAAAAGAGATCACCGTTGAATACACCGAGGGAGACATTACCAGGATCGCTTTCCTGCCCATCACCGTAAAGCCCGCTTTGGTCAACCCCTTCACCGATGTGAGGGACAACGACTATTTCTATGAAGCCGTCCTTTGGGCTTTCTATCACGAGCCCCAGGTGACCAACGGCATGACCGATACGGAGTTCTCCCCTGCCACGACCTGCACCCGCGGCCAGGTAGTCACCTTCCTCTGGCGTGCTGCCGGCTGCCCCGCCCCCGCGGCTGAGGTCAATCCCTTCATCGACGTCGCAGACAACAGCTGGTATCGTGACGCGGTCCTCTGGGCCGTGGAAAAGGGCATCACCAACGGCACCGGCGCGGATACCTTCTCCCCCAGCACCACTTGTTCCCTTGCGCACGTGATCACCTTCCTCTACCGTGCCGCCGGGGAACCCGGGAAGTCTGCCGCACCTGAGACCTGGTATGCGGACGCCATGAACTGGGCTTTTGACAATGGTCTTTTCCGGAATCTCACCCTCTCTGAGATCCAGCCCAACTCGGACTGCGCCAGAAGAGACATCGTAAACTTCCTCTATCTGCAGCTGAGCTGAGGAAGGAGCGGATATGGGACTGACCGAAATCACGATCTCGGCCGCCTCCTCTTCCGCCCGCAGAGGTATCTATTCCTGTGAAATCTTATCTGACAGTGTTCTGCTGGCCGTCGGAAGACGGCCAGCAGAACCATACGGCGGGAATCTCCTCGACCATGGCGGAAAGCTGAAGGTCAGCGAAGGACAGTGCGCCCTGCTGGTCTCCCGGGGCAAGGTCACCGACTTCTGCGCAGAACCGGGCACCTATTCCTTCGACGCGAAGCAGGCCCCCTCTCCGAAGCTCGGCCCACTGGAAGACCAGGTTCGGGAATCCTGGCAGCATCTGGGCCCCTCCTCCGGCGTCGCCGGGTCCCAACAGCTCTTCTTCGTAAATCTCCGCAGCGTGCCCGGCACGGACTTCAGGAGAGAAACCCCCTTTCGCTTGGTGATCCCCGCCGACATGCTGGATGTGGACGTTAGCCTCTTGTGCAGCGGGCACTTCACCTACCGGATCAGTGACCCTGTGCTGTTCTATACTAGCGTCACCGTCAGCGTGGAGGACCGCTTCGACAACACGGAGCTGAACGAGATCCTCTGCAAGGAGGTCATGCTCCAGCTCCAGGTGGTATTGGCCAAGCTGGCGGCGGATGGCAGGACCTTCCCTCACCGTGCCGCCTTCGGTCAGGCCATCGCAGAGGGCATGGAAGAGGAGCTGTCCCTTTTCTGGCCCGGTCTCCGGGGCATCGTCCCCGATTCCGTCACCATCGACAACGTGTATGCCCGTGACCGGGAAGGCGACTTCTTTGCCCGCTGGCTGGCCGCCGGCGAAAAAGAAGCGGAAACACGCACAGAATCAAAAGAGTGGTTCTGCCCCGACTGCGGGGCTGCCTCCACCGGCAATTTCTGCCCCCAGTGCGGAAGGAAGAAACCGGAGATATAAATCCGGCATTTGAAAAGGAGTATCGGAAAATGGAACTGCGCAGTATCAGACGGGCCGCCGCTTTTCTGCTCTGCCTCACCCTGCTGGCCTCCTTCTCTGCCGCCCTGGCGGTGGACGGAAACGCTCTGACGGACGGCGGGGAGCTGAAGCGGGAATGGAAGATGGACCAGGATTTCACCCTGGCGGACCCCGCACCCTGGAACCTGGAGGAACTGAAGCAGGTGGTGGACGTGCAGGACCCCCGCAGCGTCGCCGCTTATTTCGTTTGGGCTGTGACCCGTCTCGTGGACAGCTACGACGACGGCATGGCCATGATGAAGTACCTCTTTGCCGACATCAATCCCTACGATCCGGAGGGCGGCTTCATGGAGGGCGGCTTTTCCGGTCTCGCCGGCTGGGAGGCCTATTTCAACGAGCGCCTCACCGACCCGGATTACAAGTGGCTGCCCCGGGCTTATTTCGAAGGCGCTTCTCCCAACAACGGCTTCAAGCCCGATCGTCCCCTGACCGTCGAGCTTTACTACAACGAGACCAACACGGAAGCCCTCAACGGCCAGACCTATGAACAGGAAGGGCGGCTCAACATCGTCTACTGGGTCATGAGCCACGCCGGGAAGGATCCCAACCAGGTCAATATCACCCTGAGCAAATTCCGGGGCAGCGATCGCTGGTATGTCACCAGCGGTCTGACCTCCAAGGCTCTGTTTTACGACCAGCGCTCCGGCTATGACGCCGACGTGCTGCAGCTGGCCGCCGACACCCCCAACGACGTTTCTACCGCCGAGGAGCACGCCCGGCGCTACGGCGGTGCTACCGAGCCCACCACGGAAACGCCCTTCACCGACGTGCCGGAGGGCAGCTATTACATCGACGCCGTGGACTGGGCCTACAACACCGGCGTGACCACGGGCACCAGCGACACCACCTTTGACCCGGAGGGCAGCTGCACCCGGGGCCAGGTGGTCACCTTCCTCTGGCGGGCCGCCGGGGAGCCGGAGCCGGAAAGCCCGGATAATCCCTTCGGGGACGTGGAGGAAAGCGATTTCTTCTACAAGGCGGTCCTCTGGGCCGTGGAGCAGGGCATCACCAACGGCACCGGCGAGGGCGAGTTTTCCCCCAAGCAGACCTGTTCCAGCGCCCATATCATCACCTTCCTCTACCGGGCCATGGGCATCGGCGAGGACGGTTGGGGCGCGGAGTCCCGGGACTGGGCCTTCGGCGAAGAGCTGACGGCGCAGACCGGCCTCACGATCGACAAGGACGAGGAGTGCCCCCGCAGTGCGGTGGTGGCCTTCCTCTACCGGACCTACGCGGAAGCCGAAGAAGGCTGACTCTCTCATAATTAACCGACGCCCTCTGCCGGGTAAGGCAGAGGGCGTCATGCATTACTTCTTTGCGGAGGTATCTCCCAGCTCGATGTCCAGGGGCTTGTCCAGCTCCTCCGAGACATACTTCCCGTTTTTCTTCCGCTGCCGGACGCACTCGCTGAGGAGGTACTCGATCTGCCCGTTCACCGAGCGGAAATCGTCCTCCGCCCAGGCGGCGATGGCGTCATAGAGCTTGGGGGAAAGCCGCAGCGGGACCTGCTTTTTCTGATTGTCGTTACCCATGGATTAACCTCCCATCCGCCGCAAAGCGCTTTCCGTCAGCGGCATCGGAACCAGCATCACAAAGGTCTGGATAAAGCAGAGGGCGCCGCCCCACAGCCCGATCCGGTCCGTATCTCCGCCCGGGCAGAGCAGCATGACCACTGTGCTCGGTACCAGAACCGCCAGGCCCACGATCACCCACAGGCGGCCGAAATACACATGGGCGAAAACCCAGGCTTCGGGACTGGCAAGGCTCCGCCGGGTGCGGTAGCCGGAGGAGCCGCCATAAGGCGGGATCCGGCCTCGCCACCAGCGGAGGCCAAGCATAAGCATCGTCAGGGGGATCACCAGCACCATCGCCAGCATGAACCACCGGAACCAGTCCATTTCTCAGTACAGGCTGCCGGAATTGACCACCGGCTGGGCGTCATGGTTGCCGCAGAGGACCACCAGCAGGTTGGAGACCATGGCCGCCTTCCGCTCCTCATCCAGTTCCACGGTCTTGTTTTCGCTGAGGCGCTCCAGGGCCATCTCCACCATGCCCACGGCCCCGTCCACGATCATCTTCCTGGCGTCGATGATGGCGGAAGCCTGCTGCCGCTGGAGCATGACCGCGGCGATCTCCGGCGCGTAGGCCAGATAGGTGATCCGGGCTTCGATGATCTCCAGGCCGGCCTCGGAGACCTTGCTCTGGATCTCGTCCCGGATGCGCTTGGCCACCACCTCGCTGCTGCCCCGGAGGGAGCCTTCGTCCGCGATGCCGTCGCCGGTGGTGTCCACGTTCTGGGCCACGTCATAGGGATAGATCCGCACGATGTTCCGAAGGGCGCTGTCGCACTGAAGGGAGAGGTATTCCTTGTAGTTGTCCACGTTGAACACCGCCTTGGCTGTGTCCACCACCCGCCACATGACCGCGATGCCGATCTCCACGGGGTTACCCAGGCAGTCGTTGATCTTCTGCCGGGAGTTGTTCAGGGTCATGATCTTCAGGGAGATGCGCTTGCTGGCCGCGTCCTGCTGGGGGCTGCGGGAGCCCGCCAGGGCGGCCGCCATGCTGGGCCTGCCGGAATCCACGTCGCCGCTCTGGTTCAGCCTGGTCTTCCAGGCGGGGTTCACCGCGCCGCAAAAAGGGTTGACCGCATAGAAGCCCTCCTCCTTGAGAGTGCCGATGTATTTCCCGAAGAGGGTCAGCACCAGGGCCTCCTGGGGCTTCAGGACCCGCAGGCCCATGAGGGGGATCCAGCCGAAGCAGAGATAGACGATGCAGACGATGGAGAGGACAACGCCCCATCCGTCCAGGCCTGCCCCGGCCACGCAGCCGACGGTGGCAACGATATACAGCAGGATGGTCAGGATCAGTACCAGCATGCCGTTCTTTTTCCCTTTCAGAATGATCTCATTCATGGATATCCCTCCTTCTATGATTCTGATATCATTATGATATCTATTTGAAATTTTGTCAAGAGGGTGGGAAAGAAAATCTTGGAAGGTGGGATCTCGCCTAACGCGGGAAATATTCTCAAAAACCGCGTGATTGCTTTCGTGAGGGGATATGGTATCATGGTTTTGGAAGCAAGGCCCGCTTACTGACTTCAAGGAGGCAGATCAGAATGACCATCGGTGAGAAGATTAGGCAACTGCGGAGAGGGCGGGACATGACCCAGGAGGAGCTGGCCTCCAGCCTGGGCGTCGCCTATCAGACGGTGTCCAAGTGGGAGACCGGGGCCACCAGCCCCGACCTGGGGCTGATCGTCCCCATCGCCCGGCTGTTCCGGGTGACCACGGACGAG
Organism: Oscillospiraceae bacterium; assembly: GCA_902795345.1. GTDB lineage: Bacteria > Bacillota > Clostridia > Oscillospirales > Oscillospiraceae > UBA1774. The sequence continues at coordinate 11,973 of CADBKO010000033.1, forward strand.
CTGTTCGACTATTCGGAAAACGCGGACAAGGCGAGGCTGGAAGAGCTGGATGCCCAGTATCAGGAAACCTTCCACACCGGGGATTTGAGAGAGCGGATGGCAATATCGGAACAGGCGGCAAAAGAGTTTCCGTCTGATATGATGTGGCTCAGCCGCTACGGCTGGGACATCTGGTGCGACGCGATCGTACTGCCTGACAAGGAGGCATATCTGGCAGCACGTGAAAAGGCCATCGGCATATTCCAGACCGTCATCGAGCGGACGCAGGATATGGAAGTAAAGGCCATCGCCATTGACGGGATCGTTCAGTGTCTCTGCTACGCCGGAAAGAAGGCGGAAGCATTGGAGTACGCGGAAATGCTCCCGGACATCAAGTATCCGTTGAACAAAAAGCAAGAGATCCGCATGAAATGTCTGGAGGGCGAGGAGCAAAAGCGGGAAAGGCAGCGTTACCTGAATCAGCTTTTCTTTGATCTCTTTGGTTACTTAACCGGTGATTGCTGGAGCTGGCGTTTTGATGAGTTTTCAAGAGCAGCGACGGAGACCGCCATCAAGCTCGTCAAGCTGTTTTTCCCGAATGGGGATTGTATGAATTATGCCAATGATCTTTCCAAACTTTATCTAAGACTATCCGAAGTGTTGGTAAAGGAGGGAAATGAGCCGGAAGCGGAGGCATGTCTCCGTAATGCCTTCGATTATGCCCGTCAGTACGACAGTATACAGGGCAGTTACGCCTACACTTCTCCCCTGTTCAGCATGGTCACGGGAAGCACGGACGACTGGGCTGTCACCGGCCAGACCACAGCGATGGAAGATCTGGCGTCCTGGTTATCCGGACCCGGATATGCCGAAGTCCGGCAGCTCAGCGCATACAAGGAGCTGTTTGGGGAAACGGATTGCCACGACCGCTTTGCGGTCTCGCGATCATCATGTGCAGACACATCGCAATGAACGAAATTACCTCTACGCTCCACATGGCTCCCTCTCTGAGGGAGCTGGCGCAAAGCGCCTGAGGGAGTCAGCATTGGATAAGTAGCAGCTTATCATTGGAAACAGCAGCTAGGAATTACCTTGACTCCCTCCGTCATCGCCTGGCGGCGATGCCACCTCCCTCAGAGAGGGAGGCGAAGGCGTTTCATGGTAATGACGGGAGATGGGCGTTTTGCGACACGACTGTGGGGGCGCCACCCGGGATTTCGGGGCTCCCCCGGTGACGCTGCTGGCACCCGGAATTTCGGGGCTCCCCCGGTGATGCTGCGGGCATCCGGAATTTCGCCTTCGGCGAAGATTCGCTCGCCCTGCGCCTGGGGAGCGAGCTCCCCGACCGCAGGGCGGCGAATGCGGACCGGGACCCTGCAAGCTGCGCTTGCAGGGTCCCGACCGATGTTGGGTGTAACACTTCCAAAAGAAATACCCGGCCTTCTGGCCGGGTATTTCTTTTGGAGGCGCCACCCGGAATCGGACCGGGGATAAAGGTTTTGCAGACCTCTGCCTTACCTCTTGGCTATGGCGCCATATCAGCGGGGATTAGTGTACCATATTCTCCCCCGCCGGTCAAGCATTATTTGATCATGTCCAGAAATTCTTCTTCCCCGATGACCTTCACGCCCAGGCTTTCCGCCTTGGCGAGCTTGCTGCCCGCGTTCTCCCCCGCCACCACAAGGCTGGTCTTTTTGGACACGGAGGAAGCGGCCTTGCCCCCCAGGGCCTGGATGCGCCCTTCCGCCTCGGAGCGGGACATGGAGCTGAGGGTGCCGGTGAGGACGATGGTCTGCCCAGCCAGGCGGGTGTCTGCCGCCTCCTCTGTGCTGGCCATGCTTACCCCGGCTTCCTTGAGACGGGAGATCAGGTGCTTGGACTGCTCCCCCCGGAACCAGCCGGCGATGTTGGCCGCCGTGATGGGGCCCACGTCCTCCACGGCCTCCAGAATCTCCTCGTCCGCAGCCATGAGGGCCTCCATGCTGCCGAAGCGAAGGGCCAGGGTCCGGGCGGCGGCGGCGCCAACCTGACGGATGCCCAGGGCGTAGAGCACCCGGGCCATGCCCGCGGTCTTGCTTCCCTGGATGGCGCGGATCAGGTTTTCCGCCGACTTTTGCCCCATCCGCTCCAGAGCGGCCACCGGTTCCTCCGTCAGGTCATAGAGGTCCGCCGGGGACTTTACCATCCCCGCGTCCACCAGGGCCTGCACCAGGCTGGGGCCAAGGCCGTCGATATCCATGGCGTCCTTGGAGGCAAAGTGGGTGATGGTCCGGGTAAGCTGGGCGGGACACTCCGCCCCGGTGCAGCGCATGGCTGCCCCGTCCTCATCCCGGAGCACGGCGGCCCCGCAGACGGGGCAGGTTTCCGGCAGGCGGTAGGGCTCCGTTCCGTCGGGGCGCTTTTCCATGACCACCCCCAGCACCTCGGGGATGATCTCCCCCGCCTTGCGGATGCGCAGGGTATCCCCGATACGGATGTCCTTTTCCGCGATGAAATCCTGGTTGTGGAGGGTGGCGTTCATCACCGTGGTGCCCGCCAGGCGCACCGGGTCAAAAACCGCCTTGGGAGTGAGCACCCCCGTGCGCCCTACCTGCACCACGATCTGCCGCAGCACGCTTTCCTTCACCTCCGGCGGATATTTGTAAGCGATGGCCCAGCGGGGGGCCTTGCTGGTGCTGCCCAGATAAGCCCGATCCGAGAGCTTATTCAGCTTCACCACCGCGCCGTCGATGCCGTAATCGTAATTCTCCCGGCCTTCCCCGATGGAGCGTATCTCCCGGAGGCAGCCAGGTGCATCGGTGCAGATGGTCCAGGGGATGACGGGGAAGCCGAGGTCCTTAAGATAGCTGAGGCTTTCTGCATGGGTGAGGAAGCTCCGCTCCTCGCAAAGCTGCACATTGAAAATGAGGATGTCCAGTTTTCTGGCGGCGGTCACCTTGGGGTCCAGCTGCCGCATGGCCCCGGCAGCGGCGTTGCGGGGGTTGGCCAGCAGCTTTTCCCCGCTAAGCTCCCGCTCCGCATTCAGTGCTTCAAAGACGCTGACGGGCATGAACACCTCGCCCCGGACGATGAGCCTGCCCTTGACGCCATTCAGCCTTCGGGGGATGGAGCGGATGGTTTTCAGATTCTCCGTCACGTCCTCCCCGGTGCGCCCGTCTCCCCGGGTGGCGCCCCGGACAAAGACCCCATCCTCGTAAAAAAGGGCCATGCTGAGGCCGTCCACCTTGGGCTCCACGGTATATTCCCGCGTCACGTTCTCCTGCTCCATTTTGGCGCAGAAGTCCGTCAGCTCCTCCTCGGAGAACACGTCGCTGAGGCTCTCCAGCGGTACGGGATGGCTCACCGGCTGGAAGCCGGAGGCCACATGTCCCCCCACCCGCCGGGTGGGAGAAGTTGGATCGTCCAGCTCGGGGTGGGCCGCCTCCAGGATCTCCAGGCGGCGCAGCAGGGCGTCATACTCCGCGTCGGTGATGGTAGGTGCGTCCTCGTCGTAATAGCGGCGGCTGTGCTCCTTCAGTTCTTCCCGCAGACGCAGGAGTTCTTTCGTCTCATCCATTGTTATACCTCAACTCAGGATATCATACTTCTCCAGGGGTTCGTCCCACTGGTCGCTGCCCTCAAAATACATATAACTGTCCGGCACCCGGCCCACGATCAGGGTCTCCGCCGCGGTCACGTCCGCATAGACGATGGCCGTCACCGTGCCGGTGGGTATCAGCACCCGCACCCGGGCGGAGAGGGTGAGGAGCAGCCGGTGCAGGGTCTGGTTGATGCCCGCGCTAGTGAAGCGGCTCATGAGCTTCACCTCCACCTCGCTGACGGAGAGGATGCGGATGGGCACCTTGGGCCCCAGGCCGGAAAAGAAGGGCGAGGGCAGCAGGTTCCCCAGGGGGACCCCCAGATCCGCCGTATTCGGGGCGGTCAGGGCGGCGATCACGTCCCCCGACAGGGCTGCCTGCAATTCATTGACACGGCCCACATCCGTGACGGCGGCGGTGATCTGCCCCTCGCCGTCCTTCACCAGCTGCACCAGTTCCGACCATTGGCCGCCGGTCATCCGGGCTGCCACTGCCTTCTGCATGGCGGCAGCTGCGGCATTCTTCGCCCCGGCCACCGCCATGTCCCGCACCAGAGGGTCCATGTTCCGCACCAGGGTCAGGCACATAAGCCCCAGGCCCAGGAGCATCAGCACTAGCCCCGGGAGCCGCCGTCTTCTGGAATGGCGCTTCACAGGCACACCCCCTTGGGGGAGGGTATGCCCGGCGCGCGCTTATTATTCCCGAATAAGTTCTTCTGCTGCCGTCAGGATGCCCAGCTTGCCGGATTCCCAGGTGAGGCCCCCTTGGAGATAGGCCCGATAGGGCGGGGCCATGGGGCCGTCGCAGCTCAGCTCGATGCTGGCCCCCTGGATGAAATTGCCCGCCGCCATGATGACGGGGCTTTCGTAGCCGGGCATATCCCAGGGCTCCGGGGTGACGTAGCTGTCCACGGGGCTGCCGTGCTGGATGCCCGCGCAGAACCTTTGCAGCAGTTCCCCTTTGCCGAAGTCGATGGACTGGATAATGTCGGAACGCTTCGCATCCCAGCGGGGGAAGGTCTCATAACCCAGGTCTTCCAGCAGAGCGGCGGCAAAGACCGCCGTTTTCAGCGCCTGGGCGACGGTATGGGGCGCCAGGAACAGGCCCTGGAAAAGACTGCGATTGAAGCCCAGGGTGGCCCCGATCTCGCCCCCAAGGCCCGGCACGGTCAGCCGGAAGGCTGCCGCCTCCACCAGGTCGGCGCGGCCCGCCACATAGCCTCCCATGGGGGCCAGGCCGCCACCGGGATTCTTGATGAGGGAACCGGCCAGCAGGTCGCCCTTCGGCTCCCGTTCCTCCGTGAATTCCCCATAGCAGTTGTCCACCACGCAGGCGGCTCCCGGATTCACCCGATGCACCAGGTCGATGATCTTGTCGATGGTCTCCACATCCAGGGCGGGGCGGGCAGTATAGCCCCGGCTGCGCTGGATGAAGACCTCCTTGACGCCCGGATCGGCTGCCTCAGCCTCGATCTTTTCCCAGTCCGGCTCCCCGGAGGGCCGAAGCTCCACAGCCCGGAAGCCGATGCCGTAGCTGCGAAGGCTGCCGGGCTTCTCGTCATGGACGCCCAGGGCGCTCCACAGGGTATCGTAGGGCAGGCCCGTGGCGCACAGGAGGGTATCCCCCGTGCGGAGAGGGGCGAAGATGGCGCAGGTGATGGCATGGGTGCCGTTCATGAAGCCCAGGCGCACCAGGGCGCTCTCCGTGCCGAAAACATCCGCCCAGACCTTTTCCAGGGTCTCCCGGCCCAGGTCGTCATATCCGTAGCCGGTGGAACCGGCGAAGCAGGCTTCGCTGACCCGATGCTCCCGGAAGGCCGCCATAATGCGCCGGGTGCACTTCTCAGAAACGGCGTCGATCTCCCCGAAGCGGGGCTGGATACGCGCCTCGGCCTCCCGGGCCAGCTCGTTCAAATCTATCGTTCCCATTATAATGTCTCCAGATACGCCTTTGCCAGGCGCAGCATATTTTCAAAATCTTCGGTCTTTCCCACGCAGGAGGGGGAATGGATGTAGCGCACGGCGGCGGAAATGGCCGCCACCCTCGCCCCGCAGGCGGTCTTCTGGATGGAGGAGGCGTCGGTGCCCCCGGAGATCCAGGTCTTGGTCTGCCAGGGGATGCCCCCGGCCTCCGCCAGGGCCGTCAATTCCCGCCAAAGCTGCCGGTCATAGATGCTGCCCCCGTCCATGAAGGGCAGGACCGGCCCCTTGCCGGGAGCGCAGACCCGCTCGCTGCCCGTCTGGGAGGGCAGGTCGGCGGCGGTGGTGCCCTCCAGCACCAGGCCGATCTCCGGCTGGATGCGGAATGCCGCGGCGGCAGAACCCCGGCAGCCCACCTCCTCCTGCACGGTGAAGGCGAAGTGGCAGTCCACCGGCACGCCCGCCTCGATGAGGGCGATCATGACGGCGCAGCCCACCCGGTCGTCGATGGCCTTTGCGCGCAGGAAGCCTTCTCCGAATTCCACGATATGATCGTCGAAAGCACCGGTATCCCCCAGGGAGACCAGCTTTTCCGCCTCTTCCCTGGTGCGGCAGCCGATGTCCACATGGAGGCTCTTGGTGGCGGGCACCTTCTTCCGCTCCCCGCCTTCCACCAGATGAACGGCCTTCAGAGCGATGACGCCGGGGATGGCCTTATCCCCCACGCTGACCCGCTTGCCGATGACCACCCGGCGGTCCACGCCGCCGGCAAAGTCAAATTTCAGGTAGCCTTCCTCGGTGATGCCGGTGATGATGATGCCCACCTCGTCCATGTGGGCCGCCAGCATGACCTTCTGCTTCGGGGCGCGCTGCCCTTTCACAAAGACCAGCAGGTTCCCCATGGCGTCGGTGGTCATTTCCGCGGCATAGGGCTTCACCCGGGCGGCGATGTAATCCCGCACGGCCCCTTCATTGCCGGATACGCCGTTCAGGGCGCAGAGTTCTTTCAATATGTCTTTAATCATGGAGCCACCCTCCCCGGATAAGTGCGGTGATAAGATCGGCGGCGGCCTCCGCGTCCGCCAGGGACGCAGCTTCCACCGGGCTGTGCATATACTTCACCGGCACGCTGACGATGGCGGTGGCCACGCCCTGGCGGGTGATCTGGATGGCCCAGCCGTTGGTGCCGCTGGAGCGGGGCATGACCTCCACGCTGTAAGGGATCTCCTGCTCTTTGGCCACATCCATGATAGCCTTGGTCATGGCCCGGTTTGCGTTGGGACCGACTCCCACGGTGCAGCCCTTCCCCGCCTCGAAGGTCTCTCCCTTGGGGGCGTCGGGGGTGCGGGCATGGGTCACGTCTACGGCGATGCACCAATCCGGGGCCAGGCGGAAAGCGCCGGGGGCCGCTCCCCGCAGGCCAACCTCTTCCTGGGCGGAGAACATCACCGCCAGGTCGCAGGGAAGCTCCTCCCCTTTCAGGTTTTCCAGAACCTGGAGCACCACGGCGGCACAGATGCGATCATCCAGGGCCTTGGAGACAAAGTTGTCCCCCTGCAGGTCGAACATGGGTCCTTCAAAGACGCCGGGGGTTCCGATGGGGACGCGCTTTTCCGCTTCGGCCTGGCTGAGACCCAGGTCGATGAACAGGTTTTTGATCTCCACGGCCTGCTCTTTCTGCTCGGCGGTGAGCACATGGGGCGGCAGGCAGGCGACGACCCCAAAGAGAGGCCCTTCCGGGGCCAGCACCCGGACCTCCCGGCCCGGCAGGGTCCGTTCGTCCAGGCCGCCCAGAGCGGAAAACTTCAAAAAGCCCTCCGTCACCTCCGTCACGATAAAACCCACCTCGTCCAGATGGGCGTCCAGCAGGAGCTGGCGGGCGCCGGGCTTTCCGCAGCGGCGCAGGGCCAGGACATTCCCCATGCTGTCGGCAGTGATCTCGTCCACCAGGGGTTCCAGCAGTTCCTTCGCCCGGCGGGCCACCGCTTCCTCAAAGCCGCTGGGTCCGCTGAGGGCGCAGAGCTCCCGGGTCGTTTCCTTGATCGTCATATCGTTCCTCCGTATTTTTCTTCAAATCGAACCCGCTTCGCTGGGCTTCGATTTGAGCAGGATCGCACTCCGCTACCCGCACTCGCTTCGCTCGCACAGTCCGCTCCGTGAGCGGTATTTTTCGCCACATACATGCTGCGGCGAAAAATGATTCCAACCTTCTTCGCGCCTGCGGGCGCGAACTCTGCGAGGCATTTTTCTTCTGTTACAGGCTGCGAACCAGCTCTTTGAAGCGTTCGCCCCGTTCTTCAAAGTTTTTGAAAAGGTCAAAGGAGGCGCTGGCGGGGCTCAGGAGCACGATCTCTCCCGGTCTGGCAGCCTTCGCGGCAGTCCGCACAGCGGCGGCGAAATCCCCCTCCTCCAGGATCTCCGGTCCCGGGCCGGGCGCAGCGCACACGGCGGCCTTGATCTTGGGGGCTGTGGCCCCGCAGAGCACCAGCACCCGCACATTTTCCTTGATGACGGCCCCCAGCTCGTCATAGGGGATATGCTTGTCATAGCCCCCGGCGATGAGCACCAGGCTCCGGTCCATGAGGGCCCGCAGGCCCGCCACGGTGCGGGAAGGGCTGGAGGCGATGGAATCATTGATGAACTCCACCCCGTTCAGAGTGCGCACCGGCTCCAGCCGGTGTTCCACGCCGGCGAATTCGGAAGCCACCTTGCGGCACACTTCCTCCCCCACCTGTTCCCCCACGGCGCAAAGGGCCGCCATGAGGTTTTCCACGTTATGAAGGCCGGGAAGCCGGATCTCGCTGCGCTTCATGAGGGGCTTTCCCAGATAGTACACCGTCTCCCCGTCGAACCAGGCCCCGTCGGGCTGGGGCGTCCGGCGGCTGAAAAGACGCACGCGGCCCGGCGCAGCCTCCCTGCAGGCAAGGGAGCCGGGATCGTCGGCATTCAACACCAGCAGGTCCCCCGGCTGCTGACCCAGAAATACATGCTTTTTCGCCTCGGCATATTCCTCCAGGCCGGTATGCCAATCCAGATGATTGGGGCGGACGTTGGTGACGACTGCCGTGGACGCCCGACCGTGGATGGTCATAAGCTGGAAGGAGGAGAGCTCCAGCACCGCCGCGTCCTCCGCCGCGATGCTCTCCACCTCGGAGAGCAGGGGGTGGCCGATGTTGCCCCCCAGCCATACCTTTTTGCCGGAAGCCTTCAGGAGCTCGGAGATCAGGGTCGTGGTGGTGGTCTTCCCGTCGGAGCCGGTGACAGCCAGGATGGGACAGGGGCAGAGAGCGAAGAAGGCCTCCATCTCGCTGGTGAGCACCGCCCCCTCCTTCAGGGGGATGCGGTCCGGTCGCAGGCCGGGGGTGCGGAAAACCACGTCCTCCGTCAGCGCATCCAGGTAGCCTTCTCCGGAAACTGAGCGCACGCCGGGTATCTCCGGCAGGGTTCCTTTGTCCCGGACAGTGACGTCCAGCCCCGCTTCCGCCAGCAGCTTCACCAGAGGGCGGTTGCTGATGCCGTAGCCCAAAACGGCGATCTTTTTGCCTTTTAAAGAAGTCAAATACTCCGAAAGAGTCATCGTTTCATCTCCAATCTAACCTAATTATTATATGCCTCCGCCGGAGGAAATTCAATCCAATCCTCTAGGCAATACCGCACAATTCGCAGCACACATCTTGCTTGCATAATGTTTCGTCAGATCGTCCGAAAATTCTCGACAATACACCAAGTATTCCCTCGAATTTTCAGCCAATCTGACAAAAATCCTGACTGCGCAATCTGTATGCCGGAATTATACGGTATTGCCTTGACAGAGATTCCGCCGGAGAGTTAAAATGCCGCCGTGAGGAAACAGGGCAGTCGCGCGCGAAGCTCGAAAGGGCCAGCGTGAGGAAAGTCCGGGCTGCACAGGGCAAGGATAACGGCTAACGGCCGCCGAAGGCGACTTCAGGAAAAGTGCAACAGAAATAGTCCGCCCCGCCGCCCAATCGGGCAGCGGAGCAAGGGTGGAAACGTGGGGTAAGAGCCCACGGAACGGCGTGGAAGCGTCCGTTCCTGTAAACTCTATCCGCAGCAACACCGTGGTACAGGGGACACACAGGCCTGCCCGGCCGTTCCCCAGGAGGTGGCATAGAGCGTGTCGGCAACGGCCCGCCAAGATAGATGACTGCCGCGCGCGAAAGCGCGTACAGAACCCGGCTTACGGTTTCCTCACACAGAAATCCCCAGCGGCTTTTCCGCTGGGGATTTCTGTTTAGTTCAGTATCACCGCGCCAAGATTCAGATACGCGGCGAAGCAGAGCCACAGGATGTAGGGGATCAGCAGGGCCCCGGCCCGGCGGTCCAGGGTGCGGAACTGCCGCCAGGTGAGGATCACCAGGACGAGCAGCGTGAGGAGCCACAGGAAAGCCAGGGTATAACGCCCCAGTCCGAAAAACAGCAGGGGCCAGAGGAAATTGGCCGCCAGGGACACCGCGTAGAGGCTGAGGGCCATCTGCCTGCGATCCTCCGAAGCGTTCGCGCCCAAAATAAACCAGGAGGCCAGACCCATCAGGAGATAGAGGACTGTCCAGACCGCGGGGAAAACCCAGCCCGGCGGGGACAGAGGCGGCTTCGGCAGCTGGGCATAGTCCCCCATGCCCCCCATGGTCAGCAGAGAGGCCAGCAGCCCCACAGCCAGAGGCACGGCCAGACAAATCAGCAGCGTGCGGATCGTTTGTTCCATCCGTCCCTCCCCCGCGCGGGGGCTTGGACGGGCAAAATGCTTTCTTCTCATGCGGGCAGCTGCCTCCCGGTATGGTCGATGGTGGTCTCGCCGCTGAGCAGGAGCTGGGAGACGGGCACGATCTTATACCCTTCCCGGAGCAGCCAGGCCACGATGTCCCCCAGGGCCTCCGGCGTGTGGAGGGCCGCATTGTGGAACAGGACGATGCTCCCCGGCTGTACCCGCCCCGTCACCCGGGCGAAGATGGTCTTTGCGTCGTAATCCTTCCAGTCCAGGCTGTCCACGTCCCACTGAACGGCGGTGACGCCCATGCCCTCCAAAGCGGCGATCACATGGTCGTCATATTCCCCGTAGGGGCAGCGGAACAGGGTGGGCCGCACCCCCGTCACCGCCTCGATCCGGTCCGAAGCAGCGCTGACGTCGGCGGTGATGTCCTCGGCGGAAAGGCTTCCCAGGTGGTCATGATGGTTGGAATGGTTCATCACCTCATGGCCCGCATCGTGAAGGGCTTTTACGCTTTCCGGATACTTCTCCGCCCAGTCCCCCACCACGAAAAAGGTGGCGCTGACGCCGTATTTCCCCAAAATGTCGATGAGCTGCTGCGTGTCCTCATTTCCCCAGGCCGCGTCAAAAGTCAGGCTGACATACTTCCCGTCCCGCTGGACGCAGTAGACCGGCAGCTTCCGCGCCGCGGCGGAAGCCCCCACCACCTTCGGATTGCACACCACGGCGAAGATCAGCACGGCTGCCCCCAGGACACCCAGGAAACCCAGCAGACGCCGGTTACGCGGCCTTCTCTTTCGTTTTGCCACAAGCAGGCGCATAGACGATACCCCCTCGACCCTATCCTATGCGCGCTCCCGGGGAAACTATGTGGGGAAAATCAGTTGAAACGGCCGGGACAAGCGAGTATAATCAAAGACAGCACATGTACGGAGGTACGCACCATGAAGATCATTACCCTCTGCCGGGAATACGGCGCCGGCGGACATTCCATCGGCCGCAAGGTGGCCGCCGAGCTGGGCATCGAGATCTATGACCGGGACATCATCGAGCAGAGCGCCGCCGCCCTGGGCATCGACCCCGGGCAGCTGGAGGCGGAGGAAGAGGGCATCAGCCGCCGGGAGACCTTCCTCCGGGCCATCACCCCCATCTCCTACGAGCGGAAGGACGCCATGTACGACGCGGAGTGCGCCGTCATCCGTGATCTGGCGAAAAAGGGGCCCTGCGTTTTCCTGGGCCGCTGCGCCGACGCGGTGCTGCAGGAGGCGGGGATCGACTGTTTCCGCGTCTTCCTCTACGGGGACGAGCGGCACAGGTCCAAGCGGGTGGGCGAGCTCATCGGCAGCACGAACCCCTCCGAGATCCAGAAGGCTCTGAAAAAGACCGACCAGGCCCGCCGCAGCTATTACACCCACTACACCGGCAGGACCTGGGGCGACCACACGAATTTCCATCTCTGCCTGGACACCGGTGTCCTGGGCTATGACAACTGTGTCAGGCTCATCTGCGAAGCGGTGCGGGGCATGGAAGAATAAGCGTATATGAATCATAACCACCGGCCGTGCCGGTGGTTTGCTCTGCCCCCCTGGGGCATGTTACTGGCCGAGCCTATAGGCTCATCGAAAGTTCTGCCAACCGCA
>CADBKO010000034.1 GCA_902795345.1 Oscillospiraceae bacterium
GGTGCGGTTGGCAGAACTTTCGATGAGCCTATAGGCTCGGCCAGTAACATGCCCCAGGGGGGCAGAGCAAACCACCGGCACGGCCGGTGGTTATGATTGCAATCCCGCGGGCTGAGAGTTACAATATTTTATTATAATAACTAGCTGGAAAGGAATCCGTTTCTTATGGAAATTGCCCAAATCGCCTCCCTCGCCGGGAAGATAAAAGCAAATGTGGAGAAGGTCATCGTCAGCAGCGGCGACCATCTGGACCTCCTGCTCACCGCCCTCATCGCCGGGGGCCACGTGCTGCTGGACGACGTGCCCGGCACGGGCAAGACCGTCACCGCCAAGGCCCTGGCCAAGAGCCTGGGCGTGGATATGAAGCGCATCCAGTTCACCCCGGACCTGCTGCCCGGCGACGTGACGGGCATGAGCGTCTTCAACCAGAAGGAGAATTCCTTCGAATTCCGGGAGGGCCCCGCCTTCACCAACGTCCTCCTGGCCGACGAGATCAACCGGGCCACCCCCCGCACCCAGAGCGCCTTGCTGGAATGTATGGAAGAAAAACAGATCACCGCCGACGGCGTGACCAAGGCCCTGGAAAAGCCCTTCTTCGTCATCGCCACCCAGAACCCGGTGGAGACCGGAGGCACCTTCCCCCTGCCGGAAGCCCAGCTGGACCGCTTCCTCATGCGCCTGCGCCCCGGCTATCCCGGCAGCGAAGGGGAGAAGCGCATCCTGGACCGTTTCATCAATAACGACCCCCTGGCGGAGCTTATGAGCGTCGCAAGCCGGGAGGAGCTGATCGCCGCCCAGGAGAGCATCAGCCGCGTGCAGGTCTCCGACCCCGTGCGCTACTATATCGTCGCCCTGACGGAAGCCACCAGGACCCCGGCGGACGTGAGCCTGGGGGTGAGCCCCCGCGGCATGCTGTGGATGCTCCGGGCCGCCCAGGCCTGGGCGGCCATCCACGGCAGGGACTATGTGCTGCCCGACGATGTGAAGACCCTGGCGGTGCCCGTCTTTGCCCACCGGCTGGTGACCCGCTCCGGTTATGGGGCCGCCGAACGCAGCGAGGAGATCATCCGGGACCTGGCCCGGGCCGTGGCGGTGCCCTCGGAGGACCCCCAGGCGGAAAAGCTGCTGGAGAGCTGAAATGACCCCGATCTGGATCATGGTCATCGTCGCCGTCCTGGCGATCCTGCAGACCGTATACTACAATCACTACGGCCTCCGGAAGGTGAGCTACACCCGGCGTTTCAGCCGGGAGCGGGCCTTCGAGGGGGAACAGGTGGAGCTGGTGGAGGTCCTGAGCAACGACAAGCTGCTGCCGGTGCCTTGGGTGCGGGTGGAATCCCGCATCTCCGGCGACCTGCAGTTCCGCCGGCAGGAGAACATGGGCCTCAGCATGGACCGCTTCCACAAGAGCCTGTTCTACCTGAGCCCCTTCAGCCGCATCACCCGGCGGCATGAGATCACCTGCCGTCACCGGGGCTACTACGACTGTTCCCTGGCCTCCATCGTGGCGGGGGATCTGTTCGGCGTCGCCCATGACCGGGCGGACGTGATGGGGGATGCCCGCCTCTTCGTCTATCCCGCCATCCTGAAACCCGACGAGATGCCGGACACCGCCCTGAAATGGCAGGGCGATGTGACCGTGCGGCGCTGGATCCTGCCGGACCCCATCCTGGTCACAGGCATCCGGGCCTATCGCAGCGGCGATCCCCAGAAGGACGTGCACTGGCGGGCCACCGCCCGCACCGGTTCCCTTCAGGTCAAGCAGCGGGACTACACCGTATCTCCCCGCGCCCTGCTGGTCCTCAACTGCCAGATCGCGGACCGGCAGATGGGCACGGCCCTGGAACCCAAGGACGCGGAATATCTGGAGGGCGGTGTGCGCATCTGCGCCTCTCTGGCCTCCTGGTGCATCCGCAGCGGCGTGGACGTGGGCTTCCTCACCAATGGGGAGAGCGCCCTGCCGGAGATCGAGCTGAATATCCCGCCCCGCTGCTCCGACGCGCAGCTGGAGCGCATCCTGGAAGCCTTGGCGGTGCTGAAGATCAAGATGACCCTGGACCTCCATGTGCTGCTGGACCGGCAGATGGAGGGCATGAGCGATATGGACGTTTTCATCGTCTCCGCCTATTGGAGCGATATGCTGGAGGAACGGGCCCGGAAGCTCAGGCAGCTGGGCAACAGCGTGACCTGGCTGAAGATCGGGGGAGGTGGCGGCGTATGAAAGGCGAAAGGATCGCCGTCCGTGTGATGAACCTGCTGCTGTCGGCCTTTTTCGCCTTCGGCATCCTGGTATTCCTGGAGCAGTTCAGCCGCACCGGCTGGCCCTGGTTCAGCCGCAGCCTCCGCTGCTGGCCGATCCTCCTGTGCTTCTTTGCGGGCATGGCGGGGCGTCTCACAGCCAGGTGGAAATATCCCCTGCTGGGCGCCTCCGTCCTGGTGGCCCTGGGGATCATGGTCCCCTTCTGGCCTGCCTTCGGCGGGCTGGACGTCGCCTACCTGGCCTGCGCCGCCATCATGGGCGGAGTGCTCTATATCCTGGGCCTGCGCAGCGAGGAGCCCTTCCCCGCCAAGGTGGCGGTGGCCTCCCTGCTGGTGTACCTGGCCTCCTGCCTCTATTTCTTCCTGGGGGACTATGAGCTCCGGGATTTCCAGCCCCTGTGCTGGTGCGGCCTGGCCGCCTTCTGCCTGAGCCTTTACAGCTTCAACGGCGCCAGCCTCTACACCGGCGTCCACAATGCCAAGGGCGGCGAGAGCATGGCCATCCCCTCGGGCATCCGGGGCCGGAACCTGATCCTGCTGACGGTGTTCCTCGTCGCCGCCGTGCTCATCGGCAGCCTGGGCTTCCTCCACCGCTTCCTCTCCGGCGCCGGCGCGTGGGTGGCGTCCGTTTTCGCGGGCTTCCTCCGCTTCATGGCGGGCCTTGGGGGCGGCAGCGGCATGATGACGCCCTCCTCCGCCACCCCCGAGCCGGAGGAGACGGAGGGCCCCGGCCTGGCGGGCATCGTGGAGGAAGGGGACCCCACCATCGTCATTTTCTATGCCGTTCTCCTGGGCGTATGCGCCATCCTCTTCTTCCTGCTGGCCTATGGCTTCATCAAGGAGGGGAAGAACGGCGGGGCGGGCCACCGCTTTGCCGACTGGGTCCGGAGCCTGTTCCGCACCAAGGAGATCCTGGAATACGAGGACGACGTGGAGCGCACCGCCGACCTGAAGAGCGTGCTGGCCGAGGGCGGCAAGCGGGCCCGGAAGTGGCTGGGCAGGCTGCGGGAAAAGCCGGAGAGATTCGAGGATATGCCGGACGACCGCTACCGCCTCCGCTTCGCCTACAAGGCCCTGCTGAAATCGGGCCGGGTGGCGGGCTGGATCCCTTCCGCCACGCCCAGGGAGGTGGGCGGCAAGATGGAGACCCAGGCCCTGAAGGACATGACGGAGGCCTACTGCGCCGCCCGCTACGACCTGGAGCGGGACGTGACGCCGGAGCAGGCCGAATGTGCCCGCGCAGCCATGCAGGTCCTGCAAAAATGCGGCAGATAAACACGACGGATCACAGCAAGCGGAGGTTTTCCCCGGAAATCCTCCGCTTGCCCTTTTTAATGCGGTGAGATTGTGATAAAATAATAAAATCAGGAAGTTTTTGCATCAAAAGGGGGCGGGGATATGCTGAGACTGCTGCTGGGCGCTGCCGGCTGCGGGAAGACGCGGCGCGTCTGCGAGGAGATCAAGGCGCGGATGGAGCATACAGGCGGCATGGTGCTGCTGACGCCGGAACAGCAGTCCCACCGGGCAGAGCGGCGTCTGGCCGCGGTCTGCGGCCCCCGGCTGAGCCTTTGCGGAGAGGTGCTCAGCTTCACGAGGATGTATAACCGGGCCGCCGTGGAGCTGGGCGGCCTGGCGGATCCCCTGCCGGACAAGGACGGGCGGCTGCTGCTCATGGCCCTGGCCCTGGAAGACGTGGGGCCCGGCCTCCGGCGCTTCGGGGAAAGGAGCCGCCGGGCGGATTTCCTGCGCCGCCTCATGTCCACGGCGGAGGAACTGCAAAGCGCCATGACCACCCCCGGCGACCTGCGCGCGGCGGCGGAGAAAGCCTCCGGCGTCATGCGGGAAAAGCTGGAGGACATGGCCATGGTGATGGAGGCCTGGGAGGCCGTGCAGATCCGCCGGCTGGGGGACTGCCGGGATGCCGCCGCCCGCCTGGCCGACGGGATCGCGGATTGCTCCGTGGGCGCCGGCGGCGTCTGGGCCGACGGTTTCACCGATTTCACCGCCCGGGAGCTGGCGGTCCTGGAGGGCATCCTCCGCCGGGGCACGGATTTGACCGTAGCCCTGACCCTGGGAGAAGGGGAGGAGGAGCGTTTTGCCGTGCCGGAGGGCGCTTTCCGCAGCCTGGCGGAGATGGCCCGCCGCCTGGGAACGGAGCTCAAGGTGGAACGCCTGCCCTCTCCGGAGCCGGACCCCATCCGTTACCTGGCGGAGAACCTGGACCGGTATGACGCGCCGCCCTTCCCCATGAAGGACGGCAGCGTGGAAGTCTGCCGCATGGATTCTTTTCCCGGGGAATGCCGCTGGGCCGCCGCCCGCATCCGGGAGCTGATGATGGCCGACGGGAGCCTGCGCTATTCGGATATCGCCGTGGCCGTGCCCGGCTTCGGGGAGCGCAGGAGCGTCCTGGCCGCCGTGTTCCGGGCCTATGCCCTGCCCGTCTATGTGGAGGAGGCGGAGCCCTTCGCCCCCAGCAGCCTGGCCGTCTATGTGCTGGAAGCCCTGCGCACCGTGACGGAGGGATGGCGCTTGGGGAACCTCCTGCGCTGCCTCCGCACCGGCTTCGGCCCTCTCAGCGCCGAGGAGACGGACGAACTGGAAAACTACTGCCTCACCTGGAACCTGCGGGGCGAGGGGACCTGGCGGCAGGAGGAGCCCTGGGACCTGAGTCCCGAGGGCTATGGGGATGCTTCCCCCTCCGACGGGGAGACCCTTGCGCGGCTGAACAGCCTCCGCAGCCGGGTGGCGGCCCCCTTCGGCCGCCTGGCCGACGCCCTGCGCAGCGAGGGTAACGCCGGGGAAGCGCTGCGGGCTTTGTCCGCTTTTCTGGCGGAGACCGGGGCGGCGGAGCAATCGCGCCTGCGGGCCGAAGCCCTGGAAGCGGGGGACGACGCGGCAGGCGGAGCGGCCTGTGTGCGCCTCTGGAGCGCGCTCCGGGAATGTCTGGAGGAGATGGACGCCCTGCTGGGGGACGTGCGTCTTTCCGGCGAGGAATTCACCCGCCTGCTGGAGCTGCTTATCCGGGAAAAGCAGGTGGGCTCCATCCCCGCCGCCCTGGACTGCGTGAGCCTGGGCAGCCCGGAGCGCCTGCGCTTCCGCCGACCCCGGGTGCTGCTGGTGCTGGGCGCGGACGACGAGCATCTGCCCGGTCAGGTCCCGGCCTCCGGCCTCTTTTCTCCCGAGGAAAAGCGGCTCCTCACCGCTCTGGGCATCCGCCTGGACCGGGAGGAGGATGCGGAGCTGACCCGCCCCCTACTGGAAACC
Organism: Oscillospiraceae bacterium; assembly: GCA_902795345.1. Lineage (GTDB taxonomy): Bacteria > Bacillota > Clostridia > Oscillospirales > Oscillospiraceae > UBA1774. The sequence goes on from CADBKO010000034.1 coordinate 5,524, forward strand.
TATCTGCTGGCTGCTTCTCCCAAGGAAAAGCTGCTGGTGAGCTACTCCGGCGGCGAGGGGATCCGCCCCAGCATCCTGGCGGAGCGGGCCGTGACCCTCCTGTCCGCAAAGCTGGAAACGGAGGAGAGTCTGGAAGGACGGCATCTGGCCGCCGCCCCTCTGCCCGCCCTGTCCCTAGCCCTGGGGAAGGGCCCCTGGGCGGACGCCGCCCGGACCTGCCTCCCGCCGGAAAAGCTGGCGGATGTGCGCGCTGCCGCCGCCCAGGTCCATGTGCCCCTTCAAAGCGAAACGGTGCGAAAGCTCTACGGCAGCACGCTGCGCCTCACCCCCTCTCGGGCGGAGCGCTACTATCAGTGCTCCTACCGCTATTTCCTGGAATACGGCCTGCGCCTGAAGGAGCGGAAGGTGGCGGAATTCGCCGCACCCCAGCGGGGCAGCTTTTTCCACTATCTGCTGGAGAACGTCTGCCGGGAGGTGCGCTCCGGAGGCGGCTTCGCCGCCGTCACCGGGGAGACCCTACGGGCCCTCACGCGGAAATACGCGGAGGCCTATGTGGCCGAGAGCTTCAAGCCCGCCCAGCTGCGGGACAAGCGCTTTGCCTATCTTTTCCGCCGCCTCTGCGATACGGCGGAGAACATCGTATTGGAAATGGCGGAGCAGCTGGCGGCGGGGGATTTCCTGCCCCTGGATTTCGAGCTGGAGATCTCCGACCGGGGCGGGGAGCTGCCGCCCCTGGACCTGGGGGGCATCCTGGTGGAGGGCAAGGTGGACCGGGTGGACGGCTGGGCCGACGGGGATCAGCTCTATCTCTGCGTGGCGGATTACAAGTCCGGTCCCAAGGAATTCCGCCTGTCGGATGTCTGCGAGGGCCAGACCATCCAGATGCTCATTTATCTCTTCCTCCTCACTTCCGAGGGACAGGAGCGCTACGGAAAGCGGATCGTGCCCGGGGGCGTGCTCTATCTGCCCGCGAGAGACAAGACGGTTTCCCTGCCCCGCAGCAGCACGGAGGAGGAGATCCGCAAGGCCCGGGCCGCCGAGCTGAAGATCAGCGGCCTCATGCTGGACGATCCGGATATGCTCCGTGCCCGGGACCGCAGCCAGCCGCCCCGTTATCTGCCCGTGAGCTTCAAGGACGGCGTCCCAGTGAAGGGGGTGGCGGACCTGCGGCGCATGGGGGAGCTGGACAGCTTCGTGCGCGGCCTCCTGCGGCGCATGGGGGAGGAGCTCCGGGCCGGAAAGGCGGAGGCCAGCCCCCTGGCCCACTACGGTTCCGAGGATCCCTGCCGTTACTGCGAATATGGCCGCGTCTGCGGCTTCGACCCCAAGCGCCAGGAAAAACGCCTCATCCGCCGGATGACGGACGGGGAGTTCTGGGAACTGGCGGAAAAGGAGGCTGCCCATGGCTGAATTCCGACTCACGGAAGCCCAGGCCCGGGCCGTGGAGCACCGGGGCGGCTCGCTGCTCATCTCCGCCGGGGCCGGCAGCGGCAAGACGCGGGTGCTGGTGGAGCGCCTGTTACTGCGCATCGCCCAGGGCGGGGACCTGGACCGCTTCCTGATTATCACCTATACCCGGGCCGCCGCGGCGGAGCTGCGGGGGCGCATCCTCACCGCCCTGCGGGAGAGGCTGCGCACGGAAGCGAGCTCCCATCTCCGGCGGCAGCTCCTGCTGCTGCCCCAGGCGAAGATCGGCACCATCCATTCCTTCTGCTCGGCCGTGCTGCGGGAAAACGCCCAGCTGCTGGACATCCGCCCGGATTTCCGCCTCCTGGAGGGGGCGGAGGAGCGTGTCCTGCGGAAGGAGACCCTGCAGGATGTGCTGGCGGGGCGCTACGAGGATATGACCTCCGGCTTCCAGGCCCTGGTGGACGCCCTCACCGGCGGCGAGAGCGACCGGGCCCTGAACGACGTGGTGCTGGACACCTACGACGCCGTGCAGAGCCACCCGGACCCGGAGGGCTGGCTCGCGGAGCAGATGGCGTCCACCGTGTCCTTCGAGGATGCGGGGGAGACCCCCTGGGGCCGGGCGCTGCTGGAAAAGTCAAAGCGCGTCACCGCCTTCTGGCTGGGCCGGATGGAGGAAGCACTGGACAGCCTCCGGGGTTCGCCCAAGGCGGAAGCGGGCTACGGCCCCTCCCTGCGGACCACCCTGGACGATATGGAGGAGTTCTCCCTGGCCCTGGCCCGGGGCTGGGAGGGGGCTGCTGCCTGCGAGCCCATCCGCTTCCCGCCCCTGCGGGGCTACAAGGGGGTGGGGGACGATCCTGCGGCGGTCCGGGCCAAGAACCGGCGGGATGCCTGCCGCGCCGCCATGGAGAAGATCGAGGGCTTCTTTGCCGAGGACAGCGCGGCCCATGCCGAGGATATGGCGGCGGTGAGCCCGGTGACGGGGGAGCTGCTGGCCCTGGTGCGGGATTTCTCCCTGGCCTACGCCGAGGAAAAGCGGCGGCGGGGAGCGCTGGATTTCTCGGACCTGGAACACCTGGCCCTGCAGCTGCTGACGGAGGAGGACCGGAAGACCCCTTCTCCTCTGGGCCGGGAGCTGAGCCGCCGCTTTGACGAGATCCTGGTGGACGAATACCAGGACTGCAACCGGGTGCAGGACCGCATCTTTTTTGCCGTCAGCGACGGGGGAAATAACGTCACCATGGTGGGGGACGTGAAGCAGTCCATCTACCGTTTCCGCCTGGCGGACCCCAGCCTGTTCCTGCGGAAATATGACAGCTATCGGGATGAGCCCGCCCCCGGGGAGGGAAAACGCATCCTCCTGCCGGAGAATTTCCGCTCCGACGGCGGCATCCTGGAGCCGGTGAACGCCTTTTTCTCCGCCGTCATGTCCCGGGAACTGGGGGAATTGGACTACGGCGAGCGGGAAGCCCTGCATCCCGGCCCCGAAGCCGGCTGCTCGGAGGAAGCCTTCCGCCTTTTCGTCACCGAGCCCGGCCCGGGGGACGAGCCCGAGGAGGAGGCCGTGGCGGGCTATGTGGCCTGGCTCCTGCAAAGCGGCATGACCGTGCCGGACCGGGAGGGGCCGCGCCCCCTCCGGCCCGGGGACATCGCCATCCTCCTGCGCAGCGCCAAGGGGCGGGATGGGGCCTATGCCGAAGCTCTGAAAGGGCGGGAGATACCCGCCGTCTGCCTGAAATCCACCGACGACCTGGAGGACCGCCCCGAGGTGGGCTGGGCCCTGAGCCTGATGCAGATCATCGACAATCCCCGGCAGGACATCCCCCTGCTGACGGCCTTGCGCAGCCCCGTTTTCCGCTTCGACGAGGACCGGCTGGCTCAGATCCGCTGCTTCCGGCGGAAGGGGCCCTACTACGACGCCCTGAAGGCCGCCGCGGAAACGGAGGAGGACTGCCGCGACATGCTGGCTGCCCTTAGCCGCTGGCGGGCCCGGAGCGCCCAGGTCCCGGCGGAGGAGCTGCTCAGCGAGCTCTGCGCCGAAACCGGCCTGCGGGCCCTGGCGGAAGCCCGGGAGCCCGGCAGCGCCGCCAATCTGGACAGCCTGATCGCCGCCGCCCATGACTATGCCCAGAACGGGCGGGCGGATCTATACAGCTTCATCGCCTGCCTGCGGGAAGCGCGGGACCCCAAAAAGGCCTCCGTGACCGCCCGGCCCGGCGGGGGAGAGGGCGTCACCATCACCACCATCCACGGCTCCAAGGGCCTGGAATACCCGGTGGTGATCCTGGCGGACCTGATGCGCCGCTTCAACCTGCGGGATACCACCCGGCCCCTGCTGGTCCACCCCGACCTGGGGGTGGGCGTCCGGCGGACGGACCGGGAGCGGGGCATCACCTATACCACCCTGCCCAGGCTCGCCATCGCGGAGCAGCTCCGCTCGGAGAGCCTCAGCGAAGAGCTGCGGGTCCTCTATGTGGCCATGACCCGGGCCCGGCAGCACCTGGCTCTTTTCTGCCGGGTGAAGGATGTGGAAAAGGCCCGGGCTTCCTACGAGACCGGCTCCGGCCTGCCCCTGCCCCCGGAGGAGCTGGAAAAGGCCGCCTGCCCCGGCGCGTGGGTCCTCACGGCGTCCCTGGCCCTGGGCGGGCAGGGCCCCTGGGCCTGGCGCAGCCCCCCTTCCGGGGAGAGCCTGGCCCCGGCGGCGGAGGAAGAAGTTTCCGGCGAGGCCATCGATCCCGCGCTTTTCCGCGCCAGGCTGGACTGGCGCTATGGCCGGAGCGCGGACACCCGCCTGCCCAGCAAGCTCACCGCCACCTCCCTGCGCTCTTCCTTCGCCGCCGTGGAAGCGGCGGAAGGGGCGTCCCAGCTTCGCCGCCGCCGCTACGGGCCGGAGGATTTCCCCCCGCCGGAGCTGGGGGAGCGGAAGGGCTTGAGGCCCGCGGAGAAGGGCAGCGCCATGCACCTGGCCCTCCAATATGCCGACCTGGACCGGTGCGTCACCTCCGAAGGGGCGGCGCAGGCCCTGGCAGAGCTGGAGGAAAGACGGCTGCTGACGAAGCAGCAGTGCGCCGCGGTGGACCCGGAAAAGCTCCGCGCCTTCTGCGTAAGCGAGGCTATGGAGGCCCTGCGGAAGGGGAAGCTCCACCGGGAATTCAAATTCTCCCTTCTGGCTCCCGCAAAGGAATTCCTGGGCGAGGGAGAGGGGGAGACCCTCCTGCAGGGCGTGGTGGACCTTTGGAGCGAGCTGCCGGAGGGCATCCTGCTGCTGGATTACAAGACCGACCGGGTGACGCCCCAGACCCAGGCGGACCGGGCGAAGGAATATGAACCCCAGCTTCGGGCCTATGCCTGGGCCCTGGAGCGCATCACGGGGAAAAAGGTGCTGCGCCGGATGATCTGGTTCTTTGCCACCGGACAGACGGCGGAAGTATGACTTCGGGAGGGAAATAGCATGGAAAAAGTGATTCTGCTGGACGGCGCCATGGGCACGGAGCTCATGAAGCGGGGCGTCACCACGCCGCGCTTTCCGGAGCAGGTGAATCTGACGGACCCGGCTGCGGTGCAGGCCATCCACCGGGACTATATCGAGGCGGGGAGCAGCATCATCTATGCCTGCACCTTCGGCTGCAATCCCGTGAAGGCCCGGGGGGAAGCGGTGGCCCCCGTGATCGGGGCAGCTCTGGCCAATGCCCGCGCCGCCGCCGGAAAGGAAGCCCGCGTGGCCCTGGACGTGGGGCCCCTGGGCCAGCTGCTGGAGCCTTACGGGGATCTGTCGGAGGAGGAGGCGGAGGCCGCCTTCCGGGAGGTGTTTGCCGCCGGAGGGGCTGCGGACCTGATCGTGCTGGAGACCTTCTTTGACCTGACGGAGCTGCTGATCGCCCTGGAAGCCGCCCGGAAGACCCTGCCGGACAAGCCGGTATTCGCCACCATGACCTTCCAGCAGAGCGGGCGCACCCTCACGGGCGTCACCGTGGAGGAGATGGCCCGGTCCCTGGCGGAGGGCGGAGCGGCGGCGGTGGGCCTCAACTGCTCCCTGGGCCCCGCGGAAGCCCTTCCCCTGGCGAGAGCCCTGCGGCAGGCCACGGACAAGCCGATCATCGTCAAGCCCAATGCGGGCATGCCGGACCCGGCCACGGGCGCCTATCCCATGGATGCCGCCGCCTTTGCCGAGGCCATGGCCCCCATCCTTCGGCTGGGGGTGCAGTACGCCGGGGGCTGCTGCGGCACGGACCCGGACTATATCAGAGAGCTAGCGAGGCTTGCGGAATGAACCTGAGCGCCATCATCTTCATGATACTCACCATGCTGGGAGCAGTGCTGCTGGCGGTGCGGATGTTCGACGGGAATCCCGACCGGCTGGAGCCGGAGCGGGATGCCGACGGGCTGGAACTGCCCCTGCTCCGTTTCCACAAGCCGGGGAAGCTCACCGGGGCCGACCTGATCCCCATGCTGGCCATCACCCTGGCCGCCGCCCTGCTGGCCTTCCTCAACCTGGGGGATACGAAGGGCGTCACCTCCTGGCATACTTTCCGCAGTCCGGGGGAGAAGGCGGAGCTGATGCTCCCGGAGGAGACCGAGCTGGGGCAGATCGGCTATTATTCCGGGGCCACCGTGGGCAGCTACCGGCTGGCCTGGTCCGCCGACGGAGAGACCTGGACCGAGGAGACCCTGGAACAGAGCTATACGGATGTGCTGAAATGGCATTACTTCCGGCCGGAGGAGTCCTTCGGAAAGGTGCGCCGGGTGCGCATCACCGCCCTGCGGGGGGACCTGACGCTGGGGGAGGTCGCCCTTTGGGATGCCCAGGGGAACCGGCTGGACTATCACTGCGAGACCCTCGGTATCTGCGACGAGCAGGACGTGGTGCCGGCGGAGGAGAGCTGGCGCAACAGCTGCTATTTCGACGAGATCTACCATGCCCGCACCGCCTGGGAGCACCTGGCGGGTCACAAGGTCTATGAGATCACCCACCCCCCGCTGGGGAAGGAGATCATCGGCCTGGGCATCCGCATCTTCGGCATGACCCCCTTCGGCTGGCGCTTTTCCGGCGCGCTCTTCGGCGTGCTGCTGCTGCCGATCCTCTATATCCTCCTGAAGCTGATGCTGAGCAGCACCATGGCGGCCACCTGCGCCACCGCGGTCTTCGGCCTGGATTTCATGCGCTTTGCCCAGACCCGCATCTCCACCATCGACACGTACAGCGTGTTCTTCACGCTGCTGATGTATTTCTTCTTCTATCTCTACTATACCCAGCCCTGGGACACCCCCCTGCGGCGAACGCTGGCGCCCCTGTGCCTCAGCGGGGCGGCCTTTGCCCTGGGGGTGGTGAGCAAGTGGACCTGCGTCTTTGCCGGGGGCGGCCTGGCGGTGCTCTGGGCCCTGCGCCAGGGAGAAAGGCTCCGCCGCCGTGGCTTCCGGGAGGAGCTCACCGCCTATTTCCTGCCCACCGTCGCCTGGAGCTGCGTCTTTTTCCTGCTTTTCCCCGCCCTGGCCTATTATCTCGCCTATGCCCCCTATGCCCGGGCCGCGGGAGTGTCCATGCGCAGCCTGGATTATCTCAAGCTGATCCTTGAGAACATCCAGTATATGTATCATTACCACAGCGCGCTGGAGGCCACCCACCCCTATCAGTCTACCTGGTGGATGTGGATGCTGGATGTCCGACCCATCCTCTACTATCTCCATTATTTCGACGATGCCTATCAGGTGAAATCCGCCATCGGCGCCTGCGGCAATCCCCTTTTCTGGTGGACCGGCCTGGGGGCCATGGCGGCCATGGCGGTGAAGGGAATCCGGGGGGACCGGATGGCCTGGTTCATCCTGGCGGGCTACCTCAGCTGCCTCCTGCCCTGGGTGACGGTGGAGCGCTGCGCCTTCATCTACCACTATTTCCCCGCCACCGTCTTTCTGGCCCTGGCCCTGGGGCGCTGCCTGCGGGACTGCCAGCGCCGCAGCCTCACCCGGCGGGACCATACCGGCCTTATCCTCGTCTGCGGCTGCGCCCTGCTTTTCGCCTTCTTTTACCCCGCCCTCAGCGGCCTCGCTTATACTGCCGGCTACGGCAACACCTTCCTCCGCTGGTTCGGGGGCTATTGGCCGTTCTAGCGTCAAATCGCAATCCCTTCGCTGGATTGCGATTTGAGAAGGGTTTGCGCTCCGCTACCCGCAGGCCCCTTGGCGGGGCCCACAGTCCGCTCCGCGAGAGGTATTTTGGGGCAGAAATGAATTCCACCCCAAAATGTTTCCGATTGTATTCGCATCTGCGGATGCGAACTCTGCGAGGCTTATGTACCTCCACACACAACAACACATAAAGGAGAGATACTGCTATGATTGCACTGGGAAGCGACCACGGGGGCTTTGCCCTCAAGGAAGAGATCAAGAAACACCTGACGGAGAGGGGCGTCCCCTTCACCGACTACGGCACCGATTCCGAAGCCAGCTGCGATTACCCCGTCTATGCGGCCCTGGTGACGAAGGCTGTCGCCTCCGGCGAGGCGGAGAAGGGCATCCTCTGCTGCGGCACCGGCATCGGCATGTCCATGGCGGCCAACAAGGTCAAGGGCATCCGCTGCGCCCTGTGCGGCGACTGCTTCTCCGCCGAGATGACCCGCCGCCACAACGACAGTAATGTCCTGGCCCTGGGCGGCCGCGTGATCGGGGCGGGCCTGGCCATGAAGATCGTGGACCTGTTTTTGGATACGCCCTTCGAGGGCGGCCGCCATGCCCGCCGGGTGCAGATGGTCATGGACCTGGAGGGGTGAGCCCCATCCCTGGCAAATATTACAGAAAAGTGAAGCCGGACAGGGTTTTCCACCTTGCCTTTTTATGTCTTTTTCTGTAAAATAACTCTATTAAGGAATTTGCGGGGGCTTTCCCCCCGAAACAGGAGGTGCGGCGATGCAAGCATACGGTGCGTGGCGTGTCGGCAAGTGCGACGACGCGGCGGCATATGCCATCTGGAAGTCCGGCTGCTGCCGGAGATTGACCGCCGCACTTCTCTCTGCCCGCGGGGTGCGGACGCCGGAGGAGGCGGCCGAGTTCCTGCGGGAGGATGCCGGCCTGCTCCGCGACCCCATGGCCATGAAGGACATGGACAAGGCGGTATCCCGCATCCGGGCCGCGGTGGGGAAGAGGGAGACCGTGGCCGTCTACGGCGACTACGACGTGGACGGGATCACCGCCACCGCGCTGATGACCGCCTGGTTCCGGCGGCAGGGCCTCCGCTGCATCCCCTACATCCCCGAGCGGCTGACGGAGGGCTACGGCATCAGCGAGGAAGCCCTCAGCTCCCTGGCCGCCCAGGGCGTGACCCTGATGGTGACGGTGGACTGCGGCGTGACCGCCCTGCACCAGGTCCGGCGGGCTTCCGAGCTGGGCATGGACGTGGTGGTGACGGACCACCATGAGTGCGTGGGCGAGCTGCCCCCCGCCGTGGCGGTGGTGGACCCCCATCGGAAGGACGACGAATATCCCTTCAAGGGCCTGGCGGGGGTGGGCGTGGCTTTCAAGCTGGTGTCCGCCCTGGAAGGGCCCGGAACGGAGGATCAGCTGCTGGAGCGCTACGGCGCGCTGACCGCCCTGGGCACCATCGCGGACATCATGCCCGTCACAGGAGAGAACCGGGTGCTGATCCGCCGGGGCATCAATATGCTGCGCACCCGGGAATATGCGGGGCTGGACAGCCTCATGGCGGCCATCTTCGTGGACAAGAGCCGCATCTCCGGCACGGACATCAGCTTTTCCCTCATCCCCAAGCTCAATGCCGCCGGGCGGATGGGCCGGGTCCGGGTGGCCTTTGACCTGCTCATGGCGGAGGACCGGCGGGAAGCGCAGCGTCTGGCCGGGGAGCTCTGCGCTATGAATACGGAGCGGCGGAACGTGGAGGACCGGGTCTTCCGGGAAGCCCTGGATATGTTGGGGGATGCCCGGCATCTGGAGGAGCCCATCGTGCTGGCCTCCGAGAACTGGCACCATGGGGTCAGCGGCATCGTGGCCTCCCGCCTGGCGGAGAAGTTCGGCGTCCCCGCCGTCATCATCTGCCTGGAAGGGGAGGAGGGCCGCGGTTCCTGCCGCAGCTACGGGGACTTCGGCATCTTCGACGCCCTGGACGATGCAAAGGAAGAACTGACCAGCTTCGGCGGCCATGAACTGGCCGCGGGGCTGACCCTTCGGCGAGACCGGGTGGACGCGCTGCGCCAGCGTCTCGCCGCATACTACCGCAATCATGAGGGGGACCGGCCCCAGCAGCATATCCTGCTGGATTTCTGCGTGGAGGACCCCACTTACCTGACCCTGGGGGAGATCGAAGCTCTGAAGCTCATGTCCCCCTGGGGCGTCGGCAATCCGCCGCCCACCCTCTGCATGCGGGATGTGGTGGCCGAGGCCCTGATCCCCATCGGGGGGGACCGGCATCTGAAGCTGGTGGGCGTGAAGAACGGGCTGAAGTTCGACTGCGTGTTCTTCGGCGTCTCCGTCCGGGAGCTGGGCATCCATCCCGGCAGCCTGGTGGACCTGGCCTTCGAGCCGGGCGTCAACGATTTTCGCGGCAACCGCACGGTGCAGCTCCTGCTGCGGGACGTGCGTCCCAGCCGCATGCCGGGGGATCCCAGCGTGGGCATGGCCCGCCGCTTCCGCAGCGGGCAGAGCCTTCAGCCCATGGAGCGGGCCATCCTGCTGCCGAACCGCAGCGATATGGGCCGGGTGTGGCGCTATCTCACCCGCCGGGCCCGCCGCTTCGACGAGGAGACGGCCACCCTGCTGCCGGACATCGCGCTGCGCTCCGGGGTGCCGGTGCCGGGGCGGGTGCTGGTCTGCCTCTGGGTCCTGGATGAGCTGGGTCTTATCCGGCTGACGGAGTCGGAGGGGATCATGGAGATCACCATTCCCCGTTTTGAGGGAAAAGCGGACCTCAGCAAGTCCGCCCTGCTGCAAAACCTGCGCTGAGGAAACGGAAGGCACATGAACGAGGACGTCAAACGCATCGACGGGGCGCTGCCCTCCCCCGATTCCGCCAAGGCGGACGATATGGAGCGGCTTTATGCCGAGCTGGTGGAGAAATCCCGCCACTACAACCCGAATCTGGACGAAGCCAGAGTGCGCAAGGCCTACGAGTATGCCCGGGACAAGCACGGCAGCCAGCTCCGGAAGGACGGGTCGCCCTACATCTCCCATCCCCTGGCCACCGCCAGCATCTGCGCGGGCATGGGCCTGGATGAGGACAGCATCATCGCCTGTCTGCTCCACGATACCATCGAGGACACGGACGCCACCTATGAGGAGGTCTCCAAGCTCTTCGGCAGCGAAGTGGCAGACCTGGTGGAAGGGGTCACCAAGCTGACCCGGGTGGTCTACACCACCAAAGAGGAAGCGCAGATGGAAAATCTGCGCAAGATGCTGCTGGCCATGTCCAAGGATATCCGCGTCATCCTCATCAAGATCGCAGACCGGCTCCACAATATGCACACCATGAATTTCCAGTCCGAGGCCAAGCGGCGGGAAAAGGCCCTGGAGACCATGGAGATCTACGCGCCTCTGGCCCACCGGCTGGGCATGCAGCGGGTCAAATGGGAGCTGGAGGACCTGAGCCTCATTTATCTGGACCCCATCGGCTATCAGGAGATCGTGGTCCAGCTGGACGCCCGCATGGAAGAACTCAGCGAGTTCATGGACAAGATCCAGGGGCGCATCAAGCAGCGCATGAACGATTGCGGTGTGGCCTGCGAGGTTTCGGGCAGACTGAAGCATATTTACAGCATCTATCGGAAAATGATGGCGCAGAACAAGAAATTCAACGAGATCCTGGACCTCTGTGCCTTCCGCGTGATCGTGGACAGCGTGCCCGACTGCTACAATGTCCTGGGCCAGATCCACGAGCTCTTTACCCCCATCCCCGGCCGCTTCAAGGATTACATCGCCACCCCCAAGCCCAATATGTACCAGTCCATCCACACCTCCGTCATCGGTTCCGAGGGCATCCCCTTCGAGGTGCAGATCCGCACCCGGGAAATGCACCACACGGCGGAATATGGCGTGGCGGCCCACTGGAAATACAAGGAAGGCATCCAGGGCAAGGCGGACGAGGAGAAATTCGCCTGGATCCGCAGCCTGCTGGAAGCCCAGCAGGACACCGACGCGCCGGAGTTCATCAGTGAACTGAAGGTGGATATGTTCGCCGACGAGGTCTTCGTCTTCACCCCCAAGGGGGACGTGATCAATCTCCCCGCCGGCGCCACCCCCATCGACTTCGCCTATTCCATCCACTCCCAGGTGGGCAACCACATGACCGGGGCCAAGGTCAACGGGCGCATCGTCTCCTTCGACCGGGTGCTGGAAAACGGGGACATCGTGGAGGTCAGCACCTCCCCCAGCTCCAAGGGCCCCGCCCGGGACTGGATCAGCCTGGCCAAGAGCGCCACGGCCCGCACCAAGATCCGCCAGTGGTTCAAGAAGGAGAAGCGGGAGGAGAACATCGTCCGCGGCAAGGCCGCCATGGAAGCGGCCCTGAAGCACGCCGGAATGAGCGCGGATCTGCTCTACGACCAGGAGATCATGCCCACCGTGCTGAAAAAGCTGGCGGTCACTTCCCTGGACGATATGTTCGCCGCCGTGGGCTACGGGGGCATGACCACCGTCCGCTGCCTCAACCGCCTCAAGGAAGAGGCCTCCAAGTCCCAGAAGGAAAGCAAGATCCAGCCCGAGGACCTGCTCACCAAGGAGCCGGAGCGGAAGCCCACCGGCGTCCAGGGCGTCCTGGTGGGGGACCTGGACAATTTCCTGGTGAAATTCTCCCGCTGCTGCACCCCCGTGCCGGGGGACAGCATCGTGGGCTTCATCACCAAGGGCTACGGCGTGTCCATCCATCGGAGAGACTGCATGAATTACCGCAAGGCCACCGAGGACGTCAAGGAGGCGGGCCGCTGGGTCCCCGTCCAGTGGGGGGACACCGGCACCCAGCAGTATACCGCAGCCCTCACCATCACCGCCGAGGCCCGGCAGAACCTGATCCTGGATATCGTCACCGCCCTGAATGCGGACAAGGTGGGCGTCACCTCCATGAATATCCGGGAACTCAGCGACGGGCTCGCCGTGGCCCAGCTCAGCGTCCTGGTGCGGGACCTGGCGACCCTGCAGGGCGCCATGCGCCATCTGCGGGGCATCCGCAGCGTGCGGGACGTGCTGCGCCCCGGCACGGAAGAGATCAAGGAGAGATAAGCCATGCGCGCAGTGGTAACGAGAGTGAGCGCCGCCTCCGTCACCGTGGAAGGCCGGACCGTGGGGCAGATCGGCCGGGGCTACCTGGTGCTGTTGGGTATCAAGACGGGGGACGGGGAAGCCCAGGCGGAAAAGCTGGCGGAAAAGATCACCGGGCTCCGGGTCTTCGAGGATGAGATGGGGAAGATGAACCGCAGCCTCAGCGACGTGGGGGGCGGCCTGCTGGTGGTGAGCCAGTTCACCCTCTACGGGAATGTGAAGCATGGGCGGCGTCCGGAATTTCTCCAGGCGGCCAAGTCCGCCGAGGCCATCCCCCTCTATGAGTATTTCCTTCGCCTCTGCCGGGAGCGGGGCTTCCCGCCCCAGACCGGGGAGTTCGGCGCGGAGATGCAGGTCTCCTCGGTGAACGACGGCCCCGTGACTTTGCTCCTGGATACGGATACACTATAAAACAATCGCAGCCCCCTCTGCGGGCTGCGATCAACATTAGGAGGGAAAAACATGCTGATTAAAGGCTTTTCCGTGGGGCAGCTGGGAACCAACTGCTATGTGGTGACGGACGAGACCACCCTGAGCTGCGCCGTCATCGACCCCGGCGCGGAATCCGGCACCATTCTGAACTATATCGACGACAACGGCCTGAAGACCGAGGCCATCTTTATCACCCACGGCCATTATGACCACACCGGAGCGGTGCTCTCCCTATACGAGGCCACGGGCGCCACGGTCTATATCCATGCCCTGGACGTCAGCACCGAGGGCGTGGACGAGGAGATGCGCTACAAGGGCGGCGACGAGCTGTGTTTTTATAAGGAAGGGGACGTCATCCCCGTGGGCAAGCTGGAATTCCACGTGATGGAGACTCCCGGCCACAGCCGGGGCAGCGTGACCCTCCGCTGTGAAAACGCGCTTTTCACCGGCGACACCCTCTTCCGCGGCTCCTGCGGGCGCACGGATTTCCCCGGCGGCAGCATGACCGCCATCATGGGTTCTCTCCGGCGGCTGGCTTCCCTGGAGGGGGACTATGAGGTCTATCCCGGCCATATGGACTCCACCACCATGGAGCGGGAGCGGCGCTTCAATCCCTTCGTGCTGGACGCCATGGAAGACCGGGACTGAGCCATGGCACTTCCCATTCAGCTTGCGGGCCACGATTATCTCTATGCCGCCGAGCAGGCCCTGATGGCCTACCTGCCGGATTTCGGCGGCGAGGGGGACCTGCTGGTCAGTTCCCTGGCGGGGAGCTGCGCCCGGGCGTCTTTGCATTACCGGGACCGGGACCATGAGGGCGTCGCCCGGCTGGCCGGGCCCCTGCCGGAGGAAACGCTCCTTCGCAAGCGGGCCCTGCAAAGGCTGGTGAAGGAGAGCATCTTCCGCGCCTGCGTGTCCGCCCTGGGCCAGGCCCCTCCCTGGGGCAGCCTCACGGGGGTGCGCCCCGGCAAGCTGGCCGCCCGCCATATGGAAGAAACGGGCCGGGACGCGGGGGAGACCGCCGCCTGGCTGCAAGAGGAATACAGCCTCAGCCCCCGCCGGGCCGCCCTCTGCGCGGAGACGGCGAAGACGGGGCTGGAAGTGAAGGACAGCCTGGGGGAGAAGGACATCATCCTCTATGTGGGCATCCCCTTCTGTCCCACCCGCTGCGCCTACTGCTCCTTCGTGAGCCACAGCGTAGAGAAGTCCCTGAAGCTGGTGGAGCCCTATGTGGAGGCCCTGGGCCGGGAGATCGCCGATACGGGGGCCCTGGTCCGTCAGCTGGGACTGAAGGTCAAAGCGGTCTATTGGGGCGGCGGCACGCCCACCACCCTGGATGCGGAGCAGCTGCGCCGGACCCTGGACCGGCTTGCGGAGGCCTTTGACCTTCCAAATGGCCTGGAATACACCGTGGAAGCCGGGCGGCCCGACACCATTACCCGGGAAAAGCTCCTCGTCCTCCGCAGCGCGGGCGTGACGCGCATCAGCCTGAATCCCCAGACCATGGACGATCGGGTGCTGGCGGCCATCGGCCGCCGCCACAGCGCCGGGGAAGTCCGGGAGGGCTATGCCCTGGCCCGGGAGCATTTCGGCGGCCAGATCAACATGGACCTGATCGCCGGCCTCCCGGAGGACAGCACGGAAGGCTTCCGCGCCAGTCTGGAGGAGGTGCTGGCCATGGGTCCGGAGAACGTCACCGTCCACAGCCTGACCCGGAAACGGGGGGCGGACCTGAACGGCATGGAGCTGGAGGGCCTGCCCGGAGAGACGGTGGGGCAGATGCTGGATTATTCCCTGGCCCGGCTGCCGGAGGAGGGCTACGCGCCCTATTACCTCTACCGGCAGAAATTTTCCACCGGGGGCTATGAAAACGTGGGCTGGGCGAAGGCTGGGGCCGTCTGCCTCTACAACGTGGCCATGATGGAGGAATTGTGCAGCGTCCTCAGCCTGGGAGCGGGGGGCGCCACCAAGCGTCTGCTTCCCGGGGGGAAGATCCTCCGCTGCTTCAATAAGAAATATCCCTATGAATATATCGGCAGCCTGGAGGAAGCAGATCAGGATAAAAGAGCCCTCTTTCTTACCTGAAAAAAACATTTACAAGCGGCCCTTCACCATATATAATACAGGAACAGCGGGAACCCAGGAAAATAGAGCCGGGCGCTCCGGCACAAGGGAAAAGGGGGAGAGCAATGGCATATTCCATCATCACCATCAGCAGGGAATTCGGCACCGGCGCGCGGCTGATCGGCCGCGAGGTGGCCGCCCTTCTGAACTACGGATACTACGACCGGGCCCTGATCGAGATGGCGGCGGAAAGGACCGGCCTCAGCGAGGAATTCATCGAGAGGACGGAGGAAAAAGCCTCCAACAGTTTCCTTTTCAACCTGGCCACTGCGGCTTACCTGGCCTCCGACGTCACCGCGGAATACACCGTGCCGGTGAACGACCAGGCATTCATGATCCAGTCCGACGTGATCCGGGACATTGCCCGCACCGGCAACGGCGTCATCGTGGGCCGCTGCGCGGATTATGTGCTTCGGGACCATCCCCAGCTGCTGCGGGTCTTCATCTACGCCGACAAGGAAGACCGGATCAACCGCATCGTCAATGAATACGGACAGGACCCCAAAAACGCGGAAAGCGTGCTGAACAAGATCGACAAGGGCCGGGCCAACTACCACAAGTTCTACACCGGCACCAACTGGCGCAGCATGGATAATTATGACCTGTGCATCAACACCTCCAAGACCGGCATCCAGGGCGCGGTCATGGCCATCAAGGCCTGCGCCGAGGAAAAGTTCGGCAAGGCAGAACAGTAAACAGACAAGGGACATACGTCGCACCGGCAGCGGTTCAAGACCGCTGCCGGTGTTTTCGTCGTTGCAGGCTCCATATCGTTCGCTTCGGCCCAAAAGACCAAAGCTCATTCATTCCGCTGCGCCTCCGCTTCAAAATGGAAGCACAGCTTCCATTTTGGTTACAACAAAATGCAGATCATGCCGTTGGCCCCTTCGTTGACGATGCGCTGCAGGGCTTCCTGGAGCTTGAAGCGGCTGTCCTCCGGCAGGCGCTTGAGCTTGGCCTGGAGGCCTTCGGAGGCGATGTCGTAGAGGCTCTTTCCGAAGACGTTGGATTCCCATATCTTCCCCGTGTCCCCCTCGAATTCCTGGAGCAGGTAGTTGATCACGTCCTCGCTCTGCTTCTCACTGCCGATGGCGGGGGAGACCTCCGTTTCGATGTTGGCCAGGATCATATGGATGCTGGGGGCGCTGGCCTTGAGGCGCACGCTGTATTTGCCCCCCTGCCGCACGATCTCCGGCTCCGCCAGAGTCAGCTCCCCCGTGTCGGGGAAGACCACGCCGTAGCCCTTTTCCCGCACCTCCCGCAGGGCGGTGCGCACCCGCTCATATTCCCGGCGTACCTTCGCCATGTCCGTCAGCAGCAGCATCAGGTCTCCGTCGCCGGCCACGGGCACGCCGCTGGACTCGCTGAGGGTCCGGTAAAAGAGCTCCCGGGGCAGCGTCAGGCGCAGGGTCACGCCGCCGGAATCCGCCCGCACCTCCTCGATCCCCGCCTGCTCCACGGCCTCGATCCCGGCGATCCGCCGGGCCGCGCTCTCCGCATCCCGCAGCCTCACCGCGTCGGCGCAGGCGTCCTTCAGGGCCCGGTACAGCTCTGCCTTCAGGGGGTGCTCCGGCCCCAGGGCGTCCAGCCAGTCCGGCAGGTAAATGCCCAGCTCCGTCAGGGGGAATTCCTGCAGCGCCGCCCGGATGACCGCCGTCACATCCTCCGCCGTCAGGTTCAGGCAGGAAATGAGCACGCAGTCCACGTCGTATTTCTCCTGGAGCTCCTGCTGCAGGGCCCTGGCCTCCGCGCTCTCCGGCTCGGCGGAATTCAGCACCAGGATGAAGGGCTTGCCCAGGGCTTTCAGCTCCCGCACGGCCCGTTCCTCCGCGGGGATATAGTTCTCCCGGGGGATCTCCGTGATGCTGCCGTCGGTGGTCATGACGATGCCGATGGTGGAGTGCTCCGCGATCACCTTCCGCGTGCCGGTCTCCGCCGCCTCCGCCATGGTGATCTCGTGGTCGAACCAGGGGGTGGTCACCATCCTGGGGGAACCGTCCTCCTCCGCTCCGGCGGCCCCTTCCACCAGATAGCCCACGCTGTCGATGAGCCTCACGGAGAACCGGGCCCCGCCCGCGGTGATCTGCACCGCCTCCTCCGGCACGAATTTCGGTTCGCTGGTCATGACCGTCCGGCCGGAGCCGCTCTGGGGCAGCTCGTCTCTGGCCCGCTCCCGGCGGTACACATCCTCGATGCCGGGGAGCACCAGGGTCTCCATGAAACGCTTGATGAAGGTGGATTTGCCGGTGCGCACCGGGCCCACCACGCCGATATAGATGTTTCCGCCCGTGCGGACGGCCATGTCCCGATAAATGGTGTTCGTATCCAAAGAGCGATCCCTCCTTTTCTGTACCGGAGGAACCGGAGGTTCCGGCCCTCCCCAGCATCAGCCTATGCGCTTCTTGCCCTGGAAAGAACAGGAAGAATCGGCACAAACTGGGAAAATGACCTCCGTCAGAGAAAAATATGACGAATTTCAGGGGAAAAATGTATGACCAAAGTCTTGCCATTTTCACTTTTGGGCTTTATAATACAGCTGTTAGTAAGCTCTCACAAACGAAAGCCATGTGACCATGCTCAATTTAGCAGAAATGTACTGCTGCCGCTTTTCATGTGCCGATCCTCAGAGGGAGTTCCCACCGGGAAAGCGGCGCGGTCTTTTTTGAAGGAAATCAAAGAAAAGGAGAAGAAACATGAGAACTGGCAAGAAATTCTGGTCCCTGCTGCTGGCCCTTGTGATGGTGGTCTCCCTTCTGGGCGGCGCCTTCGCGGTCAACGCAGCGGACGCCGTCACCGTCACGCCGGACGCCACTTATGGGGGCGCTGTGCTCAATATGACGGCCACCAAGGTGGACGATCAGATCACCGTATTCGATCTGGCCTCCATCGGCTTCGGCACCGGCATCGAGTAT
>CADBKO010000035.1:0-8653 GCA_902795345.1 Oscillospiraceae bacterium
CTATTTAGAGCGCCCAACTGGACGCTCAGGTTAGGTGTATCATTTTTCAGTTTCCAACCAATCCGCATCTTTTGCCTTGACATTTCATAGTTAGTCTTTCCGCTAAAAGAAATGGGGTCGCGCCGCAGCGCGAAAAGCCCCCGTCCAAACCACCGTCCCCGCCGCAGCGGGCAATTCTCCGAGCGTCCTGCGGATTCGCCCTTTGTCTCTGCTATTCGTCCCCTTGACCCGTCACCTCCGGCGGGCCTCGTCGGAGCGCACGTCGCTCGCTCCGTTTCCGCAGAACCGTGATACTGCGAAAACTCCGTATCGCTCGGTGGCTCCTCCTCTTCAAATCGAAACGTATCGTTTCGATTTGAGAAGGACGTTTCGCCGGAATCTTCCAGCAGCGACCAACAGGAGCTGCGCCGTATTCCGGCGAATAAGGACGCGGAATCCTTCCCCATCGGCCAGGGGGCTGCGGCCCCCTTGAGATCCCCCGGGGATTACGAAGGACGTGGGACTAGAGTTCGGACGGAGGGTTACGGATTGCCACAGCCCCTTGCGGGGCTTCGCAATGACGGGGGACGGGAGATTTGCCCCCGGCCGCAAAGGCCGGGGGCAGATGGACGAGCAGTTCAGAGAGCGTGCCACAGACAGACGGAGGAAAGGCAGCTGCGCCGAAGGGGGCGCGAAAGATCAGCGCTCCTTTGTGCCCTTCTTCACAAAGAAGGACGCAACAAAAAACGCAGCCATCAGAATGGCATAAACAGCATAACAGATGCGCCATTGCTGGGCGCCGAACCGGAAACTTCCGATCTGGATCGCCTGTCCGAGATTCGGAGCCGACAGAGCGCAGGCGACGAAAATAACGGCAATGATAAGCATGATGAGGCTGATGATCCTGAATGTGGCTTTCATTCTGTTTACCTCCGATAAACCGTTTCTTCGTTTCTGATTATAGCCGAATAGCAAACAAATACCAACAATAATCAAGAAACGGTATTTGCCCCCTGACTGTCTGACCGGGGCGCGAGGCTTTATTTCGCCCTTTTCAGCTCCGTCAGGTGGCTGACGGCCAGGAACCGGGCCACCTCCGGGTTGCCGCCGGAGCGGTTCCAGGCCACGATGGAGCTCACCAGGGCGTCCGAGCCCTCAATGGGGAAGGCCACCACGTTGGGCCAGTTGTAGAAGGCGATCAGGGTGGAGGGGAGGATGGAGATGCCCACGCCGGAGTTGACCGCCAACAGCACCGTGTCCGCCCGGTTGTAGTAATTGATGATGTCCGGCACGATGCCCCGGTTGCGGCAGATGCGCCGGATCTGGCCGGAGAGGGAAAAGCCCGCCTCCAGCGCGGAGACAAAATGCATGTCCGCCAGGTTGGACCAGTCGTTCATGTCCACCTTTTCCGCCAGGTTCCGGTGCACCACCAGGTCCATCTGGCTGGTGTTGGTCACCAGGTAATCCACGCTGCCGGAGCCGGATACCATGTGTTCGTGGGCAAAGTAGATATCATAGGAGCACTGGTCCAGGGCGGAGATCATCTCGGCCCCCTCGATCATGTCCACATTCACCTGCACCCCGGGATATTTCTCCGCAAATTCCTCCAGGCAGAGGG
This sequence comes from Oscillospiraceae bacterium, assembly GCA_902795345.1. Lineage (GTDB taxonomy): Bacteria > Bacillota > Clostridia > Oscillospirales > Oscillospiraceae > UBA1774. Next base: position 1,598 of record CADBKO010000035.1, read on the forward strand.
AGAACAGCTCCGCCGCGCTGGACAGGGTGGCGATGCGGATATAGCCCTTGCGCCCCTCCGAGATGTTGCGCAGGCGGTTTTCCGCCTCCGCCTGGAGGCTCAGGAGCTGGTTTGCATAGGATACGAATTCCTTGCCCTCCGCGGTGAGGGATACGCTGTGGCTGTCCCGCTTCAGAAGCGTGACGCCGATGCTGCTTTCCAGCGCCTTGATGTAGTTGCTCACGGTGGGCTGGGTCACATAGAATTCATTGGCGGTCTTGGTGAAGTTCAGCGTTTTGGAAAGAGACAGGAAGAGCTGCAGCTGCATGGTGTCCATGGTGTACCCTCGCTTCCATCGGTGTTTCCGGTGCGCAATTCCACATTTACACCATTATAATATAAATACCCGGAGAAAGCAAATGCCGCGAGGGGGTATTTTCCTGAAAATGCCATCCTGTGGGGGGCCTCCCGCCGCTTTGCATGGCTATAAGCCAGCGTTTGCGGGCCATTGTGATTTGTTATGCAAGGGGGATTTGGAAAAAAAGAGCGTGAAATCTTCGGAGGAATCATGTAAGATGCAAGCATGAGATATTGAGATATTAGGTCAAGGAGCGTGATGTGCAGATGAGTCCTGTTCTCGTCGCCATTATCGGATTGCTGCTGCTGCTGATCTTCCTGTTCGCGGGCATGCACATCGGCATCGCCATGGCGTTGGTGGGCTTCCTGGGGATCATGTACATGCGGATCGCCGGCGGCTTCGAGGCCGGAAAGGCGTTCATGATGGCCCTGGGTGCCTTCACCAACGGGCCGTTCGCATCCACAAACAAGGATTCTCTGGTGGTGATCCCCATGTTTACGCTCATGGGCGTCACCTGCGCCAGGGCCGGCATCAGCCAGGACCTCTACGCCGCCTGCTATAAGTGGGTCAGCCGGGTCCGGGGCGGCCTGGCCATCGCCACGGAAGTGGCCTGCGCCTTCTTCGGGGCCATCTGCGGCTCCGCCACCGCCACCACCGCCAGCATGGGCAAGATCTGCCTCCCCGAGATGGACAAGTACAAGTACAAGCGCACCCTCTCCTGCGGCTCCATCTCCGCCGGCGGCACCCTGGGCATCCTGATCCCGCCCAGCACCGGCTTCATGCTCTATGCCATCAATGCGGGCATCGGCGTGGGCAAGATGTTTATCGCGGGCATCATCCCCGGCATCATCCTCACCATCTGCTATGCCGCCACCGCCATCATCATCTGCGTGAAGGATCCGGAGGCCGGCCCCAAGGGGGAGAAATTCCCCATGAAGGAAAAGCTGAAGGCCCTGGTGGGCGTCCTGCCGGTTCTGGTCCTCTTCATCATGGTCCTGGGCGGCATCCTCTTCGGCTGGTGCTCCGCCACGGAGGGCGGCGCGGTGGGCGCCTTCGGCGCGTTCATCTTCCTCATCATCCGCCGGAAGTTCACCTTCAAGAACGTGGTGGAAGCCCTGAAGGAGACGGCGGAGACCACCGCCATGATCTTCCTCATCATGATCGGCTCCGATATCCTCAGCCAGTTCTTCACCATGACCAATATCTCCTCGGTCCTGGGCACCGTCGCCGCCAATGCGGCCAGCCCCTGGATCATCCTGATCGTGTTCCTGCTCATCTATGGCCTGCTGGGCTGCTTCATCGACTCCCTGCCCCTCATCTGCCTGCTGACCCCCATCTTCCTGCCGGTCATCCGCATGATGGGCTTCAACGACATGTGGTTCGGCGTGCTCATGGTCATGCTGATGGAGCTGGGCCTCATGACCCCGCCGGTGGGCATGTGCTGCTATGTCATGGCGGGCATCACGAAAGGCACTACCTCCCTGCAGCAGATCTTCAAGGGCACCGCGCCCTTCCTGATCGGCATCACCGTCGCCATCATCATCGTCATGCTCTGCCCCAGCCTGGCCACCTGGCTGCCGGGCCTGATGCGGGGCTGACGCTGATTTGAGTTCGGAGATCAAAAATACCAAATAGGAGGAACAACCATGAAGAAGATCCTTGCCCTGGTTCTTGCGCTGCTTCTGGTGCTTGCCGTCGCCGGCTGTGCCAAGGGCGGCGGAACTGCCACCCCCACCAACGCCCCCGCTACCCAGGCTCCCGCCGACAACGGCGGCAGCGCCAAGGCGGCCCTGCCCCAGCGGGGCGACTATGCCGCCGGTCCCGCCTGGAGCGTGGAGACCGAGCCCACCAAGGATAACGGCCCCTGGGCCCAGTCCTACGCGGTGATCGACGCCCTGGCCGAGCAGGCGAAGGCCTATGACGGCGTGGCCCCCAAGTTCACCTTCTCCCTGGCCTGCCATGACCCGGCGGAGTCCGCCCCCGGCGAATTCCTGACCGCCTGGGCAAACGCCGTGACCATCGCCACCGAAGGCGCCGTGGATTTCAACATCGGCTGGTCCGGCTCCATGTCTCCCACCATGGCCTCCCTGGACGACATGAAGTCCGGCACCATCGAATTCGACTGGACCCTGCCCTGCTACTTCAAGGGCTACATGCCTCTCACCAACGTGATCCAGAATCCCGGCCTGGGCATCAAGAACGGCACCGCCGGTTCCTATGCCATGTGGGAGCTGTATAAGACCAATCCCGAGATTCAGGCCGAGTTTGCCGACGACGGCGAGCTCCTCTTCGTCTGGACCAACTGCACCAGCCCCCTGGCTTACAAGGGCAGCGGCGAGATCGACGGCATCGCCAGCATCACCGGCAACATCCGCGCCAACAACGGCCCCGCCCAGGGCTTCGTCAAGGAAGTGGGCGCGTCCGTCTTCGGCTGCCCCATCGGGGATGTGTACTCCAATGTGCAGAACAGCATCATCAACTACCTGGTCACCGACTGGCACGGCATCAAGTCCTTCGCCCTCAGTGACCCAGGCGTGCTGAACTACTACATCGACACCAACATCGGCTGCTCCGCCTATGCCCTCATGGCCAACGCCGACATCTGGGGCGCCCTGCCCGCCGACATCCAGACTGCCATCAAGTCCGTCTCCGGCGACTACCTGCTGAACCTGGTGGATATCTGGAGCTTCTGGGAAGCTGCGGGACGCTACGGCGCCGTGAAGAACGGCGGCGACATCTACGCCCCCTCCGACGCTTTTGCCGCCCAGCTCGCCACTGCTTATGACAACGTGGCCGCCGCCTGGATCGCGGAGCAGGCCGACCCCGCCGTTGCCCAGCGCATCTACGACCAGGCCAAGGAACTGGTGGGCAAATACAACGCCCAGTTCAACTGGTAACACTAAATCGCTCAGGAAAGGGGAGCTTCCCTTGGAAAAGATCCGCAATGCTTTCGGTAAATTCGTCAGCGGCCTGAACTATATCGGCCTCGCCGCCTGCTTCGTCATGGTGTTCGTGGTCGCCATCGACGTGATCCTGCGCAAGGTCAGCGGCGCGCAGCTGTCCATCAAGGGCTCCAACGAATTCTCCGCCTACTTCCTGGTGGTCATCTGCCTGCTGGCCATCCCCACCTTCCAGGTGAAGAAGGGGCATATCTGGGTCAACATGTTCGTGGATATGTTCCCGGCGAAAATGCGCACCGTCTGGCTGGCGGTGGTCCACCTGATCGAGGTGGCGGTCTGCGCCCTCCTTTCCTACGGCGCGGTGCTGAAGCTCCAGAACTTCCTGAATACCGGCACCACCACGGACGTGCTGAACATGCCCAAGTGGCCCTTCGCCCTGGTGTGCCTCATCGGCTTCCTGGAGCTGACGATCCTCCTCCTTATGGATACGATCCAGCTCATCATCGACGCCGCCAAGGGCGAGCATGAGGACGTCAAAAAGGAAAGCTGAGCGAAAATACCATCCTGCTGAACAGGCAGCATGTGTCCCCTCCTCGGGGGCATGTGCTGCCTTTTCGTCCTTATTCGCCTCGTCCTTATTCGCCGGAATGGCGGATATGCCCGCAAGCGGCCATACCCGCAGGATTCCGGCGAAACGTCCTCTCCAAACCGCAGCGCTGTGGCTGCGGTTTGGTCACGGGGGCGGCCTTGTCCGGCTGTTATTTCCCCTTGACAAGCTGGTTTACAATGTGTAGACTGGGTTTACAAGATGTAGACCGATTCCCGGTCATGGAGGAAGCAGATGGAATATCAGTTGGGGGCTGCGGAGGCCCGGTTTGCGGAGATCATATGGGCATCGGCGCCGGTCTCCTCCGGCGATCTGGTGCGCCTCAGCGCCGAAAAGCTGGGGTGGAAGAAATCTACGGTCTATACTGTGCTGCGCCGCCTCTGCGACAAGGGCCTGTTTCATAACGAGGGCGGCGTCGTGACGGTGCTGGTGGACAGGGTCAGCTTTGAGGAGCGCCGGACCAGGCGGTTCGTGTCCGAGAGCTTCGGCGGCTCCCTGCCCGCTTTCCTGGCCGCCTTTACGGCGAGAAAAAAACTGACGGGAGAGGAAATCACCGAGCTGCAAAGGCTCATCGACGAAGCGAAGGAGGCACGCTGATGGAAGGCTTTCTGCCCGCGCTGCTGCGCATGTCCCTCACGGGGGCGCTGACGGTCCTGGCGGTGCTGCTGGGGCGGCTCTGCCTCCGGCGCGCGCCGCGAAAGTATGTCTGCCTGCTCTGGCTGGCGGTGTTGTTCCGCCTGCTCTGCCCCGTGACCCTCCGCGCCCCCACCTCCGTGGTGCCGGAAAAGCTGGAGAGCGGGGCGCTGGTGTCCGCCTGGACGGAGAGCTATGCTGAGGAGACGAAGGTGATCCAAAGGGGCGAGCAGGGGTATAAGGCCGCCCTGGATGCAGGGCGGACGCCGGTGTACGATTACCTACCCGCGGAGGTAAGCGGCAAAGAGAAAGCGGCGCCGGACCCTGTGGAAAGGGAGGATACGCCGTCGGCGTCTGATGAGCCCGAGCGCAGACACAGCTATGTGGTCACCGCTTCCGACGGGCTCTCCGAGCCGAAGCGGGCGGGGGAAGTGTGGCTGCCCGTCCTTAGCTGGATATGGCTGGCGGGGGCGGCGGCCCTGCTCCTTTGGAGCATTTTCAAATATCTGCGCCTGAGCTTCCGCCTCCGGGAGGCGGTGATGCTGGAGAAGGGCGTTTATGAGGCGGAGGGGCTGGATTCCCCCTTCGTCCTGGGCGTCCTCCGGCCCCGCGTCTATCTGCCCTGGGGGATGGAGACGGAAGAGAGAGGTTGGGTGCTGCGCCACGAGCGGGCCCATATCCGGCGGCTGGACCCCCTGTGGAAGCTGCTGGGCTGGCTGGCCCTGTGCCTCCACTGGTTCAATCCCCTCTGCTGGCTGGCCTTTTCCCTGGCCATGCAGGATATGGAGGGGGCCTGCGACGAGGCGGTGGTCCGCACTCTCGGCGGGGAGGAGCGGGCGGCCTATTCCCGGCTCCTGCTGGCCCTCAGCGGGGGCAGGCCCCTCTTTGCCGCCACGCCTCTGGGCTTCGGGGAGGGGAATGTGAAGCAGCGCATCCGCAGCGTCCTCCGCTGGCGGAAGCCCAAGTGGTGGATGGCCCTCCTGGCGATCCTGCTTCTGGCCGCCGTGGTGCTGCTCTTTGCCTTCGGGCCCGGGAACGGGCGCAAGGATTTCCCGGATATTGTCAAGGATCCCCCCGATACCTGGCCGCAGATGTCCTTTTTCAAGAAGGAATGGACGGACGTCGCTGCGGGGCAGCGGGGCGTCTGGCCGGTGGAGGACGTGAAGGGCTTCAAAAAAGAGCTGGCGAAGCTGCTGAAGGAAGGAGAGTGGAACATCAGCGGCGTCTGCGGCACGCCGGAGGTGGATTGGGGGGCAATCCTGCCCGGAAAGCTCCGCTGGGTCAGCGGCGGTAAGCAATGGCAGCTCTATGTAGGGCCCCATTCCCTGGCCCTCACCCGGGATGGGGACTATGGCTGGTACGGCGCCGCCGTGAAGGAGACGGATTCCCCCGATAGACTGTATGACGTGGATCAGGAGCGGATGGAGGCGATCCTGGCCCTGACGGAATGGGGGCAGCCGGAGCTGACCCTGGAGCCGGAAGCGGACCTGTGCTTTGCCGGGCTCCCCTGGGGCTGCACTCTGGAGGAGGCCCAAGCAGCCCTGCCGGGCGCTGCGCGGGATGGTTTGACCCTGACGGTGACGGACGCCTCCGTCTCCGGCTTCCGTGCCGACGTGATCCTGAGCTTTGAGGAGGACGAAGGGGGGACCTTCCTGAATACCGCCGCCCTGACCTTCACGGAGGAGCCGGAAAAGCTGACCCTGAAGCGCTTCGACCGCGCCGTCCTGTGCGAGGAGCTCAGCATGGTCTGGGGCGAGCGGCATAATATGCTGCCGCAGCCCCGGGACTCCACGGTAACGGCGATCGACGATTGGGGAAATCCGGAGCGCCTCTGGTATTGGTACACGGAGGATTTCAGCGATGAACTGGAATGGCTGGGCGGCGTCGTCGCCTGGTTCGAGCGGACGGGGGATCCCCGGACCCTCTATATCGACGCCTCCGGGCGGAACCTGGCGTCGGGGCGGCAGCTTATGCTGGCAAAAAACGGAGTGACCATGAATGTTGCCCGCAGCTTCCTGAACCGGCTGGGCGGCATGATGACCGGTGAATGGACCAAGAAGGCCCTGGGCGGGACCATAAGCTCCGGGAAATATGACGCCCTGGAGATCCGGGTCAGCAACGAGGAGGACTTCCGCCTGATGTCGGAGCATCTTGCCGTCATTCCCTGGTATCACGTGATCCTGGATGAGGCTTTGCCGGAGCCGGAGCGGGAGAATATGCCTCCGCTGCCGCCGAACCCCGTGGAGGAGGGGTGGACGGAGCTGACGAAGGAAGAGGTCGAGGCGGCGCGGGAGGCCCTGGAGCCAATCCGCTTCCGGGAGGACGGCAGCATGTGGGTGAACCCGGTGGACCCCTGCTTCACCTCCCTGTATACCGACCCCAGAGACCTGGACCTCAATGCGTTCCTGCGCTATTTCGATTACGGAGAGGAAATTTCGGAGGAGGAATTTCGAACCCTCCGGGATGCCGGTTATCTCAGTAGTGCCAGTCGCTGGCAGCATGCGGAGGACTATGAGGCGCCGCTGCGGCGCATCCCGGCCCGCATGGTGGAGGACGCCCTGCGGCTTTATTTCGACATC
>CADBKO010000035.1:8668-9883 GCA_902795345.1 Oscillospiraceae bacterium
GCCCTGCGGCTTTATTTCGACATCGGCCTTGCGGATCTGACTACGGACTACCGTACGAAATTCCGCTACACGCCGGAGACGGACTGCTTCTATTCCATGACCTCCGACTTCGGACCGGGGACCTTCCAGCCCCAGTGGGGGGAGCGGAAGGACGACGTCGTCCGCCTCTGGTACAGCAAAACCTGTCTCACCTGCCGCAAACTGGAGGACCGCTGGATCATCGTCTCCTACTGGAATGAGAACGTGGGGGAGAGAGAGTCGGCGCAGGACGACTGGTGGCCGGCTTGGAACCGGGACTGGTATCGTCAGGCGGAATACCGATGGGTCTTTACCACGGCGGAGACGGCGTATGTTTACGAGAACCTGAACGGACGGAGCGAGGGCACGTTCCCGGCGGGTCACCGCCTGAACCTGTTGCGGGAGCGCATCACCCGTGAGGGGGAGCTGTGGCTGCAGGTGGATATGGCTGCGGAGAAATCGGGCGTATATGAGGAGTACTGGGTCCGCGGGGCGGACGTGATCCCCTGGACGGAAGAGCTGGCGGACAAAACGGCTTGCCCGGTGTATATCCCGGCGGGGACCGTCTATTATCCCAGCTCCTTCGGCTCCGGGTACGGCGAAGGGAAGGAGACCCTGGCGGAATGTCTCGCGGAGGAGAACGCCTCCACCCACGGCTACGACCTGACGGGCGTGATCAAGTCGCTGGAGGAGGGCTATGCCCTGGTGGGCTTCACCGGGGGCATGGAGGTCTGGGTGAAGCACGAGGAGCTGAAGGTGGGAATTCCGGAGGATACGCCTCCCAACAAGTATACGCAAATGCTGGCTGAGGGACGGGTCAAAGCTCAGGAGCTGGGCTATCCCCTGGAAACCTGGGGCGCGGAGCTGATCTGGCACCGGGGAAAAAGCGAGGACGGAAGCAGCGCCTATTACGCCGCCTACTACCCCGTCAGCACGGGGGAGGGCACCGTCTGCGTAGTGTTCACCGGCAGCTATGAAACCGGCTACACCCCCGCGGAGACACTTTTCATCCCGCCCGGCGCAGAGGATTGGCCGTAAAGGGAAAACTCCCGTCCCCCTTCTCTCGTCCCCCGTTCTTCGTCTTTCGTCCTTCGTCTCCCGTCATTGCGAAGCCGGTGCGCACACCGGCTGTGGCAATCCGTTATCCCCGTCCAAACCCCCGTCTCTCGTCCAAAAGTGGGGGATCCAATGGGGGCG
>CADBKO010000035.1:9921-33500 GCA_902795345.1 Oscillospiraceae bacterium
CAGAGGGGACCGCCTCGAAATAGGTCCCCTCTGGCGGTTTCTTTTCCCCGTTTCTTTTCCGCTAAAAGAAACGGGGTCGCGCCGCAGCGCGAAAAGCCCCCGTCCTGTTCCCGGTCATGCCGCACTCGGGACGAAGGGACGGATTGCCACGCCTCCTGCGGAGGCTCGCAATGACGGGGACGGGGATTTTGCCCGCTGCGGCGGGACGAGGATAGGACGAGGGATGTTTCGCTCCCGCGGGAGCGACCTTCTTTCGCAGCGCGGCGAAAGAAGGCAAAGACGCGCCCGGGGAACCATTCCATAAAGGTTCCCCGGGGCCCCTCCTCACGGCCAAGGGGGCTCCGCCCCCATTGGATTCCCCACTTTTGGACGAGGGACGGGGGTTTACGAAGGACGAGGGACGAAGGAAGAAGGACGAAATACGGAGAACGAAATACGAAGAACGCAGGACGGGGAGACTCCCTTCGACTTCCCAGAGACGCCATGTTAAAAGCAAAAACATCTTGCGCTGGGGGAAGGAAAAGGGTATAGTACATTGAACGGTATCCCGATAATCCGACATAAGGACCGCGTTCTCCTGCAAGAGGGATGCCTGGGATGGAACTGAACGCAGAGAAAATGAAACTTCGTCTGACACTTGCCATACTGCTCGCATTTCTCCTGCTGCTTGGCCTGACGGCCTGCGGCAACGGAACGAAGGGGCTGCCGGAAACGCCGCCCCCCGTGACGGAGGTGCCCACGCCTACCCCCACGCCGAAGCCTACCCCCACCCCCCAGCCGACGCCGGAACCCACCCCGACCCCCACGCCGGAGCCTACCCCGGAGCCGGAGCCGGAATTCCGCAACTACCTGAACGGCACGCCCCTGGAGGAGGAGGACCGGACGCGGCCCTTCGCCCTCATGGTCAACAACCATCCGGAAGCCCAGCCCCAGTGCGGCATCGGAAACGCGGACATCATCTATGAGGTGCTGGCGGAGGGGAACATCACCCGTATGATGTGCCTGTTCTCCCATATCCGGGACGCGGGGGAGCTGGGCAGCATCCGCAGCGTGCGCCCCTACTATCAGGACATCTGCTTCTCCTACGGGGCCGTGCTCTGCCACGCCGGGGGCAGCGAGGACGCCTATGACCGCATCCGTAACCTGGGCATCCAGAATATCGACGGGGTGCGGGGCTGGTATACCAACGAGCCCTTCTGGCGGGACAAGGACCGCCGCAGCGCCGGTTACGCCCTGGAGCATACCCTGTTCACCAGCGGCGAAAAGCTCTGGGAGGCGGCGGAGCTCATGAAATACCCCCTGGAAGTGGGGGAGGACTACGACTGCGGCCTCTATTTCGTCAACGATTGGGACCCCCTGGAGGGGGAGGACGCCGCGACCATCGACATCAATTTCAACAAAAAGACCACCAAGCTGGTCTATCATACCGAGACCGGCTGCTACACCGGCTATCAGCTGAACGCGGATTATGCGGACGGCCTCACCGGGGAAATGCCCCAGTTCCGCAACGTATTCATCCTCTTTGCCGACATCCGCACCTACGACTCCTACGGGCGGCTGAAGGTGGACCTGGTGACCGAAAGCACCGGCTGGTACGCCCGGGACGGGAAGGTGATCCCCATCACCTGGTCCAAGGCGGGCACCTACGAGCCCTTCCACTACTTCACGGAGGACGGCGAGGACCTGACGGTCCGGGCCGGAAAAACCTATATCGCCATCGTTTCTCCCAGCTTCGGTGAGGTGAGCTTCAGCGGCTGAGGCCGGGGAAACAGGAGGACTGTGATTGAAAAAAGGCGTCCGCATCCTGCTGCTCCTTTTTGCTGCCCTGCTTTTGCTGACGGGCGGCTATGTGGGTTATGTGCTGCTGCGCTATCACCGCCTGGGGGATCAGCCCTTGGCGGTGCAGGGGCCGGTCCCGGCGGAGCAGCCGGAGACGGGGCGGGAATACACCGTCGTCTCCTACAATGTGGGCTTCGGCGCTTATGAGGCGGACTTCGGCTTTTTCATGGACGGGGGCGAGCGCTCCTGGGCCTGGTCGAAGGAACGGCTGGACGCGAACCTGGGGAAGATCGGGGACCTCCTCCGCCGGCAGGACGCCGACTTCTGCCTGATCCAGGAGGTGGACATCGACTCCACCCGCAGCTACCACGAGGATGAACGGGCCTATATGACCGCCGCGATGCCGGAAAAGGGCTATATCTTCGCCCAGAACTATGATTCGCCCTTCCTCCTCTATCCCTTCTACCAGCCTCACGGAGCCTCCAGATCCGGCATCATGACCTTTTCCTCCTTCCCCATCGGGAGCAGCGAACGCCTGGAGCTCCCCGTGGAAGCGGGCTTCATGAAGTTCCTGGACCTGGACCGCTGCTATGCCAAATCCCGCATCCCCCTGGGGGAAGGCCGGGACCTGGTGCTCTATGATTTCCACCTTTCCGCCTATACCTCCGACGGCACCATCGCCACGGAGCAGCTTCTTCTGCTGCTGGCGGACATGGAGGGGGAGTATGCCCGGCATAACTACTGCGTCGCCGGGGGCGATTTCAACAAGGATATCCTGGGGGATTCCACAGCCGTTTTCGGCAGGCCTACCGAAGGCGCCGTGTGGGCCCAGCCCATCCCGGAGAGCACCTTCGACGGGTATCATATCTCCCTGGTGGCGCCTCTGGACGAGGACCGGCCGGTGCCCAGCTGCCGCAATGCCGACGGGCCCTATCATCCGGGGCAGATGGTGCTGACGGTGGATGGCTTCCTGGTCAGCGAAAACGTGGAGGTGCTGGCCGCCGGGGTGATCGACACCGGCTTTGCCTACTCCGACCATAACCCGGTGGAGATGCGCTTCCTGCTGCGTCCCCAGCCGGAGGCAGCCCCCGGCGAAGAAAACCAGTGAATCCTGCCCGGAGAGCCTTTTGGTCCTCCGGGCTATCGTTTTCAGGAAGCTCTTGCGGGAAAGGGCTCTATCGTTTATAATGGAAAGACCGAATAAATAACCAAAAAGGGGGGACGGAATTGGATCAGGTGCATGAACAAAAATGCGCCGCTTGCGGCGGTCCGCTGCGCTTTGACCCGGAATCGGGCAAGCTGGTCTGCGATTACTGCGGCACCGTCTATGAGATCGGGGAGCAGAGCGAAGCCGGGCAGCCGGAGGAAACGCTGGAGGGCTATGATTTCGACCAGCTCACCGCCCATGCCCACGCCGAGGGAGCGGAGGGGCTGCCCATCTATAACTGCGTGTCCTGCGGCGCGGAGGTCATCGCCTCGTCCCAGGAGATGGCCCTGACCTGCCCCTACTGCGGCAACAACATCGTGCTGACGGAGAAGGCATCCGGCAATCTCCGGCCCGACGGGGTGATCCCCTTCAAGATCACCGCCAAGGTGCTTCCCCAGGTGCTGAAGGATTTCTACAAGAATAAGAAGCTGCTGCCCAAGAATTTCTTCAACGACAGCCGCATGGAGAAAGTGACCGGCGTCTACGTGCCCTTCTGGGTGTTCAGCGGCCATATCAGCGGCAACCTGAAATTCCATGGGGAAAAGAGATCCTCCCGCCGCAGCGGGGATTATATCATCACCGACACGGAACACTATCTGGTGGGCCGGGACGTGTCCATGGACTTCCGCGACCTGCCGGTGGACGCCAGCGGCAAGGTGGAGGACGAGCTGATGGACTGCCTGGAGCCCTTCCACATGGAGGATGTGAAGCCCTTCGACATGCAGTATCTGGCGGGCTTCACGGCGGACCGGTTCGACAAAGCGCGGGACGACGTGGCGGAGCGGGCCAAGGAGCGCATGAATAATTCCGCCGTTTCCCTGGCCCGGTCCCAGGTCTCCGGCTCATACAGCGGCGTGCGCGCCGTGGGCGGGAAGCTCCAGGCCGATCTCCGGGCCCGCTATCTCCTGTTCCCGGTCTATCTCTTCAAGCTCACCCACAGGAAAAACGAATACTCCTTTGCGGTGAACGGGCAGACGGGCAAGATCGTGGGCAGCGTGCCCACGGACAAGAAGGTCTCCTGGCAGTATTTCCTCATCCGGGCGGGCATCGCCCTGGGCGTCGTGATGCTGATCTTCTTCGTCAAGTACATGTTGGGGAGGTGAGGGGCATGAAGAAACTTATCCGTGTTCCGGCGCTCCTCTGCGCCCTGATCCTCCTGCTTTCCCTGGCTGTCTATGCGGACGATCCCTGGTCTGAGGAATACTACCGCATCATCGACTATACCAACACCCTCACCGACGAAGAGGTGGACAGCCTGGACGCAGACTGCATTGAGATCCTCCGGGAATACCATGTGGACCTGGCCGTCCTGGCCGTCGGGGCGGAGGACCTGGGGGAAGATTCCCTGGAATCCTGGGCCAGGGACGAATATGAATACTGCTCCTTCGGTTACGGCGACAACCGGGACGGCTTCATGGCCGCCTACAACGCCGACACGGAGGAGGTGGTCATCCTCTGCTTCGGCAACGCGGAAACGCGCATGGACGCGGATTTCCGGTCATTCATCTGCCTTTCCGCTCCCGGCTACCGGGAGGAATACGGTCTGTTCGGCGTGATGTACGCGGTGATCCGCCATACCCAGAATTATCTGGCGGACCATCCGGCGGAGGGGACGGGGGAGCCGACGGCGGCCCCCGCCGGTCAGGACGGCCGGGGCGGGGCCGAGGGGAAACCCGCCTGGTATCCCGACGACCCGGCGAATTTTGAGAAATACCACGATCCCGACGCCCCCCGGGTGGTGGATGTGGCGGACATCTTCACCGACGCCGAGGAAGCGGCTATGGAGGCCCGCCTTGGGGAGATCCGCGCCGAGCTGGGGAAGGACATCGTGATCTTCACCGACGTCTCCGCCTACGGTCTGGGCCATGCGGTCTATTCCGCGGATTTCTATGATTTCAACGGCTACGGCATCGGCCCGGAATATGAGGGGGCCTGCCTCTTTGTCTGCATGGACCCCAATGACCGGGGCTTCTGGACCTGCTGCACCGGGCCGGAGACCAGGGGCCTGTTCACCGAGGTATTTGCCAACCAGCTGGACGACCGGCTTTATGACTATATGGTGGAAGGCGACTACGGCGACGGGGCGGCGGACTGGATCGAGAATTTCCGCAACCTCTATCGGACGGGGATGCCCTTCCCGCCGGAGTGGCTCCCCGAAGGGGGGACCTTCAATCGCACCCATGACGCCGCCGCCCCCCGGGTGGTGGACGAGCTGGCGGTGCTGACGGAGGAACAGTTCCGGAGCCTGACGGAGGAGGCTAAGGCCATCTCCGACAAATACGGCCTGGATGTGGTGGTCCACGCGGCGCTGAACGATACCAGCCTTTACAATACGGATTTCAACGAGCTTTGGTATTCCTGCAAGGGCTACGGCTTCGGGGAGGATTACGACGGGATCGTACTGACGCTTCTGCGGCAGAGCGGCTACGGCACCTATTTCTACGTGGACGGTTACGGCAAGGGCCTGGACAGGCTGACGTATGTGAATAAATACCGCCTGGAGGACAAGTGCTTCAATAAGTACCTGGACACCACGGAATACGACGCCCTTCGCCAGGGAATGAAGGACCTGCGGCACATGCTGAAGACCGGCCGCGTCGCCCGCACCCCGGGCTATTGGGGCTTGATCGCCGTCCTGGGGGCCTTCGTGGGCGCCGCCTTCGGCGGCATCGCCCTCTCCGTTGCGAAGCGGAAGATGGCAGTGCCCCGGGTGAAGCAGACGGCGACGGATTATCTGGAGCGGGACAGCCTGCATATTGCCGACGTCCAGGACCAGTATCTGAATACCACGACCACCCGTAAGTACAGCCCCGTGGAGCGTTCCTCCGGCGGCGGCAGCTCTGGCGGGGGCGGGAGCTCCTATTCCAGCTCCTATTCCGGCTCCTCCGGCACCAGTCACTCCGGCTCCGGCCGCAGCTTCTGACGGGGGGCATGGAAAAGCCCGCCTTCTGGCTCCGCAGCGGCCTGTATTACCGCTGGCTGCTGAGCTGGAGGAAAGCATAATAAACAACAGGCACAGTCGGCTTGACAGTGCCTGTTTGCTGCGCTTTGAGTCAGAGGATGACCAGCCTGTCTCCCACCTGATGGTCCAGGTGCTGATGGGCGGTGAGGTATTCCTCAATGACGCTGCGGCAGGAGGTGCAGACGATGCGGGGCGTGCCGTTCTTGGTGATCTCCTCCAGGGGGATGTTGAAGATGTCCTCGAAGTTGTTGTAGTGGAACTCCTGGAGGCCCAGGGTGAACACCCAGTCGTCGTCCACCTTTTCGCCCTGGTAGGTGAATTCCCTGAAGGCGTGCTCCTCCCGGGAATAGACCACGTGGAGGCCCTCGGAGAGCTGATAGAACTCCGTGTGGACCCCGGCCCAGACCTCGTCCCGCACCATGTAGAGGATCATGCGCTTCAGCTGTTCGCCGCTGACCTTGAGCATGTATACCTTGTCGTCATAGGGGAAGCCCACCATCAGGTCCGTGAGCATGACGATGGGGCCCATCTCGTCGGAACGGATGCTGCCGGAGCCCAGGAGCATGATGTCCAGGCCCAGGCTGTTCCGCAGGGCGTCGGAGAAGATGCTGCCGATCTCCGTCTCCTGGGTGCGCACATAATGGGTCAGCTTGCGGTTGAAACGGGTGATGACCCGGCTGTATTTGGCGTCGGTGCGGCTCTTGTACTGGGTGATGAGCTTTTCGATCTCCTCGTCCTTGGGGCAGTTCAGGGAGTTGATGGGCACGCTGCGCCATTTGTAATCCGCCACGGAATTGGTGTCGGTGTCGATGGTGATGTCGAAGCGGCCGATCTGGTCCGTGCCGGTGCCGGCCTGGACGATGAGGATGTCGTTTACCACGGCCGGCTCGTCGATGAAGGTGTGGGAATGGCCGCCGATGATCACGTCCACGCCCCAGGCGGGATCCAGCCTGGCCGCCAGCTTCTTGTCCTCCTCGAAGCCGATGTGGGTCAGCAGCACGGTGAAGTCGATGTCGATGGCGTTGTAGGTGTTGCAGATCTTGCCCACCTCCTGGGCGGCCTCCTCCACGTCCACGATGGAGCCCACGAGGCCGTCGTTCTTCGTCTGGGCCATGACCTCCTCCGTCAGGATGCCGATGAAGAGGATCTTCATCCCGTCGATCTCCTTGATGAGATAGGGGTTGAAGAGGCGGGCATGGTTGGTGCGGATATGGAGGTTGGCGTTGATGATGGGGAAGGTGGCGCACTTTTCCAGGAAAAGCAGATGGGCCACGCCGTAGTCCGTCTCATGGTTGCCCAGGGTCACCACGTCGGGTGCCAGCATGTTCATGATCTCGATGGTGCTGATGCCCTGGAATTCCGCGTCGATGATGGAGCCGCGGAACATGTCACCGGCGATGCAGTAGAGGGTGTTGGGCTCCTCGGAGCGGACCTTGTTGATGTAGCCGGAAAGCATGCTGACGCCGCCTACCAATTTGGAATCCAGATCCTCCGCCAGGAAGTCGCCGTGCATATCATTGGAGTGGAGCAGGGTCAGCTTTTTATAACGCTTGGATTCGGTGGATTCGGTGGTCTTATCCATCTGGCAGCCTCCTCTTATGTCAGGATTTGAAGACGGCGTTCAGCCGGTCCACGAATTCGCTCTTTTTCGCCTTGGACACCACGGAGATGTTGCACTTGCCGATCTTGGGCATGGAGTCGTAGGTGAAGCCCTCCCGGTAGAAGATGACCATGCCGTAGGTCTCCCCGGGCTGGGTGATGCAGCTGCCGTAGCACTGGGTAGTTTCCTCCACGAAATCCGGCCAGGCGAGGCAGGCCATGGCCACCGCGTCCGGCAGGTCCACGGCGGGGATGCCGTTGCCCTTCTTGAATTCCAGCAGCTTCCTGGTGGCGATGGCGATGAAGCGCTGCGTTTCGCTGCCCTCCATCATCTCCGCCAGCCTGGCCTCGTCGTGCCAGGTGGGCTCGTCGTCCATGTCCAGGCCCAGGATCGTCACGGGCACGCCCAGCTCCAGCATGATCTTATAGGCGGGGGCGTCCTTGTATACGTTGAATTCCGCCACGGGGGTGGCGTTGCCGGGGCCGAAGCCCGCGGTGCCCATGGACCAGATACGCTTGACCTTCAGCATGGTCTCCCGGTCCTTCTGGATGGCCAGGGCCAGGTTGGTGACGGGGCCCAGGGCCACGATCTCCACTTCGCCGGGGTTGGAGCGGATGGTATCCAGCATGAAGTCCACGGCGTTCTTGTCCGCCCGGGGCTTGCCCTTGGGATGGATGATGTCCGCTTCTCCCATGCCGTCCTTGCCGTAAACGCTGAAGCACTCCTTTTCCTCGCCGGAAAGGGGAGCGGTGGCGCCCAGATAAACGGGGGCGTCGCAGCCGGCCAGCTCCAGGGCGGCCATGCTGTTGAGGGCGGCCTGCTCCAGGGTGACGTTGCCCGCGGCTACGGTCACGCCCAGGATCTCGATGGTGGGGCTCTTGGCGGCCAGGATCAGAGCGGCGGCGTCGTCCCCCGCGGTATCGCTGTCCACGATGATTTTATGGATCGGTGCCAAGTCGATCACTCCTCTCGTTTCTTTACTTCAATAAAACCATGATACAATAAACAGGGGCTGAACGCAAGCCTATTTCCCGCCATTTTGGACCCGGCGGTTCCCGCTATTTTGGACCCGGCGGGGAATAGGCGGGGAAAGATTGGAAATTTATACAATCAAAGGGCGCTGTCCCGGCTGTTTTTGTAGTTTTGGCGCGGAAAATATACTGGATAACGGAAGAAGAGTGTGCTATAATCCTAAAAGGCATTTTTTGAGCAGTTTGTCTTTATTGTGAGCCCGGGCGACCGGGGTCGCGGTAGATTCAGATTCGCATCAGCGTGGTCGATCATTTTTAAGGAAGGTGAGAAATTGGAGAACTATACCAAGTACAGGCTGAAAGAGATCGACGAGCTTGCGCCGTTCCTGGCCGAAACGGACAAGATCTTCGTCGTGGCTTGTAACAAGTGCTTCAAAGAGTTTGAGACGGTGGACGAACCGGACTGCGGCGAATTCGTGAAATTGGCCGAAGCCCAGGGCAAGACCGTCACGGGCTCCGTCCAGGTGGACTTCCTCTGCAACAAGACCCAGACGGAAAAGAAGCTGAAGGACCTGATCCCCGAGGGAACGAAAAGCGTCTTCGTGGTCTCCTGCGGCCTGGGCGTCCAGACCATCGCAAGCATGGTGGATCTGCCCGTCTATGCGGCGGCCAATTCCCTCAATTACCGCGGCCATCACGGTATGGCCCTGACCAAGAAGAGCTGCGACGCCTGCGCCCAGTGCTATCTGAACATGACCGGCGGCGTCTGTCCCATCGTGGACTGCGCCAAGAGCCTGGTGAACGGTCAGTGCGGCGGCGCCAAGAACGGCAAGTGCGAAGTGGACCCCAACAAGGACTGCGCCTGGGAGAAGATCAACAAGCGTCTCAGCCAGCAGGGCCGTCTCGGGGAGCTCAAGAGCCAGCCCGTCCAGCTTCGTGATTACAGCAAGATCAATTTCAAGGTCATCAACGACTATGTGCAGTCCATCCGGGAGAGCCGCTTCGCCGGTTACTACGGCGGCGTCCATCCCTCCGAGAAGAAGGAGCTCTGCGAGAACGAGCCCCTGCTGCGCTTCCCCGAGTCCGACATCATGGTGATCCCCCTGTCCCAACATTCCGGCGCCCCTGCCAAGCCCGTGGTGCAGGTGGGCGACTATGTGAAGGTGGGCCAGGTCATCGGTGAACCCGCCGCCTTCATCAGCGCCTATATCCACTCCAGCGTCAGCGGCAAGGTGCTGGCCATCGAGGAGCGAGTCCATCCCGCCACCCGCGGCGGCCTCAGCGTGGTCATCGAGAACGACAGGAAGTACGTCGTGGACGAGTCCGTCAAGCCCAAGGGCGATCTCAGCACCCTCAGCAAGGAAGACATCGTGAACATCGTCAAGGAAGCCGGTATCGCCGGTATGGGCGGCGCGGGCTTCCCCACCAGCGTGAAGCTGACCCCCGGCAAGCCCATCGAGGCCGTCCTGCTCAACGGCTGCGAATGCGAGCCCATGCTCACCGCGGACCACAAGCTGCTGCTGCACTATGCCGACGATGTGATCTATGGCCTGAAGGCGGTCATGAAGGCGGTGGAGGCCCCCAAGGGCATCATCGTCATCGAGGACAACAAGCCCGACGCCGTGGAGCTGCTGAAGAGTAAGTGCGAAGCCTATGACGACATCGAAGTGACCGTGGCCAAGACCAAGTACCCCCAGGGCGCTGAAAAGATGCTCATCAAGCGGGTCCTTGGAAGGATGGTCCCCAGCGGCGGCCTGCCCGCCGACGTGGGCGCCGTGGTGTGCAACGTCAGCACCGTGAAGGCCATCTCCGACGCCATCCAGAAGGGCATGCCCCTCATCGAGCGCGTGGTGTCCGTCACCGGCGAGCGCATCAAGAAGCCCGGCAACTACCTGGTGCGCATCGGCACCAACGTGAAGGAAGTCATCGACTACTGCGGCGGCATCACCGGCGGCGACGACTATATCGTGAAGATGGGCGGCCCCATGATGGGCATCCAGCTTCCCAGCGTGGACGTGGCCGTGATCAAGGGCACCAACGGCATCATCGCCATTGAGAAGGACGAGAGCGAAGCCGTGGCCTGCATCAAGTGCGGCCGCTGCGTGGACGTCTGCCCCATGGAGCTCAGCCCGCTGTACTTCGCAAAGTATCACGACGAAGAGAACTGGCAGGGTATGAAGGACAAGAACGTGATGGACTGCATGGAGTGCCGCTGCTGCGAGTACATCTGCTCCTCCAAGATCCCGCTCCTCTCCAAGATCAAGGCCGGCAAGGCGGCAGTAAGGGGGATGAAGTGATATGCTGATTACCGAACTGAAATCCAGAGAGACCATCGAAGCTCTGCTCACCGGCAAGGTGTTCATCATCAACTGCCACGGCTGCAAGGAAGTCCACTTCCCCGAGAAGGAAGCCGAAGCTCTCCAGAAGGAGCTGACCGGGCGGGGCATCGTCACCGGCATCATGACCACGGATTACATCTGCAATCCGGAGAATATGAAGCTGCGTCTGAAGAAGCACATGAGCGAGATCGCCATGGCCGATATGGTGCTGGTGTTCTCCTGCGGCGTGGGCGTGCAGACCGTGGCCGAATATCTGGAAAACAAGAAGGTGTGCGCCGCCTGCGACACCTATCCGCTGCCCGGCTACCAGGGCGTGACGCCTCTGGAGCACAAGTGCGACCAGTGCGGCGAGTGCTTCCTGAACATCACCGGCGGCATCTGCCCCCTCACCGCCTGCTCCAAGAGCCTTGTCAACGGCCAGTGCGGCGGCGCGAAGGCCGGCAAGTGCGAGGTCGATCCCGACATGGAGTGCGGCTGGGAGCGCATCTACCGCCGCCTGAAGCAGGTGGGACGGCTGGATGTCCTCAAGTGCCCCGTGCAGATCCGCAATTACGCCACAGACAAAGAAGTTTGATTCGGCATATCGCCAAATAAATAGGTTAGGAGCATTAAAGATATGAAGCTGTCTGAAAAATTCTCTCGTGGTGAATTGGTCGTTACTACCGAAGTCGGCCCTCCGAAGGGCTTCCATGTCGAACCCATGGTGGAGGAGGCCAAGGAATACCTCTCCAACATCACCGCCGTGAATGTCACCGATAACCAGTCCTCCGTCATGCGCCTGGGCTCCCTGGCCACCTGCGTGGCCCTGAAGAATGCGGGCCTGAACCCCATTTATCAGCTCACCTGCCGTGACCGCAACCGCATGGCCCTGGAAAGCGACCTGCTGAGCGCCGCCATGTTCGGCATCGAGAACATCCTCTGCCTCACCGGCGACCACACCAAGCTGGGCGACCATCCCGGCGCGAAGCCCGTCTTCGACCTGGACAGCGTTTCCCTCCTGTATACCGTGGGCCAGCTGGAGAAGGGCGTGGACCTGGGCGGCAACGAGCTGGTGGGCGAGCCCCCCAAGTTCTGCAAGGGCGCCGTTGTGTCCCCGTGCAGCGACAGCATCGACGCGCAGCTGGCGAAGATGGAGCGCAAGGTCATGGCCGGCGCCCAGTATTTCCAGACCCAGGCCGTCTTTGAGCCCGACAAGTTCATCGCCTTCATGGACAAGGCCAAGCAGTTCGGCGTGCCCGTGCAGCTGGGCGTCATCATCCCCAAGAGCGTGGGCATGTGCCGTTATCTGAATGCCAACGTGGCGGGCGTCCATGTGCCCGACGAGCTCATCGACGAGCTGAAGGCCGACAAGGAAAAGACCAAGGCCGGCATCACCGGCGTGGAGATCACCGCCCGGCTCATCAAGCAGTGCCTGCCCTACTGCCAGGGCGTGCACATCATGGCCCAGGGTTGGGAGTCCAAGGTGCCCGACATCCTGAAGCTGGCCGGACTGTAATCGGAAAACCGAAAATGGCGCTGCCGCCGGGAAATCTCCCGGCGGCAGTTTTTTATATCCATGCTTTAATTTTCGCCCAGTACGATGAAGGTGCAGCCCTCGTCCGCCTCCACTTCCTCGTCCAGAGGGGGATTGAAGAAGCTCTGCCTCTCCGCGTCCATCCAGCCCAGGAGCACATAGCCCTGCATGAAGGCCATTTTCCGCAGGCTGCGCACGGGATAGCGCCCCCGGATCCCCAGCTGGGAGGCTTTCTTGAGATAGATCTCGCTGCCCTCGTTGGAGAGGATCTCCCGGAAGGCGTCCAGCAGCTCCGGGCTTTCGGATAGCTGGGCCAGGATCATGCTGGACATGCTGGAAGCCACCACGAAGTCCGTGCGGTCGTTGTCCTCCACCAGGTCCTGATTGCGCTCGCGGCGCATCTCCGTGGTGATGTTGAAGCGCGCGCCCAGGCGGGAACGGATGTCCCGCAGGTTCAGCAGGAGGTAGATCACCTCCATGTCCGCTTCCTCTTCCTCCTTCTCGTGGTCGTTGAGGATCACCACATGCTCCGCGTCCTTCGCCAGCTCCTCCAGGGCCCCTTCCTCCGTCAGCTCGGCGTCGCTGTATTCCAGGGTAAGGCCACGCCGGGAAGCAGCTTCCTCCAGACGGGCCCGGTCCTCTTCGCTGCCCCGCTTTCCGGCCAGCAGCACCCGGCGGACGTTCTCCGGCAGTTCCCGCAGGATGATGGGCAGGGAAGCGTTGTGCCCCAGGACCAGGGCCGTGGTGTCCGTTTCCGCGGCGGCGGACCCGGTGCTGTGGGCATCGTCCGCGCGCTTGTCCGTCAGGCGGATGGAGCTGCGGTCCTCGGCAAAGACCAGCAGCCGGTCCCCGGCCTGGATCACCGTGTCGGCGCCGGGGTTGAGGCGCATGTGCCCGGAGGCATAGAGCCCCACGGGAACGGCCCCGTCCAGCCGGACCGCCAGGTCTCCGAAGGGGAGTCCCTCGGCCTCCGGAAGGGAAATGGTGTACCATTCCGAGCCGTCGAAATTGCTCAGCTCCCGGAAAGTCTCGCTGAGGCCCATCTGCGTGCAGGAATGGGCGATCATCTTCGCCAGGGTGTCATGCTCCCGCAGGGCGGTGATGCGGTATTGCTTCGCCAGGGAGGCGGGGAAAACGAACTCGCTGCCGGAGAGAAGGGAGAGGATGCGGAAATCCGTCTCCCCGCAGCCCCGCTTCAGGGCGGAAACGGCCAGCAGGGTCTTGATGGTGCGGGTGTCGTCCGTGGGATGGACGATCACCGTTTTGCAGCTCGAGAGGGCGCAGCGCTCCAGGGCGGCGGGGTCCGTGATGTCCGCGCTGCGGCAGACGATGCGGAAATTTTTGGGACATTCCACATTTTCCGCGATATTCTGCTCCATCTCCTCCCGCTCCATATCGTCCGCCACGACGACGCAGGCGTCCTTGCCCGCGGCGGCCAGCACCAGCTGCCGCAGGAGGGTGTATTCGCCGGGATAGAAGCCCAGGATCACGGTATGCCCGCTTTCCAGCACCTGAGAATTGCCCCGCTTCAGCTCGATGATCTTTTCCTCGATGGAGCTGGTGACGATACCGATCAGCACGCTGGTGAACAGCACGCCCGCGATGGCGCTGACGGCCATGAGGATGATGTAGCCGGGGCCGCCGTCGCCGGAGAAGGGCACCCAGGCGTTGACGAGGGAGGCGATGCTGTCCCAGAGCACGGCCAGGGGCTCGCTGTCCTCATTGAAGCCAAGAAGGATGATGAGACCGGCGATGATCACCGCCAGCACGATGGACACCGCAATGAGGAAGCGGATCAGGCCCAGGGAACCCCGGGCGATCCGGTTGTCGAACCAATAGCTGAACCGCTCCTTCCAGGAGGCGGCTGGGGCCTTTGTTTTCTTCGGCCCTTCCGGAGACGACATAGGATCACCTGCTTTCTTTACTTGCCAGAATTATACCAAGGCGGGCGGTCAAAAGCAACAGCCGGGGTCAGGGAGACCGGAACAAAACGTCATTCCGCAGAAATTTTCCGAAAATCGCCGCATTTTGTAACGTTCCTGTTACGCTTCCGGTGATACAATGCAAAAAACAGGCGTTTTCCCGGCTCTGGCCGCCGGCCGGCGAAGCTCCGGGAAGAACATGCAAACTGACCGCGATCAAGAAAGGAAGGAATGACCATGTCCCTGACCAAGGAAGTGTTTCTGAAGAAGCTCAATCAGGAAGCGCTACAGGAGGACTATCAGAAGCTGATGCCGCAAGCCCCCGCCTTGTGAGGCGGGGGATGGGGGAGCGCCGCTGCATGCAGGGCGAGAACGGCCTCCTCCGCAGTATCCGATACAAAACGGCAGGGAAACGCTTTATTTGAGAGAAATCGCCCCCCGATCCGCATGTGCCGGTCGGGGGGCGATGTGCGTTCTTATGTTTCCGCCGTGGTTCAGGGCGTTTCCTTTCCGGCCTGTTCCGCCTCCCAGATCAGCTCCTCCAGCGTCTGGTAGAGGTGCTCCGGCTCCACGGGCTTGGAGAGGTGGGCGTTCATTCCCGCCTGCATGGAACGCTGGACATCCTCGTCGAAGGCGTTGGCCGTCAAGGCGACGATGGGGATGATGCGGGCGTCCGGCCGGTCCAGGGCGCGGATGGCCGCCGCAGCCTCCAGCCCGTCCATCTCCGGCATGCGGATGTCCATCAGGATGGCGTCATACTGGCCCGGGGCGCTTTTTGCGAACATATCCAGGACGATCCTTCCGTTTTCGGCGTGATCGATCTCCGCCCCCTTGACCTCGATGAGCTTCTTCATGATCATGGCGTTGACGCGGACATCCTCCGCCAGCAGGATCTTTCGGCCCTTGAGCTCCGCGCGCCGCTTCTCCCGGTAGAGGCTCATGTTGTTCTTCCGGGCGATTCGCTCGAATTCGTCGATCACATTGGAGGCAAAGAGGGGCTTGGCCAGGAAACTGTCCACGCCGGCATGCAGGGCCTCGTCCATGATGTCGTCCCAGTTGAAGGAGGTCAGGAAAATGATGGTGGACTCCCGATCGAACCGGCTTCGGATCTGCCGCGCCACCTCCAGCCCGTCCATCCCCGGCATTTTCCAGTCCAGCAGGACCAGGTTGTAAGGCGTATGCTTCGTGTGGGCGATCTCCATCATGTTCAGCGCCTCCGGCCCGCTGCAGGAGGTATCCGCCGTGATGCCGATCTCGTCCAGGATGACTCTGGCGTGCTCGGCGGCGATCTCCTCATCGTCCACGATCAGCACGCGGATGTCCTTCGGGCTGACATAGCTGCCGGCAGGCCCGTGATAATCGCAGTTCTTCAAGGTGAGGACGACTGTAAATTCCGTGCCCACGCCCTTTTCGGATTCCACGCTGATGCTGCCGTTCATCAGGGTCACGATATTCTTGGTGATGGCCAGGCCAAGGCCGGTGCTTCCGTATTTGTTGTTCCGGTTGGAGTCCTCCTGGGTGAAGGAATCAAACACCTTGGGAAGAAATGCCTTGTCGATGCCGATGCCGGTGTCCCGGATGGAGAATTTCAGCGTGGCCTGATCCTCGAAGGTGGCGGTCCGTTCTACGGTCAGCTTGACGCTGCCCGGCGCCTCGGTGAACTTGATGGCGTTGGAGAGGATGTTGATCAGCACCTGCTTGAGCTTCATATCGTCTCCGATATAGTGGTCGCTGACGCCCCCGATCACGCTGCATTCGTATTGGAGCCCCTTTTCGCTGCACTGGGACATGACCATGGTGTTGATCTGTTCCAGCATGGCCCGGAAGGAAAACTCCTCCTTCCGGAGGATCATGCGGCCGGATTCGATGCGGCTCATGTCCAGAATATCGTTGATGAGGCCCAGCAGGTGCCGTGCGCTTTCCCCGATCTTTTCCAGATACTCCCGCGTCTCCGGCAGAAGTCCCCCGTTCCGCAGGGCAAGGCTGTCCAGCCCGATGATGGCGTTCATGGGCGTGCGGATCTCATGGCTCATGCTGGAGAGGAAGGCGGTCTTGGCCTGGTTGGCCTGCTCCGCAGCAGCCAGCGCCTCGCTGAGGGCCTGCTGCTGGGACATGGACTGGCGCATTTCCTCGTCGATGTCCGCGAAGCCTACGCCGATGGCATGAACGCGGTGGTCCGTCCTATCCTCCATGTGGCGGACGCCCGCCATGCGCAGCACGGTATAGGCCTCCTTACCGTCCCGCGTTTCCAGGAAGCGGTAGGCGATCAGCGGCTGCTTGAGAAGCTCTGCGCGGATGTTGTCCGGCTGGATGAAGCGGAAATACCCTTCCCGGTAGCTCTCCGCCACATGGTCATGACCGAACCGGGTGAAGACCTGAAGATAGGGGAAATGCTCCCCGACGGAGGGGTCGTCCGGGAAGCTGCGGTCCTCCAGGTAGCAGACGGCCTCGTCCTCATCCAGATTCACATAGTATACGCTGCGGTAGTCGGAGGAGAGGGCGACGATCATCCGGTTCTGCTGCTCATGCTGCTTTTGCTGCCGGATAAGCTGCTCCTGCAGGGCGATCCGCTGCTCCATTTCCCGGCGCTTGACCCGGTTCTCCTCCTCCAGGGCGAGCTGGGCGGCTTCCTTTTGCCGGGCTTCCTTCCGCGTCCTTCGGATATCCCGGACCAGAAGGAAGATCACCAGCGCCGCCACCGCGAAGATTATGGAGCCCACCAGCAGGATGTGGTCCCGGATCACATCGGCAAAGCTGTACGTATACAGCCCGCCGACATAGCGGTAGGAGAGCTGCTGGGCGTAGTCGCTGCCGAGCACGTTGACGCCGCGGTTCAGGAGCTTCAGAAGGCCCTCGTTGCCGATCTCCACGCCGAAGCACCGGTCGTCATTCCGGCTGGTCTGCCGGTTGGACAGGCCGCGGTATTTGCTGTTTTTCAGGATGTCGTTGGCCCGCAGGCCGTTGAGGGTCGTGCACCCCGCTTCGCCGGAGAGGACGGCGGCCAGGCAGTCTTCGGTGGAAGGATAAAAGACGATCTCCGCCTCCGGGAAATTGGTCTTCACATAGTAATACTGCATCCGGTTGTTTTCGTTCACCGCGAAACGGGCGACCTTGTCCTCGCTGTAAGCGCCCTTGAATACCAGCTCCGTGGATGCCGAGGTCACGGCGTTGGACTGGTAGATCCCGCTCTCCTCGGAATAGTACAGGCCGCCGCCCACGGGGAAGGCCACGTCGATGCTTCCCGCGGTCACGTCGGCGAGCATATCGTCATAGTTTTTGTAGCCGCGGTAGGAGACGGAGATGTCCGCAATGCTGAGGGCCTTCAGGATCTCCGGGATCAGGTCCTTCACCATGCCGGTCACTTCGCCCCGGCTGTCCGTGTCGCTGTATGGGAGGTAGTTTTCCAGATAGCCGACATTAAGCGCGTCATGGCCCTCCATCCACTCCCGCTCGGCGGCGGAAAAGGCGCGGGCATTGACGCTGACGGAATAATACTTCGTGCTGAGGGAATTGAGGTAGTTCGGTTCCGCCGCCGCCAGCAGCGTCTGCGCCTCGTTCAGTTCGGCCAGCAGATCGGGCCGCCGGATGTTGACGCAGAGATAGTATTCCGAAGCGCCGAAGGCGCAAAGCACCTCGGCGTTTTCCCTGGCATGGGAGCCGTCGCTCTCCGCAGCAAAAACATCCAGCTGCCGGGAATCGAACGCGGAGAAGAGCTGCCCATGATCGGGATAGGCGATGACCTCCGCCGTTACGCCGTTGTCCTCCAGATAACGGTTCAGGACGCTGACTATGGCGCTGTCCAGAACGCCGATCCTCTTTCCGTTCAGCGTGGCGGGATCTGCCGTGATGTCCGAAGCATCCTCCTGCTTGACCAGGTAGTAAGCCTCGCTGCCCATGATGGCGTCGGGATAGGCGATCAGCCCGACGCGCTCGGCCCGCCATGCCAGGCCCGCCAGCAGGTCGATCTCGCCGTCCAGAAGCATCTGATAGAGCTCGCCGTAGCCCCCGTACACATATTCGTACTTCCAGCCCGTGTATTCGGAGAGCTTGCGGTAATACTCATAGGCATAGCCCGTCTTCACCGCGCCCTCCTCCGCGCCCTCCTGAAAGACCTCGTTTTCGTAATAGCCGACGCGGACAGATTCCTCCCCGGCCTGGGCCGGAACGGGCAGGAGGCAGGCGAGAAAAGCCAAAACGCACAGGCAGACCACGAATCTGCCTGTGAAGCTGCGGTAGTCCCGGATCCTGCGGCTCATCCCGTCGCCCCCCTGAAAGTTTGTTTCGCGCTCCTCAGCCCTCGCGCAGCGCGAGCAGCGCGTCGCGCCGGGAGAGGATCTCCGTCAGCAGCGCGGCATAGTCGGCCTCTCTGCCGCCCCGCAGCCTTTCCGTCAGCTCCGACGTGGGCGCGTAGATCGGCGTCAGGGCGAGGTTCCCCAGGGAACCCTTGAGGGAATGGGCGGCCTCAAAGGCTGCCTGCCAGTCCTTGCCCTCCAGCGCCGCGGCGAGCTTTTCAAAGCCCGCGTCTCCCAACACCATGTTGACCAGTTCCAGATAAAAGCCTTCGTCGTTCAGGCAGCGGCCGAGGCCTTCTTCCGTATTCGCACCGAAGCGGCGCAGCGCATCCATCGTCAGCATGATCAGACCTCCGTATCTTTGTGAAGGCGGACAAAGGCCTCAAATTCCTCCGGCGGCAGCGGCTTTGAAAAATAGTAGCCCTGCACGATGTCGCAGCCCAGCGCCTTCAGCGCCTGCAGCTGTTCCTCTGTTTCCACGCCCTCCGCGACGGTGGCGAGCCCCAGGGAATGAGCCAGAGACACCACCGCCTCGATCAGCCGCATGTCCTTTTTGTCGCGGAATGCCGTGCGGACGAACTGCATGTCCAGCTTCAATGTGTCGATGGGCAGGGTGGTGATCATGTTCAGGGAGGAATACCCCGTGCCGAAATCGTCCATTTCGATCCGGAAGCCGCTTTCCCGCAGCGCCTTGGCCATGCCGACGATCTGCTCGGCGTCGTCGGTGTAGGCCGATTCCGTGATCTCCAGCAAAAAGGCCGCCTGGGGGATCCCCGCCTTGTCCACGACCTTCTCCAGCAGCTTGGGCAGCAGCGGGTCGCTCAGGTCGATGCGGGACACATTGACGGAAACCGGGATCGTCCACCCGAACTGCTCCCGCCAGCTGCGGATCTGCCTGGCGGTCTTTTCCCATATATAGGAATCCATTTCCCGGATCAGGCCGTTTTCCTCAAAGAGGGGGATAAAGATGCCGGGACTGACGATGCCGAGCCGGGGATGGTTCCAGCGCACCAGCGCTTCGGCGCTGCAGAGCCTGGGCTTTTCGGAACGGATGTCGAATTTCGGCTGGAAATACACCGTGAATTGTTCTTCCCGGATCGCCGCGGCAAAATCCTCCAGAAGCTGCTCGTTGAAGCTCTCTTTGTCGTACAGCGCAGCGTCATAGACGCCCACAGCCCCGGAAAAGCTGGATTTCACCTTGTCTGCGGCCTGCTTCGCCCGGGCAAAGCGCCGCTCCATGTCGATACCCCGGTCTGCATTGGGATAAACCCCCATCCGAACGCGGGCATGGTAATCCTTCTCGATCCCGTCGTTGATCTGCCTGAGCAGGTCAGCGTAGTCGCTGCGGTGCGGGCAATAGGCCAGAAAGGCGTCCGCGCCTCTTCTGCCGACGATCCCGCCGGCGTCGTTCAGCGTCTTGCGCAGCTTGTCCGCGATGTGCCGGAGGGCTTCGTCCCCGAAGGCCTTCCCGTAGCGCTCGTTCAGGATGTGAAAGCGGTTGACGTCCAGCAGCAGCGCGTCGGTGGGGATATCCGGGTGCCGGTCATCGAACTGCGCCGCGTAGCGGAAGAAGAATTCCGGGTTGTACAGGCCGGTGAGCTGATCCCGCTCGGTCCAGCGGAGAAGGTCCCGCCCCTCAAAGAGCTCGATCGTGCGCAGGATGCGCGCCAGCACCACCTCCGGCTTGGGGTAGGGCTTCGCAATAAAGTCGGTGGCGCCGAGATTCAGGCACTGCACCTCCGCTTCCTGATCCGCCGTCATGACGATGAAGGGCAGCACGGCGGTGACGGCGTCCGCCTTGATTTGGCGCAGGATATCCACCCCGTACATATCGGGAAGGTTCAGGTCCAGCAGCACGAGGCTGAGCGTCCGGAACTGCTCGTTCAGGATCTCCAGTCCCTGGGCTCCCGTCTCCGCGAAAACGACGTCATAGGTTTCCCGGAGTATATTTTCAAGGATCATCCGGTTGATGATTTCGTCCTCGATCACGAGGATTTTCCGTTTGTCGCGGTTTAACCGGGAATCAGAATAGCCAATTTCCATGGGGATTTCCTCCTGCTGCCGAATCGACTGCTTTTAATATATATAAATCAGTATACCATGCCGCGGTGGTTATGTCTATGTTCCCTGTCGAAAAATGATCCGCCGCCGTCATATAGGGCGCGGCCTGATCCGCCGCCGCCACCCCGCAGTTCGTACCATAAACCGTTGCTTTCATCATAAATGGTCTTTTCCATTATGAAATCCTCCTGTATAATAGCTCCGTAGATGTATTCGCGCATATGTCGCTTTTCTCCCGATTCATCCTGTTATGAGTATTTCCTGCCCTTGCTTTTGCCCTTATGAGCTGCGAGGGCGTTGCAGAAACGGTGTAATATTTCATAAGGGATACGGTGGGCAGACTGCGGAAAACCCTTTGTTTTCAATGGCTTCAGAGGATATTGTTCAAGCCCTGTAATCACTGGCAGACGCCTGTGATTTCGAGGATTTCAAATCGAAGCTTGCGGAGGAGTATATGTTTAACGTCGATTATAAGGAGCTCATACTCTCTTTCAACGAATTCCACGATGTTTCGGACGAGGATATGCCGCAATACGGAGAATACTGCCTGCTCGAGCTGAAAACAGGAGATTATACCGCAGGCGGCTGGCATCCCACCGGGGACGGGCGTCCTGCAGCGGGGATATTCATACGCGGAACCGCCGACTCTGTTGATTCGGAAGAAGTGGCAAGATGGCACTCTCTCGACCGCTATGACCTTACGGACAGCCTTGAAACAGAAGATATCAACTGGATCAATCTCGGGCCCGAAGAAGAAGGCGACCGCAATGTCCAGTTTGAGGGGTTCAAGTCGTTAGCAGACAGAAAAAAGCCGAAAGAGGAGCAGTTCTGCCTCTTGATCATGAAGGACGGGAGCCTGGCGGCAGGCAGATGGAACAAGTGGCGGCGTAGCGCCGGTGGAGCGTTTATTTATTCGTCGGCGCTGGCGAGCCATAGCTCGGACGAGGTATGGGCGTGGACGCCGCTCAGCACCGATCAATTCTTCGCAATGGAGCTGGAACGGGAGAACGAGAAGAAGCGCGAAAAGAAGCTGAACAAGAACCCCACCGCCGATCCGGAGCTGTTCAAATACGGAACGGATATCAACGTATATTACGAAAAAGCCTTGGACAGGCTGCGCGAGGAATTCGATTGGGCTACTCTGCCGATGATGAGGAAGCAAACTCCGGTCTGGCAGATCGCGCCTCTTCACGGCAAATATGTTTTCGGTCAGATCAGCAAAAACTATTATGACGATTCGGACGTCGTGAGCCCGTGGACAGAGGGCTCCACCGCGGACGAGTTCATCGATTTTCTATACAGATATACGCACGATGCCGTGGAACACTCGAATCCGGAAGAGAAATTCAAGTTCGGCACGGACATAACTGCGTATCTGGATAAAGCCTTCGATCATGTAAAGAAGGATTATCGCTGGCTTGACAAAAAGATGCTCAGTAATACCTGGCAGTACGATATACAGAGGGTTGACGGAGACCTTGAATTCGTCAGAAGATACCGGGACGAAGGCGAGTATTCGGTGTATGACGTCGAAAGCGCCGAACGTTTTATAGAGTGTGTGGAGCACGACTATCAGAGCGCGGCGCTTCAGGCCAATCCAACCGTGGCAAGCTACGCCCCCTCCTTCGGCCCTATCAGTCTGCACGGTTGGAATCTTGAGCGCTATGTTTTCTATAAGCTGAAGTCAGGCGACTATAAGGTGAGCGTAACAGCCGGAGACCGCGTGACCGGCGGCAGCAGGGATTTTTTCATCACACCTTACTGCTTCGAGGCAAAGACCTACGAGGAATTCCTGGACCGCTATCTGGAAATCGTTCCGGACTACTCCTTCGGGCTCGGCAAGAAGGAGCTTCTGCCTGACAAAGAGCTTCAGAAATTCCTTGGTTACTGAAACAATTCTGCGGTCAATTCCCCTTTGTGAGGAAAATCAAATCATGAAAATATAGAGTGGGCCAGGCGAATGAACAGCATCCGGGAGCGAGTCGAGGAAGCGATATACGCAGAATGGATATTCGATTGATTTCTGAGCAACCAGTCCTGCTGCAAAACACGGGTTCGCTAAAGAAGAGCATACGATCATGTAAGGAGGAATCCCGCAATGTCTCACCCGGCATTGCGGGAATCTTCTGCATATGCGATTCTGCCTCCTGGCAGGGAAAAGCGATTGCACAAGCCGTCGAAATGGTGTTGATATTTCTTGCCATCACTCCCATTTCAGATTATAATAATAAAATGGAAAATTGAAACGAATAAGAGGCGGTGATTCCCTATGGACAATATGGCCCAGGCAAAGGAAAACAAAGACAGGCTCCAGCCCTATCTTTCCTCTGCGGCGGCATGGGCGCTGGCGGTCGGCACCAGCGTGGGCTGGGGCTCACTGGTCGTGACCAGCAATACCTATCTGGCGCAGGCAGGTCCCCTCGGCAGCATTCTCGGCCTGCTCGTCGGCATGCTGCTGATGCTGATCATGTGCCGGAACTTCTTTTACATGGCAAGCAAGTATCCCCGCGCCGGCGGGGTTTACGACTATACCAAGGAAGTGTTCGGGTATGACCGGGCCTTCCAGGCTTTCTGGTTCCTCAGCCTTACCTACATCGCCATGTTCTGGGCCAATGCCACAAGCCTGCCTCTGTTTGCGCGCTTTTTCATCGGCGATACCTTCCGTGTCAGGCACCTGTTCGCCGTCTTCGGCTATGATGTGTATCTGGGCGAAGCGCTGCTGACGCTGGTTGCCATTGATGTGCTGAAGCTGGACATGAGCTTTGTCCGCAGCGCATTTGCCGAAAAGCAAGACATGCGCATGATCGAGCTCATCACTGGCATAGCGGACTATCTGAACGTGCCTGTGGTGGCGGAGGGCGTTGAGACGGAGGAACAGTATCTGGCGCTGAAGAAGCTGGGCAGCGCCTATGTGCAGGGCTATTATTTCTCCA
>CADBKO010000036.1 GCA_902795345.1 Oscillospiraceae bacterium
TGAAATTCGGGGATGCTCATGGCGCCGCAGTTGCACATCGTGTGCTTGACCTTGCTGAGCGTGACGGCGACGTTGTCTTTCAGCGAGCCCGCGTAGGGAACATAGGAATCCACGCCCTCGACGAAGGAGAGCTTCTTGTCGCCGCCCATGTCGTAGCGCTGCCAGTTGCGCGCGCGGGCCGAGCCCTCGCCCCAGTACTCCTTGTAATAGGTGCCGCCGATGTTGACCTTGTTGGTGGGGCTCTCGTCGAAGCGGGCGAAGTACCGCCCCAGCATCACGAAGTCCGCGCCCATGGCGAGGGCGAGGGCGATGTGGTGGTCATAGACGATGCCGCCGTCCGAGCAGACGGGGACATAGACGCCGGTCTCCTCAAAGTACTTGTCGCGCTCGGCGCAGACCTCGATCACGGCGGTGGCCTGGCCGCGGCCGATGCCCTTGGTCTCGCGCGTGATGCAGATGGACCCGCCGCCGATGCCGACCTTCACGAAGTCGGCCCCGCAGTCGGCCAGGAAGCGGAAGCCCGCCGCGTCGACCACGTTGCCCGCGCCGACCTTTACCGAGTCGCCGTAGTGCTCGCGGATCCAGGCGAGGGTAAAGCGCTGCCAGTCGGTATGCCCCTCGGAGGAGTCGATGCACAGCACGTCCGCCCCGGCCTCAATGAGCGCGGGGACGCGCTCGGAGTAATCGCGCGTGTTGATGCCCGCGCCGACGACGTAGCGCTTGTGACTATCGAGCAGCTCGTTCGGGTTCTGCTTGTGGTTCTCGTAGTCCTTGCGGAAGACGAAGCAGCACAGGCGGCCGTTATCGTCGATGAGGGGCAGGGAATTGAGCTTGTGCTCCCAGATGATGTCGTTGGCTTCCCGCAGGGAGGTGCCCTCCTTGGCGCAGATGAGCTTCTCAAAGGGGGTCATGAAGCTGCGCACGGGGGTGTCCGGGCTCATGCGGCTGACCCGGTAATCCCGGCTGGTGACGATGCCCACCAGTTTGCCCTCGGCGGTGCCGTCCGCTGTCACCGCCACGGTGGAGTGGCCGGTGCGCTCCTTGAGCGCCAGCACGTCCGCCAGGGTGGCGTCGGGGCTCAGGTTGGAATCGCTGGTGACGAAGCCGGCCTTGTAGTCCTTGGCCCGGCGCACCATGGCCGCCTCGTCCTCCACGCTCTGGGAGCCGTAGATGAAGGAGACGCCGCCCTCCGTGGCCAGGGCCACGGCCAGCTTGTCCCCGGAGACGGACTGCATGATGGCGGATACCATGGGGATGTTCATGGTGATGGGGCACTCCTCCCCCCGGCGGTATTTCACCAGGGGCGTCCGCAGAGAAACGTTGGCGGGCACGCACTGGCTGGAGGAGTAACCGGGGATCAGCAGGTATTCGTTAAAAGTATGGGAGGGCTCGTTGATGATGGTCGCCATGATCCGTCTCCTTTATGTTGATGTCCGGTCACGGATGACCGGCAGTGGCTGCATGAAACGAAACAGCCCGGCTCGCGGAAGCGCGGACGCACCTCAGTTAAGCCGGACGATAACGCAGGGGAAGGGCAGGAGCGGCGCTGCGCCCGCGGGCGCACAGCTCCGGGCATACCCCGGCAGGGCAGGGTCGGCCTGTGGTGAAAAGAACCAAGCCGGATACCCCCCTTCGCTCCTTTTGCGATCTCTTCGGGCCTTCTCTCCGGCTCGAAGGAAATCACCTTAAGTTTATCGTTTCCGACAGCTTTTGTCAACGGAGAATTCCGCCGATTTCCCCATTCTCCTTTTCCGGCTTCTTGGCTGAAATGCCGAAAGGTCCCGGCTTGCATCGGGACCGGAGCTGTGTTAATCTGGTGCCGACGGAAGGAGGCGCTTCCATGGATAAAGCGCGCAGGCGGGAGCTGGACCGGATGAGCCGGGAAGAGCTCCTGGAAAGACTGAAGGAACTGGAAGAAGAAATGGAGGAGCTGTACCGTCAGGAGCCGGAGGACGAGGACGAGGAACACGAGGATTGGGAGGACGAGCTGGACGACCTGCGGGACGAGCAGGACGAACTGACCGAGCGCCTCCGGAGATAAGAGCATGGCATTCATTTCCGATTATCTTACCGAGAAGGGGGATCTCAGCTTCCGCGAGGAACCCTTCAACGAAGTGGACAACTATGTGATCGCCAAGGTGGGCTCCCCCAACTTCACGGATGTGCTCCCCCCGGGGGAGCGCCTGCCACTGGGGGAGGTGGTGACGGACTATTTCGCCCGCAGCGGCGGGGAAGCGGGCTACCTGGGGGCCCTGGCCTCCCCGGAGATCATCACCGTCCTGCGCCGCCTGCCGGAGCTGCGGCGCTACCGGGATCTGCTCCTTTCCGGCTATGTCCGGCGCATCCTCCCGGCCCAGACGGAGCAGTTCTCCGCCCTGACGGTGACCCTGCCTCTGGGCTGGAGCTATGTCTCCTTCCGGGGCACCGACGATACCCTCCTGGGCTGGAAGGAGAATTTCCTCATGAGCGTGGGCCGGGTGGAGGCCCAGGCGGATGCGGCGGCCTATCTGGCCGCGGCGGCGGAGCGCCTTCCGGGCCCCCTTCTGGTGGGCGGCCATTCCAAGGGGGGCAATCTGGCGGTCTATGCGTCCGCCATGGTAGCGCCGGAAATCCAGGAACGGATCACGGGGGTCTACAACAACGACGGCCCCGGCTTCCTGCCGGAGTTTTATCAGGAGCCCGGCTATCTCCGCATCCGCCCGAAGCTCCACACCCTGCTGCCCCAGAATACCCTGGTGGGGACCCTGCTGACCCGGGAGAAGTGGGCCAGCGTCGTAAAAAGCAGCCGGGCGGGTCCCGCCGCCCACGACGGCTTTACCTGGGAGGTGCGGGGAACGCATTTCGTCCGCTGTCCCAACCTGAGCCCCTCCAGCCGCGCCTTTGAGGAGACCATGGACCGGGTGCTGGCGAACATGGACCAGGAGCAGCGGCGGGAGTTCACGGAGGAGCTGTTCGACGCCCTGGGCGCCGTAGGCGCGGCGACGGTCACGGAGCTGTCGGAGCAGAAGCTCTATCAGGCGCTGGAGATCGCCGGTTCCTTCCGGAAGGGCACCGGGACGAAAAAATTCGTGCTGGAGGTGCTGCGGGAGATGGTGAAGGCCTATACCCGCCAGCGCCTGGGCCGGGAATAAGAAACATATATCGCGGGCATGCTGTTCATTTTGCAGCACGCCCGCGATTTCTTTCCCGGAGCATGAAGCGGCTATTGCTATGGGCGGCATGCTCTGATACAATAGTTATATTTAAAAGATAATGACGGTCCGCCGCGGCGGGCCTTGGGACAGGGGAAAAGCCATATGGGTCTGTTTTCAAAAAAGGAATGTTCCATCTGTGGGGACAAGAGCGGCCTGCTCAGCAACCGGAGGCTGGCGGACGGCAACCTGTGCAAGGCGTGCCGCGCCCGCCTTTCCCCCTTCTACGACGTGACGAACAAGGACACGGTGGCGTTCATCGCCGCCCAGCTGGATTACCGGCAGCGGAACATGGAGGAGCTTCGGTGGTTCCAGCCCTCCGTGGCGGTGGGCGGCGCGTATAAGGTGTTCATCGATGGGAACAGCGGGAAATTCGCCGTGGCCTCGGAGCGGGAGATGCGGGAGGGAAACCCGGACCTGTTCGACCTGGCCGGTCTCCGAAGCTGCTCCTTTTTTGCCAGGGAGCACATCATCAAGGGGGATGAGGACGAGTCCGACCATTTTGATTATGAATTCTATCTGAAGTTCTCGGTGGACCATCCCTTTGTCCGGGCCTTCTCCTGCCGGTACAGCGGCGTCACCGTTTCCAGCAGGAACCGGATCAAGGAGGAGGAAGCCCGGAAGATCTATCTGGGCCAGAAGGAGATCAAGACCGGTTTTGCGGCCTTTTTCTCCGGCGTGGACCGGAGAGCCACGGAGGAATACCTGAATCAGTATGCCCTGGCGCAGGACATGATCGACGCCCTGACGGGGGCTGCGGCTTCCTTCCGGTCCGGACAAGGCTATGCCCCCGGCGCTCCGGTCTATCAGCAGCCTGCCGCGCCGGTGTATCAGCCGCCCATCCCCGCCGCCCGGGAGGTCAATTTCTGCCCCAACTGCGGCGCGCGGGTGGATGGCGGTGCCTTCTGCCCCCAGTGCGGCACCCGACTGTAAGAGCATCACCCATCACGGAAAGGAGACGAGGAGATGTACTGCAAGCATTGCGGCGCGAGGATCGACGGCGATTCTCAGTTCTGCCCCCAGTGCGGGTCCCCGGTCCAGGGGACGGGGGGCTTCCGGCAGCAGCAAAACTGGCAGCAGCCCGCCCGGCCCTTCGCCCAGCCCCAGCGGCAGGCCGCGTGGCGGGAAAGCGGACGCCGGAGCGCCCGGCGGAGAGGGCCGGTGAACGCCGGGTTCCAGGGAAGACTGTTCGGCATCCCCATTTCGGGCAAGACGGCGATCATCATCCTCATCGTCCTGGTGATCGTTTGTATCATTCTGAATAAGACAGGAGTGTTGGACTGATGGCGAATTTCTGCAAGCACTGCGGCACGCAGCTGGCGGAGGGCGCGGCGTTCTGCCCCTCCTGCGGCGCGAAGCAGGAAGCCCCGGCCTCCAAGACCTTCTGCGTTTCCTGCGGGGCGGAACTGGCGGAGGGCGCGAAGTTCTGCAAGAAATGCGGCACGCCTGTGGCTGCCGCTCCCAGCCGGCCCCAAAAGGCGTACTGCGCCGTCTGCGGCGCGGAGCTGACGGAGGGCGCGCGGTTCTGCAAGGCCTGCGGCGCGTCCGCCGATTCCGCTGCGCCGGCGAAGCCGGTGAATCCGGCTGCACAGGCGGGCTATGCCCACCAGAACGTGCAGACCACCTATGCCAGCGACCGGGTGAGGCAGGCGCAGCCGGTCTATCAGCAGCCAGCTTATCAGCAGCCTGCACCGCCCTATGCCCAGGCCCCCGCCGCAGCCAAGCCGAAAAAGAAGCGGGGCTTTCTCCTTCTGTTCCTGCTCATCTGGGCCGGGCTCCTGTATCTGGGCTGGCGCTGGGTGCCGGACGCGGTGAAGGAAGCCCGCCTGCCCATTGTCCCCGCGGTCTCCGAGGAGGAGATCACGGAGGAGCAGCGCGCGGAGTATGCCGAGCTGGGCACCGTGATCCCTGCCGGCGACCCGGATCAGCTGGAGGAAGAGGAGCCGGAGCCCTTCGTCCATGAGGCTTATGCCTGGCTCTACGGCGAACTGGCGATGGGGGAGGAGGGAGACGAATGAAAAAGCAGCGCAACGGAAAGCTGATCTTCAATCTCATCGTGACCCTGCTCCTGGCCCTGATCGTCACCGGCCTGGGAAAGCCCGGTTTCCTGCTGCGGTTCCTCAAGCCAAAGGAGCCGAAGGTAAACGCTTCGGCCCAGGTCACCCCTGGCCCGCTGCCCTCCTACGGCCACAGCGACCCCTTCGATATCGAGCCCCTGCCGGGCTTCCGCATCTCCGCGGAAAAAGACGCCATGGACCGGAACCGCACGTTCACCGTGAAGGAGATGACCTCTGAGACGCTGACGGCGCTGGAAGAAAGACTGTTCGACGACGGGCTCTGGCTCTGGCTGTTTGACGGCTGGGAAGTAGACGCCGGCATGAGCGACGAGGAGCAGCTGCCCGGAAGCTACCGGGTGAGCATCGACCTCACGCGGCTGGGCGTCCCGGAGGAATTCTTCGACCTCCTGAGAGTTTATCGCCTGGATGATGCGGGCCGCCTCACCGAATACGTGAGCTGGGTCAAAAACGGCTTCCTGTTCTATGAAAGCAGCCAGAACTCCGGGACAGTCATCGGGGCTGACCTGGTCGTCACGCTCCTGCAAAAATTCATCGAGCTTTCCTCCCCCTCGCCGGAGACCGGCTTCTTCGAGAAGGACGGGACCTATTGGGTCCGGAACCCCGACGATCCCAGCATCAAGCAGTATAAGATCATCTATGATCCCGCGACGCTGAATCAGTCCATCAGGACAATGGATGGGGACGTCCTGACAAAAGCAAGGGAGATCTTCAAGCAGGAATTGGAAGCAGAGATGCCCAATGCGACGCTTCAGGAGAAGGTGAAGAAACGGCAGGAAGTCTTTGACCGGCTGTGTCGGGAGGATCCCCGCATCAAGGAAGCCTTCGAGGCGGATTATCTGACCCGTGCGGAGGCGGCTGAGCGGGCCAAGGGTTATGTGGCGGCGATCGGCGCCATGTGTTACGAGGCCCACAGGTATCTGGCGACCCTGGATATCCGCCTGCCCAACGCGGCCACACGGATCTACCTCGTGCCGGTCGTTGACGGTGCCGCCGCCGAGATGGATGCGAAAAGCGTATGGGGACCTTTTATCAGAGTCAGCCTGAAGGAACTGGGTATGGATTCGGAGGGAAACATCGGCAAGTATCTGTACGATGAGATGCAGCTGTCCCTGACCCACGAGCTCTTCCACGTCTGCCAGATGCGCTACAACGGCGCCGCCCACGCCAACCTCCGGTTCTATGAGGCCATGGCCCAGCTTGTGGAGGAGTCGGCCCAGGAGTATTTCAAGAGCCATTGGAAGGTGACGATGGACGACTACATCATCACCACGGATCACCCTCTGGAAAACGGCTATGCTTACCATTACTATGCCATGCCCTTCGACAAAACGAGCGTCACTTATTACGACGACCTGGGCAATGCGAAAAGCTGGAGCCTGGGCAATAACAAATGCAATTCCGGATATCCGGTGGCCCGCTTCATGGAGTACCTCAACAAATACGTCAAGAAAAAGACCACCAAGGAAATGCTGGAGACGCAGGAAGCCAATGTGGGCTATCTGGATTTCGGCGGGCTGGATCTCAGCGAGCACCTGAAGACCACCTGGGGATTGACCGAGGAAGAACTGACGAAGCATTACCTGGCCTTTGCGAAAAAGTATCAGACGAAATTCTATGCCTATCAGCAGTCGCATACGGGTCTTCGTCCCTTCTCGAACCTCTCCGTGCTGGCGGGGCAGGATCATACGAAGTACTATAAGCTGGTGGACCATGCCTACTCCATCCGCATCAGTGAGATCATGTCCGGTTCTCTGGATGTCGTCGCCCGGGTGGGACACCTGCTGGTGCCGGACGAGGATTTTGCCGACCAGCTCCCGGATATGACCCTGATGCCCATCGGCGCGGCCCAGTGGACGAAGTGCAAATACGGGCTCTTCTTCTATCCCCATCTGGAGGGGGCGATCTTCATCATGGAGATCGACGGCGGCACCAACCCCAATACCTCCGGCGTCAGCGGCTACACGGTCTATCAGCTGGATCCTCCCCAGCTGGAGGAGGTGGAGGTGGCCGACGGGCTCCTGAGCTTCAAGCTGCCGGACAAGAGCAGGGCCGCCCGGGACGGGAAGATCGACGGCTACCGGGTGACCATCACCTGCTCCGACGGGAAAAAGACGGTCTACTATCCGAAGATCGTGATCGCGGGGCAGACGGTCAAGCTCAAGACCAGCCGCCTCAACAAGGGCGATCACAAGGACGACGAAGAGCCTCTGAGCTACACCGTCACCGTCTGCGAATACATCAAGGACAAGAACCGCTATCTCTTCGGGCCCGAGTCCAACCCGGACGATATGGACAGCCTGCTGGAGGAGATGGGCGCTGTGGAAGGCGAGATCACCGCCTCCATCTACTGGCCCAGCAAGGACGATCTGGATCTCCACTGCGTCACCCCCGACGGCGGTCATATCTATTACAGCAACAAGTCCGCCGGCGGTGGCGAGCTGGACGTGGATATGCAGGTCCAGGGCGACCGGGACAGCGGCGTGGAGAACATCTACTTTGCTTCGCCGGCCCCGGGTGAATACCAGTTCTATATCGTTAACTACACCGACCGCACCGAGGGCGATACCGGCTGCCGCATCCGCATCAAGGCGGGCAATCAGATCCTGGTGGACGAGACCGTGTCCATGGGCGGCAGGAGCAAGACCTATAAGCTCACCTACGGCGGGCAGGGCCAGGAGCAGAACGTGGAGGTCCTGGAGGGGAATTAGTCATCCCGCGGTGAGCAACGGATAAACGAAAGGCGCAGGGCCGGATTCCTTTTTCCAGCTCTGCGCCTTTCGCCGATCATAGGCCTTCGGATTG
The DNA here is from genome assembly GCA_902795345.1 of Oscillospiraceae bacterium. Taxonomy (GTDB): domain Bacteria; phylum Bacillota; class Clostridia; order Oscillospirales; family Oscillospiraceae; genus UBA1774. The sequence goes on from CADBKO010000036.1 coordinate 8,072, forward strand.
AGCGGCTTCCGGGTCACGGGGTTCAGACCGCCCCAGCTGCCGCGCTTTTTCAGGTCCAGCTCCCGCTGCTTTTTCTTGGAGAGCTTCTCGTAGGGAATGAATTTTTCCATGGTATCGCTCCTTTCCGGTTTTGGAGTTTCAGCATACCAGCCCCGGCGGGGGAAGTCAAATGACAGTTATGTAACGTCGTCCTTATTCGGCGGAATGGCGAGTATCGGCGCTGTCGCCAATGCCCGCAGATTCCGCCGAAACGTCCTCTCCAAAACAGAGCGGCATCACCGCTCTGTTTTGGCAATACGGGGCATAAGAAAGAAGCGGCGGGCCAAAGCCCGCCGCTTCCGTGTTGGGATTGAGACTTATTCGATCTCCAGCCGCTTCACGGCGGGCTGGACCTCGGGCACCTTGGGCAGGGTCAGGCTCAGGACGCCGTCGGCGTACTTGGCCTTGATGTTGTCCTTGTCGATGCCGCTGACGTCGAAGGAGCGCTGATACTGGCCGTAGGACCGCTCGCAGCAGACGTAGGAGCCCTTCTTGTCCTCCTCTTCGTGTTCGCTGTGGCGCTCCGCGCTGATGGTGAGGGTGTCCTCGCTGAGGTCGATGTGGATGCTGTCCTTGTCAAAGCCGGGCAGATCGGCCTCCAGCAGGTAGCTGTCCCCCTGGTCGGAGATGTCGGTGCGGAAGCCTGTGGTGCCCTCGGATTTGAAGAGGCTGGTGAAGGAGTCGCCGAAGAAGCGGCGCTCCAGCTCTTCCATTTCCCGGAAGAGGCTGCTGGTGTTGTTGGTGCTGATCTTACGATAAGGAACGAGTCCGAACATGATGATTACCTCCCGTTTGTTCATTATCTATTTCCACTGTCCTGCTCTGCGCGCATCCGGACGGACAGCTTCACGCCGGATGCTCCCGGCCCCCGAGGGGCCCTCCCTTTCTTTTGACGGCTTCATCATAGCCCCCGATTTTGCCCTTTTCATGAACGGAGCATGAATAAATTGTAAATATTAGCACTCTAAGCGCGAGAGTGCTAATCCTGCGGGCCGCCAAAAGGAGCCTGCCCGGAAATCCGGGAAAAAACCGGGGCGGAAGTTATTGACAAGGGAAGCGGGGAATGGTATTATTCCAAAAACAAATCTTTAAGCCGATACAGAGAGATCGGCAAGATGGTCACAGGGAAACGGCGGTACAGACGATCTGTATGCGCTTTGCCATGTGTGTCTTGCCGCAGATCGGCAAGGCTTTTTTCATATTTCATGGAGGAAAACGGGTATGAAGCGTGAAATCAAGGTGGTCAAACCTCTGGGCATGGCCTCTTTTTCTCCCCGTTTCGACCTTTCTCTTCTGCCCGATACCGGCTCCTTCACCGTTTTTCCCGGCTTCTGCGATGTGCATGTGCATTTCCGCGAGCCGGGATTTTCTTATAAGGAGACCATCCGCTCCGGCAGCATGGCCGCCGCCCGGGGAGGGTATACGGCGGTGTGCGCCATGCCCAATCTGGACCCGGTGCCCGACAGCCGGGAGCATCTGGCGCAGGAGCTGGCGATCATCCGGCGGGACGCGCTGGTGCGCGTCTGCCCCTATGGGGCTCTGACGGTGGGGGAGAAGGGCCGGGATCTGGCGGATCTGCAAGCCATGGCAGATGAGGCGGTGGCCTTCTCCGACGACGGGAAGGGCGTCCAGTCCGAGAGCATGATGCGCGCCGCCATGGAGGCAGCGAAGCGCCTGGGCAAGGTCCTGGCCGCCCACTGCGAGGATGAAAGCCTGCTTCACGGCGGCTATATCCACGACGGGGCATACGCCGCGGCCCACGGGCACCGGGGCATTTGCTCCGAGAGCGAATGGGGCCCCATCAAGCGGGACCTGCGCCTGGCGAAGGAGACCGGCTGCGCCTACCACGTCTGCCACGTCTCCACCGGGGAGAGCGTGGCCCTCATCCGCGAGGCGAAGCGGGAGGGGGTGGACGTCACCTGCGAGACCGCGCCCCACTATCTGCTGCTGACGGACGCCGACCTGCGGGAGGAAGGGCGCTTCAAGATGAACCCGCCTCTCCGGGGCGAAAAGGACCGGGAAGCCCTGCTGGAGGGCCTTCTGGACGGCACCGTGGACATGATCGCCACGGACCACGCCCCCCACAGCGCCGAGGAGAAGGCCCGGGGCCTTGATAAGAGCGCCTTCGGCATCGTGGGGCTGGAGACCGCCTTCCCTCTTCTGTATACCCGGCTGGTGAAGCCCGGTATCCTCAGCATGGACCGGCTGCTGGACGCCCTGGCGGTGAAGCCCCGGCAGCGCTTCGGCATCCCGCTGGGGGAGGATTACACCGTCTGGGACCTGGAGGAGAGCTTCACCGTGGACCCGGCGGAATTCCTGTCCATGGGAAAGGCCACCCCCTTCGAGGGAGAAAAGCTGCTGGGCCGCTGCAAGCTGACGTCTGCGGCGGGGAAGATCGCATATCAGGAAAAAGAGAACACCTGAACATATATCGGAGGAGACAGATATGGCAAAGAGAACGGACATCAAGAAGGTCCTCATCATCGGCTCCGGCCCCATCGTCATCGGCCAGGCCGCGGAATTCGACTATGCGGGCACCCAGGCCTGCCTGGCCCTGAAGGAAGAAGGGTACGAGGTCATCCTGGTGAACTCCAACCCCGCCACCATCATGACGGACACCACCATTGCCGACAAGGTCTACATGGAGCCCCTCACCCTGGAATACATCGCCAAGATCCTGCGCTACGAGCGCCCGGACGCCATCGTTCCCGGCATCGGCGGGCAGACGGGGCTGAACCTGGCCATGCAGCTGGAAAAGAAGGGCGTGCTGAAGGAGTGTCAGGTGCAGCTGCTGGGCACCTCCAGCGAGAGCATCGAGCAGGCGGAGGACCGGGAAAAGTTCAAGGAGCTGTGCCAGTCTATCGGCGAGCCGGTGATCCCCTCGGAGATCACCTACTCCCTGGAGGAAGCGAAGGAAGCGGCCAGGCACATCGGTTATCCCGTGGTACTGCGTCCCGCCTTCACCCTGGGGGGGACCGGGGGCGGCTTCGCCAACGACGAAAAGGAGCTGGAGGAGCTGGGGGTCAACGCCTTCCGCCTGAGCCCCGTGCACCAGGTCCTGATCGAGAAGAGCGTCCGGGGCTATAAGGAGATCGAATTTGAGGTCATGCGGGATTCCACCGACCACGCCATCACCATCTGCGGCATGGAGAACGTGGACCCCGTGGGCGTCCACACCGGCGACAGCATCGTGGTGGCCCCCATCCTCAGCCTGAATGAGCATGATCTGAAAATGCTCAACGACAGCGCCATCAAGATCATCCGGGCCCTGAAGATCGAGGGCGGCTGCAACGTGCAGTTTGCCCTGAACCCCACGTCCAGCGAATATTTCCTCATTGAGGTCAATCCCCGGGTCTCCCGCTCCAGCGCCCTGGCCTCCAAGGCCAGCGGCTACCCCATCGCCCGGGTCACCGCCAAGATCGCCATGGGCATGACCCTGGAGGAGATCCCCGTGGCGGGGGGCACCGCCGCCATTGAGCCCAGCCTGGATTACATCGTGGCCAAGTTCCCCCGTTTCCCCTTCGATAAGTTCACCACCGCTCCCAACGTGCTGGGCACCCAGATGAAGGCCACAGGCGAGGTCATGGGCATCGGCTCCACCCTGGCGGAGTGCTTCCTGAAATCCGTCCGGAGCCTGGAGACCGGCGTCTGCCATGTCCATCTGGCCAAGTTCGACGACTGGACGGAGGAAGCCATGCTGGACTACCTCAGGGAGTTCCGGGACGACGGCATCTTCGCCGTGACGGAGCTGCTGCGCCGGGGCGTCAGCATCGAAAAGCTCCACGAGGTCACCATGATCACGGAGCTGTTCCTGGAGTGTCTCAAGAGCATCGTGGAGATGGAGGAGACCCTCCGCAACAAGCCCGGTTATGAGCGGGCCCTTCTGGCGGCCAAGACCATGGGCTTCGCGGACAAGACCATCGCCCGCCTCTGGAACTGTTCGGAGATCGAAGTCTACCGTCAGCGCAAGGCCCTGGGCTATACCCCCGTCTTCCGCATGGTGGACACCCTCCATACCGGGAAATATATCGCCTATCTCTATTCCACCTATCAGCATCTGCTGGACGACAAGATCCGGAACCAGTCCCGCCTGACGGACAAAAAGAAGATCGTGGTGCTGGGCGCCGGGCCCATCCGCATCGGCCAGGGCGTGGAATTCGACTATTCCACCGTCCATGCGGTGCAGACCATCCGGCGGGCGGGCTATGAATCCATCATCATCAACAATAACCCCGAGACCGTCTCCACCGACTACACCACCGCCGACAAGCTCTATTTCGAGCCCCTGACCCCGGAGGACGTCATGGCCATCCTGGATTTCGAGGGGGCGGAGGGCGTCATCGCCTCCCTGGGCGGCCAGACGGCCATCAACCTGGCCCAGCCCCTCATGGACCGGGGGGTACAGATCGTCGGCACCGACTGCGAGGCCATCGAGCGGGCGGAGAACCGGGATTCCTTCGAGAAGATCCTGAAGGAGCTGGACATCCCCCAGCCCCCCGGAAAGGCCGTCACCAACATCGAGGATGGCGTGGCCGCCGCCGCGGAGATCGGCTATCCCGTTCTGGTGCGCCCCAGCTTCGTGCTGGGCGGCCGGGCCATGCAGATCGTGGCCAATGAGGAGCAGCTGCGGCACTACCTCAAGACTGCCGTGGAGATCGACGCGGACAAGCCCGTGCTGGTGGACAAGTATATCCAGGGCAAGGAAGTGGAAGTGGACGCCATCTGCGACGGCATCGACGTCTTCGTGCCCGGCATCATGGAGCTGGTGGAGCGCACCGGCATCCATTCCGGCGACTCCATCAGCGTCTATCCCACCTTCTCCATCTCCGACAAGGTGAAGGGCGTCATTCTGCAGTATGCCAAGAAGCTGGGCAAGGGCATCGGCATCGTGGGCCTCTACAACATCCAGTTCATCGTGGATTCGGAGGACCGGGTCTATATCATCGAGGTGAATCCCCGCTCCTCCCGCACCGTGCCCTTCCTCTCCAAGTCCACCGGCTACTCCCTGGCGGACATCGCCACAGAGGTCATCCTGGGCAAGAGCCTCAAGGAGCAGGGCATCTTCTGCCTCTACCCGGAGGAGAAGAAGCGCTACTATGTGAAGGTGCCCGTCTTCTCCTTCAATAAGATCAAGGGCCTGGACGCCTACCTCTCCCCGGAGATGAAGTCCACGGGCGAGGCCATCGGCTACGACGACAAGCTCAACCGCGCTCTGTATAAGGCCCTGCAGGCGGCGGGCATGCGCCTGCAGAACTACGGCACCGTCCTGGCCACCATCGCAGACAAGGACAAGGCGGAGGCCCTGCCCCTCATCCGCCGCTTCTATAACCTGGGCTTCAACATCCAGGCCACGGAGGGCACCGCCCGCTTCCTCAAGGAGAACGGCATCCGCACCCATGTGCTGAAGAAGATCAGCGACGACAGCGAGGAGATCCCCGACGCTCTCCGCCAGGGCCACATCGCCTATGTCATCAACACCAGGGACATAAGCTCCCTTTCCGAGACCAGCGACGGCGTGAAGATCCGGCAGCTGGCCACGGAGAACAACGTGACCATCTTCACCGCCCTGGACACGGTGCGGGTCCTCCTGGACGTGCTGGAGGAGACCACCCTCACCATCTCCACCATCGACGCCTGATGAAGGACTGCGTTATGACCGTCGCGGAGAACAAGCCGCTGACGAGGGAAGTTTACCGTATGGTCCTCAAGGGGGACGTGAGCGCCTTCACCGCCCCCGGCCAGTTCCTGAACCTGAAGCTGGAGGGGCGGTTCCTCCGGCGCCCCATCTCCCTCTGCGACCTGGGGGAGGACAGCGCAGCCATCATTTACAAGGTGGTGGGGCAGGGCACGGCGCAGATGGCCGCCATGCAGCCGGGAGAAAAGCTGGACGTGCTGACGGGCCTGGGCAACGGCTACGATCTCGCAGACGCGGGGGAAGCGCCCCTGCTCATCGGCGGCGGCGTGGGCGTGCCGCCTATGTATCTGCTGGCGAAGCGCCTGCGCGCCCAGGGCAAGGCTGTCCATGCCCTGCTGGGCTTCAACAAGGCCTCCGAAATCTTCTATGAGGAGGAATTCCGCGCCCTGGGCTGCACCGTCACCATCGCCACGGCGGACGGAAGCTATGGCGTCCGGGGCTTTGTGACGGACGCCCTGCCAAAAAGCTACAGCTATTACTACTGCTGCGGCCCCGAGCCCATGCTGCGGGCCGTGTATAAGACCGCCAAGGGCTCCGGCCAGCTCAGCTTCGAGAAGCGCATGGGCTGCGGCTTCGGGGCCTGCATGGGATGCAGCTGCAAAACCATCACCGGTTACAAGCGCATCTGCAAGGAAGGCCCGGTGCTGCGGAAGGAGGAGATCGCATGGGAAGACTGAGCGTGGACCTCTGCGGCATCACCCTGGATAATCCGGTGATCCCCGCCTCCGGCACCTTCGGCTACGGCTATGAATTTGCCGGGCTGTACGACATCAACTGCCTGGGCACCTTCTCCTTCAAGGGCACCACGCGCCATCCCCGCTTCGGCAACCCCACCCCCCGCATTGCGGAGGCCCCGGCGGGGATGCTGAACAGTGTAGGCCTGCAGAATCCCGGAGTGGAGAAGGTCATTTCGGAGGAACTGCCCAAGCTGAAAAAGTGCTTCCGCAAGCCGGTGATGGCCAACGTCAGCGGCTTCAGCGTGGAGGATTATGCCTATACCTGCGCCCTGCTGGACAAGGAGGAGCAGGTGGGCTGGCTGGAAGTGAACGTAAGCTGCCCCAATGTCCACGGGGGCGGCATGAGCTTCGGTACCGACCCGAAGGCCGCCGCCCAGGTGGTGCGGGCGGTGAAGGCCGTGACGAAAAAGCCCGTCATCCTCAAGCTCACCCCCAATGTGACGGATATCGTCAGCGTGGCTCTGGCCTGTCAGGAGGCGGGGGCGGACGGCCTGAGCCTCATCAACACCCTGCTGGGCATGCGCCTGGACCTGCGGACGAGGAAGCCCATCCTGGCCAACACCATGGGGGGCCTCAGCGGCCCGGCGGTGTTTCCCGTGGCCCTCAGGATGGTGTATCAGGTGGCGGGGGCGGTGTCCATCCCCGTGGTGGGCATGGGGGGCGTTTCCAGCGCCGCCGACGTGATCGAAATGATGCTGGCGGGGGCGGCCGCCGTGGAGGTGGGAGCCGCCAACCTGACAGACCCCTTTGCCTGCAAAAAGATCATCGACGACCTTCCGGCGGAGATGGATAAATATGGGATCGAGCGGCTTTCGGACATCATCGGAGGAGGACACGCATGGGAAAAGACGTGATCGTGGCCTGTGATTTCCCCTCAGCGGGGGAGACCCTGGCCTTTCTGGACAAGCTGGGCTCGGCCCGGCCCTTTGTGAAGATCGGCATGGAGCTGTACTATGCGGAAGGCCCGCAGATCGTGCGCAGCCTGAAGGAGCGGGGCCACAAGGTCTTCCTGGACCTGAAGCTCCACGATATCCCCAATACGGTGAAGAAAGCCATGGCGGTGCTCGCAAGCCTGGGCGCGGACATCGTGAATGTCCACGCTGCCGGGACGAAGGCCATGATGGCCGCTGCCCTGGAAGGGCTCACACGGCCCGACGGCAGCCGCCCTCTCCTGATCGCCGTCACCCAGCTCACCAGCACCGACGAGGAGACCATGCAGCGCGAGCTGCTGATCCCGGAGACCATGCCGGCGACCGTCATGCACTATGCCCGCAATGCCCGGGACGCCGGGCTGGACGGGGTGGTCTGCTCCCCGCTGGAGGCAGCGAAAGTCCATGAGGTCTGCGGCAAAGGCTTCCTCACCGTCACCCCCGGCGTCCGCTTTGCCGACGGGGACAAGGGCGACCAGAAGCGGGTCATGACCCCGGCGGAGGCGAAAAGAATCGGCTCGGACTATATCGTGGTGGGCAGGCCCATCACCGCCGCACCGGACCCGGCGGCGGCCTACGGGCGCTGCGTCGCGGAATTTGTGGATTGAGGTAAGGGATATGGAACAGTATAAGAGAGATTTCATCGCCTTCCTGGAAGGGGCGGGCGTGCTGAAATTCGGGGATTTCACCGCCAAGAGCGGGCGGAAGATACCCTATTTCATCAATGCCGGGGAGATCAAGACCGGCGCGCAGATCGCCCGCCTGGGAGAATTCTACGCGAAGGCTTACATGGAAAAGCTGGGGCGGAAGGATGCCGTCCTCTTCGGGCCCGCCTACAAGGGCATCCCCCTGGCGGTCTCCGCCGCCGCGGCCCTGGCGAAGGAGGGACTGGACGCGCCCTTCTTCTTCAACCGCAAGGAGGCCAAGGACCACGGCGAGGGCGGCCTGCTGGTGGGCTATGTGCCGAAGTCCGGCCAGGAGGTGGTCATCATCGAGGATGTGATCACCGCGGGCACCGCCATTCGGGAGAGCATGGCCCTGCTGGATCCCCTGGAGGGGGTGAAGGTGGCCGCCGCCTTCGTCATGGTGGACCGGAAGGAAAAGGGACAGGGCGAAAAATCCGCCGTGCAGGAAGTGGAAGCGGCGTTCGGCTTCCCGGTTTACAGCATCGCCACGGTGTATGACATTCTGGAATACCTCTCCGAGGACCCCCGGAATGAGGAGCATATCGCCAGGATCCAGGCTTATCTGGCCGTCAACGGAGCAAAAGCATGAGAAGCGTCATAGACATTCTGGACCTGACCACGGCGGAGCTGGAGGGCCTCATGGCCACGGCCCTGGACATTGTGGCGAAGCCCGACGACTATGCCGAGATCTGCCGCCGCAAAAAGCTGGCCACCCTCTTCTTCGAGCCCTCCACCCGCACCCGCATGAGCTTCGAGGCCGCCATGTATGAGCTGGGGGGCAACGTGATCTCCATGTCCTCCGCGGCCTCCTCCTCGGCGGCCAAGGGGGAGAGCGTGGCGGACACCGCCAAGGTGGTCTCCTGCTATGCGGACATCATCGCCATCCGCCACCCCAAGGAGGGGGCGGCGCTGGTGGCGGCGGAGAATGCCGACGTGCCGGTGATCAACGCCGGTGACGGGGGCCACTGCCACCCCACCCAGACTCTGGCGGACCTGCTGACCATCCGGCGGGAGAAGGGGGCCTTTGAGGGACTCACCGTGGGACTCTGCGGCGACCTGAAATTCGGGCGCACCGTCCACTCCCTCATCAACGCCCTCAGCCGCTATCGGGATGTGCGCTTCGTGCTTATCTCCCCGGAGGAGCTGAAGGTGCCCAGCTATGTCAAGCGGGACGTGCTGAAAAAGCAGGGCATCCCCTATCAGCAGACCACCTCCCTGGAGGAGGCCATCCCCGAGCTGGACATCCTCTATATGACCCGGGTGCAGCGGGAACGCTTCTTCAACGAGGAGGATTACCTCCGCCTCAAGGACAGCTATATCCTCACCCCGGAGAAGCTGCGCTTTGCAAAGAAGGACATGGCCATTCTCCACCCCCTGCCCCGGGTGAACGAGATCAGCGTGGCCATCGACCGTGACCCCCGGGCCTGCTATTTCAAGCAGGTGCTCAACGGCAAATTCATGCGCATGGCCTTGATTCTGATGCTGCTCAAGGAGGCGGGGACCATATGAACATCGATTCTATCCAGAACGGCGTGGTCATCGACCACATCACCGCCGGGAACGGTATGCGCCTTTATTCCCTCCTGGGGCTGGACAGCCTGGATGTCTCCGTAGCCATCATCAAAAACGTGGTGAGCCGGAAGATGGGGAAGAAGGACATCATCAAGATCGACGCGGATATCCCCGTGGATTTCCAGGTCATCGGCTATGTGGACCCCGGCGCGACCCTGAACATCATCCGGGATGGGAAGCTGGTGAGCAAGCAGGCGGTGGAGATGCCGGACCGTCTGGTGGACGTCATCCGCTGCTACAATCCCCGCTGCATCACCTCCACGGAGCAGGAGCTGAAGCAGATCTTCAAGCTCACGGACCGGGAGAAGCGGGTCTACCGCTGCATCTACTGCGAAACCGCGGCAAAATAATACTGATCTTCCATAAAACGATTAGAATCGTTTTATGACTGCGGTGAAGTCTCACCGCAGTTTTCCAGCACTTCGGCTGGAAAAAGATCGTATTACACTGCAAATCGCCTCGCATTGTATGCGAGGTGCCGGATGCGAACGCATCCGGCCAATAAAAACAATTCAATGTTTTTATTGAATTTGAGTATAAACCTTCGGGGGCGAAGGCCTGTTCCCTTCGCCCTCGAAGCGTATTTCGGGAGGAAACGCCATGATGGTTTACCCCGCCGGGCAGGCCGCCCGGCCCTATATGATCGAGACCTATTCCAGGGAGCGGGAGGTGCTGAGCTATGCCGCCGGGGAAGCCTATGACCCTGCCCGGCATTATGTGATCGTGGCCGAAAAGGGCAGGGAGGCTGCGCCGGTCCTGGCGGAAATGGGCTTTCGTCCCTTCGAGGATTACTACGACCAGTCCGACATGTATATGTGGGGCCTGCCGGTGGACTGGAAATACATGGGCGCTTCCATCGGGCGGGGCAGCTTCTACAATTCCCAGGACTTTTCCTTTGCCGCCGCCGTCTTTTTCGAGAAGGTAGGCCGCTGCACCAGCATCAACGAGACCGCCTATTTCCACCATGACCATCCCCTGAACCTCATCGGCACCGGGCGCTTCCAGCAGTTCTTCTCTCCGGAGAACCAGGCGAAGTACTATGCCAGGGTGAAGGAGGACCCCCGCGTGGTGAACCGCGGGGAGAAGATCGTCATCGGCAGCGACGTGTGGATCGGCGCAAACGCCTTCATCAATGTCTCCCGCTGCCGCGTGATCGGAGACGGGGCCATCGTGGCCGCCGGGGCCGTGGTGAACGGGGACGTACCGCCCTATGCCGTGGTGGGCGGCGCTCCGGCCCGGGTGCTGAAGTTCCGATATGGCCCGGCGGAGATCGAGACCCTTCTCCGGGTGCGCTGGTGGGACTGGGACCGGGAGACCATGGACAAATATGCGGAGGAGCTGCTGGACCCGAAGCGGTTCTTTGCTACCTTCGGCTGAACAGGAAAAAACACGAAGCGGGCGCAGCCAGTGACGGCTGCGCCCGCTTCGTGTCTGAGCCAATGCTGTTTTTACGGGATCACCGGCGTCCAGTATTCCTGGTTGAAGATGTCGGTGAAGAGGTAGCAGGCGTTGGGGGTGCCGGAATTGGTGATATACACGTTGCTGATCTGCTCCTCGCCGGTGTAGAGCACGGGATCGGAGATCAGATAGCTGTCCTGATAGCTGCCGGAGTAGGTATAGAAGTCCGCAATGTACTGGATCACGTCCTCCCCGGGGATAAGACTGTCGGTGCCCCTGGAAACGGTGTCCGTCTCCCCGTCGGGATACACGCTGCGGGCTTCTGCGATGAAGCCGTAGGGATGGGCGTTGTCGAAGATCAGGATCAGCTCCGCCCGGCTGCCGTTGAGCAGCACGGGGACGTAGCCGGTGATCACATAATTGTCGCCGTCCATCACGGTGTCCTCGTAGTAGTAAGCCACGGGCTGGTTGTCGATGGCCAGCCAGGTGCCGTCGTACTCGCCCTTCAGATACCCTTCGGCGGTGAAGTCGAATACGTTATCCAGGCCGAGGTCGATGTAGCCGCTGCCGTTGTCCAGCCAGACGCTGAGGCTGAGGTCGTGGACCATCTTCCAGTTACTTTCGCTGAGAGCCAGGACGTTTTCGCCGTTGTAGCTCTGCCAGGTGAGCTCGGCGGGGTCGAAGCGGTTGTCCTTCAGATAGGCGGTGAGAGCGTCCGTATCCAGCGCACGGTCCCCCAGGTCAAAGGCGCCGCCGCCGCTGAGGAAGCTGCCCAGCAGGCCGGAGATCAGGTCGGAGGAAACCATGCTGCCGCTGCCGCCGCCCATGAGGGAACCCAGGGGGCTGCCCACGCCGCTGCCGGCGGAAGCCACGGTCTGGCCCGCGCCCTGCACGCTGGCAAACTGCTGGATGCAGCGGGTGTATTCGCTGTCCAGGCCCAGGGCCTTGTAGGCGCTGACGGCGCTGTTTACGCGGTCCTTCTTCTGATAGGGGAAGTAGATGGAGATGCCGTAGGCGTTGGTGATGCTGGAGGAGGTGCGGTTGTACTTCACCGCGCTGAGAAGGGTCTTGGCCAGGGCCTTGCTCTCCTCGGTGTCCAGCTTGTAGGCCAGGTCCACCAGGTCCACCATATCCACCTTGCTGGAGGTGGCGAATTCCCGGCTGCTGTTTCGCGCGTTGGTAACGGCGGTGAATTCGTTGTTCTGCAGCATGCCGGAAAGGTCGGTGGCGAAATCCTTGAACTTGGCGGGCACGGTCTTTTCCAGCTCCGCCAGGTCCACCACGCTGAGGGTGGTCTTCTGGCCGTTGCACTTCCGGTCGCAGGTGGCGACGAAGTCGTCCACGATGGCCTTGCCGATCTCCAGGGTGGACATGGAGGTGTTGCCGGAGAGGGAGGTGAGCCAGTTCGTGTAATACCAGCCGATGCCCGGCTCGGTCTCCTCGGAGGCGATCAGGTAGTCCGCATAGGGGGCCAGGGTCAGGCCGTTTTCCAGGGTGCCCATGAGGCAGGCGTCGAAGCCGATGAAATCGAATTTTGTCCCGCCCGCTTTGAGGGCCTGGCTGATGCTGCTGAGGCCCATGGAGCCGCTGCGGGGGTTCTTTTCGTCGTAGCCGTAGCCGCTGATGGAGCCGCCGCCGTGGTCCCAGAAGATGAGCTCGTTGCGGTTGGCGGGATAATTCTTGGTGCAGTATTTGATGAAGGAGGACAGGGTGTTGGGATCGGTCATGGCCGCTGTACCGTCGTCGGAGACCAGGGTGCGCAGGCCGCCGGATTCCACTTTGTAGATCTGGTTGACCCTGCTGCTGACCACATTGTTCTTCCAGGCGGTGGCGCCGCCGGTGTAGACGATGATGTTCACCTTGTCGCTGAGGGTGGCCCCGGTCATTTCCGCCAGGTCCGAGGTGGCCATGCCGCTCTTGGATTCCAGGTCGGAGCCGCACATGTAGACCATGATGGTCACCGTGTCCTTCCCGCCGCCCAGGATATTCGTGTATTTATCCCGGGCCGCCGGGTCCACGCTGGTGTTCAGCTTGCCGGTGTTGGTGCTGCCGGTCCAGCCGGTGGAGACGCTGCCCACGCTGGAACCCAGCAGGCTTCCGATGTCCAGGGTCTGGCCCAGAGAACCGATGCCGCCGATGCTGCCCTGGCTGCCGCTCTGGTTATACCCGCTCTGGCTGCTCGCCGTGGGCTGGGTGTAGGGCTGGGTGTAGCCGGAGGAGGGCGTGGTGCTGCCGCTGCCGCCGTCGCCGCCTCCGCCGCCCAGCAGGCCGAAAAGCCCGCCTCCGCCGCCCAGCAGGACTACCGCCGCGATGATGATCTTTATCAGTCCGCCGCCGCCCCCGGCACGGGTGCCGCCGGAAGCCTGCTGCTGCGGACGGGGCTGCCCGATGGGACGGGGTTGTCCGGAGGGACGGGACTGTCCCGTGGGGCGGGCCTGTCCGGTGGGGCGGGATTGACTGGAGGAATGACCTACCGGTCCGGTATGCAGCCCACTCCCCTGGGTGTTGATCTGATTTCCTGTGCCGGTGACGTGTTTTTGCCGGCCTTGCGGTCTGTCTGCCATAAGAACCTCCTATTTTGCCGTTGGGATTTGCCCAGTGATCCTTACAATGCATCAATATATCACTGCTGCTGCGCAAATGCAATCATTACCGTTTCCGCTCCCGTGGGAAGATTGCCGTTGCAAAGCGGCCGCAAAGCGGCTATCATAATAGAAAAGCCTATGAGCGGGAGGGTGCTGCCGTGAAGATCGCCATTTTGCTGGATGAAGACAATTTCAATCGCTACGCCTCTCCGGAAAAGCTGCCGGAGGACTATGAGCTGCGCTTTTTCGGGAACAAGGAGCCGGATGAGGAGGCCATCGCCGCCTTTGACCCGGCGGTGATCGTGGCGGACCCCATGACCCCGGTGCGGGGGAGCCTGATCGCCCGCCTGCCCAGCCTGAAGCTGATCCAGTCCCAGGGCGTGGGCTTCCATCTCTTTGACCTGGAGGCGGCCCGCAGCCGGGGGATCCCGGTGTGCAACTGTGCCGGGGCCAACGCCGGGGCCGTGGCGGAGCAGGCGGTGCTGCTGATGCTGGCCCTGCTGCGCAACCTCAAGGAATTTGACCGCATGGTCTTCGAAGCCCGGCAGGCGGAGGCCAAGGGCCGCTGCTTCCGCAGCGGCATCACGGAGCTGCGGGATTGTCACGTGGGCATCCTGGGCTTCGGGGCCATCGGCGGAGCGACGGCGGAGCTGCTGCGCGCCTTCGGCAGCCGCGTCAGCTATTGGAACCGTACCCCCAAGCCGGAGTCGGGCTTTGAATACCTGCCCTTTGACCGGCTGCTCAGCGAGTGCGACATCGTTTCCGTCCATCTCGCCGTGGCGCCGGAGACGGCGGGGATCATCGGGGAGCGGGCCCTGAGCCTCATGAAGCCGGGGAGCATCCTCATCAACACCGCCCGGGGGGAGATCGTGGACCAGGAGGCCCTCCGCAGCGCCATCGAGAGCGGCCATCTTCTGGGCGCGGGGCTGGATACTCTGAGCCCCGAGCCGGTGACGGCGGACAATCCCCTTTTGCAGCTGCCTCCCGCCCTGCGGGAGCGGCTGGTGCTGTCCCCCCACATCGGGGGCATCACCGCGGGCTCCTTCCGCCGCTATTTCGGCATCATCTGGGAAAACGCCCGCCGCGTGGCAGCGGGGGAGACGCCGCAGAACATCGTCAACTGAAGAACAGCTAAGGCAATACCGCACAATTCCTGGCACGCATCTTGCTTGCATAATGTTCCGTCATATTGCCCGAAAATCTTGGCCAATACAGGAAGTATTCCCCGCGATTTTCAGACAATCTGACGAAAATACCAGAATTATGCGGTATTGCCCTAATCAAAAACGGGAACTGCCTCTTGGCGGTTCCCGTTTTCGCGTCCTTTGTTTTTACACTGTCACAACGGTATCCAGAGCGTCGCCGCAGGCGGTGAGCAGATCCTTGCCCGCCGCCACGCAGACGGACCTCTCCGCCGCGATGTCCTCCAGCATGCCGCAGAGGGCCAGCAGGTCGTCGGGCGTGGTGTGCACCAGGTCATGGTAACGCTTATCTACGTCCTCCTGGGTGATGCCCCACAAATAGCGCTTTTCTCCGGCGTTCATCTTGTCGGTGGAATTGCGCAGGGGGTCCACAGCGGAGACGGAGCTGAGGATAAAGCCGGTCAGATCGGGGTCGGAAGCGCAGAAGCTCCGAAGGAAATCCGCCGCTTTGGCGATCACTTCCAGGCTTCGGCCCGGCTGGGGATCACGATAGGTGTAGAAAGCGGCGTCGCCGCTGTCCCGGCCGATGAAGCCGCAGCCGTAAGCGCCGCCCTGCACCCGGATCTCGTTCCAGAGATAGCCGTAATTCAGCACGTTGGACAGCACGGGGATGCAGCCGGAATACCTGCGGTCATGGAGGAAGAAATTGCTGCTCATGACGGCAAAGGACACCTGTGCCGGGATGGCGAGGCCTTCCCGCTTGGCCCCGGGGATGGGATAAGCGGTCTCTTTGGGGGGCGTGCAGCCGTCCGAGGGGATGCAGTCCAGCAGTAGCGCCGCCGCTTCGTCCGGGAATGCTTCGGA
This sequence comes from Oscillospiraceae bacterium, assembly GCA_902795345.1. GTDB lineage: Bacteria > Bacillota > Clostridia > Oscillospirales > Oscillospiraceae > UBA1774. The sequence goes on from CADBKO010000036.1 coordinate 23,719, forward strand.
AAGGGAAAGGGTCACGCGTTCCCGGGTGAACAGCTTCCCGGCCATGACGGCCATCTTATCCAGCAGGCGGCGCAGGGCTTCGTCCCCTTCTTCCAGGGTCTTTTCCAGCCACCGCAGGAAGCTGACGCCGCTCAGCTGTTCGCTGGCTGCGCCCTGGGCGGTCAGATTGCCCAGCGCCCGTGTCAGAGCATAATTGAGGCCGTTGCTTGCCAGGGTCATTTTCGCGGCTACCGAGGCCTGCTGCAGGATATCCCGAAGAAGTCCCATGTCCTCGAAGACCGTCTCCCGCAGGATCTCTCCCACCAGCGCCGCGGCTTTGCCTGACTGTTCCCGCAGACAGGCGGCGGAAAAGCTGACCGCCACGATGCAATGCTGCGGGTCGGAGCCGGGCGCGATCCCCGGCGCGAAATACAGATGGCCCAGAGTGTCCTTGATCGCCAGGGTCAGGGCGGCCCTGTCGTGCTTTTTCGTGCCCATGCTGCCCAGCACCTGGGAGAGGACGTACAGCACCGGGAGCTCCTCCGACGTCAGTTCCGTGGCCCGGAAAATGGCGCGGAAATAGGCGATGGCGCTGCCTGTGACGTGCCGCAGGGCGGGGACGCCCTTGAAAACGGTCTCCGTCATTTGCAGACGTTCCGGCTTTTCGCTGAGGTCGCTTAGCTTCAGCATGGGGATGGTCTTCAGGGCTTCTTCGCTGTCGGGGGTCTGCTGCCAGGCTTTCAGGGCTTCCGCTTCCGCCTTCAGCCTCTCCTTGTCCGCCTCGGCCCAGCCTTCGCTTTCCTTATGGAGCCGGGCGGCTTCCTTCTCCCGCCGCTGGGCTGCCAGAGTTTTGGAGGGCACCATCACCAACGTGACGGTGTGTTCGTTTTCCAGGAAGAATTCCCTGATGAAGCGCTCGAACCAGCCTGCCTCCAGCTTTTCTTCCAGCTCTTTCAGGGTGCCTTCCACCATGAGGGCCGCCGCCGGGTCGCCCCCGTAAAGCCAGGTGTCCAGCAGGGTGATGGCCTCCAGGAGACTGCGGGGCTCGCTGCCGGATTCCCGATCCCGCTTCCGGAAGGCGAAGCGGTGGAAGCAGGCCCGCAGCCGTTCCTTGTCCAGACCCTCCGAGACCAGCTTTTCCAGGGTCTCCCGCACGGCCGCCCGCAGGGGCTCCAGGGCCTCCTCTTCCGTATTCATGGCCATCCAGAACAGCAAGGGCTGCTGGATGCCGTCCTCCAGGGAGAGTGTGAAATCCTGGGCCAGCCCCTTGTCGATGACGGCCCGCTTCAGGGGCGCTTCGTTGTCGCCGGTGAGGTAGTCCGTCAGCACAGCGGCGGTGAAGGTGCGCAGCTGGTCGCTGTAATCGCCCAGCACGCCGCCGCTGCTGATGATGGCGCGCTTCGTCGGATCCTCCTCCTCGCCGATCTCATAGGGCGCCACCTGGGTGACGGCCTCCACGGGCTTCTGCATGGGGATGGTGAAGTCCGCCTCCAGCTTGTCGAAGGCGCTGAGATAGCCGTCGATCTTTGCCAGCGCCGCGTCCATGTCCACGCTGCCCACCAGGGAGATGCGGGAATTGGAGGGATGGTAGTATTTCCGGTGACAGGCGAGGAACTGCTCGTAGCTCAGGTCCGGGATCACGGCGGGGTCGCCGCCGGAATTGTGGCGGTAGCAGTTGTCGGGGAAGAGCAGGCGAAGGGCCTCGTGGAACAGCACATTGGTGGGGGAGGACATGGAGCCCTTCATCTCATTAAAGACCACGCCCTGATAGCAGAGGGCTTCCCCCTCGCCCTCGTAGCGCCAGCCCTCCTGCCGGAAGATCTCCGGCTTGTGATAGATGGCCGGATGCAGCACCGCGTCCAGATACACGTCCATGAGGTTCAGAAAATCCCGGTCGTTCCGGGTGCTGACGGGGTAGACCGTCTTGTCCGGGTAGGTCATGGCGTTGAGGAAGGTCTGCACGGAGCTTTTCAGCAGCTCCACGAAGGGCTCCTTGAGGGGATATTTGTCCGAGCCGCAGAGCACCGAATGTTCCAGGATGTGGAACACGCCGGTGGAATCCTCCGGCAGGGTCTTGAAAGCGATGGAAAATGTCTTGTTCTCGTCGGGCCTGGCCAGCCAGGCGAGCTGCGCGCCGGTGCGCAGATGCTCCATTTCATAGAAGTCGCCCCCCAGCTCCTCCAGGGAGCGGACGCGCTTGACCTGAAAACCGTGAATGACGTCGTTTACCTGCATATTACCTCTCCTGTTCCGGTTTGATTTGCTTTTTCTTATCGTTTCGCGCTTCGGCTCTGACCCAGATAGAAGCCGTTGGCCTTCATGATGTCCCCCAGGGCTTCCAGATACTTTTCCGACTTGTGGACGGCGAAGGCGTCCGCGTCAATGGGTATTCTTTTGGCGTCCATCTGCCGGATGCTCCAGATATAGAGGATGTCCAGGGCGGGGATCAGGTCCGCCGCCTCCTCCGTCAGCTCGTATTCTGTGGAAGGGGGGAAGGTGTCGCTGCTGACGATGCGCCGCACCAGCCCGTCGCTGATGAGCTCCTTGAGCTGCTGGCTCAGCACCTTTTCCGAAAGAGGCAGCACCTTCAGGGTCTGGTTGAAGTGGATGGAGCCGTGGGTATAGATCTCGTGGAGGATGGTCATCTTCCATTTTCCGCCCAGGCAATGCAGCGCATAGTGATAGGGATTCGTGGGATTGGCAAAGTCCTCCCGCGCCATCGTTCTGCCGCCTCCTTTTCCGTCCGAACAGCTTCCTATATTTTCCTTTATCATACCACAGACTTTCCCTTGAGGAAATGACAAAACGACGAAATTCCGGTTCCGGATTTGTGCGTTGTGATGAAGATCCGTGGCCTTACGGGAAAAACTGCACAAAAACCGGGCTGAAAACCGCAGCGTTTCGCGGACACCAAGCGGTTACTACTTACCAAACGGTAAGGGATTGAGAAACAAGTGAGTAATTGAAAAGAGGAGAGGGTTGGGATATAGTAAATTTACATGAACGTACATATATAAATAAAACGATATATAACGACATATCGACCAATGAAGGAGGATTACGATGGTAGCGGTAGAAAGAAATTTCGTGAACAACATGTTTTCCGTGGCGGGCAAGGTGGCCCTGGTCACCGGCGCCACGGGCGCCCTGGGCTGCGTCCTGAGCAAGGCTTACGGCTATGCCGGGGCCAAGGTCTTTATGACCGGCCGCAACGAAGCCAAGCTGAAGGCCCTGGAGGAGGAATTCAAGGCCGAGGGCATCGACTGCGCCTGGTTCGTGGCGGACCCCGCCAAGGAAGAGGACGTGAAGGCCTGCATCGCCGCCTGCGTGGAAAAATACGGCGAAGTGAACATCCTGGCGGTGTGCCACGGCTTCAACAAGCCCGCCAGCGTCCTGGACCAGAGCGTGGAGGAATGGCAGTACATCATGGACGCCGATTGCAAGAGCGTCTACATCGTCACGAAGTTCGTGGCAGAGCAGATGGTCAAGCAGGGTAAGGGCGGCAAAATGGTCATCACCACCTCCCAGCGCAGTAAGCGGGGCATGGCGGGCTACACCGGCTACTGCACCTCCAAGGGCGGCGCTGACCTGATGGTCAACTGCCTGGCTGCCGACCTCACCGCCAAGTACAAGATCAACGTCAATTCCATCTGCCCCACCGTGTTCCGCAGCGACCTGACGGAGTGGATGTTTGACCCCGAAAGCCAGGTCTACAAAAACTTCCTGAACCGGGAACCCGTGGGAAGACTGGCCGAGCCCAGCGATTTCGTGGGCTATGCCCTGTTCCTTTCCTCCGCCGCTTCGGACTATATCACCGGCGCTAACTGCGACTGCTCCGGCGGCTATCTGGTGGTGTAAGCCGTGAAGGAGATCAAAAATATCCTCATCGCCGGCGGCGGCATGATGGGGAAAAACATCGCCTTCGTCTTCACGAAGAATCCCGCCTATCAGGTGGGCGTCTATGACATGAAGGAGGTGGACGTGGCCGCCGGCATCCGGCAGAATACGGCGGAGCTGGTCGCCAAAGGCGTGCTGGACAGCGCGGAGTTGGAGGAGCGCCTCAGCCGCGTCTCCTTCACCACGGACAAAGCCAGCCCCCTGCTGTCCCGGGCGGACCTTGTGGTGGAAGCGGTGTTCGAGGATATGGATGTGAAGCGGCAGACCTTCGCCATGCTGGAGGAGCGCTGCCGGGAGGACACCATCTTCTGCACCAATTCCAGCGTCATGAGCCCCAGCCTCATCAGCCGGGACCTCCGCAAGCGCGACCGCTTCGTGGGAACCCACTTCTGGAATCCCGGCCACCTGATCCCCCTGGTGGAGGTGGTGAAATCCGACGCCACTTCCGACGAGACCGCCCAGACCGTCATGGAGGTGCTGGCGGGCGTGGGGAAGGAGCCGGTCCTCTGCAAGAAGGATGTGCCCGGCTTCATCGCCAACCGGATGCAGCATGCCCTGTGGCGGGAGGCCATCAGCATCGTGGAAAACGGGATCGCCGACGCCGAGACCGTGGACAAGGCCGTGAAGTATTCCTTCGGCCTCCGCCTGCCCCAGCTGGGCCCCCTGGAGAATGCGGACATGGTGGGCATGGACCTGACCTGGAGCATCCACGATTATATTTTGCAGTATCTGGAGGATTCCCACCGGCCCTCGCCCCTGCTGGAGCAGCTCAAAGCCGAGGGAAAGCAGGGCTTCAAGACTGGGGAGGGCTTCCGCAAGTGGACCCCGGAGGAGGTGCAGGCCTGCAACTCCGACCTCAATGCGTATCTGATCAAAATGCTTTACGGGAAATAATTACTAAAGGGAGGATAACCACATGGCAAAGACCGTATTCATCGACCTGACTCACCCCTTCAGCGCGGAGATCCCCCGCTGGCCCTATTTCGACAAGCCCGTGATCGACAACCAGCACACCATGGCCAAGGGCGGCGTGCTGACCCAGAAGATCACCTGCACCATGCACACCGGCACCCACTGCGACGCCCCCCGGCACGTCATGGAGTATGAGTTCGACGGCCGCCGCGCCCGCTACACCCATGAGATGCCCATCGACGCCTACACCGGCCAGGCCGTGGTGCTGAAGATCGACATCGAGCCCTGGGGCCTCATCACCGACAAGCACCTGGACGACGCCTGCAAGAAATACGGCGTCGATCAGAAGAAGCTCAAGGGCAAGATCATCTGCCTCAACACCGGCATGCACCGCCTCTTCGACGACACCAAGGCCTATTATCACTACGCCGCCGGCACCGGCATCGAGGCGGGCAAGTGGTTCGTGAAGAACAAGGTCAAGTGCGTGGCCATGGACTCCCAGGCTCTGGACCATCCGCTGCACACCGCCATGGGCAACAACGGCATGACCCGCATGAACCTGCTGGGCGCCACCGGCAAGCCCATCACCGAGGAATACATCGAGCTCTTCGGCGAGGAGGCCTATGCCAAGTTCGATAAATTCACCTACATCAAGCTCTATGGCGAGAAGGCTTATCATGACTACGCCGGCGACCTGGAGGACATCGGCGTATGGGGCACCTGGGAGCCCTGCCACAAGGAGATGCTGGGCCACGGCATCGTGGGCGTGGAGAACCTGGGCGGCGATCTGGACAAGATCATCCCCGGCCGCTGGTTCCGCTTCAACTGCTTCCCCCTGCGCTGGTATCTGGGCGACGGAAGCATGGCCCGCGTGGCGGCGGAAGTGGACGAGAAGGACATCGACCCCAGCGTGCCCGACCGCACCTATGCCTACGGCGGCACCGGCTACGGCTTCCCCGAGGGCAACGGCGACAGCGCCCTGGAGTACATGCAGAAGCTGTTCTCCCGCAAGAAGTAAGGGAGGCAGCCATGGCAAAAACCATCATCACCGTGGCCACCACCGGCGCGTGGCCCAAGAAGGAAAATAATCCCAATGTGCCCATGACCCCGGCGGAGATCGCCGAGGACGTCTATGACTGCTGGCTGGCGGGGGCTGCCATCGCCCACCTCCACATGCGGGACGACGAGGGCAACGGCACCATGAACAAGGATAAGTTCGCGGAAACGGTGAGCCTCCTACGGAAGAACCACCCCGACTGCGACGTGGTGCTGAATATGACCACCTCCGGCGACCTCTATGCCACCGACGAGACCCGGCAGGCCCATCTGGAGCTGCTCCGTCCCGAAATGGCTTCCTATGACTGCGGTAGTATGAACTGGATGAACAACGCCCTGTTCATCAACTCCCCCCAGTTCCTGGAGGAGCTGGGAAAGCATATGCAGGAGTGGGGCGTGAAGCCGGAAGTGGAGGCCTTCGACCCCGGCATGATCGCCAACGCCGCCTATTATCTGAAAAAGGGCGTGCTGAAGGCCCCCCTCCATTTCCAGTTCTGCATGGGCTGCGCCAACGGCATCCCCGGCAGCATGAAGAACCTGATCTTCATGAAGGAGACCATGGAATCCCTGTGTCCCGGCTCCACCTGGAGCACCTTCGGGGTGGGCCGCAGCGCCATGGAAATGCTCTACGGGGCCGTGGCCCTGGGCGGGCATATCCGGGTGGGCATGGAGGACAATGTGCTCTATGCCAAGGGCAAGCTGGCCGACTCTAACCGGCAATTCGTGGAGCGGGCCGCCCGCGTGATCCGGGAATACGGCAACGAGGTGGCCACCAGCAATGAAGCCCGGGAGATCCTGGGCCTGGGCTGATACGATTCTTTGATCAAAATGCGGCAGCCCTTCACGTTGGACATTCATCCGCAATCACCATGATTGTCTGCATAAAAATGGAAAGCCCTGCGGATCCGTTCCGCAGGGCTTTCCATTTGGTAAAGTATAAGTATACGAAAAGTAGAATATACTGTGCATATTTACTGAAAGCTTCACAGCAGAAGCAAATAATTAGTCAAATCGTCCACTTGAAAGCCCGGGGATGATTGAGTATATTGATAATGGATGATCCCACCGGGGATGATCCGACAACTGAATCAAACGGATCGAGTGACCGGCGGCCGACGCTGCCGGGAAAGAGGGAATCAGGTGCGAAACCTGAGCGAACCGGTCAATGTAACGGGTATTCCGTCCCCCGATATATGTATCGCACGCCATTGTGGGAGACCATGAGAAGGCGGGGGCGGGAGCTGGATCCCGGAGCCATGAAACCTGCTCTGTCCGGATGCTTGAGTACAAGCCTCCGAGTTAGGCTGTCTTGAGATGAAGTGAGTTTCCGCGCGAAGGCCCTTTGGCCGGTCGCGTCTGGATTGCTGCACCCAGGGCTCCTTCTTTTCCGTTTGATTTGGAAAAGAAAGGAGTTTTTTCATGAAAAGAATCCTTGCGCTCACGCTGGCGCTCCTGCTTTGCATCGGCCTCTTTGCCGGCTGCTCGGGGGAGACGAAGAATAACGGAGGCACGGCCCCCACGGCTGCGCCGACCCAGCAGCCCTCCGGTGGCGAAAGCGCCCCCACGGCTGCGCCGACCCAGCAGCCCTCCGGCGGCGAAACCGCCCCCACGGAAGCGCCTGCGCCGGAAGGCCCCAAGCATGTGGCCAATCTGATCGTCGGCACCACGGCGGCCAACAATACCTTCAATATGACCGGCCAGAAGGACGCCTTCGGCCGCATGAACTACAATGGCCTGACCCAGGGCAACTTCGTTTACCGGGATGAAAACGGCGATCTGAAGCCCTATTTCTTCGAGAGCTACCAGATCTCCGAGGACGGCACCGTGCTGGACTTCACCTGGCATGAGGGCGCGATCTGGCATGACGGACAGCCCGTCACCGCCGACGACATCGTGTTCTCCTTCGAGTATATGCGGGATGTGAAGAAGGTCGGCAGTCTCTCCAACCTGGTGAATATCGAGATCCTGGGGGATCATGCTGGCCGCCTCACCTTCTCCCACCCTGATGTGTATTACTGGATGAATACCTCCGTCATGAACACCTCCTGCGTCTATGCCAAGCATATCTGGGAGGGTGTGACGGATTATTCCAGCGTCACCGGGCCCGAGGCCGCCATCGGCTGCGGCCCCTTCAAGCTGGTCTCCTATGATCTGGATTCCCAGACCTCCGTGTATGAGGCCGTGCCCGAGAATGCCTTCCTGGGTGAGATCACCGTGGACAAGGTCACCGTCCAGTCCTATGCGGACCAGGCGTCCCTGATGATGGCCATGGCCAACGGCGAATGCGACGCCTATTACACCTATGCCAGCCCCATCGACGCCACTTTGATCGACTCCTTCACCGGAATGCCCGACCTGGATCTGGGGGAGAGCCCCTTCGCCGGCAGCTATCAGATGCTCTTCGGCTGCAGCCGCGCCCCCGGCGATGACGTGGATTTCCGTCAGGCCATCGCCTATGCCATCGACTATCCCACCGCAGCTACCACCATCAACGGCGAATACGGCCGGCCCTCCAACCGGGGCGTGCTGAATCCCTCCATCAAGGGCTTTGACAGCTCCATCGCCATGCTGGAGTACGATCCCGAGACCGCCAAGAGCATGCTGGAGGCGGCGGGCTACAAGGACGTCAACGGCGACGGCTGGCGGGAAGCCCCCGACGGCAGCGCCATCGATCTGAGTGTGATCCCTCAGTACAGCTCCAATATGGAGGTCCGCTCCCGCCTGGGCGAGACGGTGGTCGCCTCCCTGAAGGCCGTGGGCGTCAACTGCCATATCGACGAGGAGGCCATCTCCAACAGTGAGATCTGGGAGGACAAGGTCACCAAGGAGGACTACGATATTTCCATCACCTTCTGTACCTCCGGCATGTCCTACTCCACCCCCTTCCGCTACATGCTGGCGGAACTGCGGGAGGGCGACAGCGGCTGGCACTGGGGCTCCTACCACAGCCAGGAGCTAAAGGATTACTACTACGCCATGACCGAGGCCATCAACGACGAGGCCTATCTGGAAAACAGCAAAAAGCTGCAGCATCTGGCGGACGACGAAATGTTCGCGTTGACCTTCGCCTGGCAGACTTCCTTCTTCCCCTTCCGCACCGATAAGATCGAGAACTGGGGCAACTGGAAGAGCTGGGGCGTCATCAATTCCGAGACCTGGTTCCGCATCACCGCGAAATAAGGAGATCACGCATACAGCCCGGCTTCGCGCCGGGCTGTATGCAAATCCGGAGGAGGCACGACCTTGCTTCTGCACGTCACGAAAAAAGTGCTGATCGCCATCCTCACCATCTGGCTGATCATCACCATCAGCTTCGTGCTGGTCCACACCATGCCCGGAGATCCCATCATCTTCCTCATCGGAGAAGAGGAGTATTACTACCTCCTGGACAACGACCCGGCCTATCTGGATCAGCTCATCGAGAAATACGGACTGAACGACGACATGGGGACCCAATACGCCCGGTATATGCGGAGCGTGGCGACCCTGGATTTCGGCGAATCCTATTCCAATCACAAGCCGGTGCTGGAGAATTTCCTTTCCGCCGCCAAGTGGACCCTGCGCCTCTCGATCCCCACCCTGATCGTCGCCTGCTTTCTGGGGGCGGTCCTGGGCATCCATGCGGGCATCCACCCCGGTGGCCGCTTCGATCGGATCACCACCCCCATTTTCCTGGTGCTGAACACCATCCCCTCCAACTGCCTGAGCCTCCTGCTGCTGATCCTTTTCGCCTATAAGCTGAAATGGGTCCCCATCAACGGGATGGTCTCGCCGGGCGTCATGGGAGCGGCGCGCACCGCCAGCATCCTGCACCATATGGCGCTGCCGCTCTTCATCCTCATCATCTTCCGCACCTCCGGGGATTTCATGCTGATGAAAAGCACCGTGAGCCAGATCCGCTCGGAGGAATATGTGTTGACCGCCCGTTCCAAGGGCATCGGCCGGCAGAAGGTGCTGTTTCGCCATGTGCTGAAAAATGCCCTGGTCCCCTATTCCACCTCCCTGTGCATGCAGCTGGGCAGCCTCCTTTCGGGCAGCATGATCGTGGAGGTGGTCTTCGGCTGGAAGGGGATGGGACAGATGATGTATACCGCCGTTTCCAACCGGGATTTCGCCACGGCCCAGTTCTGCTTCCTGCTCTCGGCCGTCTGCGTCGTCCTTTCCAACCTGCTTGGGGATATCGTCAATGCCGCCATCGATCCCAGGATCCGAAGGGAGGCGGGGGCCGATGACTAAGCTGAAAAGCAACAAGGCCATGCTGGCGGGCCTGGTCATCATCGCGTTTTTCGTCCTGGTGGCCTGCCTGGCGGATCTGCTCTCCCCCTATGATCCCTCCGCCCTGGGCGTGGCTTACCAGAAGCCCAGCGCCGAGCATCTGCTGGGAACCAACGACCTGGGACAGGATATCTTCAGCGAGATGATCTACGGCGTCCGGGTCTCCCTCTTCCTGGGGATCTTCTCCGCCCTGATCGTTACCTTCGTGGGCTCCACCCTGGCGCTGATCGCCGGGTATTACGGCGGCGCGGCCGACCGGATCATCTGCGCACTCACGGATATCGCCATGGCCGTCCCCTCCCTGCCCCTGACGCTGCTGCTCATCGCCTATCTGAAAAGCGGCGTGTTCAGCCTGGTGCTGGCCATCAGCATCACCGCCTGGACCGGCACCGCCCGCATCCTCCGCTCCCGGGTGCGGCAGATCTGCCAGCTGCCCTATATCAAGATCGAGAAGACCCTGGGGGTGAAAACGCCGGTGATCCTGTTCCGCCATGTGCTGCCCAATCTGAAGGATATCCTGCTGACCCGCATGGCCCTGTCGGTTTCCGGCGCCATGATGACGGAATCGGGCCTGAGCTTTCTGGGCCTGGGCACCTATGGGCAGAAGAGCTGGGGCAATATCCTGCATTTCGCCTTTTTCCGCAACAGCATCCTCCGGGGCCAGGTCTGGTGGTATCTGCCGCCGATCATCTGCATCTGCGTGGCGGTGATGGGCTTCATGCTCGTGGGCTACTATGGGCAGCAGAAGAAGGATTAGGAGGCCGGGATATGGATGAAACGCGCCAGATCCTCCTGCGGGTGGAGGATCTCTCCGTCAGCTTTGAGGGGAAGAACTTCGTGCAGGCCGTGGAGCATGTCTCCCTGGAGGTTTTCACCGGGGACCGGCTCTGCATCATCGGGGAGACCGGCAGCGGGAAGAGCATCCTGCTCCTGGCCATCCTGCGGCTTCTGAGCCCCACCGCCAGGGTCACCGGCTCTGTCCGCTACCGGGATCAGGATCTGTTCCGCCTGACGGAAAAGCAGCTGGACGCCATCCGGGGCAGCCGGATCTCCTATGTGCCCCAGGGCTCCGGCAACGGCATGAATCCCCTGCTCAGGGTGGGCTTCCAGGTGGCGGAGCCTCTGATCGCCCACCGGGGGATGAAGCGGAAGCCGGCGGAAGCCAGGGCGGTGGAGCTGCTCAGGCGCTTCCACCTGGGCCGGGAGGAGACCATCGCCCGGCAATATCCCTTTACTTACAGCGGCGGTATGCGCCAGCGGGCCCTGATCGCCATGGGCATCAGCGCCGGGGCGGAGCTTCTGTTTGCCGATGAGCCCACCAAGGGCCTGGATGAGACCCGGGTGCTTTTGACGGCGGAGGCCTTCAACGCCCTGGAGGGGCAGACCCTGGTCTGCGTGACCCATGACCTGAACTTTGCCCGCCGGGTGTCCAGCCGCGTCTGCGTGATGTATGCCGCCAACCAGGTGGAGGCGGCCCCGACGGAGGAGCTGTTCCGCAAGCCGCTCCATCCCTATACCCGGGATATGCTGGCGGCCATGCCGGAAAATGGGCTGCGCTTCCGCCCGGGCTACGCGCCCGCCCACAATGACGCCGATACGGCGGGCTGCAAATACCGACTGCGCTGCGATCGGTGCAGCGAAAAATGCAGGCAGACGCCCCCCATGTTCGACGTGGGCGGCCATCAGGTGAGGTGCTGGCAATATGAGTGATGTGATCCTGGAGGCCCGGGGCCTCACCAAGCGCTTCCGCAGCCGCGAGGAGGGCCGCCGCTATTTTACCGCGGTAGACGGCGCGTCGCTGTCCCTCCATCCCGGGGAGACCCTGGGGCTGCTGGGGGAGAGCGGCAGCGGAAAATCCACCCTGGGGCAAATGCTGGTGGGACTGATCCGCCCTGACGAGGGCAGCGTCCTCTATCGGGGGGAAACTCTCCCGTTTCCCTTTCGGGGCCTGCCCCGGCAGAAGATCCAGATCCTGTTCCAGCATCCGGAGGTCTCCTTCAACCCTCAGCTGACCCTGCGCCAGAGCCTGTCGGAGCCCTTCCGGCTGCGGAAACAGCTCGCAACGGACGAAGCCCTGACGGCGTGCATCGCCCGCTTCGGGCTCTATCCGGAGCATCTGGAGCGTCGGCCCAGCGCTCTCTCCGGGGGCGAGCTGCAGCGGGCCGCCCTGGCCCGGGTCCTGGTGATGGAGCCGGAGGTCATCCTGCTGGATGAGCCCACCAGTATGCTGGACGTCATCACCCAGGCCCAGATCGTGGATTTCCTCCGGCGGTATCAGGAAGAAACCGGCACCAGCTATATCTTCATCACCCACAGCACCAGCCTGGCGGAGCAGGTCTGCCGCCGCATCGTGCGGGTGAAGGAGGGAAAGCTGCTGGATTCGGAAAAGGAGTGATCAGATGAAAAAGATCGCCATACTGTCATGTTTGAAGTCTAATAATGTCTGCGCAGGCTGCGCCTGCCTGACCGCCTTCAACCGGCGCATCCGCGCCTTCGCCCCTTACGAGGGGGAGGAGCTGGAGCTGACGGCCTTCATACGCTGCTCCAACTGCGTCAAGGACGGCGACCCCATGCAGGACCCCGGCTTCACGGAAAAGCTGGAGCGGCTGGTACAGGAGGGCACCGAGATCCTCCATATCGGCATCTGCGCCGGCAAGACCGAGGAGGAGGGATGTCCCGGCATGGTGAAAATGGTCCGGGCCTTCCGGGACAAGGGCGTAAAGGTCGTGTGGGGCACCCACGGGAAATGATACGGCTTTAAAAACGGAACCGCTCCGTCTGTGAGGGACGATCCTCGCAGACGGAGCGGTTTTTTGCTTTATGCGCCTATTCATATACGCTGCGGAAGGCGATGAAGGTCTTCTCCATCCCCTCCCGGAAGGGGGTGTAGTTCAGGTCCAGCGTCCGGGTGATCTTCTCCCCGGAAAACAGCTCGCTTTCCTCCTCCGTCAGGGGGAAGGGGAGGGGGATCCCCTCCCGGAAGGATTCCTCCACCGTCAGGCTTTGGGTGGTGAAGGGCCGGTCACTGACGGCCCGGAGGGTCTCCATGAAGCGCCCGTAATCCAGCACCTCCGGCGCGGCCAGATTGAAGGCCTGGCCCCCGGCGGCAGCCTGGCGGACACATTCCATGATGGCCTCCGCCGCATCCTTGACGTAGACCATCTGGAAGCGTCACGCCGCGTCGGAGGGCACGGGCAGGCTTTGGCCCTTCACGATCTTTTCGATGTACCAGGATTCCCGGGGCGCATAATTATAAGGCCCGTAGATGAAGGCGGGGCGGAGAATGACGGTCTCCATGCCATGCCGGGCGCAGGCCTCCGCCAGCTCCCTTTCCAGCAGCCGCTTGTGCCAGGTGTATTCCGCCGCCGCTCCGGTCCCGGGCTCCGCCATCAGGGGGGAATCCTCATCCTTTGCGCCGCCGCCCCGGGCGTAGACGTCCGCCGTGCTGAGGAGGATATAGCGCTTCGCCTTTCCCGGCAGGCTGTCCAGCAGGGAAGCGATGTCCCCGGGGGCGTAGGCGCAGAAGTCCACCACCGCGTCGTACTCCTCCCCAGGCAGCAGGCTCAGCCCCACGGGGTCATGCCTGTCGCACCGGAATTCCCGCAGCCCGGGCAGGTGGGTCATGGGGTAGCGTCCCCGGTTGACGAGGGTCAGATCAAACTCCCCGCTGCGGGAAGCCAGGGTGCAGAAGATGCGCCCCAGAAAATAACTGCCGCCGATCACAAGCACTCGATAGGACATAATGAGCCCTCCTTTTGACAGCATTATACCGAATAATCTGGCTTTTCACAAGAGCGGTCCCGTCTATGAAAACAATCATATGATTGCAAACAAATGTCGGAAGAAAACGTATTGACAAGAAATGATTGTTATGATAAAATGATGTTATTAATAAGTTTTGCCCCATCGAGGAGGGAATAAAATGTCCAAGAAGGAAACATTCACGCCCATCTGGAATTTTGACGACCCCGACGAGAAGAACGGCAGGAAAAAGGCGACCATCAAGGAGCTGGACCGGGAGCGGGGCAAACGGGGCGAGGATAAGAAGCAGGAGGAAATGGTCTCCCACGGCGGTATGTTCGAGGAGGACAGGGTCGCCCACAAGATGACCAAAAAGAAGGAAAAAGCCATCGCTGTCGTGGTGATCATCGTGGCGATCATCGTCACCTTGCTCATGATAATTCTGAACTCGAAATGGCGGCGCGACGCCTTTGCCCGCCGTTATCTGGCTGCACCGCAAAGCAGCTGGAGCGCGGTTATGGCATCAGATATGCCGCAAACAAATACCTTGTGAAACCAAGTTCAGGGGAACGACCCGGCACAGAGCGGGGCCGTTCCTCTTTTTTGCCCCAGGATTGCTTTGACGGGGGAGGGAAACCGCGGTACAATGGGGCCATAAAAGAACAGGAGAGGAGACTATGCCATGGAACTGGATTATTCCGTGATCGACAAGCTGGGGCTGGAGCTGCCCCCCGTCGGGGTGTACTACGATCTTTTCCGGCCGGAGGGGATCGAGCCTCTGGACGGGAGCATCGAAAAATCCCTCTGCGAGATCCTGCGCTATGCCCAGGAGAAGGGGGAGCCCTTCTATTTCTCCGACAAGAACAAGGAAACCTGCGTAGGCAAGATCATGGTGGGGATGGATTCTTTTCCGCCCTCCGCGGAGAGCGGGCAGATCGGGCCTCGGCTGGGGGTCTTCGACGAAGCCCGCTGCAACGCCAGGCTCTACTATTCCGTCAAACGCTTGCCCTGCGGCTCGGTGAACTATGTTTCCTTCGTGCCCTACAAGCATTTGAAGAAGGTGCCGGACGTGCTGGTTTTCACCGGCAAAGCCGAGAAGCTGGAGCCGGTGCTGCGGGCGGCGACTTATTCCACCGGGGAGGGCTACCACTCCGAGTCCACCCCCGTCATGGGCTGCTCCTGGTTCCTGGTCTATCCCTATATGACGGGGAAGATCAATTTCCTGGTGCCCGCCTTCATCCACGGCCCCCATGGGCGGCAGCTCTGGCCGAGCGACACGGTGGTGGTCTCCGTGCCCTATCAGTGGGTGCCCACGGTGCTGACGAATCTCGGGGAGATGCCCCTGGAGCTCCACGGACATACCAGCAAGGAAGCCTACTACGCCGAATTCGGCGGCATCCTGGCAGACCTGGACAGGAAAATGCAAAATCCCTAGGGAAATTGCACAAATCCCCTTAAAAAACGGATAACTATATGCTATAATGTCACCATAGGATAACTATGCTTTCGGGCAAAGACAGTGACAAAGGAGGTCGAAACATGGGAACCTGGCATGATTACCTGAACGAGACCGGCACGCCGCCGGAATGGCCCTATCCCATCAAGTTCGGTGAGGAGACGGAGCTGGAAGCCGACGTGCTGGTGCTGGGCGGCGGCATCGCTGGCTGCTGGGCCGCCATCACCGCCGCGAGGCACGGGGCGAAGGTGGTCCTCATGGAGAAGGGAGATGTGAAGCGTTCCGGCTCCGGCGGCCCCGGCTGCGACCACTGGTGCAATGTCCCCGGCAATCCCCTCAGCCGCATGGCGCCGGACGACTGGGCCATCCAGGAGATGGAGGCCCTGGGCGATTTCTCTAACGGCATCGGCATCCAGATCCAGTGCCGCGAGGACTTCGACACCCTGCTGGAGATGGAGCAGATGGGCGGCAAGATCCGGGACACGGACGATGAGTTCGTGGGCGCGGAGGGCCGGGACGACAAAACCAAGTTCATGGTCTCCCCCCGCTACACCCGCCATGCGGGCTACCTGGCCCAGCACGGCTGGGACCAGCCCGGCTTCAATCCCCCCGAGAGCCGCTACAACATGACGCTGCGCATCTGGGGCAGCACCTTCAAGCCCATCCTGAAAAAAGAATGTCTCAAGCTGGGGGTCAAGGTGCTGGACCGGGTCATGGCCACCAGCCTCCTCAATGAGGGCGGCGTGCAGGGCAAGCGCGTCGTGGGCGCCACGGGCATCAATGCCCGCACCGGCGAATTCATCATCGTGAAGGCCAAGGCCACCGTCATGGCCACCGCCGGTTCCGGCAGCCTCTGGATGATGGATATGGAGCATGGCGGCTATTCCTCCATGTTCTCCCGTAACGAATCCGGCGACAGCTCCACCATGGCCTTCCGCGCCGGGGCGAAGCTCACCATGATGGAGGGCTCCAACCCCTACCGCATCGCCACGGGCCTCAAGCACAAGTGGTACACCGGCGGCAGCGACGCCAGCTATGAGAATGTGCCCCTGGTGGACGCCAACAACAAGGTGCTGCCCGTGCCCACCCAGAGCTGGGAAGACGGCGGGGCCATGTTCACCTACGCCGGCCCCATGAAGGACCGGGTCCAGGAAGGCATCGAAAGCGGGGAATTCGAGCTGCCCTTCTATGGGGATTTCGCCGGCATGAAGAAGGAGGAATCCAACGCCACCTGGAACCTGATGCTCACCGAGGAATCCACCACCAAGATCATGGTCAAGACCATGACCGAGGGGGGCTTCGATCCCACCAAGGACCAGATCATGGATTACAGCTTCCAGGAGCTGCAGCCCAATGAGAATTTCCGGGATGCGGCCCGGGGCGGCGGTATCCTCATCGACTGGGACCTGAAATCCACGCTGGACGGCCTCTATGCCGCGGGCACCGCCACCTTCTCTCCCGAGGACCACAGCTATGCCGCCGCCACCGGCCGCTATGCGGGCCGGAAGGCCGCCGCCTATGCCAAGGGCACCTCCGCCGGAAAAGTGAGCCGGGAGCAGATCGACAAGGAGAAGGAGCGGGTCCTGGCCCCCACCAAGCGCAACGGCGGCATCGAGTGGAAGGAACTGCACAACGGCCTCAGCCGCGTCATGCAGTATTATGTGGGCGCCTACCGCAGCGAAAAGCTCTATGACCTGGCTCTGGAGGAGATCGGGCGCATCGAGAAATACGCCGTGCCCCAGCTCTATGCCCTGGACCCCCATAAGCTCATGCGTTCCCTGGAGGATCTGAGCATGATCGAGCATGCCAAGATCATCATCCAGGCCATGAAGGAGCGCCGCCTCACCAGCGCGAAGCTGGGCGTCAAGCGCCTGGATTACCCCAACGGCGATCCCGAGGAGGAGAAGAACTACCTCCTGCTCCACCAGGAGAACGGAGAGACCAAGTTTGAGCGCCTCCCCATCCGCTTCTGGGGCAATATGAAGGAGCAGTACGAGGCCCACAACCGGGATTATACCGGCGTCTGGAAGCCGGAAAAGTGAGGAAGGAGGACTTTGACGATGGATAAGAAAGTGTATGCGATCCCCAATGTGCAGACCCCCAGCGTGCCCGTG
>CADBKO010000037.1 GCA_902795345.1 Oscillospiraceae bacterium
GGACCGGAAGGCTGCCATAAGCTCGCCGGAAAAGAGTTTCAGATGATGGAGATGCTGATGCGCAATCCGCGGAAGCTGGTCTCCACGGAAACATTTATGGACCGCATTTGGGGCTACGAGAGCGAGGCGGATCTGAACATCGTGTGGGTCTATATCTCCACGCTCCGCAAGAAGCTGAAAGCCATCGGCGCGGACGTCGAAATCAAGGCGCAGCGGGGCGTCGGGTATTATCTGGAGGTACGGCCATGATCCGGCGGCTCAGGAAAAAGTTTCTTCTCGCGGCGGTGGCCGCTGTTTTCCTGGTGCTCCTTGTGCTGATCGGTTCCATCAATGCCATCAACTACCGAAGTATGGTGCGGGAAGCCGACTCCACGCTGGAGATACTGGTCCGAAACAAGGGCGCCTTCCCCCGGCAGATGCTCAGACCGCTGGGAGAACCGGAGGAGGCGCCGCCGGACGGAGGCCCATACTATGCGCCGGAAATGCATCGGGGCGGCTTTGGCGAGCTTGCGTACCAGTCGCGGTTTTTTGCCGTCTGGTTCGATGGAGAGGGAAACATCTCCCGGAGCAGCACGGAGAACATCGTGTCCCTGACGGAGGAGAATGCCGCAGGCCTGGCGGAGGCCGTGTTTGCCAAAGGGCGGGAGAAAGGGTTTGCCGATGGATTTCGCTACTGCCGCGCCCTCAGCGACGGGGAAACGATGCTGGTTTTCCTGCTCTGCGACCGGGAGCTGGGGACCTTCCGCATGTTCCTGTATGCCAGCATCGGGATCTCCCTCGTGGGTATCCTCGCCGTGTTCCTTCTCCTGGTGCTGTTTTCCGGCAGGATCGTGCGCCCCATAGCGGAGAGCTATGAAAAGCAGAAACGCTTCATCACGGACGCGGGGCACGAGCTGAAAACGCCCATCACCATCATCCAGGCGGACGCGGACGTTCTGGAATCGGAAATGACGGAGGAGAGCGAGTGGATCGAGGACATCCGCAGGCAGACCCGACGGCTCTCGGAGCTCACCGCCGATATGATCTTCCTGTCCAGAATGGAGGAGGAAAACGCGGCGATCCAAATGCAGGACTTCTCACTGTCCGAGCTGGTTGAGGAAACCGCCCGCTCCTTTCAGGCCCTCGTCCGCTCCCGAAACAAGAGTTTCCGTGCTTCCGTTGCGCCGGAGCTGCGCATGACCGGCGATGAGAAGGCGGTGGCCAGGCTGGTCTCCATCCTGATGGACAACGCCATGAAGTATTCCCCGGAGGGGGGCAGCGTGGAACTGACGCTGGATAAGGACGGACGGAACGGGAGGTTGGTGGTGAAGAACACTTCGCTGCCCATGGAGAAGGGGAGTGCGGATCACCTGCTGGAACGATTCGCCAGAGGGGACAGCTCCCGCAATTCGGAATCCGGGGGCTTCGGCCTGGGGCTCAGCATCGCCAGGGCCGTGACGGAGGCCCATCGGGGAAAGATCCACGCCCAGTCCGAGGACGGAGAATCCCTTACCGTGACCGTCGAGCTGCCGCTTTCGTGATAGTGGTATGGAAGCAGTTTTTCACGTTCGAACATATCTATTTATCATACAAACCACTGGTCCCTTTCATATTGACTTAATTCCACAGATGGGTATATACTGCACGTCGTTAGAAATTATTTATCCATCATTACTGTAATCAATCCAACTCTTTAAGTGCTAAATGCAAGGTGCGCTATGAGATGTAAAAACTACGCCTACAAGCCCTTTATCTGCGATTAACTGCAAGGGGCTTAAAATCAAAACGATCAAATAGAAGGGCATTTTTTGTACCTTCTGGTTTTGTGCGGCTCTTTGCGGTTTCTTCGCTTGGAGCAGGGAGCAATGTCTCCCTAATACACAAAATCAGGAGGTTCTTTTATGTTTCGTGCGTTACGTTTTTTCTTTCGATACGGTTGGAAATATGATCGCCTTTATGTCATTGAAAAAATCCTCTTCCAACTGACGAATTCTTTCGTTCCCCTTGTTTTGACGATTCTACCCAAACTAATTATTGACGAGCTGATGGGTCTGCAGCGACCGGAGCATTTGATCGCATATATCGCGGTACTGACAGGTCTTGTTTTCTTCGCAAATGCTGTATCTGCGTTTCTGGAAAAAGACAGCTTTTCGCATCGGCTGAACGTGGACGCCGCGTTTGGACAGGCACTGCACAAAACACAGGCAGAAGCAGACCTCGCCGTATTGGAAGATCCCGAATATCTTGATCTCAAGCAAAAAGCAGAAGAATTTTTAACCTGTGACTGGCATGGGTTCGGATATCTGCTTGACTGCGCACTCAATATAGGCGGACAGCTTCTTACACTGGCAAGCATTGCCGTAATCGTTTCCATGATGAGCGGGACTTTTATACTGCTCTTTGCCGCAACGACAGCATTAAGCAGTTTGGCTGAATTTCATGCAAAGCGAAAGGCAAATGCCCTGTATGACCGCGTGATTTCCGCGCAGCGAGGATGGAAGTATTATGGCGATCTGTTCGGAGATTTCAGATTTGGAAAAGAAATCCGCCTAAACAGAATTGCAAAGTGGCTATTGGATCGAGAAAAAGAGTATCTTCAAGAAGCGATCAACCTGATGAGAAAGCAGAACAATTACTATATTCGTTCCGGCATCGTCGCTGCAGCCTGCGGCTTTGCACAGCAGGCGGCGTCTTATGCCTTTGTCTGTGTACGTGTTCTACAAGGGAGTATAGGTATCGGGGATTTCACCATGTATACCGCAGCAATCACGGCGTTCGCACTTGCGCTGCGAAAAGTAATCGGAAATGTGATAGAGATACAGAACTACGATCAGTATTTTCAGGATGTCGAACGGTATCTTCACCTCCCCAAAACTATACGTGAAGGGTGCAATCTCCCTTTGCCCGAAGGCCCATATCGAATCGAGTTTAGAGATGTCGGTTTTCGTTATCCGGGGCAGGACACCTGGGCGCTTCGTCATTTGAACCTTGTTTTAGAGCCAGGAAAAAAGCTTTCAATCGTTGGAGAAAACGGCGCAGGGAAAACAACGTTTGTCAAGCTGCTTATGCGACTGTACGATGCCTCCGAGGGTGTGATACTCCTGAACGGCATGGACATTCGTGAGCTGGATCCAGATGCATATATAGCGATCTTCGGGACAGTTTTTCAAGACTTCAAACTGTTTTCATTTTCTGTCAAGGATAATATCGCGCTTGGCAAGCCATGTTCTGACGATCAGGCTGAACAACTCTTGAAAACGGCGGGGCTTTCACAACGCATATCGACGCTTGAGAAAGGTGTTCATACTTTTGTAAATCGAGAATTCGATGAACATGGTTTTGAGCCCTCTGGAGGAGAAGCACAGAAACTTGCTTTAGCCAGAGCCTTATTCAGAAATTCGCCGATTATTATCCTCGACGAGCCGACAGCAGCTCTTGATCCACGTGCCGAATTTGAGTTGTACCAGCATTTCTCGGATATCGTAGATGGTAAAAGCGCAGTGTTTATTTCACACAGGCTCTCCTCAGCGCAATTCTGCGATAATATAGCTGTTTTTTCTAAGGGAGAACTGAAAGAATACGGCTCGCACAGCGAATTGATTGAGAAAGCGGGATTATACGCAGATTTGTATAGCATGCAGGCGCAATTCTACAAGTAAAGCATACGAAAGTATATAAGGCTCGACAAGGCGGAAAAAGGTCTTAGGTTATCTCAACTTCTATATAGACCATTTGACTCGAAAACTTCACAAGGACAACAGGCCTTTGCCGACGCTGCCATCGACGAGCGTCGGTAAAGGCCTGTAAAGACTTGCGTGTCCTCCCGCCAGCGCCCGCAGGCTTCCTCAGTCAGCCGCTTAGCGCCTGACAGTTCCCTCCGGGAGGGAGCAATTCCCTGCGGCAGTCGCATACTGTTCCCATGACGGTGAGGGACATTTTGCAGCGGCCCTTCGATTCCCCGTATCAGGGATGTCCGCCCTGACCGCCGAAGCCGCCCTGACCGCCGTGGCCGCCGGGACCGCCGCCCATGCCGCCGCCCATCATCTGATTGGGGAGGGCGGTGACCTGCTGCCCGTTGATATACACGGTGCCGCCGGTAAAGGTGGCGGAGCCGTCATAATCAAAGGCGGAGTTTCCGTTGACGGAGACGGTGCCGCCGGTGATGACGATGTTCCCGTTGGAGTCGATGCCGTCGGTATCCCCCGCGCCCATGGTGACGGTGACGTTGCCGCCGGTGATCTCCACGGTGGGGGTAAGAATGTCGGATTTCCGGGCGGCGTTGATGCCGTCGTCCGAAGCCTGGATGCCGATCTCCCCGCCGCTGATGAGGATATAGGTCCCCTCGATCCCCTCGTGTGAGGTGATGGCGAAGGTTCCGCCGGAGATCTCCACCTTCTCGTCGGCGTGGATGGCGTCGTCCCCGCTGATGAGGGTAAAGCTGCCCGCGGTGATAAGGATCGAGCCGTTGGTATGGATGGCGTCCTCCAAAGCGTCGATCTGCACCGTTCCGCCGTCGAAGGAGACGGAGACGCCTGCCTTGACGCCCTTATAGGATTCCGAGGAATCCAGGATGCGCCCGCCGTGGCCGCCGCCGGAGGTGACGGTGATGGCGGAACCCGCCGCCGTAAACACCGTTTCCGCCTGGATGCCATCCTTGCCGGAGACGACGGCGAGGGTGGAATCCGTCACGCTGACATAACCCCTGTCCGCGTCCTCGTCGTTGTCAGCGCGGACGCCGTCGCTGCCGGCGGTGATGCTGACCGCAGCCTCGGAGAAGCGCACGGAGTCTTTCCCGTTCAGACCCACGTTCGCGGCATTCACGGTGAGGTCCTTCGCCGTGACCACCAGATCGTCCTTGGAGACCACGGCATGCTTATAGTTGCCGTTGATGGTGAGTTTGCCCGCGCCGTTGATGGTGAGATCGTCCTTGCTGAATACCGCCGCGTCCAGCTCCGTATCGCCGTCGGTGAGCGAGTAGTCCGTGCCGTCGGAGATCGTGTTATCCGTGCCCGCCGCGGCGGTGATGAACACCTTGTCCGCGCTGCGGACATAGATGGCGGGGCCGCTGTCGCTGATCAGCACCGCGTTATTAAGCACGAGCTGTACCTTGTCTTCATCCCCGGCCTCGATCACGAGCATTTTGTTTTCGTAGGTCCCGCTGAGGATATAGACGCCGGCTTCCGTGATGGTGAGATCAGCTTCCGGGCTCAGCGTCACCGCGTCCGAGGCGTCGTATTCACCCGACGCGTCCCGGCTGGTCACGGTGGTATCCACCTCCGCTGAAACGGCAGCCGCAGAAGCCTTGGCAGCGGAGTCCGCAGAGGGCTCATTTACCACCGAAACAGCAGAGGCCGTTTCCGGCGCGGCTTCCGCCGCGGCGGGGGCGACGGAGCAGCCGGCCAGCAGGGAAAGCGCGGCGATCAAGGCCGCAGCCGATATGGCAAAAGATTTTTTCATAATTCATCTCCTCCTTCGTTTGCGCTCAGGAGCGCGATCTCAAGATTCCCGTTCCTGCACCGCAGAGCGTCCAGAAATTCCTGCATCGCCCCAGGTTCCTTCATTTCGATTTTGTAATCCAGCTTATACAGGCTTCCCATATTGGAGGTCTTGGCCTTTATGAGCTTCCAGGTCTTTGTATACTGCCCGAAGAGATCATCAAAAGCGTCCGCGAAGTGCAGGGACTCCGGCACGGTGACATGCAGCTCCATGAAGCGCTCGCAGCGCATGGGTACACGGCTCAGCAGCGCCATCAGAGCGGAGGCGATGACCGTGAACAGGAGCGCCGCGGCGATATAGCCCGCCGCGCAGGCCAGGCCCGCCGTCATCACGAGGAAGATCGCGGTGATGTCTCTCGCCTTTCCCGCAGCGCTGCGGAAGCGGACCAGGGAGAAGGCGCCCGCCACGGCGATGCCGGTCCCCACGCTGCCGTTGACCATGAGAATGACCGTGGTGACGATGATGGGCAGGACCACCAGAGAAAGCAGGAAGCTCCGGCTCGCGGTGCTCTCCCGCCGAAGGGCCAGCGCGGTGATCGTCCCGCAGACCCCGGCAAACAGCAGGCAGAGCAGATAGATCCCCACGGAAAAGCTCCCGGTCAGAACACTGTTAAAGATTGACGACATGTTTACTGCCTCCTTCCGCGATCACGCGCGCGGGACGTCTGATTTCTTCCAGGGAACGGGTATAGGCTGCGCCGTATTTGGAAAAGCTGCCCGGCAGGATCCTTTCCGCATCCATAGCGTGGGAGAGCCACAGCGGCATCGCGCCTCCGGTCTTGATCTCCAGCAGCACCGTGTTTTCCGGCAGAAGTGCAGTCCCGACGCCGCCGGACGAGAGATGCAGCTCCCGCTGGCGATAGCGGATGCCCCGGTCGAAGGTCAGACGTAGGTCGGGGTGCTCCCCGTCGAACCAGGCTTCCCTTTCGCAGGCGATCATCATCGCCGGCTTCGGCCAGCCATACAGCTTCATGGCCCAGTCGATCTCCGCCATGATCTGGCTGTCAAAGGGCCTGGTCCCTTCTTCCAGATACCGTTCCGCCTCTGCCAGGGTCATGACCGCCCGGCGCTTATACACCACGCCCTTATATTTCTTCTTCAACTCCAGAAATACCTCGGATCCCGCCCCGGCGGTGCCGTAGCTGCGGAGCCGCAGCTTTTCTTTATAGGTCGTCGCCTCGATGGAATTGCGGATGATGCGATGATCCGGCGTGTCCAGATAGAGACTGAGCACTGTGCTGCGGCCAAATTCATCCGGCTTCAGGTGCGCCCCGATCCTCCGAAACAAAGCGTCGTACCGCTCCTCGGTCAAGAGGTACTTCTTCTCGACCCTCTTGAAAACACAGGTGGTTTCCATCCTGAATGACTCCTTTCTCTTGGCTTCCGGAGCCATCATAGAGCGCGAAACTTAAGCGAACTTTAAAGAAGACGTTTTTTTCGGAATGTCTTGCATATTGCCGCAGGCGGCGAAAAAGCGGCAGGTCGCGCCGGGTTTTGCGATCTGCCGCCTTTTTTTCTCACATATATGTTTGTTTCCGCCTCCCCGCTGCCCGCCTTGATACGCAGGGATGGATATTAGCAAAGAGGCGGAGAAGCGTCAGCCCAGCTTCTTTACAAAGTCGGCCAGCACCTCGGAGATCTTGATCTGCTGGGGACAGACCTGCTCGCAGCTGCGGCATCCCAGGCAGGCCTGGGGGCGCTTCTCCTCCGGGAGGGCGGAAAGGGCCATCGGCGCGATGAAGCCGCCGCCGGTGAAGGCATGCTCGTTATACAGCGCCAGGAGACTGGGGATGTCCAGCCCCTGGGGACAATGGCTCACGCAGTAATGGCAGGCCGTGCAGGGGACCGTCCCCACGGAGAGCATCCTCTCCGAAATGCCGCGCAGCGCCGCCATTTCGGATTCCTTCAGCTTTTTGTCCTCCGAAAAGGTCTTCAGGTTTTTCTCCAGCTGTTCCTCGGTGGACATGCCGGAGAGGATCACGGTGACGGAAGGGATGCTCTGCAGGAAGCGGAAAGCCCAGGCCGGGATCTCCTCCTCCGGCCGGAGGGCCTTCAGTTCCTCCTCATATGCAGGCGCCAGCCGGGCGAGGCTTCCGCCCCGGAGGGGCTCCATGACCCAGACGGGGATATTCTGCTTTTCCAGGAGTTCCACCTTTTCCCTGCCGTTCTGGAAAGTCCAGTCCAGATAGTTCAGCTGGAGCTGGCAGAACTCCATATCCTTGCCGTAGGCCTCGAGGAAACGCTTCAGCACGTCAATGCTGCCGTGGCAGGAGAAGCCCAGGTGACGGATGCGGCCGCTGCGCTTCTGCTCCATGAGATAGCTGTAGATCCCGTATTTTTCATCGTCCAGATAGGCGTCGATGTTCATCTCGCAGACATTGTGGAAAAGGTAGAAATCGAAGTAGTCCACCCCCAGCTTTTCCAGCTGCCGCGGGAAGATCTCCCGGACCTTTCCCCAATTGGCGGAGTCGTAGCCGGGAAACTTGGTGGCGATATAATAGCTTTCCCTGGGATAACGGCCCAGGGCCTTGCCCATGACCAGCTCCGAGTTTTCCCCGTGGTAGCCCCAGGCCGTGTCATAGTAATTGATACCGCTGCCCATGGCCGTGTCCACCATGCGCAGGGCGGCTTCTTCATCGATCCTTCCGTCGTCTCCGTCGATCACCGGCAGACGCATGGCGCCAAAGCCCAGCATGGAGAGCTTCAGTCCCTGAAAATCCCTGTAAATCATGGTTGCTTCCTCCTCAGTTTTATCGTCACTCGGAATATCCGTTCATTTTGTTATTCTAAGGGCCGCCATGGGAAAATCAACCCATCCCCGTAGCTTCCGCAGCCCGGCGGCGATCAGCCCGGCGAAAGGGTGACGGTGACGTCGCCGCTGCCGAGCAGCGCCTCCATTTCCCTGCCGGACAGATCCACATGGCCGAGGGGCGTGTAGGACCAGGAATTGGAGCCGTAGAAGATCACGATCTGATTCCCGGCGTACAGGACGATGTCGCCGCAGCTCGTCGTCATCTGCGCATCATTCCTCTCGATGCTCTGCCCGATGGGGCCTACCTGCTCAAAGCCGCCGTACATGGACATCTGGATCGTCAGGGGCAGCAGCCGGCGAAGGGCCGCCACGGAGGGATTGTCCTCCCAGGTGACCGGGACTTCCGTTTCTCCGATTGTGAGCTTCATTTTTCCTTCCTTTCCCTCCAGGTCAAGTCCTCTGACCCAATCCGCCACCGTCCCGCTGTCCGTGCTCCCGGCGAAGCGGCGGCCCTCCAGCCAAACTGCGTCCGCCGCGCTCCGGCTCAGATCCGCCGCACTGGAGCCGATCCCGCTGCTGCCGGAGGTGCAGAAGGGGACGACGGTCTTCCCGCTGAGGTCATAGCTCTCCACAAAGGTATACAGGATCTTGGGCGCCTGCCCCCACCAGATGGGGTAGCCGAGGAAAATGACGTCGTAAGCGTCCATATCCTCCACTTTTCCGGAAATGGCGGGCCGGGCATCCGGATCGTTCTGCTCCAGCGTGGTGCGGCTTTCGCTGTCGCCATAGTTCAGGTCGGCGTCGGTATACGGCACCTCGGGCGTGATCCGGTATGTGGATGCTGCCAGCGATCCGGCGATATAACCGGCGATCCTTTCCGTGGTCCCCGTGCAGGAGAAGTAGGCGACCAGCACGCTGCCGCCCCGGTCCGCCTGGGGCGTCGCGCCGCTCACGGCGTCCACGTCGGAAAACCGTTCCAGCAGCTGGAGATAACGGTAGACCATATCCGCCACCTGGCACCGCATGGCGGGCTGCGTAGGCTCAAAGGGAACGGCGTCCGTCAGCAGCCCGTCTACCCGCGCCCAGCGCACCGCATCGAAGGCCCAGGAGCCGGCGGCGTTCTCCACACAGTCGGGGTCTGCGTATTCGCTGCCGAGGACATAGGAGCCCGCGCTGCGCCAGAGCATCACGGCGAGCTGTTCCTGGGTCGTGGGATCGTTCGTACCAAATAGACCGTTGCCGTATCCGTTGACAATACCGGTTTGCGAGGCCCACAGCACGGCGTCGGCATACCAGGCGCCGGGCAGCGTGTCGGAAAAGCCGTCCTCCCCCTGCACAGCGGGCTTCCCGGCCAGACGGTACATCACCGTGGCCAGCTGCGCCCGGGTAAAAACGCCCTGGGGATCAAAGCGGCCGTCGCCCACGCCGTCCATCACGCCCTTTTCCCGCAGGGCCATGACCGCCTCGGCATACCAGGCGTCGGGGGGAACATCCGTGTAACCCGATTCATTGTCCCCGCAGGCCGGCATGACCAGCAATAGCAGCATCAAAATCATGGAAATCGTTCTTTTCATCGCAGCACCTTTCCCAAATCAGAATTGTTTTGCCTGTTCAGTCCTGCTCCGACCCGGACAGGATTCTTATCCGCGGTTTTCATCTATGGTTTTTATCCTTCTTGCCGGAACGCCGCCCACCACCGTGTTTGCCGGGACGTCCTTTGTCACCACGGCGCCCGCCGCGATGATCGCGCCGTCACCGATGGACACGCCGGGCAGCACCGTCACATTCGCACCCAGCCAGACGTTTTTGCCGATGACGATCCGGGCGGGGATCAGATTGGCCCGCTTGGCCGGGTCGGGGTCGTGATTCAGCGTGGCCAGCACCGCATTGTGGCCGATGAGGACGTTGTCCCCGATCCAGATGCCGCCCTGGTCCTGGAAGCGGCAGCCGGAGTTGACGAACACATTCTGCCCGAAGTGGATATTCTTCCCGCAGTCCGTATAAAAGGGCGGAAACAGCCCGAAGGGAGGAAAATCCGGCTGACCCGTCAGCTTGCGCATCAGCGCCAGAAGTTCCTCCGGCGTGCGGTAGGCATTGTTCATCTCCGCCGTGATCCGCAGCGCCTCCTGGGACAGTTCGTGCATGAACAGATGGTATTCCGAACCGGCTTCGATCTCCTCGCCGGTATCCATTTTTGCAAGGAATCTTTGTAGATCCATTTTCGGCCTCTCCCTTTCGGCAGGTCGGGAAAAGCTGTCGGCTGAGGACACCGTTCCGCCCGCCCTTAAGTAACCGATGGAAAGCTCTTCGGCTTTTCCCCATCACACAAGCATTATAATCGGCTTCCTTGATTTAATCAAATCCTTCCCATTACAAAAAACGAAAAAACCTATTGACAGGGCAAAATATATTTGATACAATTTAATTGTAAAATAGATAAAGGGGGCGGAACCGGCATGGAATACGATTATCACGAGGCGATGAAGCTGGATCACCAGCTTTGCTTTCCTCTTTACGCGGCGGCCAGGAAGATCACCGGGCTGTATACCCCCTATCTGAAGCCGCTGGACCTGACCTATACGCAGTATATCGTGCTGCTGGTCCTTTGGGAGCATCGGGAGATCACGGTGGGGGAGCTGTGCCGCCGGCTGTATCTGGACAGCGGGACCATCTCCCCGCTTATCAAAAAGCTGGAATCCGCGGGATATGTCGTCAGAGAGCGGACGAAGGAAGACGAGCGGGTGGTGGCGATCCGGCTGACGGAGGCAGGGGCCGCCCTGCAGGAAGCCGCGAAGGACATCCCATTGAAGGTAGGGAGCTGCGTCAGGCTGGCACCGGAAAAGGCGGGGGCCCTGTATGCGCTGCTCTATGAGATACTGGGCGAGGAAACGGCAGAATAAAAAGGGAAGAGCACCGAGAGAGCAAAGGGGAGAATATAAAATGAAAGTCGCGGTCAGATACTACACGAAGACGGGAAATACGAAGCGCCTGGCGGAGGCGGTGGCGAAGGCCCTGGGCGTGGAGGCACTTCCTATCAGCGCCCCTGTGGAGGAGCGGGTGGATCTGCTCTTCCTGGGCAATTCCTATTATGCCTTCAGCATCGACCCGGAGGTAAGGGACTTTATCCGCCGCCTGGACAAGGACAAGGTGGGGAAGATCGTCAATTTCGGCTCTGCGGCCATGCTGAACTCCACCTGGAAGAAGGTCAAGGCGGAGGCCGACAAGGCGGGCATCCCGATGGAGGAGCGGGAGTTCCACTGCAAGGGCGAATTCAAGGGGCTCCACAAGGGGAAACCGGATGCAGACGACCTGGAAGCGGCGGCTGCTTTTGCAAAAGAAATCGTCAAATAAGGAAGGAGAAAAGAACATGAAGACCGTATATGATTTTACCGTAAAGGACAGAAACGGCGCGGAGGTCAGCCTTTCCGAATACCGGGGGAAGGTGCTGTTGATCGTCAACACGGCCACCGGCTGCGGGTTCACGCCCCATTATGAGCCGCTGGAGGCCATGTATAAGGAGATGAAGGAGCAGGGCCTGGAGATCCTGGACTTTCCCTGCAACCAGTTCGCCAACCAGGCTCCGGGAAGCGCCGAGGAGATCCATGAATTCTGCACGGTGAAGTTCGGCACGGAATTTCCCCAGTTCGCCAAGATCGACGTGAATGGGGAGAATGCCGACCCCCTGTTTGCGTTCCTGGCCACGGAAAAACCCTTTGAAGGCTTCGGAAAAGGCCTGAAGAACGCAGCCCTGAAAACGTTCTCGGATATGAACAACAAGGCCTTCGGAGACAAGGCGTATATCAAATGGAATTTCACCAAATTCCTGGTGGACCGGGAGGGCAAGGTCGTCGCCAGATTCGAGCCCACCGTTGACATGGAGGAAGTCCGGGACCGGGTCAAGGCGCAGCTGTGACGACGGCGGGGCGTCCTGCGGGCAGGATGGCTCTGCTGATACCGAATACAGGAGGCCGGGGAAACGCACGCAGTTTCCCCGGCCTCCTGCTTCCATATTTTTTTCAGGAAGCCCCGGATTTGTAACGTTTGCGTTCGCTTTGCGTGGTAATATGCCCTTAAACACGGAAAAATCATAGAAAAATCAGCCTTTGGAAAGACAAAATCGAAAATTCTTTGGAATTTTGAATGGAGGAAAAGCAAATGTTTGACCAGGTAGCATCCCCGATCATCGGCCTCATCAATGCGCTTCTGGGCCCCCTGCTGGGCATCGTGGGCGCGGCGGGCGCCATCTTCTGTGTCGTCCTGGGCGTGAAATTCGCCAAGGCGGAGGAGCAGCAGGATCGTGAAAAGGCGAAGCAGGCGCTGAAGAACGCCATCATCGGCTTCGTGCTGATCTTCGTTCTGCTTCTGGCTCTGAAGATCCTGATGCCGAACATGATCGAATGGGTCAACAAGAATGCTGGCAACCAGCAGATCATCAACCCCAACAGCATCGTCACGGCGACGCCTGCGGCCTGAGGATCATCGGTCCATGCATTTCTTCCCGCCCCGCCTTTCGGCGGGGCGGGAAAGTCGGATCGGTCCCGTTCCGGGAGCAGCCCCGGGCCGGTCTGAGCCAACCCGTTTTGCGTAAAAAGGCCCCTGATCCCTCCCGGGCCGGGAAGGATCAGGGGTTTTCCGTTTATGCCTTTCCCCTCAGCGGCGGGGCAGCTTCAGCATTTCCGCGAATTCCGCCATGATCGCGGGGATCTTGATGCCCTGGGGGCAGATGGCGGCGCAGGAGCCGCAGCCCACGCAGCGCCGGGGATCCATGGCGCTGTCCGCCGTGTCCGGGTCGTAACGGGACATGAAATCGCCGTTTTTCACCCCGTTATAGGCCGCGATGATCTTGGGGATATCCAGCTCCATGGGGCAGCCCTCCGTGCAGTAGCGGCAGCCGGTGCAGGGCACCCAGTTCAGCATGGAATCCGCCACTTCCGTGAGGAGAGCCCCTTCCGCCTGGTTCAGCGCTTCCGGCGCGGCGAAGGTCTCCACATTCTCCCGGATCTGGTCCAGCGTCGTCATGCCGGAGAGCACCACCGCCACATCCGGCAGGCACTGGAGCCAGCGGAGCGCCCAGCGGGCGGCGCTGTCCCCGGGCCGCAGAGCCCGGAGCCGGGCCATCTGCTCCTCCGGGAGCTGGGCGAGCCTGCCGCCCCGCACGCCCTCCATGACCACCACCTTCGCGCCGTGCTTCACAATGGCCGCATACTTGCTCCTGGCGTCCTGCAGCTTCCAGTCCAGATAGTTCAGCTGGATCTGCACGAAATCGAAGACCCCCTCATGCCGGGTCAGGAAGTCGTCGATGGTGGCCGCCGAGGAGGCGTGGGAGCTGAAGCCCAGATGCCGGATCTTTCCCTCCGCCTTCTGCTTCTTGACGAATTCCACCACCTGCAGCTCGGGATCGTCATAGATCTCCAGAGATTTCTCGCTGACGTTGTGCAGCAGATAGAAGTCGAAATAGTCCACCTGGCACTTTTCCAGCTGCTCCGCGAAGACGCCCGCCACGGTGTTGTCCGGCCATCCGGCCAGACCGCTGGTGAAGCCCACCACGCCGCCGCCCTTCTTGACCATCATGTGGCCGGGGAATTTGCTGGCCAGGAGGAAGCTGTCCCGCGGATACTTTTTCAGCGCCTGGCCGATAAAGCGCTCGGATTCGCCCCCGTGGTAGCGGTAGGCCGTGTCGTAGTAGTTGATCCCGTGGCTCATGGCGTAGTCGATGATCTCCTGCGCCTTTTCCTTGTCGATCCGGTTGTCCTGCCCGTCCAGGGTGGGGAGGCGCATATTGCCCATGCCCAGGGCGGAGACCTTCACCCCCGCGATTTCCTTGTAATACATACGGTACCTCCTTTTTCGTTTTTCTTTTCCCTATACATAAATTATAAAGGAATCCGCCGCGGGAATCAACGCAAGATATGCAAAAAGGCGCTGCGTCGTTGCCCCGCAAAAGGAAAAACCGCGCTTGCAAGTTTCTGCAGCCTGTGGTATGATACCCCTCGCTGCTTCGGCGGCATAAAATCAAAGGCAACACCGCACAATTCATGGCATGCATTTTGCTTGCATAATATTCCGTCATATCGCCCAAAAATCCTCGGTAATACACAAAGTATTGCCTGCGGTCTCGGTAATACACAAAGTATTGCCTGCGGTTAAGTGAGGCTCCAAATCTCTGATTTGGCCAGCCGAACTTATGGAGCGCAGCGGGTGCATTTTGGCCAATCTGACGAAAATTCTGACTGCGCAATCTGCGCACCAGAATTGTGCGGTGTTGCCTGAATAGGTGTTCCTGATAACCACCTGAAAAAAACAAGGAGACTCCAAGTATGAAAGAGCGTATTGCCGAATTCCGCAATCTGACGAAGTCCGTTCCGCCGCTGATCGCTGCGCTGCTGGCCCTCTCCGTGGTGGGGATGAACCTGCTGGCCAACAAAAGCATCGACACTGGCCTGGATTGGCTCGCCCTGGACTGCGGGATTCTTTTTTCCTGGCTCACCTTCCTCTCCATGGATGTGCTGACCCATTGTTACGGGCCGAAGGCCGCCACTGCCATGTCCCTGGCGGCGCTGGGGCTGAACCTTCTGATGGCGCTGATCTTCTTCATCGCCACGCGCATCCCCGGCGTCTGGGGCGAGAGCTTCGTGGAAGGGGAGGAGGCCGTCATCAACGCCGCCCTGGACGGCACCTTCGGCGGCACCTGGTATATTATCCTGGGTTCCTCCGTCGCCTTCGCCGCCTCCGCCGTGCTGAACAACTTCCTGAATTACGGCATCGGCAGGCTCCTGAAGCGGGACAAGGGCTTCGGCGGCTTCATCCTGCGCTCCTATATCTCCACCTTCCTGGCCCAGGTTGCGGATAACCTGATCTTTGCCCTGCTGGTCAGCCGCATCTTCTTCGGCTGGACGACGCTGCAATGCGTCACCTGCGCCCTCACCGGGGCGGCGCTGGAGCTGGTGTTCGAGGTGGTGTTCTCCCCCCTGGGCTACCGGGTGTCCCGGCGGCTGCTGGGGCGGAAGGGCCCTTCGCCTCTGCCGGAGGGGGCCTGATATGCGGGTGTTCATCACCGGCGCCGCCGGGGGCATCGGCAGGGCCATCGCGGAGAAATTCCTGGGGGAGGGGCACCGGGTATTCGGCTTCGACCTTCGGGACAGCTGCTTGGAAAACCCGGCATACCGCCATTTTTGCCGTGATATATGCGCGGAGGAAGGGCCTTCGCCGGAGGAGACGCCGGAGATCCTCATCAGCTGCGCCGGGACCATAGAGGAGGAGAAGGCCATTGACGTGAACCTGCGGGGCACAATCCGCTTTGCGCAGCGTTATGCGGAGTCGCCGGGGCTCCGGTCCATCCTCTTCATCGCCTCCGCCTCCGCCCGCAACGGGGCGGAATTCCCCCAGTATGTGGCCAGCAAGGCGGGCCTGGTGGGGTATATGAAGAATCTGGCCCTGTCGGTCTCCAAGCGGGGGATCACCTGCAACAGCATTTCCCCCGGCGGCGTGATCACGGACATGAACCGGCACATCCTGGAGGATGAAAAGCTCTATGCCGCCGTGCTGGCGGAGACGCTGCTGGGAAAGTGGGCCCGGCCGGAGGAGATCGCGGATCTGGCCTACTATCTCACCGTGGTCAACCGCTCCATCACCGGCGAAGATATCCTCATCGACAACGGGGAAATGCTGAAATCCAACTTCATCTGGTAATCACAGCCGCCGCGGGCATTCCCGCGGCGGCATGCTTTTCTCCTGCCGATCATGCTTGCGGCCTTTGCCCTTTTCTGCTACACTGAAAGCAATGAATAAATAACCAGGAAAGGAAGAACGACATGGGAAGCCTGAAAAACTTGGATAATCTTCTGGAGGACGTGCTGAAGCTGGGGCCCGGCGGCGCGGGCCTGCGGGTCTATCAGGGAGAAGAGCTCCGCTATGAAAAGTGGGTGGGCTATGCCAACGAGGAGAAAAAGATACCCTTCACGGCCCAGACCATCTGCCAGCTGGCCTCCATGACGAAGCCCATCGCCAGCGCCGCCTGCCTGCAGCTGCTGGAAAAGGGCCTCTATCTGCTGACCGACCCGGTGGAGGACTATATCCCGGAATTCAAAAACCATAAGGTCTATTCCTATTCCCCCAGGGGCGACCTCTCCGTGGTCCCGGCGAAAAAGACCGTCACCGTGGGCCATCTGTTCGACATGACCAGCGGCGTCACCGTGGACTGGGGCTGGCCGAATCCCAACAGCCAGGAGCTGGCAAAACGGATGGAGGAATGTAAGAAGCAGGGCACCTACAACCTGCGGGAATTTGCCAGGGCGGCGGGGGAGGTCCCCGGCGCTTTCGAGGCCGGGGAGCACTATTACTACGGCCAGAGCCTGGATGTGGCGGCGGCTCTGCTGGAGATCCTGACGGGACAGACCTTCGGGGAGTATCTGAAGGAGAATATCTTTGATCCCCTGGGCATGGGGGACACCTGCTTCCGCGTCCCGGCGGAGAAGAAGGAGCGCATCTCCGTCATGTATCAGCTGACGCCCGAGGGCCGGAAGCAGGGCGACTTCCCGCCGCTTTTCTATTCTCCCACCTATGAATCCGCCTGCGGCGGACTTTTCGGCACCATGGAGGATTATTCCCGCTTCGCCCTGGCCATGACCCTGGGGGAATACAAGGGCGTGCGGCTCCTCAGCGACAGCACCATCCGCCTCATGGCCATGAACCGCCTCAGCGACCAGGCCATCCGGGATTTCGAGAATCCCTACCTCAGCGGCTATGGCTACGGCCTGGCGGTGCGCACCAGGATGCGTCCCGAGGCGGGCAGCAATTCCAGCATCGGGGAATTCGGCTGGACCGGCGGCTGGGGCACCTGGGTGCTCATGGACCCGGCGAAGAAGATCACCATCGTCTATGCCCATCAGTGCGTGCCCAACAAGGAAGAATACGTCCATCCCCGCATCCGCAACATCGTCTACGGCGCTCTGTAAAACAAAGAGAAGGGCGCAGAAGCGCCGGCGCCGGGGGAAAGGCGGGAGAGGCCGGCACTCTTGCAAAGCCTGTATCGGAATGGTAAAATAACCGACAAATCATATCTCATCCGTTTCCGGAGTCCGGACAGCGGGAAAAGGGGAGGCATTATGCGAGAGATTATGGAGGATTCTTCCGTCAATGAAGAGATCTATCGCAATGCGGAGGAAAAGGCCAACCGCTTCAATCTGGTCTGCCTCGGCTTACTGAGCGTTCTGGTGCTGCTGTCGGAAGTCCTCAATGAATTGGGGATCTTCACCGCGCCGATCCCCGTGATGCGGGGCAGCACGGTGCTGGGCATCCTTTTCTTCAATCTGGCGGCATTGGCCGTTTTGGCCTGCCGTCTGACGAAAAAGAACGAGGATCTGCTGCGCCGCCCGAGCTTCAAATATCTCATCATCCTCTCCGGTTATCTGGGCATCGGGGTGTTCAGCGTCGCCATCACCTTGCATACCGTTCTCCTGGCGGCGATCCCCGCCCTGCTGGTGGCCCAGTACCGCTATCAGAAAAAGCTGCTGATCCTGTCCCTGGCGGGCTCCGTGCTGCTGATCCTGGCCGGCGTCTACGGCGGCTTCTTCCTGGGGATGCCGGACCGGAACTTCCTCAAGGGTATGCTCACGGACGAGGAAGCGATGGACCTTGCGAACCGCGTTCCCCTGGCGACGCCCCGGCGCATGGCGGAGCTGTTCGCCCACTATGCCGCGCCCCGGCTCCTGGGAGTGTTTGCCGTGAGCGTGCTGGCCTCCGGCATCGCCCGCCGCAACGACGAGATGCTTCATCAGCAGTCTGCGCTGACCGAAAGGGTCCATGAGGAGATGAAGCGGCGCAGCGGCATGCAGAATCATGTGATCGAGGACCTGGCGGCCCTGATCGAGACCCGGGACCAGAGCACCGGCGAGCATGTGATCCGCACCAAGAAATATGTGGCTATGATCGCGGAAGCCATGCGCAAGCAGGGCATGTACCCGGAAGAGCTCACGGCGGAAAACATCGCGGAGATGCGGGATGCCGCGCCGCTCCATGACGTGGGCAAGATCTCCGTTTCCGACACGATCCTGCTGAAGCCCGGCAAGCTGACGCGGGAAGAATTTGAAGAGATGAAGAGCCATGCACGTAAGGGCGGCAAGGTGATCCGCGATATTTTCCGGAACATGGACGACCCTGTTTTCCTGAAAACGGCGGAGGAGATCGCCACCTCGCACCACGAGAAGTGGGACGGGAAGGGCTATCCCGACGGGCTGAAGGGCGAGGATATCCCCCTTTCCGCCCGGATCATGGCGGCGGCGGACGTTTATGACGCCCTGGTATCCCCCCGGATATACAAGGAACCCGTGACCCCGGAGGAGGCGTTGGCCATCCTGGAAGGGGGCAGCGGCGCTCATTTCGACCCGAAGGTGATCAAGGCCATCGGCAAGATACGGGAACAGCTGATCGCCGAGGCCCGAAAGCCCATCGTGCGGGAGAAGTTTTGATCCGGACTCTTGACATCAAAGTGGAATATGGTATCATCATAGTAAAATAATCATGAAGGAGGAAGCGCCATGAGCCTGCTGTCCAAGCTCCTCGGTGACAGCAAGAAGGAGTTGGCCCCTGTTCTGGATGCCTTGAAGGAGGCAGCCCAGAAAGCCGGCGTCGATTCCCTCTTGAACGATGTCCAGGCATCCCACAATGCCCAGAATCCCCAGCCCGCCCCGCAGCAGAACGCTTATCGGCCTCAGCGTCAGGAGAGCGGATCCGCCGCCTCCGGCTTCTCCTGGGGGGACGATATGCCCGCTGAGGAGAACCAGTATTCCTTCCAGGGCAATTACCTGGCCTATTTCGACATGGTATTCAGCCAGGAATTCCCCCAGTACCGCATCACCCGGGAGCCCCTGCCCAAGAGCCGTTCCACGGTTTACAGTTTCTGGCAGGGAGACCGGAAGGCCCTGGTGGCCGAACTGATGAGCGAGAACAGCGAAGCCAACAAGCTGCGCGCCAGCTGCCGGGCCCAGGGCCTGCCCTATGTCCGCTTCTACTATGACCACGACGGCTGGTGGAATACCCGGTCCTATGTGGCCGGCCGCACCCGCGCCGCCCTGGGGCTGTAAAAACCGAATAAAAAGCAGAAAGAGAACGCTTTGCGCCTGCGGCGGACCCGGCACGGATCATGGGGGCATACCCAGGCTTCGCAGGCAGCCGATCCCTGTACGGTCTGGTATAATTCCGGAATTTCCGGAATTTAAAATCTTCTCTTTCTGCTTTTTATTTTGGAGCCGCGGGACCACCTTTGTTTTCTGCGCGGCTGCGGCGGATGCCCGGTAAAGGAGGGGAGGATTTGTCCCTGCTGGATCAGCTGTCCCGGCGGGAATGCTGGGAGAAGTTCTATGAATACAAGACCTCCCTGGCCTTCCCCAAGGCCTTTGCCGCCGAACTGCGGGATTTCATCGACGGGGAAGGC
The DNA here is from genome assembly GCA_902795345.1 of Oscillospiraceae bacterium. Classification (GTDB taxonomy): domain Bacteria; phylum Bacillota; class Clostridia; order Oscillospirales; family Oscillospiraceae; genus UBA1774. The sequence goes on from CADBKO010000037.1 coordinate 19,658, forward strand.
TATCTCCCCGTCTGCCGGAGCATCGCGGCGGGGGAGCCCTTCCCGCTGCCGAGAAAATCCGTCATCAGCAAGATGACCTCCGGGAAAAAGCGGGTGGTCTACACCTATCCGAAAGCGGAAAATACGGTGCTGAAGCTGCTGACCTGGCTTTTGCTGCGGCGCTGCGACAGCCTTTTCGAGGATAATCTCTATTCCTTCCGCCCCGGACGCACCGCCAAGGACGCCGTCCGGGCCCTGCGAGCCGTCCCCGGCCTTGGGGATATGTGGGCCTACAAGGCGGACGTGAGCAACTATTTCAATTCCATTCCCGTGGAAAAGCTGCTGCCCATGTTGGCTGAAGCCCTGGGGGAGGATGGGCGGCTCTATGGCTTCCTCAGCGCCCTGCTGGGGGAGGAGCGGGCCCTTTCGGGGCGGGAGACCGTCCGGGAGCAGAAGGGCATCATGGCGGGCACGCCCCTCTCCGCCTTTTATGCCAACCTCTATCTCCGGGAGCTGGACCGGCACTTTGCCCGCCGGGGCGTTCCCTATGCCCGATACAGCGACGACATCATCCTCTTTGCCCCCGACCGGGCCGGTGCGGAGGCGCTGGCCGGGGAGGTGCGGACCATCCTGACGGAGCATGGGCTGGGCCTGAACCCCGCCAAGGAGGAGCTTTTCGACCCGGCGGAGGGCTGGACGTTCCTGGGCTTCCGCTGCCGGGGAGATACGGTGGACATCGCCCCCGCGTCCCTGGAGAAGATCAAGGGGAAGATGCGCCGGAAGAGCCGGGCCCTCATGCGCTGGCGGCAGCGCGGCGGATATGGCGGGGAGAAGGCCGCCGCCGCTTTTATCCGCGTTTTCAACCGAAAGCTGCTGGAAAGCCCGCCGGATAACGACCTGAGCTGGAGCCGCTGGTTCTTCCCCTTGCTCACCACCGCCGACAGCCTCCGCGTCATCGACCGATACGCCCAGGATTGCCTCCGCTGGCTCGTCAGCGGCAAACGTACCAAGGGGCGGTACGACGTGCGCTATGAAGACCTGAAGCGCCTGGGCTACCGCAGCCTCGTCCACGAATACTACGCCTTCCAAAAGGAAGAAAACTAGCGCGCGGGGAAAAATTCCCCGCGCTTTTTGTTGCAAAACGCCGCATGGCGGGTCTATAGAAGTGAAAGCGCCTCAGACCCGGGGTAAAGGAGCGAAGGACATGAACGATCTGAACGCCAGAAAAAAGGAATTCTACCGCGCCTATGACGATGCGGCGTTGCGTATCCTGCTGGACCGCTATGCGGACCGGGAGGGAGAGGCGCTGCGCTTGGAACTGCGCGCCCTTCCGCCGGAGGAAAACGCCGCCCCCGCGGGGGAGGAAGAAGCCGTGATGCGGATCCTGAGCCGCTGCGCCGGGAAAAAGCGCGCCGCCCTCCGATGCAGCGCCGCTCTGCACACCTTCGGCAAGGTGGCGGTGGTGCTGCTGGTGCTGGGGTCCCTGTCGGGCTATGCCGCCTTCACCGCCTCCGCCAACCAGGAGCGGCAGGAGAAAACGGCGGAGAGCGTCTATGCTGCGCAGGAGGACCGGGCCGGGGAGAAAGCCGGGGAAGAGGCCGTGAGCGCAGAGATGGAAGAGGAACGGATCGATGAGGAAATGGAAACGGCGGATTGACCCCGTCGCGGAGGAGCAGGCGTTCCTCGAAGGGGTCTACGGCCGCACGAAGCCTCTGCTGCATAAGCTGATCCTTTCCCAGGGCGCTTCGGAGCACGAAGCGGAGGATATTTTGCAGGAGGCCTTCCTGCGGCTCTGGCAGAAGGTGGAGACCCTACGGGAGCTGCCGGAAAGAAAATGCCTGAGCTACGTCTATACCACCGTGCGCAACACCGCCATGACGTATCTTGGCCGGAAAACCCGGCAGGGAACCCAGCCCCTGGATGAAAACGTCCCGGCCCCGGCGGGGAAGGGCCCCGAGGAATACTATCTCTCCCTGGAGAAGGAGGAGACCTTCCGGCGGGCCATGGAACGGCTGGATGAATCCAGCCGCCAGCTCCTTCTGCTGCGCTATGTGCTGGAGGAGGACGACAAGGAGATCGCGCTCCGCTTCGGCGTGAAGCCCGACAGCCTGCGGATGATGGTGTCCCGGGCCAGGGCGAAGCTGAAGGCGGAAATGCAGCGGCTGGAGGAAGGAAAGGGGGAATCCTCGTGAAACAGAGAAGCATCATCGGCTCCCTGGCCAGACGGATGGCCCTGGGGATGCTGTGCCTTTGGCTGGCGGTGACGGCCCTGCTCACCACCCTGGTGGCGGGGGATATCCGCGCCCAGAGCGCGCCGGTCTATGCAGAGGCTCTGGAGCGGGCCATGGAGGAGCTGCGCTCTCGCAGCGGCGAAGAGGGCCTGACGGCGGAGAAGCTGGATTTCTCCCTGCCGGAATGTGCCTTTGTACCCGCGGGCAGCCTGCCGCTGACGCGCCAGCGGCAGATCCCCCTGTGGAAGGGGACGCTGGCCCTGATCCCCCGGGGCAACATCATGAAGGGGGAGGGCTTTGATCTCACCGGCGCCGTCATGGGAAATGTGGGCCTCACGATCGTGGAGGGGAAGCTGGCCATTGGCAATAATGTGGGGGACGTGGGCAACTCCTCCGGAAATATGACCAATTCCTCTCAGAAGGGCTTTTTCCTGACCTTCTGGCAAGATCCGCTGCGGAAGGGGAGCTTCCCCTCCCGGGAGTTTTCCGGTGATTATGAAGGGGAAAAGCCCCGGTCGGCCTTCCCCGTGGTGGTCACCGCTCCGGCCAGGATGACGCCGGAGGAACTGATGGACGGGCTGGACAGCGGCAGCTGGCACTTTGATTCCATGCGCCTGCGCCAGTGCAGCTGCCTTCGGGGCTGCTGGCTCACCGACGGGGCGGGGGAGCCCTGCTGCTTTGCCGTGGGGGCCTATGGCTGGAGCCCCTTGCTGGAGGCGATCCGAGCCATGGGGCTGCTCTATCTGCTGTCCTTCCTGTTCTTCCAGCTGGTGGGGGCCGCCCTGTGGCTCAGCATGCGCCGGAGCATGGTCCATCCTCTGGGGAAGCTGGAGCGCGCCCTGGGGGCGGAGCCCCTGCAGGTGAGCAGCGCGGAATATGATTATCTGCTGCCCTACGGGGAACTTCGCGGCCCCGTTGCGGCCTATCTCCTGCGCCGGCAGATGCAGTATGCCGCTGCCGTTACCCCGGGGACGGCCCGCCCGCCGGAGGAATGCCCCCTGCTGCTGACGGAGCTGCAGCGCTGCGAGGATAAGCTGCTGCCCATCCTGACGGACCGGGGACAGAGGATCACCCGGGAGTTGAAGGCCGACGGCAGGGTCAGCGCCGACAGGGCACAGCTGGAGGATGCGCTGCTGGCCCTCTTCCGGGAGACCGTGGACTTTGCCGAGGAGAATGAGGAGATGTGTATCCGCACCGCGGAAAAAGCCGACTTCCTCCTGGCGGAGATCGAGGTCCGGACCAAGCGGCACCTGAAGGAAATGGAGTATCATCGCCTGTGGGACGGCATTTATCGCAGTCCCGCCGACGGGGACGCGCCGGGGGCCAAGCTGCGCAAGGCCATGTGGCGGCTGCCCGGCTCCTTCTCGACGGTGCGCAAGACTAAAAAGGGCTTGGCTTTAACTCTGGGCCTGCCGAAAAAGAGCTGATGGCCGGATTCCCGCTTGCCGGTAGAGACCCTCCCTGAATCGGTCAGGAGTTCTACGAATTGGGAGATTGACGAATACCGTATGCACGAATACTATTTGACCGGGAACTGAAAAACGGGACACCGAGCGAGTGAAATGCCGGGGCAAATCATTTGCTCCGGCATTTTTCGACCTTTTTTCAGGATTTTTCCATTATCCCCCGGGGGGATATGCTTGCTTATTCCCCCTCGGGATATGTTACGGTCGAGCGGAAAAGAAGAATACAAGTCAAAAGGGAAAGATGGAGAAAGGAGAGAAGAAATGAAGCATCGTTCACAGAGAGGCGAGAGGCGCGTAGCGGCGATCCTGGCCCTGTTCCTGGCTGCCCTGCTGCTGGCAGGCTGCGGGCCCCAAACGCCCCAGCCCACGGCGACCCTGACCCCGGCCTCGCCGCCTGCGGCCCCGCCTGCGCCGACCGCCCCGCCTGCGCCGGAACCGACGCCGGAGCCCGAAGGAGAAAAGCTGGTCTACGTCCCCTCCTATGAACCCCTGCCCGCTGCCATGGACGGCATCACCACCCGCTTCCCCAAGGAAACGGAAGGCGGCGTATGGTTCCTCCGTGTGACGGCCTCTGCCGAGGGCTCCTGCTACTGCCTCATGCACGGCGGGAAGGACGCTTCCGATCCCGTCACCGTAAAAACCTTCCCTCCGGAAATCTATGCAAACCGGCTGCTGCCCATGCCGGAGGGGACGGTCTGGGTGGATACCCAGGATTTTTCGACCGGGGAAGCCTCCCTCCTGGAGATCGATGGGAATAGCGGGGAAGTGCTGCGGGAAATCCCCTTCCCGGCAGAAAGCGGGTCGATCAGCGGCCTTTTCGACCTGCCGGACGGAAACCTGGGCATTTCGGCGATGCTGCCGACGATGGCGCAGGCCGCCTATGCCATGGCCGAAGACGGGACCGTCAGCCCTCTAGAAGCCCCCGTCAACGAGAGCGCGGACTACATGCGAAGCGTCACCTTTTTCGGGACGCGGGGCAGCGGCCTGGGGGATGGGGAATGTCTGGCCTATGACAAGGACGCCCTCTTTGCCTTCACCCCCGGCACAAGAGAAAAGAGGGAGCTGCTGCGCTGGGCTGACTGGGGCGTCAGTTCCTTCAATACCATGCCGCTTAGCATGGAGGATGGGGTCCTGCGCCTGGTGGACTATCGCTACGGGGAATACGTCACGCTGACGCCCACCCCGGAAAGCCTGGTGAAGCCCCGACAGGAGGTCACCATGGCCTGTCTCACCCTGGAGGGGACCGCCGTGGACGAAGCCGTGCGGGATTTCAACCGCCGCAGCACCGAATACTATATCGCCGTCCGGGACTACTCCGGCGGACAGCCCTATAACCAGGACGTGCGGGATGGGGCCATCACCGCCATGAATCTGGACATCGCCTCCGGGAAGATGCCGGACCTCCTCTCCGTGCAGGACGGGGTCCCCTTTCAGAGTTATGCCAAGAAGGGCCTGCTGCGGGACCTGGGCCCCTGGCTGGCCTCGGAGGGGATCGAGCTTTTGCCCCAGCTGCAGGAGGCGGGGACCGTGGACGGGAAGACCATGATGGTCTGCGGCAGCTTCGCCCTGATCACGGCCATAGGCAGCCGGGACTACCTGGGAGACCTCACCGGCTGGACTGTGGAAGAAGCCAAAGCCCTGGCGGAAAGTCTGCCGGACTGCCGGGGCGTGTTCACCGCCACGATGACCCAAGACCTCTTCATGCGCTATCTTTCCTCTTATCTGGAGGGTTATCTGGACTGGGACGCGGGCACGGCTTCCTTTGACAGCGAGGGATTCCGGGATATGCTGGAATTTGCCGCCGCACTTCCTATCCAGCCGCCGAAGGAATCCACCATGGGCGACGGGGAGGTCATGAGCGGGACGGCTCTGGCCGCTGCCTATACCATTACATCCGTCAATAACTGGCAGGTGCGGGATATGGTCTATATGGGCAAGCTGGTCTGCCCCGGCTTCCCCATGCCGGACCGGGCGGGCACCCTCATTTACATGACGGCGCCCATGGCCGTCAGCGCCGCCGCCGCCAACCCGGAGGGGGCCTGTGCCTTCCTGCGCAGCCTGCTGGACGAAAAGGCACAGACCGCCTTTACCGATCTGTTCCCCTCCACCGTAGCCGCCTTTGAAAACCAGCTGGCGGAGGCCATGCGGGAACCGACGCCGGAGGAGGGCTGCAAGTCGATTTATGTATTTTCCAACGGCGCACAGTTCCTCGATCCCACAGTATACCCCTGGGAGGGCGGGGAAGGGGAAAAACAACCCCGTACCGTCTTCTATTGGATGGACGACAACGGCAGCGTCTACCGGGAGGAAAAGATGTATGCCATGACCGAAGAGCAGCGGGATTCCCTCCTCAAGCTGCTGAACGGCGCGGTGCGTTCCAGCTCCTATGACCAGGTGATCGCCCGGATCGTGCAGGAGGAGGCGGGGGCCCTCTTTGCAGGGCAGCGGGAGGTCGCGGAAGTCGCCGCCAGGATACAGGAGCGGGTGCTGCTCTATATGGCGGAACAGGGCGGATAAAGCCCGCATCATGAATGGGGCTCCGGCAAGATCGCCGGAGCCCCGTTTTCACAGTACTCAAATCGTATTCAGCGGGTGGGTGCCCCGCACGTCGCACCAGCGGCGCAGCGCTTCCAGGATGACCTCCACGCTCTCCTCCGTGCCCAGCATGCCGCTGTCCAATCCCAGGTGGTAGTATTCCTGCTTCCCGTATTCCCGCCCGGTGAAGCGCTTGTAGTGCCGTGCCCGGGAAAGGTCGGTGCTGACCATCTGCCGCTTTGCCTCCGTTTCATCCAGGCTGTATTTCACCATGGCGCGCCTGATCCTAGCGTCGGGCCGGGCATGGATGAAGATGCGGAAGCAGTTGGGGTCCGAATACAGCACCCAGTCGGCGCAGCGGCCCATGATGACGCAGCTTTCGTCCTTCGCGGCGATCTGCCGGATCACGCTGGTCTGGGCCACGAAAAGCCGCTCCTCCGGGGAAATGGCCCCGTTCGTCATGTCGTAAGCCGCGTTTTTGAAGTCGTAGACCAGCTCCCGCTCCATGTGGTGCTCCAGCTCCTCCACCGTCTCCAGGCTGAGACCGCTTTGCTCCGCAGCCATCTCATTGAGCTGCCTGTCGTAGAAGGTGATGCCCAGCTTTTCCGCCAGACGAAGGCCGATCTCGTAGCCTCCCGCGCCGAATTCCCGTCCGATGGTGACGATGATCTTGGGCTTGCCGGAAGCATCCAGCAGATAACCCTGGGCCGCCGCCTCCAGATACCGGTCCACCTTGCTCTCCCGGCCCACGAAGCGCAGCAGGGGCTTTTGCAGGGGCTTTTGCAGCTGCCGCATGACGAAGCCCACCGTGAGGGCGCAGATCACCGTGCCCTCCCGCACGCCCACCAGCTTGCGGAAGGCCAGCAGGCTCGTGAGAGCGGAGATCGTCACCATGGTGCAGTCGAAGATGGTTTTGCTGGCGGGGAGGGACTTGCCGGACTTCCGGGAGATGGCTAAACTCATGCCGTCGCCGGGGGTGGGCAGGATGTTGGGGGAGAGGTACATCATCACCCCGGCGGCCACCAGGGGCACGCTGCAAAGGAGATAGGCCATGCGGTGCAGATAACTGCCCGGTTCCGGCAGGCCCCCCAGCAGGGCCGCCGCCAGGTTCACCAGCTGGCCGAAGAGGAAGGAGGCCGCCAGCTGCAGAAGCATGCCCGCCTTGAAATCCTTTCCCAGGATCACCGCCTCCGCCAGGATATAGAGGCAGTAGACGGCGATGGTGCAGTTGCCCAGATTGACCCAGCCCGGCGCGCCTCGGCTGAGGCCGATCTGATAGAGCACGTTGGCGAGGCTTCCCACCGGGCTGACCCCCAGCCCCGAGCGGGCGGAGAAGACCACCCCCAGGGCCATGAGGAGCAGGCCCAGCAGGTAGATGAGCAGCCGCCTCGCCCAGAGGGCCGGATCGACGCCCTTGTTTTTCTTCATTTCGACCTTCTCCTCCTTTCCGGGGCGCTGTTCATCAAGTATAACACGTTTTCGGCCATGATACCATAGCGAGAATAATAGAAGGACAGGGGAAAAAATCAAAGGACGCACAGAAAACCGTGCGTCCTTTGGATCCCGTCGAAAACGGGGAGTCCCGGCCCCGCCTTCCTTTTCCAGCGCTCCTGAGGAGCATCTTACGTGCAGAAATAATGGAGGATTGAAACGAATTGACCTTATTATACCAGATACATGATACAAGTCAATATATAATCTGAAGATAATCACAAGATGGATGGGCGGGAAGAATCAGCTGGCTGGCTCTTTGGCACTTTACGCCGCCGGGGAAGGGTGGTATACTCATAGCGGTACTGAAAACCGACTCCGCCGGGCAGCCCGGCGGAGAGATCATGTGGGAGGACGAAATATGGAAACCAGACCCTATGTGCCCTGGGAACTGATGAACAGCTTTATGATCGACGTATTCAAGGCCTACGGCGTGCCGGAGGAGGATGCGAAGATCTGCGCCGACGTGCTGCTGGAGTCGGACCGCCGGGGCATCGAAAGCCACGGCTGCAACCGCTTCAAGCCCATCTATATCGACCGCATAATTAACGGCACCCTGCTGCCCAAAACGGAGATCGAGATCGTCAAGGAGACCCCCACCACCGTGGTGATGGACGCCCACGACGGCATGGGTATGGTGGCCAGCCACCGCATGATGGAAATGCTGGTGGAGAAGGCTGGGAAGCTGGGCATGGCGGGCGGCGCGATCCGCAATTCCACCCATTTCGGCATCGCCGGTTACTGGACGGACATGGCCGCGAAGGCCGGGATGATCGGCGTGGCGGGCACCAATGCCCGGCCCAGCATCGCCCCCACCTTCGGCGTGGAGAATATGCTGGGCACCAACCCCCTGACCTTCTCTCTGCCCACGGACGAGGACTTCGCTTTCTGCATCGACTGCGCCACCAGCATCGTGCAGCGGGGCAAGATCGAATACTACGCCCGCTCCGGGAAGGACACCCCGGCGGGCATGGTGGTCACCCGGGACGGCAGCACCGTCACGGACAGTGCGGAGATCCTGAAAATGCTGGTGGCCGGAACGGCGGCCCTGGCGCCTCTGGGCGGCGGCCCGGGGGACGAGATGTGCGGCTATAAGGGTTATGGCTATGCCACCGTGGTGGAGATCCTCTCCGCAGCCCTTTCCGGCGGCAATTTCATGAAGGCCCTCAGCGGCGTTTCCCCCGAGGGGAAGCCCCAGATGTACCACCTGGGCCACTTCTTCTTCGTGGTGGACCCGGAGGCCTTCGCGGGCGGCGACACCTTCCGGAAGACCGCCGGGGACATCTGCCGGGCGCTGCGGGCCAGCGCCAAGGCGCCGGGCTATGACCGCATCTATACCGCCGGGGAGAAGGAATATCTCACCTGGCTGGAGCGGAAGGACAAGGGCGTGCCCGTGGGCGAAGCGGTGCAGAAGGAAATGATCGCCCTGCGGGACAAGCACAGCCTGCCCTACCGATTCCCCTTCGAAAACTGACGCTTCGGAAGAAAGCGCCGGGCCCGCTTCTGCGGGTCCGGCAGCTTATTCGGCCTGCTTTTTTCAGGGGGGACGCGCCTCCGCGCGGAGACCGGGAAAAAGGACGAAAAACGCATTGACTAATTCAAGATATTCCAGTAGAATGCGACTTGGAATTCACGAAAAAGGAGTCTTCTTTACGAAACGAGTGATTGTTGTTCTGCTTGCGCTGCTCCTTCTGTCCGGCTGCCTGGCCTGCGCCGGGAAGCCTGCGGCGGAACCGGCTGCCGCCATCCGCGTCGGCGCTCTCAAGGGCCCCACCAGCATGGGCCTGGTGAATTTGCGCAAGGCGGCGGAAAACGGCGAACTGACGGATACTTATTCCTTTACCATGGCGACGGACGCCTCCGAGATCGCCGCCTCCCTGGTAGCCGGGGATCTGGACATCGCCCTGATCCCGGCGAACCTGGCCGCCGTGCTGTATAATAAGCGCACGGAAAAGGGCATCCAGGTCATCGACATCAACACCCTGGGGGTGCTGTACTGCGTCACCGGGGACGACAGCATCTCCTCCGTGGAGGACCTGGCGGGGAGGACCGTTTACCTCACCGGGCAGGGCACCACGCCGGAATACAGCCTCCGCTACCTGCTGGAGCAGGCGGGGGTAACGGACTGCGCCCTGGAATTCAAGTCCGAGGCGACGGAGGTGGCGGCCCTGCTGTCTGCCGATCCCTCCTGCGTCGCCGTGCTTCCCCAGCCCTTCGCCACGGTCGCCATGGTGCAGAACGAGGCTCTGCGGGAAGCCTTCTCCCTGGGGGAGAGCTGGGATGCCGCAGCCGGGGGTTCCCGCATGGTCACGGGGGTCACGGTGGTACGCACCGCCTTCCTGAAGGAGCATCCCCAGGCGGTGGAGCGCTTCCTGGCCGCCCATGCCGACAGCGCCGCCAAGGCTTCTTCGGACCCGGCGGGCACCGCGAAGCTGGTGGCGGAATACGGCATCATCGAGAAGGAACCGGTGGCCCAGAAGGCCCTGCCCAAGTGCGCCGTGAGCTGCATCACCGGCGCGGAGATGGAAAGCGCCCTGAAGGGCTATCTGGAGGTCCTGTTCCGGGCGGACCCCGCCTCCGTGGGCGGCGAGGTGCCGGACGCCGGATTCTATTACGCTGCCCCCAAAGCCTGATCCATGTGGAAGCGCCTGGGCATCGCCCTCTTCTGGCTGGCCGTGTGGCAACTGCTGGCTCTGCTGATCCATAATCCCGTGGTGCTGGTGGGGCCCTGGGAGACCCTGCTGGCCCTGATCGACATGCTCCCCACGGCGGAATTCCGCCGTGCTCTGGCCGGTTCCCTGCTCCATATCCTGGGCGGCTTCCTCCTGGGCGGCTGCCTGGGCTTCCTTCTGGCCTTTCTCAGCTATTCCCGCCCCTTTTTCCGGGACCTGCTGGCCCCGGTGATCGGCGTGATGAAGGCGGTGCCCGTGGTCTCCTTCGTGGTGCTGATCCTCATCTGGGCGGGGAGCCGGGGGCTGAGCCTTTATGTCACCGCGGCGGTGGTGCTCCCCATCCTTTATCTGAATACCCTGGAGGGGCTGCTGGGCACGGAGGCTAAACTCCTGGAGCTGGCCACGGTCTACCGCATGGGCTTCCTTGCCCGCCTCCGGGGGATCTATCTCCCCGGGCTCCGGCCCCAGCTTCTGGGGGCCTTGGAGCTGGCCGTGGGCATGGCCTGGAAATCCGGCGTGGCCGCCGAGGTCATCGGGCAGCCGGCGGGCAGCCTGGGCAACAGCCTGTACCGGGCGAAGATCTACCTGGATACGGACCGGGTGCTGGCCATCTCCGCCGTCACCGCCCTGCTCAGCTGGGGCCTGGGGAAGCTGGCCCTGCTGGCTTTGCGGAAGGGGGGACGGAAGAAATGACCCTCACCCTGTCGGAGGTCAGCAAATCCTTCGGGGGCGTACCCGTGCTGGAAAGCATATCCTTCACCCTGGAACCGGGGAAAAGCCTGTGCGTCACCGGCCCCAGCGGCTGCGGCAAGACCACCCTCCTGCGCGTCATCCTGGGTCTGGAGCAGCCGGACGGGGGAGAGGTGCGCTGGTCCGGCGGAACGCCCGGGCGCTTTGGCGTCCTGTTCCAGGAGGACCGGCTTTTCGACGGCCTGGACGCGGTGGAGAACCTGCGCCTGGCCACGGGGGAGAAGGACCGGAGGGCGCTGAAAGCCGCTCTGGGGCAGCTCCTGCCGGAGGAAGCCCTGGGCCGCGCCGTATCCGCCCTTTCCGGCGGTCAGCGGCGGCGGGTGGCCCTGGTCCGGGCCCTGCGGCCCGGCGGGGAAGCGGTGCTGCTGGACGAGCCCTTCACCGGGCTGGACGCGGCTGCCGCCGCCCGGGCGGGCGATTATATCCGCCGGGAGATCGGGGACCGGCCCCTGCTCCTGGCCCTGCACCGGAAGGACATCCCCGACTGGTGCGACGATATCCTTGTCCTCGGCGCGGAGGCGTGAGCCTCCGATCTTGATATGCAAATTCTAACATAGGAGAGAAATATGAGCAGACTGAGTATCGTGACCAAAAACCGCTCCCAGGAGACGGTGGAGGAGCTTTACCGGGATGCGGAACGGCGCATACAGGCAAGCCAGCCGGGTCTCTGCCCCGTGGACCTGGCCAAGAGCTTCCTGCATATCTGCCATTCCCAGTCCTGCGGGAAATGCACCCCCTGCCGGATCGGCCTGGGACAGCTGGAAGACCTGATGGAGACCGTGCTGGACGGCACCGGCGAACTGGAGACCCTGGACCTGATCGAAACGACCGCCGAGAGCATCTTTGCCAGCGCGGACTGCGCCATCGGACAGGAAGCTGCCCGCATGGTCCTGAAAGGCGTCAAGGGCTTCCGGGACGACTATGAGGAGCATATCCTCCATGGCCGCTGCCTGGGCATCCAGAACCAGCCCGTTCCCTGCGTGGCCCTGTGTCCCGCCCATGTGGACATCCCCGGCTACATCTCCCTCATCTTCGAGGGCCGCTATGCCGACGCGGTGCAGCTCATCCGGAAGGACAATCCCCTGCCCGCCACCTGCGGCCTCATCTGCGAGCATCCCTGCGAGGTGCGCTGCCGCCGGACCATGGTGGACGATCCCATCAACATCCGCGGCCTGAAGCGCTTCGCCGTGGAGCACGAGGGGGAGATCCCCACGCCGGAGTGCGCCCCTGCCACCGGCAAGAAGGTCGCCGTCGTGGGCGGCGGTCCCTCCGGCCTCAGCGCCGCCTATTACCTCTCCCTTATGGGGCATAGCGTGACCGTCTACGAGCAGCGCAAGCAGCTGGGCGGCATGCTGCGGTACGGCATCCCCAGCTATCGCCTTCCCCGGGAGGCGCTGGATCATGAGATCGAGGGCCTGATGAAATCCGGCTTCAAGGCCGTCTGCAATGTCTCCGTGGGCACGGACCTGACCATGGAGCAGCTGAAAAAGGAATACGACGCCGTTTATATCGCCATCGGCGCCCATACGGACCGGAAAATGGGCATCGAGGGGGAGGACGCCAAGGGCGTCATCTCCGCCGTGGAGATGCTCCGGGCCATCGGTGACAACGAGTATCCGGATTACAGCGGCATGGACATCGTGGTCGTGGGCGGCGGCAACGTGGCCATGGACGTGGCCCGCAGCGCCGTGCGCTGCGGCGCGAAGACCGTGCGCATCGCCTATCGCCGCCGCAAGGCGGACATGACTGCCCTTCCCGAGGAAGTGGAGGGCGCCATCGCCGACGGCTGCGAGATCGTGGAGCTCCACGCCCCCCTGCGTATCGAGAAGGACGCCGAGGGCAAGGTGGCAGCCCTGTGGGTCAAGCCCCAGATCGTCGGCCCCATCTCCGGCGGGCGGCCCGCCCCGGTGAATTCCTCCAAGGAAGAAGTGCGCCTGGCCTGTGACCGGGTGCTCATCGCCATCGGCCAGGGCATCGACAGCCAGAAGTTCGGTGACTACGGCATCCCCGTGAAGCGCGGCGCCATCGCGGCCATGGAGAGCGGCGAGATCGCCAGCATGGACGGCGTATTCTCCGGCGGCGACTGCGTGACCGGACCCGCCACGGTCATCCGGGCCATCGCCGGCGGCAAGGTGGCGGCTGCCAACATCGACGAGTTCCTGGGCTTCCACCATGAGATCACCTCCAAGGTGGTCATCCCCCGCATCCGCTTCGATGACCATGAACCCATGGGCCGGGTGAACATGACCGAGCGGCCCGCCGCGGAGCGGAAATGCGATTTCAAGCTCATGGAATACTGCATGACCGAGGAAGAGGCGCATCAGGAGTCCTCCCGCTGCCTCCATTGCGACCACTTCGGCTACGGCATCTTTAAGGGAGGCAGGGAAGCAAAATGGTAAACGTAACGATCGACGGCAAGACCATCCAGGTGCCGGAGCGCACCAGGATCCTGGATGCCGCCCGCATGGCCGGCGTCAATATCCCCACCCTTTGCTACTGGGAAGGGCTGAATGAGATCGGCGCATGCCGCGTCTGCGTGGTGGAGGTGGAGGGATACAACAAGCTCTTCACCGCCTGCAACAACACCGTGGACGAGGGCATGGTCATCCATACCAATTCCGCGAAGGCCTGGAAGGCCCGGCGCACCAATGTGGAGCTGATCCTTTCGGAGCACAATTCCAACTGCGCCACCTGCATCCGCAGCGGCAACTGCTCCCTGCAGACCATCGCCAACGAGATGGGCATCTTCGAGCTGCCCTTCCCCAAGAAGGTCCCCGCCAAAAAGCAGAAGGGCAATTTCCCCCTGGTGCGGGATTATACCAAGTGCATCAAGTGCATGCGCTGCATCCAGGTCTGCGACCAGATCCAGGCCAGCAACATCTGGGACGTGGTGAACACCGGCGCCAAGACCACCGTGGACGTGCGCTCCGCCTACCGGCTGGAGGACTCCAAGTGCGCCCTCTGCGGCCAGTGCATCACCCACTGTCCCGTGGGCGCCCTGCATGAGCGGGACGACGTGCAGAAGGTGATGGACGCCATCAACGACCCGAAGAAGGTCACGGTGGTGCAGATCGCCCCCTCCATCCGCACCGCCTGGGGCGAACCCTTCGGCCTCAAGCCGGAGCAGGCCACCGTGGAGCGGCTCTGCGAAGCCCTGAAGATGATGGGCGTGGACTATGTGTTCGACACCAACTTCTCCGCCGACCTCACCATCATGGAGGAGGGCAGCGAATTCCTGGAGAGGATGAAGCACAAGGACACGGCGAAATTCCCCATGTTCACCTCCTGCTGCCCCGGCTGGGTCCGGTTCCTGAAGGGGCATTATCCCGAGCTTCAGGATAACCTCTCCACCGCCAAGAGCCCCCAGCAGATGTTCGGCGCGGTGGCCAAGAGCTACTACGCGGAGATCCTGAACAAGGACCCCAAGGACATCTACTGCATCTCCATCATGCCCTGCCTCGCCAAGAAGCATGAGTGCGCCATCCCCGTGATGAACGACGCCTGCGGCGAGCCGGATGTGGACGTGGCCCTCACCACCCGGGAGGTGGACCGCCTCATCGCCACCCATCATATCCTCCCCGGGGAGATCCCGGAGCGTCCGCTGGACCTGCCTCTGGGCATCGGCTCCGGCGCCGGCAACATCTTCGGCGCCACCGGCGGCGTCATGGAGGCCGCCCTCCGCACCGCCTATGCGCTCGTGATCGGCAAGAACCCTGAGCCCGACCTGTTCCATGACGTGCGGGGCATGGACGGCTGGAAGGAAGCCACCTACGACCTGGCGGGGACCCCCGTGCGCGTGGCGGTGGTCAACGGCCTGGGCAACGCGGACAAACTCATCAAGGCCATCCAAAAGGGCGAGGTGGAGTATGACTTCGTGGAAGTCATGGCCTGCCCCGGCGGCTGCGTGGGCGGCGGCGGCCAGCCCATCCATGACCGGCAGTTCTGCGCCCCGGCCCGGGCGGACTGGCTCTATGAGCAGGATCGGAACATGACCCTCCGCTTCAGCCATGAGAACCCCTCCATCACGGCTGTCTACAAGGACTATTTCGGCGCGCCTCTCTCCGAGAAGAGCCACCATCTCCTCCATACCGATCACCACGGCTGGAAGATGCCGGGTGAGGAATGATCCCCAAATAACGTAGAAAATGCCGGACCCGCTCTGCGGGTCCGGCATTGTTTGTAAAGGAAAACCACCGGCCGTGCCGGTGGTTCCAAAAAGCTTTAGCTATGCAAAGAAAAAAGTGTCCTCCTTTGGTATTATGGGTGTGGTTCGCC
>CADBKO010000038.1 GCA_902795345.1 Oscillospiraceae bacterium
AAACGATGCTGCGGGAAGAGCTGTTCTCCCCGAACATGGTGAGGAAGAAGCTCACCAGCAGCAGGAGGGTGAAGATGCTGTTGCAGCTGCCCAGGTCCTCCGGCTTGGAGGCCAGGGCCCCGCCGATGGAGGCGATGGCGCAGTACATGAGGAAGCCCGCCAGGATCAGGGCGATGGCCGCGAGGACATTGGGCAGGGTGAACAGCCCGGAAGCGGAGCCCAGCATGGAGAAGAACTGCAGGATGCCCATGGTGCTGCCCGGCTCCAGCTGCAGGACCAGGAACTTGCCCAGCACGCAGCCCAGCACGATCCCCGCTACCCATACGACCATCTGCACCACGCCCGCCAGCCAGCCCGCCAGGGTCTTGCCCAGGATCATGGCCTGGGGCTGCAGGGAGAGGAGCATGGTATCCATGAGCTTGGAGCTCTTTTCCAGAATCACGCTGCTGGCCACGCCCTGGCCGTAAACCAGGACCATGAAATACAGGAGCATGATGCCGAGATAGGGCAGGGCCATCTCCAGGGCTTCCCGGATGGTCTCGTAGCTGCCCTTGATGCTGTCGTCCCGGTAAGCGGCGCTGGTGGAGCTGCCGCTGAGGACGACCCGGCTCAGCTCCGTGAGCTGGTCTTCCGTCAGGCCGGACTTAGCCCTGGCGACTACGGGAAAAGCATCCTGCAAAAAGCGGGTGTAGTCCTTGGCTTCGGAAGAAGTCAGGCCGGTGCCCTCCGGCCGGATCACGGTCAGCTCATAGCCGCCCTCCCCCAGCTCTGCCAAAAGGGCCAGGGCACCTTCCCGCTCCCCGGCGGCGGCGATGGCCGCCTCGGGGTCGGCAGCGGAGATATATTCGATCTGACTGAAAACGCTGTCCCCCGCCCCGTTCAGAAGGGCATAGTCCGAGGGGATGCCCGTCCTGTCCGCCACATAGACGGCGGTGATGGGCGTTTCCTTGATCTCCTTGTCCGCGGACTGGAGGGCGATCACCATGATCAGGGGGATCGCGATCAGGAACAGCAAGGCCGGGAGAATGGTGGTGAGCCGCCAGCCGGTCTTACCCGTCTGCTGGCGGAGGCTGAAACGGAAAACCGTCCCGGCGCCTTCCAGGCCTTTCTTTCTCATGCCTTCGCGCCTCCTTTCATCATGGCAAGGATCTGCTTCGGCTTCACCCGCTCGCCCTTATGGATCATGAGGGCCCCATAGACGGCGGCGCAGAGCTTCACCAGCAGCAGCGCCACCAGCGCCTGCAGAAGCCAACCGAGGGCCAGCCAGCCGAAGCCGATGTCCCCCATCAGGAAGCGGGAGGGGGCGATATACACGGAAACGAAGGGGATCAAACAGAGGACGCGGATGGCGGTGCCCGCCTTCATCCAGGCGGTGGCCATGCCCGCCATATAGCCCACCATGGAGATCAGCATGGCGCCGGAGGAGGCGGAATCCGACTCCGTCTCCGTGGAGCAGCAGGCGCCGGAGATGCCCGCGATGATGGCATAGCTGACGTAACCCAGCAGCACGCTCACCAGCACCGCCAGCACACCGGGACCGTTGAGGCCCTGGAGCAGGCTGCCGAGGCCCGCGGTGGCCATGCCGGAGCCCTTGCCCAGCAGTTTCATCACCGTCCGGGCCAGGACAAGGCCCAGGCCGGAGCAGAGCATGCCCGCCACAACCAGGCACATGGCCGCCAGGATCTTCCCGGTGATTAGGGCGAGGGGCTTCACCGAGACCATGAGCAGCTCCACGAGCTTGGAGCTCTTTTCCTGCACCACCGCCCGCACGATGAAGGAGGTGGAGAAGGAGACCAGCATGAAGATCAGGATGGAATAGGCGCTGCCGCCCACCTGGCGGGCGCTCTGGTCATCCTCATCCTCCTCCGCCCGATAGTCTTCCTCCGATTCCACGGAGGTGGAGACGGGCGCCAGGGCGATGCCCATCTGCATGGGGCTGACCCCCAGGGCGGCATAACGGGCTTCCTCCACCAGCGCGGCGCAGCAGGCGGCCAGATTCTGGGCCTCCCCCTGGGTCACCTCGGATTTTTCCCCGGTGTAGGCCGTGGCTTTCCACATGCCCGTTTCGCCGTCCATGGCGATGCGGATGGCAACGCCGTCCGTCTCGCCCTTGTCCAGCCGCTGAAGGGCATCCTCCATGCTCTCCTCCGTCAGCGCGGCCTGCACATACTCGGGCATGCCGGCGGGGTCGATGGCATAGGGGCTCTCATTCAGGATATACACGGTTTTCGCGTCGGACCCCATCTCCTCGCCCCGGCTCATGCCCAGGCTCATCATCAGCACGCTGCCCGCGGCGCCCAGCATCATGATGCCCAGCATCACATAGGTCGCCGCGCTCTTGAAATACTGCTGGAGGGAGAAGCGGAATACCTTGCCGGTGCCCGCCAGGGCGTTTTCACGCATTTTCATCGACGGACCCCACCTTTTCCACAAAGATCTCATGCAGGCTGGGCTCCTGCAGGTCGAAGGTCACCACGGTCACATTCTGCGCCGTCAGCTCCCGCAGCAGGGCCATGGCCTGCTCCTCGCCCCGGACCTTGATCTGGTATTCGTTTTCCTTCTCCGTCAGGATCGTTGCGCCGGAGGCGCGCACCGTCTCCCCCACGTCCCGGTCCGTCTTGAGCTTCAGGTTCACCCGTCCGTAGCCCTTCTTGATGTCGTTCAGGTTGCCCTGGAGCACGGTCTTGCTCCGGTCCAGGATGGTGATGTCCGTGCAGAATTCCTCCACGGTGGGCATCTGGTGGCTGGACATGATGAGATATTTCCCCTTGCTTATCTCCTCCCGGATGATGCCCTTGAACAGATCCGTATTCACCGGGTCCAGGCCGGAAAGGGGCTCGTCCAGGATCAGCAGCTCCGGGTCCGAAATCAGGGCCATCATCAGCTGGATCTTTTGCTGGTTGCCCTTGCTCAGCTGGTCCGCCTTCAGGGAGGGGGCGGGCACCTTTCGCCCCTGCCGGGTGGTCTTTTCCGGGTAGAGGTACTCCCCCACCTCCAGACGCTCGGACCAGTAGCGGATGCGTTTGGCCGCCTCCGCACCTTCCACGCCCCGCAGGGAGGCAAAATACTTCAGCTGGTCCATGAGGGTATACTTGGGATACAGCCCCCGCTCCTCCGCCAGGTAGCCCACGTTGCACTTCTCCAGGCTCAGCTCTTCCCCGTTCCAGAGGGTCTCGCCCCCGTCCCGGGCCAGCATCCCCAGCATCATGCGGATGGAGGTGGTCTTCCCAGCTCCGTTGGTGCCCAGCAGAGCGTAGACCCCGGGCTTCTCCATGGCGAAGCTCAGGTGGTCCACCACCGTCTTTTCGCCGTATTTCTTGGTCAAATCCTTCACGATCAGGCTCATATCTCTATCTCCATCTTCTGCGTTCTGATATCATTTTGATATCAGTCTACCGCGAATGTCGGGTTTTGTCAACAGTCCATACAAGGGTAGCACATTTTCAGGGAAAGTCAACAAAAACCGGTGCCGGGGAATCTTGTAATCCGGCAGCTTTTCCATTAAGATATAGAAAAAAAGAGCTGGAAAGGAAGTGTCCATATGAGCAACATAAACCCCCGCTGGGGCAGCTGGGCCACGCCCCCGGAGCCCTTCAAGCCGGAGGACTTCCGGGAGACCTATGAGACGGAGGTGCTGGTCATCGGCGCCGGGATCGCCGGGCTGAGCTGCGCATACAGCGCGGCGGAATGCGGCTGCAAGGTGACGGTGATGGAGAAGCTCCCCACCTACCACGGCTTTGCCCACAACGTAGGTGTTGTGAACTCCCGCTTCATGCGCTCCCTGGGCATCGTCAACGACCCGGACGAGGTAGCCCGGGAATGGATCAAACGCTGCGCTAACCGCTGCGACGAGCGGCTGGTGCGCCTGTTCGTGGACAGGAGCGAGGAGGCCATGGACTGGGCCCTGGATCTGGTGGAAAGGCCGGAATACGGCGGGGTGCGGGTGAACCTCCAGGGAGCCGCCTATCAGGGGGACACCTATAAGGAACTGTACAGCGCCCACGTATTCTACGACGGCCCCGTGGCCCGCAGCGGCAAATTCGGCGGCCTCAATGAGATCATGGAGCCCATGTATCGGGAATCCCTGAAGCTGGGAACCCGCTTTCTGTTCAACACCACCATGCTCCAGCTCATCAAGAAGGATGGTCGGGTCGTGGGCGCCGCCGGGCAGACCGAGGATGGGAAGCTGATCGCGGTCTACGCCGGCCGGGGCGTGCTGGTGGCCACCGGCGGCATCGGCGGCAACGAGGAGATGTGCGAGGACCTCTGCCCCATCGCCAACCGGGTGGCGGTCAAGGCCAATTTCCCCAAGGGCATCGACCTGGGGGAAGGCCACCGAGCCGCCCTGTGGGCCGGTGCTGCTTTTGAGGACGGGCCCTTCCCCACCATGATGCACCCCCAGGCCATCCGTCACTCCAACTATTGCTTCCTCTTCGTGACCCCCAAGGGAAGGCGCTTCATGAACGAGGACAGCTATCTCCAGGGCCGCAGCCTGGGCATCGTCAAGACCGGATACAAGTGGTGCTGGACCATCTTCGACTCGGACTGGGCCCGGAAGGTGCCGGAAACGCTGAAATACGGCGGCGGCATCTACTGGGGCGAGAGCTTTGACTATGTGGGCGGCAAGCCCTTCGACGAGGAGGACACCCGGAAGAAGATCGAGGCCAGCCTGAAATCCGGCTCCAGCGTCATGGCGGACACGCCCCGGGAGCTGGCGGAGAAGATGGGCGTGGACCCGGACACCTTCGAGGAGACCTTCAACAATTACAACGAATACTGCCGCAAGGGGCACGACGACGAATTAGGCAAGCGTCCTGAGCTTTTGATCCCTCTGGACAAGCCCCCCTTCATCGCCCGCAAGTTCGGCGCGGCCCTCCTCAGCGTGGTGGGCGGCGTGAAGGTGGACGAGAAGTTCCGGGCCCTGGACGAGAATAACGACCCCGTGCCGGGGCTCTATGTGCTGGGCAACACCATGGCGGGGCGCTACGGGGTGGACTACCCCATGCTGCTGCCGGGCAACAGCACCGGTTCCGGGCTGACCTACGGGTACTTGCTTGGGCGGAACTTCGGGAAGGAAAAGGCGGAGGGAAAATAATCCCGACGCAATGCCCGAAATGTGTTATAATCCTTGGTCGGAAGGAGATGCGAAGATGGATCGTTATGAAGAAGTACTGGCTTTCTGGCAGGGAAAACAGGTCAAGACCGACGCTGAACTCGCGGAAGTGCTGAACGGGCAAGGCATCTCCTATGCTTATCATTCCGGGAAGCTGGAAAACGAACGCATCACCTACAACGACACCCGGGAGATTTTCGAGCACGACGGCGTCACCGCCTACACCGGCGACCTGCGGACGCTGTTTGAGATCCGCAACGCCAAAGCCGCTTATGAGCTCTTTTTGGAATCCTTCCGGGAGAAACGGGCGCTGGATGAAGAGCTGATGAAAGAGTTTCAATTCCAGCTGACCCAGAACACCTATGATACCCGCCGCTTTCAGTTGGGAGAACGCCCCGGGGAATACAAACGCCACGACTACGTGACCGGCAGGAATGAGATCGGCGCGGCCCCGGAGGACGTGGCTGAGGAGATGCGGGAGCTGCTGGGGGAAATGCAGGGAATCCCGGCGGACAAGCTGCTCCGAGCCGCTGCGTATTATCATGCCAAGTTCGAGAACATCCACCCATTCGCAGACGGAAACGGCAGGACGGGGCGGCTGACGATGAACTACTTCCTGGCTTTGAACGGCCATCCGCCCGTCACGATCCATGAGGAGGACCGCAAGGACTATTACGGGGCGCTGGAAGCCTGGGACGAGCGGCAGGAACTGGAACCCATGGAGGCGTTTCTGCGGCAGCAGCTGACAAAGACCTGGGAAAAGCAGCTGGGACGAAAGCAAAAAGACTAATAGTGCAAAAATCAAACCGCCGCCCGGACGGCAGCTCATAAGCTGTTCATCCGGGCGGTGTGGTATTCTGTAAGCAGTATGGAATTGCGTGTCAATGAGAACCGTCCCCTATGTCACACATACTATTTCAAAAATCTCCTGTCTGTTGGGCCAAATTTCCGCCCAACAAACAGGAGGTTTTCCTTTCATCTTCTTGATTTCAGCCTTTTACCCCAGCTTTCCTTCCTGCTCACGCAGGCGAAGCTGGAGCTTGTCCGCAATGAGGGCGATGAACTCTGAGTTGGTGGGCTTGCCCTTCACGCCCGACACCGTGTAGCCGAAGTATTTTTGCAGCACCTCGATGTCCCCGCGGTCCCAGGCCACCTCGATGGCGTGGCGGATGGCCCGCTCCACCCGGGAGGGGGTGGTGCCGTATTTCTTCGCCACCTGGGGATAGAGGGCCTTGGTGACGGCGTTGATGAGGTCCATATCCGCCACCACTTCAATAATGGCCTCCCGGATATACTGATAACCCTTGATGTGGGCCGGGATGCCGATCTCATGGATGATCTCCGTTACCAGGGTGTCGATCCGCTTCTCCGGCTGGGTCCGCTGAGCTGCCGGAAGGCTCACGACGCCGCGGGAGGCTTCGCTGGCCTGGCCCACGGTACGCACCCGCTCGAACACATCCTCAAATTCGCAGGGCTTGGTGATGAAATAGTAGGCGCCCAGGGCCGCCGCGTCTCCGATGACCCGGTCGTTGGCAAAGGCGGAAAGGATGATGACCGCCGGGCGGTAGCCCTCTCCTTTCGAGAGGCTGCGCAGGACCGCGTAGCCGTCCGCCTTCGGAAGGATCATATCCATCAGCACCACATCCGGCTTCCGCTCCTCGATCAGACGAAGCAGCGCTTCCCCGTCCGCCGCCACGTCCAGCAGCTCGATCCCCTCTTCCGATTTTGCCGCATCGCGGCACAGGGCACGAAAATCCTCGCTCCCGTCCGCGATGATGAGTTTCACTGTCTTGACCATATTGACACTCCTCCGCTCATGATGGTTACACCCACGGCAGAACCTGTCTCTATTTATGGCAGCGTGTGACAGCGAAATGCGCCTCCGCTGCGCGGCAACCGTTCCGTGCTTCCATAATTTACCACATATGGACAGGGATTGCAAGAGGAAATTGGTAATTATTGGTATTTACGCCGCAGCTCTCTTCTGCCGAAGGATCTGGAAGGCCAGGAGCGCGGCGATCACCACGATGCCGATCACGTCCGTCAAGATGCCGGGGATGATGAGCAGCAGGCCCGCGGCGATGGCAACGATCCTCAGGGGCCAGATAAGGCTGCCCTTCAGATAACCGCTCAGGCCGGCGGACACGCCCACCATGCCGATCACGGAAGTGACGACGATCATGGCGACCTGGAGGAAATTCGTGTCGATCAGGAGCATGGCGGGATTCAGGGCAAAGATATAGGGGATGATGAAGGCGGCGATGGCCAGCTTCGTGGCGTTCAGGGCCGTCTGCATGGGCCTGGATTTGGCGATGGCGCTGCCCGCATAGGCTGCCAGGGCCACGGGCGGGGTGATGTCGGCCACGATGCCGAAGTAGAACACGAAGAAGTGGGCCGCCATATTGGGGATGCCCAGCTCGATCAGGATGGGGGCGCAGGTGGAAGCCATGATACAGTAGTTGGCGGTGGTGGGGACGCCCATGCCCAGGATGATGCAGCAGATCATGGTGAGGAACAGGGCGATGAATTTGACCCCGTGGGACACGGTGATGATGGCGGTGATGATCTGGCTGGCAAGGCCGGTCATGGTGATGCAGCCCGCGATCACCCCCGCGATGGCGCAGGCGGAGGCCACGGAGAGGGCCCCCTTGCCGCCGTTGGCAAGAGAATCGAAGAAAACGGCGGGGGTCATGGTAGCGTCCTTCCGCAGCATACAGATGGCGGCGCTGAGGATGCCCACGATCAGCAGAGCGATGGAGACCGCCCCCGGCAAGGGGATGAACAGATAGGCCAGCAGCGCCGCGCAGCTGATGATGCCCATGGGGGGATTATGCCGGAGATTGGACACCGCCACGGCAAAGATGATGGCGATGGCGGCGGAGAAGGCCATGGTGCGGGTGCCGGAGGACACCAGGTAGACCAGGATGATGAGGGGCAGCAGCAGATAGGTGCGCTTCACCAGCCTCTTGAAAATGGGCAGCTCCTCCCTGCTCATGCCCCGCAGGCCCAGGCGCTTGGCTTCCAGATGGACGCCGATGAAGATGCCCAGGAAATAGAGGAAGGCGGGCAGGATGGCCCGGACGATGATGTGGGAATAGGGCACGGCCACATAGTCCGCCATAAGGAAGGCGGCGGCGCCCATGATGGGGGGCATGATCTGCCCGCCGGTGGAGGCTGCGGCCTCCACGGCCCCGGCGAATTCGCCCTTGTAGCCGGTCTTTTTCATCATGGGGATGGTGACGCTGCCGGTGGTGACGGTATTGCCCACGCTGGAACCGGAGACCATGCCGCAGAGGGCGGAGGAAATGACCGCCACCTTGGCCGGGCCGCCGGAGGCGGAGCCCGCCACGCAGTTGGCCAGGTTGATGAAGAAATTGGAGATGCCGGTGCGCTCCAGGAAGGCGCCGAAAATGATGAATACCACGATGAATTTCGCGCAGACCTGGATGGGCGTGGTCAACAGGCCCGTGGTGTTGTAAAAGAGGCCGATGGTCAGCTGCCGGATGGCCCGGGCGGGACCCAGCCCCTTGCCGAACCAATAATAATACAGGGAATAGAGCACGAAAACGGCGGCCACGCAGAGGATGGGGATGCCGGTGCTCCGGCGGCAGAGCTCCATGGCCGCCAGGATGCCGATCACGCCGATGACGATCTCATAGCTGCGGACATTCAGGAAGCCCAGGCGCACGGTCAGGTCCTTGGCGCAGAAGCAGACATAGAAGAAGGCCCCGGCCCCCAGGATCATCAGGAGCCAGTCATACCAGGGGATGTAGTTTGCCCTCTGCACGCCCTTTTTGGCGGGATAGACCAGATAGCCGCAGAGAAGGACGCACCCCAGGAAGCTGGGATAGCGGACCAGATCCAGCCAGGTGGCAAAAAGGGTCACATAGATCACAAAGACCGCAAAGGCGGCAAGGATGCCGTAGACGGTCCACTTCTGCCATCCCGTCCAGATGCGCACATTGGAATCCCGGTCATATTTGCGCATGACCTCGTCCACAGCCGCCGCGTCGAATTCCTTTTCCGCAGCCTGTGCTTCCGTCTGCGCTTTTGCCGGGACAGCTTGTTCGTTCTTTTCGGTTCGCGCCATGATGGGTGCCTCCATTCAGACAAATAAGACAAAATGCCGGAGTGCCGCTTTTGAACGACACTCCGTCATTTTCATCGGGGATGATCAGCCGGCTGTGCTGACGGTGATGCCCTTTTCCGCGAAATAACGGGCAGCGCCGGGATGGAAGGGCACCGCGATGCCCTCGGTGGCGAAGCTGAGGCTCAGCTCCGCGCCCTTGCCGTGGAGACCGGCAATGGCTTCCGTGTTGTTGAAGATGGTGGACACGATCTTGTAGGCCGCGTCGTCGCTGAGGCTGGCCTTGGCGACCAGGGTGGCCTTCACGGTGATGGTGACGGCGTCCTGATCGAAGCCGCTGTAAGTCCCGGCGGGGATGGTCAGGGAAGCATACCAGGGGCAGGCGTCCAGGAGCTTCGCCATATGCTCCTCGTCGATGGAGATAAGGTAGACGCTCTTGGAGGTGGCCAGATCCACCACCGCATTGGTGGGGGCGCCGGCGCAGATGAAGGCGGCGTCGATCTTGCCGTCCTTGATGCTCTCGGTGGAATCACCGAAGGACTGGTACACGGGGGTGATGTCGTCCAGGGTCATGTCGTAGGCGGCCAGCACATCCACGGTGTTGAAGTAGGTGCCGCTGCCCACGTCGCCCACGCAGACGCTCTTGCCCTTCAGGTCCGCAACGGAGGTGAGGGAAGCATCACAGGTGACGATCTGCACCGTCTCGGCATAGAGGGCGCCCAGGACGCGGAAATCGTTGATGGCGCCGTTCTCCGCAAAGGAGTTGGTGCCGAAGTAGGCGTAGGTGGAGACGTCGGACTGGACGGTGGCCAGGTCATACAGGCCGTTGTGGATGCCGGTGATGTTGGCGGCGGTGCCGCCGGTGGAAACCACGTTGATGCTCAGGTCGCTGTTCTGGCCGATGTAGTTGGCCAGGACGCCGCCGAAGGCATAGTAGGTGCCGCTTTCGCCGCCGGTGCCCATGGTGAGCTTTTCACCGGCAGGAGCGGGAGCCGCAGTGGGGTTCGTCGTCTTGCCGCCGTCGCCGCCGGAGCAGGCAGCCAGGGCCAGCACGAGCAGCGCGGCCAGCAGGATCGCAATCAGTTTTCTTTTCATTTCGTCCTCCATTTTGGGAAGGATTATGAATCCCGTCCCATGCCAAAATTCATGATATTGCCAGTATAGCCGATTCCAGGCAGGATTTCAAGTCGCATTTTGAATTTCCGTTTTGCAAAGCTGCAAAAAGGACTTATAGAATAAAGGGGGGCCCGGGCCGCTTTTCCGCGGTCCGGGCTCCGATCACTTTGCTTTGCGGATCAGATCCAGCCCTGGGCCATCATGGCCTCAGCGACCTTCTCAAAGCCGGCGATGTTGGCGCCGGCCACCAGGTTGTAGCCCAGGCCGTAGCGCTCCGCGGCGGAGACGGAGGCGTCGTAAATGCTGTTCATGATGCCCTTCAGCTTGGAGTCCACCTCTTCGGCGGTCCAGCTGAGGCGGGCGGAGTTCTGGCTCATCTCCAGGCCGGAGACGGCCACGCCGCCGGCGTTGACTGCCTTGGAGGGAGCGACGGCCAGGCCCTTCTCCATCAGGTAGGCCACAGCCTCGTTGCTGGTGGGCATATTGGCGACTTCGATGTAATACTTGCTGCCGCTGGCGGCGATGAGCTTGGCCTCGGCCATGCCCACCTCGTTCTGGGTGGCGCAGGGCATATACAGGTCGGCCTTGACGCCCCAGGGCTTCTCGCCGGCATGGAACTCGGCGCCGAACTTCTTGGCATAGGCTTCCAGAACGTCGTTCTTGCCGGAAGCGCGCATCTCCAGCAGGTAACCGATCTTCTCTTCGGTGGTGATGCCTGCCGCGTCATAGACATAACCGGCGCGGCCGGAGATGGTGACGGGCTTGGCGCCCAGCTCGGCCAGCTTCTTGATGGCGCCCCAGGTCACGTTGCCGTAGCCGGAGACCACCACGGTCTTGCCCTTCAGGTCCTCCCCGAAGTGCTCCAGCACGCGGCGGGCATAGTACACGGCGCCGTAGCCGGTGGCCTCGGGACGGATCAGGCTGCCGCCGAAGGAGATGCCCTTGCCGGTGATGACGCCGTTGGCAAAGCTGCCGGTGAGGCGGCGCCAGGCGCCGAAGAGGTAGCCCACTTCCCTGCCGCCGACGCCGATGTCGCCGGCGGGCACGTCCACGTCGGGCCCCACATACTTATACAGCTCGGTCATGAAGCTCTGGCAGAAACGCATGATCTCGGCGTCGGACTTGCCCTTGGGGTCGAAGTCGCTGCCGCCCTTGGCGCCGCCCATGGGCAGGGTGGTCAGGGAGTTTTTCAGCACCTGCTCGAAGCCCAGGAACTTGACGGTGCCTTCCGTGACGCTGGGATGGAAACGCAGGCCGCCCTTGTAGGGGCCGATGGCGCCGTTGAACTGCACACGCCAGCCCCGGTTGACATGGGGCTTCCCCTGGTCGTCGCACCAGGTCACGCGGAATTCCACCATCCGGTCCGGCGCGGTCATCCGCTCCAGGATGGCATTCTGTTCATATTCGGGGTGCTGGGCGATAACCGGTTCCAGAGAGGTCAGGACTTCCTCCACGGTCTGGATGAACTCGGGCATCGAGCCGTTGTTTTCCTTGACGGACTTCAGGACACGTTCCACATAAGCGTTCATGATATCACTCCATTCCATAAAACTGAGGCTGGTTTCCGCTTTTAATAATTTAAGACTATAAATCAACGCTTTAGGAAAGTCAAGAGTTTTGGATAAAAAAACGCACGAAAACTAAGTGCTCGAATGGCAGCTTATGCTGGTAATCTGCACAGAACTATGGTATAATTTCTACAACTGAATTTAGGAGAGGAGCGAATCCCATGCTTACCAAACGCCAGAACCTTCTGGAGACCATCCACGGTGGCCATCCGGATCGCTTCGTGAATCAGTACGAGCCCTTTGCCATCATCATGGGCTCCCCCTTCGGCAACCGCAACCCCAACCCCAAGCTGGGCGAGATGAACGTGGTGAACGCCTGGGGCGTCACCAAGTCCTACCCCGTCGGCACCCCTGGTCCATTCCCCGTCCACACGCCGGACAAGATCGTTATCAAGGACATCGAGCACTGGAAAGACTATGTGAAGGTGCCCCGCGTCGTCTATGACGCCGAGGAGTGGGAGCCCTTCATCGCCATGGCCGAAGCGGTGGACCGCAAGGAGCAGTTCGTCACCCCCTTCTTCGCCCCCGGCGTCTTTGAGCAGTGCCACTACTTGCTGGAGATCCAGAACTGCCTGATCGACTTCTATGAGTATCCCGACGAGATGCACGAGATCATCGACATGATCACCCAGTTTGAGCTGGACTATGCCGCCGAAATGTGCAAATATGTGAAGCCCGACGCCCTGTTCCACCACGACGACTGGGGCAGCCAGACCTCCACCTTCATGGCCCCGGATATGTGGCGGGAGTTCATCAAGCCCGCTTACGAGAAGATCTACGGCTACTACAAGTCTCATGGCGTGGAAGTGATCGTCCATCACTCCGATTCCTACGCCGCCACCCTGGTGGAGGACATGATCGACATCGGCATCGACATCTGGCAGGGCGTCATGACCACCAACAACGTGCCCGAGCTCATCAAGAAGTATGGCGGCCGCATCAGCTTCATGGGCGGCATCGACTCCGCCACCGTGGACTATGAGGGCTGGACCGAGGACGTGGTGGCGAAGCAGGTGCGCCGCGCCTGCACCGAATGCGGCAAGCTCTATTTCATCCCCAACGCCTCCCAGGGCCTCCCCGTGAGCACCTTCCCCGGCGTCTATGAGGCGCTTTCCAGAGAGATCGACAACATGAGCGCCGAGATGTTCTGATGGCATTTGCTCTCGTCCGGAGCGGGTGGACCGCTCCGGACGTTTCTTTTGAAAAAAACCGAAAAAAGCGAAAAAAACTCTTGCATTTTCCGCCGAAGCGCGGTATTATACACAGGCTGTTACGAGTGAACGGCAAATGCGCCATTAGCTCAGCTGGATAGAGCGTCTGGCTACGGACCAGAAGGCCGGGGGTTCGAATCCCTCATGGCGTGCCAGAAAAGCTCCGAAATCACTGGATTTCGGAGCTTTTCTGTTTGTTTTACACGCTTTCTCGGGGCCCGCGTTTTTGCCTGACCCACGTTTTGACCCACACGGGATTTTTCGCGGTTTTTCTCACACCGCCGCTGCCAGAAAGCCGCCCACCTTGTTCGCCGCGTCCTGCTTCATCGCTGCTGTGATGTGGCCGTAGGTGTCCAGGGTGAAGCCCGCGCTGTAATGGCCGAGGATGCCGGAGAGGGTTTTCACATCCACCCCGTTCTGCAGGGCAAGCACCGAGAATGTGTGTCTGAGGTCGTGGAAGCGTATCATTTCCAGTCCTGCCCGCTTCAGGACCCGATGGAGCATGTGCAGCATACTGTCGGGACACATGGGCCCGCCGGTTGGCGATGAGAAGACGTAGGGGCTGAAGCCGTCCTCCCGTTCTTTCTTCTCTCTTAGCATTTGGATAACCTCCGGCGCAACGATGATCTGCCGGTAGGCGTTCTTCGTTTTCAGCGGGGACGCTTTCACCTCTCCGCCCACCCTGGTGATCTGCCGCTGGATGTAGATACTCCCGGCATTGAAGTCAATATCCTCCCAGTGGATACCCAGCAGCTCGCCCCGGCGCAGGCCGGTTGACAGCTCCGTGTAGTACAGCTCGAAGACGCCGGTGCGCTTTGCCTCCGCGAAGAAGGCTTCCAGCTGGTCCAGGGGCAGGGTCTTCATCTCCGTTTTTTCCTTCCGAGGCAGGATGCAGTCCCTCGCCGGATTCTCCGGGATCAGCTTCTCCTTCACCGCCTGGGCCAGGGCGTGGGAGATGAAGAAGTGCATGTTGCGGATGGACTTGGCCGCGAGGCCCGTCGGTTTGTTCTCGGTTCCCTTTCGCTGTACCCTGCCGCTCTTGCTCATGCGGTTATAGAAGAGCTGGAGATCATGCTCCGTCAGTTTCCGGAGCTTCATCTTCCCGATGCTGTCGCTGGTGATTTGGTTTTTCAGGAAGCCCTCATAGTTGACCTGAGAGGATGGGCGGAGGTAGACCTGCCCGTACTCGTCCAGCCAGTGCCGCAGCCACTGGGCCAAGGTATACTTGTCGGAGAGGACAGTCTGCACTGTTTCGGCCCGCGTTGACGCTTCCCGGAGCTTCGTCTTGACCTCAGCCTGCGTCTTGCCCAGGACGTTTTTCATGACCCGCTTTCCGTTCTCGTCGTACCCGGCGGTGTAGCGGCCCTCCCAGCGGCCGTCCTTGCGCTTGCGGATGCTGCCCTCGCCGTTTGCTCTGCGTTTTGCCATTTTGTATCCCTCCTTCAAGCAGCACAAGATACCACAAGGTCTGCCGGAAAGCTACTGAAACCTTCCGCGTTTTTCGCGTTCTTTTTCTTTGATTTGAGCGGCGAAGTATTCGTCTCCGTCACCATGGCGTCTCCATGCCTCCCATCCCGCCGTAGCTCTGCTCCTCCTCATGGTCGTCGGCCTTATGGCCCAGCGCGATTCTCTTTCTGCGCAGCTCCTCCATGCGTTTGCGGTCAATGTGCATTCCTCTGCCGCCCGACACTTGCGTCATGTTGTCCTGGAGGATTCTGCCAAGGTAGTAGAGCAGCCGGGTCGCCGCCAGCATGACGGAGGGCGGCTTGTGCTCGTCCATCCTGTTCAGGAAGTACCGGGCGTATGGATTCCCCTGTTCTGCGGCGAGGGTAAACCAGTGTTTGGCTTGTTCCCTGTCATCCATGAAGCAGAGCTTGCCCAGCATATACTGTGCCCATTGGTTCCCGGCGTCGGCAGCCTGTTTCATGTATTCCTTCGCCCGGTCCGTATCGCGCTCCGTATTCCTGCCGGTCAAGTATTCCTTGCCCAGGCGGTAGGCGGCATAGCTGTTTCCGTTCACCGCCGCCTCCCCCAGCCATCGGAGACCCTCCTGCGGGTCATGCACTTCCTCGTCCTCCAGCAGCAGCTTGCCCAAGGCATACTGGGCGGAGGCCAGTCCCTGTCCGGCAGCGTCTCGGAAATACTGCATGGCCAGCTCTGCGTCCGGGAGCAGGATGCCGCCGTCGCGGTAGAGCCTGCCGAGGAAGAACTGCGCATAAGGGTCGCCCGTATCTGCATAGCGGGTCAGCTCCCGAGCTGCTGCGTCCCGTTCTTCGATGGGAAGCGATTCGTCCCGGATCGTATCGCAGAGGACGTACAGCCTGTTGGAGGAATACTGCATTTCCTCCGCCTCGTCCTCCCGGCGCAGGCCCCTGTCCTCAAAGGTGACCGTGCCCATCTGGATCTGCGCCGCGACCCGGATCACCGCGTTCTTGATCTGGCGGAACTCCTTCTGCTCGGAGAGTTTCTTTTTCTCATGGGGCTTGTCGTGGTAGTAGCTCTCCACCTGCCATTGGAGCTCGCACCATCTTTCATATGCGTCGCGGACCACGTCGAGCCGTTCCATCTCATCCACGATCTCATCTACGAGCCGCTTCTGCTTCTTCGGAAGGTAGCCGTAGGAGAGTTTTCCCTTGGTCGGAAGCTCTGCGGCGAGTTCGGAGATTTTTCGCTCCACTTCGGGATGTACCGCGATCCCCCGCTTCATTCGGACCACCAGCTCCGACAGGGTTTGCTTTGCTTCCCGCACCAGCTCGTCCCGCGACCTGGATTTCTGCTCGTAGGTATGCAGCATGTCCTGCCGGAAGATGTGATTCGTCAGCCGGGACTTGATCTGCCGGATGCCCTCCCGCGAGAGATATGCTTCTCCTGGTACAGTGGACCAGGCCATCATGTGGACGTGGGGATGGTGGCCCTCGTCGTGGAAGGCGGCATACCAGCGGAAGTCTTTCGGCGGTATCTTCATCGCTGCAGCGATGTCGCTGCGGTGAACGCGGAGGAGATTCCGCCATGCCTCTGCGTTGTCATAGCCCAGGCGCTGGGCGTCCTCCCTGCTGAGGGAGATGATGTGCGTCCAGACGTTTCCTGGATAGTTCTGCAGCTCTGTCATCACCGCGTCGAGATCGACGCTGTCCTCATCGCCGAAGAGGCCGTGGCTGCCGAGGCGCTGGGCACGGGGGCGGGTGGCGATGTAACCCGCATAACCCTCCATGCTGCTGACCGTCGTCCAGTTATCCTCCAGCGCCCGCGAGATGAACTGAGAGGCGTTGTACCTGGTTTTGCTTTTGGCGTAGTCCGAGAACTCATCCATATCCTGCGTGTCCGGAAATTCCTTTGTCAGTTTTTCGATCAGCTGTTCCTGCTTTCGCGTGGGCGGGCTACCGTCAGGCAGGAGCTCGACGCCCTCGCGCGTGCCGATGTACTTGAGGTAGCCGCCCGCACCGCCGCCTTTGATATAGGGGCTCTTGATGATTAGTTTCGCCAATGCGTCCTCGCAATCTCCATATCACTCGCTTCCGGCCAGCAGGCCGAAAGCTCATTCATTCCGATGCTCGTCTTTTTCGCGGCGAACCCACTGCGCTGGGCTTCGCCGCGATTCATAGCTCATCCTCATAGCGGGCTTCGTCATCTCCGTATCGGGCGGCCTCCGCTTCTCTTGCACGCTGCTCGAAGGAGATGCGACCATGGGTGGCCTTAACTGTTTGCACGCTCTTTGCCCGCAGGTCACGGAGGGATGCTTCATCGAACTCGTAGGCTGCTGCATTGAGCTGAGCGAGGGTGTCCAGCTCCACCGCCTGCTTGAACAGTAGAGAGGACAGCCGATCCTCGAAGGTTCCGAGCCTGCTGTCCAGGGCTGCAGCGACCATCACCGGCAGGCGGTCGATGTCCTTTACTGCCAGCGCGTTGGCATAATAGTTCACCGCCTTTTCGATAAATTCGTTTTTGCTCCGGCAGTTATCCGCCTGATACCATTGCTCGATGCGGCGCATGGTCTCCGGCTTCGGGCGGAACGGGAACGTATCCCTGTTTGTCGTGTTATTGCTCACTTTTCCTCCGTTCTGCCGATGGATATCTCCGAAAACCGCCGTACAGCTGGCGCTGTGGGAATTGAGATATCTCCGGCTTGTTTTTTCTCTGGAATAGATATCGCTTTGGGAACCGCTGTTTCTGCCCGCACTGCGGGCAGATGTGGCGTCGACAGCCCCGGTTCAGATGCCACCCTTTTATCCTGCTTTGCGTCGTCGCAAGCTCCGTATCGCTCATTTCCGCCGCAAGCGGCGAAAAATCGCTTGCTCCGCTGCTCCTCCTTTTCCCACCGCACCCGCTTTGCTGGGCTGCGGCGGGAGCCCTGATTGTCCTCGCAGAATGTGGGAAAACCGGGCCTCAGCGGACCCAACGGGGGTTTACGGTCAGGGATGGGCACCATGTCGGGTCCGGTCTGAAAGCTCCACACGCGGGCGCACAGGCGGCTTACAGGGGCAGTTCGTTTTCTTCATCATCCTCCGCCATTTCGAGAGCCGAAGCTCTCTCCGGCCTTCTCTCCCGCCGTGGACGGCTCCTTCTCGCCTTCGGCACTCTCACGCCGCCTGATGAAAGAGCCTGCGCATTGAAGTGGTCCACCGCGATGCGGGGATTCAGCAGATGATACTCCAGCGTACCGTTGCACCTGGTCCCGTCCGCCAGGGTGAGGGTCGTGGGCTCCACCTCGATGAGCCGCTTCTCCACCAGGCCGCTGATGTACTTCGGCACGCTCCGCTTGTCCCGTCCGATGGCCCTGCCGATCTCCTCGTAGCTGGGATGGCATCGGTAGGTCTGACGGTTTTCCCGGAAGATCAGGTACATATACGTCGCCAGCTCGCAGGCGGTGAGGCCGAGCCCCCACACGATATTCGGCAGAGCCGAGTAATGATCCTGCGGTCTGGTGAACAAATCGCCCCGGACTAATCCGTCCCGCATTCACAGCCTCCTCCCGTGTTTCGTTCCACCCATTCAATGAACCGTTCCTTCGGCACCACTATACGGCTGCCGACCTTCAGCATCGGGAAGCCCTTCTCATGCATGAGCTCGTATGCACTGGACGGAGCGATCCCCAGCACCTCGGCCACCAGAGCCGCGTTGAGAAAGAGCGGCAGTTCGTCATAGCTTTTGTACTTAGACTGCTTCACTTGAACCTCCTGAATTCCGAATTGATTTTCACCTCGATATCGAGTAGACTGATTGTAGCCATTGGGGATTCCTATTTCAATAATCCGGGACGATGACGGGAACATCTCAAAACTCCATCGGGGGAAATACAGCGTGAATAATTTCGATATGTATTCCGTCCTCTTTTGGGAGGACAAGGTTTTCATCGACGGCCACTCCTATCCTCTCGGTCAGAACGCGACGGACGCTCTCAACATCGACGCGGGCACTGTCGAGGAACTGCGGAGGAGGGCAGAGGAGTTTGATGCAGATGCTCTTACGCTCGTGGAGAAGAAGGATCGTGACCACGCATCTGCCGTACAAGAAAAGCTCAACGCCTTTCTGGACATTCTCCTGACCCTTCCGCCATACAGGGACCTGCACATCGATAAGAAACTCACATACGATCT
The DNA here is from genome assembly GCA_902795345.1 of Oscillospiraceae bacterium. Classification (GTDB taxonomy): domain Bacteria; phylum Bacillota; class Clostridia; order Oscillospirales; family Oscillospiraceae; genus UBA1774. The sequence continues at coordinate 18,690 of CADBKO010000038.1, forward strand.
CTTCCCTACCCTTGTGAAGGACGAGGCAAAGTGGGAGGAGGCCATGACGGAAGGAACGACCGGAAACGCTTACCTTACCGAGTTCCTGCAGAAGATCCGCAGTCTGCCGGAAAGTCTTCATCGGTTTCGTGAGCAGGTCACGTTGATGCTCCTGTTTTATTATGAGGATCTGCCGAAACGAAACGCATTCGAGTACGGCGCCGCGTATTCCAGCTACTACTTGGATATGCTCGTGAGCGGCGAGATCCTTTTTCCGGATACGATTTTCTCTCAGGCGTTCACGGCAGAGGTGGACTTTGTCCCGATGTTTTATCCCGACGATTCCCATAAGATTATGATTGCTGAGAAGACGCAGTTCGATTCCATGCATGCTTTTCTCTTCACCGATTTCTACCGTGCGATGATGCGCGGGCATATACCTCGACGCTGCCAAAACTGCGGAAGGTTTTTCCTTCTGCTGAACGGATACAACGCAATGTACTGCAACAATATTGCTCCCGGAGAAACGACGCGCACCTGCCGTAAGGTCGGCGCTCATAGGAAGGAGCAAGGCAAGAGCGAGCTTCCGGAGCATCCGGAGCGCGGTGAATACGACACCGTTTATGGCAGGCTGAAAATGCAGAAGCGTCGAAAGAAGATCAGCACGGACGAGTGGAACACCCTCGTCGCCCAGGCTCTGGAGGTCAAGGCCATGTCTGAGCGCGGCGAGATCGACGACGCCACCATGCGGGAGATGTTTGACAGGATCGGCAGAGAATAAAGGGAGACCGGGCTGCAGCTGTCCATATGCTGCCAACCCGGTCCCCGGTTTTCTTTTAATTGAGTGTGGAAGGAATTGCGTAGTCTTTCTCAAGCGTTTATGCCTCTTCATTTTTTTCAAGAAGCTTCTTCAAGTATAGTGGGATGCTTCTGTTTGACACGCTTCCGTTATCTTTGCCTTATCCTTTGCCTCCTTTGCCCATCTTCGCTTTGCACGTCGTTTTCTGATTGCTCCGTTCCTTCGCAATGGGGCACTCACTTAGTCAGTCCGTTCCATTCTGTCAGTAATCCCCTTTTGATCGTTTGCATCTGGTTCCGGATCGCACGGATTCTTCCGTGATAAACGCTGCCGCTGATTTCATGAGTCAGGAACTTTGGCTCTATCAGGTCTATAATGCGGCAGCATTGCTTTTCCGTCCAAGGGCGATGCCGGTCGATCTCCAGGATATGGGTATAACTTCGGGAAAACTCATCGTTGTATGGCAGGGGAAAATCCTCCGGCAGCTTGCCCACGGTCTTGCGGCAGTATGCTCCGCTGACAGATTGGTGGAAGTGCAGACCGTAGATGGATTTTGATAGTACCCCATGCTTGTCAATCATGTCCAGGATGTACTTGATGCCGTCCCGCTGGCTTTTGATCTTCCAGTTGGTGTTCATCAGATGCCCGGTGTCCAGCATGATGCTCAAACGGGGGTAATTGATATGGGAAAGCAGATACTCCGTCTTTTCCGGGTCCGTAAATGTGAAACCTGGCCACCATTGATTCTCCACTAAAAAGTCGAAGGTAGGTTCCACCCCTCGAAGCAGCTCGTTGATAAATTCAATAGAAGCGTCCAGCACCTCCTTGTCCGTATGGAGCCAACAGTAAGTGTACCCTTCCTCCAAGGATACATCCGACACATGGAATACCATGTAGGGTGTTTTCAGTCGGATCCCCAAGGCCAGATCCTCCCGGAAATGCCGCAGCAGATCCTCCGGCTTTGTCCCGCGATATACTTCACGGACAGTGTCCCAGGAACCAAACTTGCGCATGAGCGCAACCTCGTCCTGCCGCCAGAAATCCAGCCAGTCCACATAAAAGGTCATGTGGTATCCCGCAACCAGGGAGAGGGGGACGTCGTCCGCCAGGTTGTCCGGATCGGCAATCAGTTCCAGGCCGTCCAGGCCTAACTCTTTCACTTTATTGCTTATCCCCTCCCAACCCCCATAGGGTTCCCGCCCACGGCGTAGCCGCCGCCTACATCAAATCCCAGATCGCAGGTATAACGCCATTCCACTATGTCTCCGTCTTTTAAGCCATAGCGGGAGCAGCCGTAGTTTGGATACCAGCCGTTGACGCTGTACATCCAGCCGGAGAGCTCTCCGACGTCGAACTCATAGAGGTTATTGATCCCCTCGATATAGGCGCTGTTGTAGATGGGGGTATTCTCAAACTCCATGTGGATGCTTCTTCGCTTGCACTCCCGTTTCAACACCTGGAATACGCTCTCCCCCTCGAAGAATACGACTTCCGTCGGCTCCAGGATCCAGCCGTCCTCCGGCACCAGCTCCCGCTTGTTCTTCTTGCACTTGTCCATGTTGTCAAGGATAGACGCGCAGGAGATGGAAAGGGTGCAGTGGTATTCCGTCTCCGTCACGGTGGCGTTTTCAGGCTCCACGGGCAGAGGCTTCCCTTCCGGGACGGGCTCGGTGTTATATTTGTCCAGCTTCGTTTCCGGGTCCAGCTCCATGCCCTGGCTTTCGGAATAGTCGATATTCTCCTGGGCAAAGGTGGGGCTGGGAGAAGGCGACGCGCTTTTTCCGTTCCCGCCGCAGCCGGGCAGCGCAAGCAAAAGCAGGGGGGCAAGCAAAAACAGCAGTATTCGTTTCATTTCAAAAGCCTCCCCTCACGCGATCAGATTCGCCAGCGCCAGCATCTGATACAGCATCTCAGCCACCTCGCAGCGGAGGATATCCCGTTTCGGCTCCGCGTCCATGGCGGCAGTATCCAGCAGCTCATATTTATAGCAAAAAGCCATCGCTTCTTTGGCCCAGGAGGCAATGCTGCGGTAGTCCATGTAATCGCAGAGGACGTCCCCCTGCTCCGCCTCGCTGACCGCCGTGTCCAGACCGCAGAGCTTGGCCGCCCGGACAGTCATAAGGGCTGCTTCCTGGCGGGTGATGGTCCCCTCCGGGTTGAACTCCGTATCCGATACGCCGTTTACGATGCCATAAGCATTTGCGGTGCCGATATACGGCGCATACCACTTATCCGCCGCCACATCGGTGAACTTCCCATTAGCCTTGGGCGTAAGGCCCAGGGCTTTTACAATGATCGTAGCGTACTGTGCCCGCGTCATGGTGGCCTCCGGCGCAAAGCTGTCGTCCCCCATGCCGTTGATGATCTCGCGGGCGGCCAGGGCGTTGATCGCCGCCTTGTTCGGGCTATCTTGGATATCCCCGAAGGTGATCCCCGGCTTGGAGACCGGCCTCACCTGCACGTCCGGGTCCTTCCCTACCAGGCCGGTACCCGGTTCCCGCGCTTCTTCCATCACGGCATCGCCGATGGTAATGGCGTCCGTCATGCGGTAAAGGCTGTTCATCCCCTTCTCAAAGCGCAGGGCGGCGATGAGGCCGTAGAAGCCCTGCTCGGCGGACATCTGATTGTCTCCGTCAGAGCCGTCGGCAATGTGGGTAAAGCCGCCGTCACGCTTCCGATAGGTCAGCAGGTTGTCCAGAAGGCTGTGCCCATTCTTGATGAATCGCTCGTCCTTCCAGCCGATCCCCAGCTCGCAGAGGCCCACCAGCACCTGCACCACGCTTTCGCTGTTGGAATCGCCCCACATATTGGTGTAACCGCCATTTTCGTCCTGCTTATTGCTCATACAGGTCAGGGCCCGGTCGATGGCGGCGGCCACGGCGGGCTGATCCTGGTATTTCGCCAGGGCCTGCAAGGCCATCCCGGTAATGTCCGGGTCGGCGGGATCGGCGGCGGTGCGGCGGGAAAGAGTCCAGCCGCCCTCGTTCAGTTCTTCGGAGAGGATGCAGTCTATATACATCTGCCGCGTGGCCTGGGTCTCGGCCTCCTCGTTCC
>CADBKO010000039.1 GCA_902795345.1 Oscillospiraceae bacterium
GGATGGGCGGCGCCTGGATCAGCTGCCGCGTTTCTATTTCCGAAGCAAAAAACGCGTCGTAATCCTGTCTGGCCGCACAGAGGATGACTTCACTTTCGGGCGTATAGGTCTGGATCACCGCCCGCCCATTCAAACTGCCACGCCCCGCCCGGCCCACCACCTGGGTGATGAGGCTGAAGGTGCGTTCCTGGGCGCGGTAATCCCCCGCATAAAGGGACTGGTCCGCCGAGAGCACGCCGACCAGGGTCACATTCTCGAAATTCAGACCCTTTGTAACCATCTGCGTTCCGATCAGGATGGGTATCTTTTCCTTTTCAAAGCGCCGCAGAAGCTCTTCGTGCGGATGCGCGGCGGAAACGGTATCCGTGTCCATGCGCAGCACTTCCTGTTCTGGAAACAGTTCCCGCAGTTCTTCCTCCACCTTCTGTGTGCCGAGGCCGCCGAAGCTCAGATTCCCGCCGCAGACGGGGCAGCGCTTCTCCATGGGTTGGGAATGTCCGCAGAAATGGCACATGAAGCGCCCATTTGCCGCATGATAGGTCAGCTTGACCGTGCAATTCGGGCAGGAGTAGACATATCCGCACTCCGGGCAGTGGACGACGCTGCTGCTGCCCCGCCGGTTGAGAAAAAGGATGCTCTGTTCTCCGCGGCTGAAATTCTCTTCCAGTTCTCCCCGGAGTACCGTTCCGATACTGCCGCCGCTTCCCTGCCCCAGTTCCCGCTTCATATCCGCGATGATCACCTGGGGAAGGGGCCTCGTATTGTATCTGCCCCGGAGCCGGAACAGGTGGTATGTGCCCTTCTGCGCTTCGTACATGCTTTCCACAGAGGGCGTGGCGCTTCCCAGGAGGAGCATGGCATTATGCTGCACGCAGCGGAATTTCGCCACTTCCCGGGCATGATAGCGGGGTGCGTTCTCGGACTGATAGGTACTCTCCTGCTCCTCATCCAGAACGATGAGGCCGATGTTTTTCAGCGGCGCAAACACGGCGCTTCTGGTGCCTACGGCCACATCTACCAGCCCTGTGCGGATGCGTTTCCACTCGTCATATCGCTGAGCAACCGTCAAAGAGCTGTGGAGTACGGCCACGCGATCCCCGAAATGGCTGTAAAAAACGGAGACCAGCTGGGGTGTGAGGGCGATCTCCGGCACCAAAACCAGCGCCTGCTTCCCGGCGTCCAGCACATCCCGGATCAAGCGGATATAAACGGCGGTCTTCCCGCTTCCGGTCACTCCATATAGAAGAGACGCGCTGGGTTTACCTTCAGACAGCAGGCTTCGCAAACCTTCGTATGCCTTCTGCTGTTCATCATTCAGGGAAGTGATCTTCGGCTTTTCTTCTCCGCTGAACGTGGGCCGTCGAAATACTTCCTGCTGGCGGAGTGTGATGAGGCCGGCCTTTTCCAGGGAACGGATGCTTGCCATTTTTGCTCCGGTAAAGTAGCACAGCTCCTTGGTCCCCGTCTCCCCAAGCTCGCTCAGCAAGCGCAGAAGCTCCGCCTGCTGCGGCGCGCTTTTCTTTTTCCGTTGGCAAAGGGCCAGCGCTTCCTCTGCGGAGACGGTCAAATTTGCCAAGGTTGCCGTCCGATCATTCACCGCTCTTTTGAGCTCGGCGCTCTGCTGTATGATCCCATCTTCCGTCAGCTTCTGCAAAGCGGCGGAAGACACCGCTCCGAGGGCGCTGCGCAAGGCGTGCACGCTGCAGCTGCCGTCCAGATCGAAGAGCATATCCAGCAGCGCTTCCGCTGCCGGGTCGCCAGCGGCGGCTCCGTAGGCCCCTTCCTTATCCGTGGGATTGACGAGTGCGCATACTTCATCCGCCTTCAGCCAGATTCCCGCCGGGAGCATCGCTTTGATCGCATCATAATAGGTGCAGAAGAATCGTTGTCGGATCCATCCCGCGAGCTTCAGGCTTCCGGGATCGAGGATCGGTTCTTCATCCAGGAAGCCGTCGATGGGTTTCAGCTTTCGATACTCGCTCTCGGATACCAAAGCGAATACCATGCCTTCCTGCCGGCGGTTTCCCCGGGCGAAGGGGACGCTGACCCGCTTTCCCACAGAGGCTTCCTTTTCCAGGCGGTCAGGCACCAGGTAATCATATAGCTTGTCTATGCTGTAAACGGCGCCGGACAAGGCCACCCGGGCGATCATGCCTTATTCTGCCTCGTGCCTGGCGGGAACAGCGGTGAATTCTCCCTTGGCCAGCTGGTCGATGGCGATGGAGACCGGTTTTTTATCCAGGTGCTCGTCATTCTGCTCGGCTTCCTCGGAGATATCCCGGGAACGCTTGGCGATCACGTTCACAAGCAGATAACGGCTGTTGATGCGCTTCAGAAGCGACGACATGGAAGGATACAGCATCATAAGGTTTTGTCCTCCTTTAAGATATGCAGCCTCTCGGCTGTCCTGCATTTTTCAGCGGTCATCACGGCGGCAGCTTCCGCCGCTGCGATATCCAGATCATCGTTGATGATGATGTAATCATAGTCTTCTGCGTGGGTACATTCCTGCCGACTCTGCTCCAGTCGGCTGCGGATCCGCTCCTCCGTCTCCGTCTTGCGGTTGCGAAGGCGCTTTTCCAGCTCGGCAAAGGAGGGGGGATAGACGAACATGGTCACGGCGTCCGGACGCATGGCCTTGACGGAATACATGCCGTGGGATTCCACGTCCAGCACCACATCACAGCCTGCCCGGAGCTTTTCATCCACCGGTCCGGCGGGAGTCCCGTAATAATTCCCCGCAAACTCCGCCCACTCCAGCATCTGGCCCTTCTCTATCCTGTCCAGAAATTCCTCCCGGGATACGAAGAAATACTCGCGTCCGTCCTTCTCATAGTCCCGCTTGGGTCTCGTCGTAGCCGAGATGGAAAAATAAAGCGTCGGGTCTTTTTCCAGGAGCTTTTCAATGATGCTCCCTTTGCCGGCCCCGGAAGGGCCCGAGATCACGAAGAGCTTTCCCGCCATCAGTCCTCTTCCTCCTCAAATTCCTCCGGCTGGACAGAAGCGTCGGACGTGCCGATGATCCGGTTGGATACTGTTTCCGGCTGTATTGCGGAAAGAATGATATGGCCGCTGTCGGCGATGATCACCGCCCGGGTCCTCCGTCCGTAAGTCGCGTCGATCAGGCTGCCCGCGTCCCGCGCATCCTGGATCATCCGTTTGATCGGCGCGGATTCCGGGCTGACGATGGCTACCACGCGGCCTGCGGATACCATATTCCCATAGCCGATGTTGATGAGCTTCATTCGCTCTTCCCCTTATTCGATGTTCTGGGCCTGCTCCCGGATTTTTTCGATGCAGGATTTCATTTCCAGCACGGTTTTGGTGATCTCCAGATCCGTGCACTTGGAGCCGGTCGTATTGACTTCCCGGTTCATTTCCTGGATCAGGAAGTCCAGCTTTCTGCCTATGGCGCCGCCGGTGGCCAGCAGCTCCCTGAACTGCCGGATATGACTGTCCAGCCGAACCAGCTCCTCATCCACCGCGACTTTATCGGCAAAGAGGGCCGCTTCCGTCAGGATGCGGCTTTCGTCAATATTGCTGCTCTCCAGAACTTCCCGCATCTTATTCAGCAGACGTTCCCGGTATTCCTGAACAGATTCCGGCGAACGGCGGGACACGAACTGGCGCATCTGCTCAAGTTCATCCAGCTTTTTGCCCATATCCGAGCTGAGCCGCTCCCCTTCCTTCCCGCGCATGGCGCAGATCACGTCCAGGGCTTCCCCCGCGATGCGGAGAAGATCAGCGGTAAACGCCTCGGTGTCCACCTGTTGTTTTTCCACGATGAACATATCCGGCAGACGGCTGTAAGCTGCGATCCCGGCGTCATCCGGGATCAGGTATTGCTGTTTCATTTCGGAAAAAGCGGCCTGATAGGCTTTCAGGACCGGCTCGTTGAGCCGAATGACCACGCTGTCGTCCTTACTGGCGTCGATATTGACGAATACGTCCACTTTGCCGCGGCCCAGACGCTGCTGCACCAGCCCTTTCAGCGCTTCCTCGGCAAAGGAATAAAGCCGGGGCAAACGGACGGATACATCCAGAAAGCGGTTATTCACGCTTTTAAGTTCCACCGTGACGGCCAGATTCCCACTGTTGCCGGTGGCCGTCCCATAACCTGTCATGCTGAAAATCATAAACTATTCTTCCTGTTCTTCCTTGATATGGATGATGGTGTATTCCAGCGGCTTGTCACGCCGGAGGAAGCGGTTGATCAAAACAGCGCAGCAACAACCCACTACAAGGCCGCCAAGCCCGGCCAGGGCTTGCGCCGTCTCGCTCCCGCCGAGGACATAGCCCAGGCAGCAGCCCAGAAGGAGCACGGCCAGGGGCAGGAGATAGACAAGCGCCGCAGCGCGAAGGATACGCCCGGTCATGGTCTCCACGATCACCGTGTCGCCGGGGCGGGCGCGGAGAGGGTTCCGCGCCTGGACGGTGATGCTCTTTTTGGCGCCGCAGATTCCGCCGCAATCGGAGCAATCATGGCCGCATGCGGATTTTTGATAGACCCGGATCGTGGCGTCTCCATTGGCCGTCAGGCCTTCAACGATAGCATTCTGTGTCACGGCTACGGCGTCTCCTCATCTTCCGGCAGTTCATCCTCCGGTACGTCCAACTCCAAGGAGACCACCACATTGTAGTTATCGCCGATCACGCCGGCCTCCCGATAGCCCAGGATCTCCACCGTAGTAGGCACGCTGTAACGACCGACCGCGTTTCCGTAGTCTGCCAGATCGCCCACGATGCGGATGTTGCTGCCGTCTATCAGGTCAAGGATCTCCTTGGGACCCCGGATCAGCACTTCCTTATATTGGGTGATGCTCCGTGGCCGATACCCCTCCGATACGTTGATGAAATGAATATTGGTAGTGATGACGTGCTTGGTCTCCAGGCCCTTGATGGAAACCGTCACGGTGGCTTCCTTATCGCCGGAAAGGTTGTTCACGCCGTTTGGCAGGACAATGGCGAAAGTCTCAGACGTGGACTGGGCAAAGGAGGCAAGGTCGATGGTGCCCAGCTGCAGCTGATTGACGCTGCTGAGGAGTTCCGCATCTCCGGTAACGGTGATGGTAGGCGGCTCGATGCGCACCACGGCATCATTTTCCGTAGCGCCACCGCCATCCAGAAGATTCACCGTGAGCGCAACATCCTTGACCTTCACGATGGGGATCGTGTATTGGATCTCGCTGACGGAGGTCTTGATATCCGGGCTTTCGATGGTCTGCCCGTCGCTGTCCACGAGGGCGAATTCCACGACGCCGCTGACTGTTCGCGTCAGTTCCTCCCGGTCAATGACCACCTTGGCATAGGCGATGCGGGAGATCACGCTTTCCGGCCCGCTGACCTCTATGGTCTCCGGGGAATAGATAATGGGATCGCGCATATAGCCTTCCGCGACGGTCCCGTCGAAAACGCCGCGGACCACTACCTCGGGATTCACATCCAGCTTTTCGATCTTCACCTTCATGTATTCCGGGGAACGGCGGGTCACGATCACTTCTTCCTCGTCTACGTTGTCGTAATTGATGGTATATACCTTGTCAAATTCGCCGCTGTTCCGGATATCCCGAAGATCCACACTGACATGTACGGAATCCTTCGTCAGCTGAGAAACAAGACTCCGCTTCACCAGCAGCGTCAGGGTGACGTCCTGCACATCCTTATCCGTCACCAGCAGATTCCGGTCCTGCAGTATGTCCTCTCCGCCAATATACTTCACTTCCAGTCCCGTCAGAGTGACGGACTGGGTCGTGTTCTCATAGCTCGCCACATACATCCAGAGGATCACGGAGGCGATGCAGGAAACCACGATATAGAAGGTTTTGCTCCTGATGATCTTATCAATTACTGCCATCGTTTTTGTCCTTCATGAACATGTTCTGGGCGATCGTCCGCAGCTTCGACTGCTTTTCTTCCTGGTCCTGCAGCAGCTCGTTTTTCAGGATGCGCTCGAAGGTCTCCTCCGTCAGATGCCGCTTCAGAATACCCTCCACAGCCACGCTGATGGAGCCGGATTCCTCGCTTACCACCACCACGACTGCATCGGAGGCTTCGCTCATGCCGATCCCGGCCCTGTGGCGCATACCCAGTTCCCGGCTCAGATGGGTCTGGGTGGTGAGGGGCAGCATGCAGCTGGCCGCTTCGATCCGTCCGCCGCGAATGATCACGGCGCCGTCGTGCAGCGGGGTATTGGGATAAAAGATGTTTTTCAGCAGCTCCGATTTAACGTCCGCGTGGATCAGCGTTCCGGTCTTGATGGGCTCATCCAGCATATTGTCACGCTCGAAAACGATCAGCGCGCCGGTCTTGGTAGCGGACAGATCTCGGCAGGCCAGGACGACCTGGGAGATCGCATTTTCCACGTCTTTCGGACTGTTCCGCCCCGGAATGTACTTGGTGATGCCGCCCATCTTTTCCAGCAGGGAGCGTATCTCCGGCTGGAATATGACCAGCAGGGCCAAAACGCCCAGCTCAAAAGTCTTGCCGAAAACGAAGTTGACAACATAGAGGTCCAGCGCCCGGGCCAAAAGCAGGGCCAGGACCAAAAGGAGAATACCGCGGAGGACCCGCCCGGAGCCTGTCCGCGCCAAAAAATACAGGACTTTGTAGAAGACAAACGCCATGATCGCCATGTCGATGATGTCATTCAACCGTATCGTCCTGACAATATCGAGAAAGCTGTTCAGCAGAGTCATCCTGCTTCCTCCATCCGGAAAGCAATAGTGTGTCTATTATGCTACCCTACATTATATCTTATCTGTAAAGGCTTTACAAGCCGAATTGCGCATTTCCTCTCAAGTTTTCTTGCAGAATGGCTGCGAACCGCCGCACCTCCGCCGGGGTGTTGAACGCTGAAAAACTGAGACGGACCGTGCCGTCGCTGCGGGCGGTATCGTGTGCCAGAGGCGCGCAGTGAAGCCCTGCGCGAACTGCGATCCCTCGTTTTGCCAGCTTTTCAGCCGTCAGCTCCGGATCCTCTCCGACGACACGGAAGGATAAAACGCCCGTCTGATCCTCTCCGGTTTCCGAGGCATACAGTTCTACTCCCGGCAGATCCCGCAGATAACGGACCGCCTGGCGCAAGAGGCCTCTTTCTTTCGTCAGGATTGCCTCCGTCGAAGTTCTTTCCAAAAAGCGAAGGCCTTCGCGCAGCCCGGCGATGCCGGGCATATTCAGCGTGCCCGCTTCCAGCCGATCCGGAAGCAAGTCCGGCATCCAACGGCTGCGGGATTCGCTGCCGCTTCCCCCTTCCAGCAACGGGCTGACCGGTGCTCCGCAGAGAAGCAAGCCGGTGCCCTGCGGGCCGTAGAGTCCTTTGTGACCGGGCATGGCGATAAAAGCGGCGCCCAGCTCCGTGATGTTCAAAGGCAAAACCCCCGCGGACTGGGAGGCATCCACCACCAGGGGAATGCCTCGGATGCGGCACAGCTGGGCGATCTCCTTAAGCGGCTGTACGAATCCGAATACATTGGACACATGATTCACCACAGCGAGCTTCGTATCTTCCCGCAGCTCGCGCCGGAAAGCCGCCAGGGATTCCTCCTGTCTAAACAAAGGCGAAGCAGCTACGGTGATTTTTGCTCCTATGGCCGTCAACGGACGCAGCACGGAATTATGCTCATATCCGCTGATGACCACACGGTCTCCGGGACCGGCGATACTCTTGATCGCAAGATTCAGGGCGTGGGTCGCATTCATGCAGAATACAACGCAGCCCGGGTCCGGAACACCGAACAGTTTTGCTGCCAGGCTTCGGCAGGCATAGGCCTCCTCTGCTGCTTCCATGGCTGCCTCATGGCCGCTTCTTCCGGGATTTCCCAGTTTATTCACAGCTGAGGACATCGCTTTCGCAACGCTCTGCGGCTTAACTAGCGTCGTAGCCGCATTGTCAAAGTAGATCATATCCGGTTTCCCCGTCTTCCCGGCGATAGACGGTTTTTCCCATATGAATCCTGTTTGCTTCCAGTATCCGCCGCGCGCTTTCAGAATCCCCGGCTCGCAGTCGCAGCCCGAATGCACAGCCGACGCCCGGATCCGACGGCATCCGAACCACGCTGGCTTTTAGCCTCCAGCGTTCCAGGATCTCTTTTGCTCTCTGGGCGTCGGTCAGCGTGAAGAAGCCCATATAAGCATATCTCAAAGGGTATCCCCCCAAAGTCAAGATGAAAGAAGACCGGCGGCCGAACGCGGACAAGCAGCTATCCGCGTGCGTCTCCGCACGGTCTTCCGATTCATTCTATTCTTTTGGGGCTGCGTCTGATTCAGTTTGCCAGAGGCCGCTCCGCAGGCCTTTCCGGTTCCGGCGCAGGAACGCCCATCAGGGGCTGCTCCGGCTGTTTCTCCTGTTTTTCCGGCTTCCAGGGCTTCACCCCGGTGAAATCAAGAGCGATGTGCAGCACATCGTCTATATGGGAGGCGGTGATGAATTTCAGCCTGCTGCGGACGTCCCGATCGATCTCCGCCAGGTCAGCTTCATTATACTTGGGTATGATGACGGTATCCGCGCCTGCCCGCAGGGCGGCCATGGTCTTTTCTTTCAGGCCGCCGATCGCCAGGATCCTTCCCCGCAGGGTGATTTCGCCGGTCATGGCCAGATTGCCCCGGACTTTCGCACCCGTCAGGGCAGAGATCATCGCCAGGGTCATGGTGATGCCGGCGCTGGGTCCGTCCTTGGGAACGGCGCCTTCCGGGAAATGGACCAGGATATCCTTCGTCCGGTGGAAATTGGGGTCGATTCCCAGAATGGCCGCCCGGCTGCGGATATAGCCCAAGCCCGCGGCTGCGGACTCCTTCATCACTTCACCCAGATTGCCGGTCAGCCGGAGCATGCCGGTGCCGTCGATGACGGCCACTTCCACGTCCAGGGTGACGCCGCCGACGCTGGTCCAGGCAAGGCCGCGGGCCAGGCCTACAGTATCTTCCCGGCGCTTTTCCTCCGGCTTGTACTTGCGCACGCCCAAATAGCTCTCCAGATCCTTGAGAGTGACAGATACGGAATCCTTCCCCTCTTCCACCAGCTTCATGGCAGCTTTGCGGCAGAGCGCGCCCAGTTCCCTTTCCAAAGTCCGGACGCCGGATTCCTGGGTCCATCCGCTGATGATGGCCCGGAGGACCGGATCGGAAACACGCAGCTGTTTTGCCTTCAGCCCGTGCTTCTGCCGCTGCTTGGGCAGAAGATGGTTCTTGGCGATATGCAGCTTTTCTTCATCGGTGTAGCTGTTGAGCTCGATGACCTCCATCCGGTCCAAAAGAGGCCGGGGGATGGTGGAGGTCGTATTGGCAGTCGTGATGAAAACCACGTTGCTCAGATCGAAGGGAACTTCCAGATAGTGATCGCGGAAGGCGTGATTCTGCTCGCTGTCCAGCGCTTCCAGAAGGGCCGAGGAGGGGTCCCCTCGGTAGTCCGTACCCATCTTATCCACCTCATCCAGCAGGAGGACCGGATTGGAGCTCCCCGCCTGGGCCATAGCATTCATGATGCGGCCGGGCATAGCGCCCACATAGGTCTTCCGATGGCCCCGGATCTCCGCCTCGTCGTGAACGCCGCCAAGGCTGATACGGCTCAGCTTCCGATTCATGGCGCGGGCGATGCTCATGCCGATGGAAGTCTTGCCGGTTCCCGGCGGGCCTACCAGGCAGATGATGGCGCCCTTCATGTCCGGCGCAAGCTGCCGCACGGCCACGAATTCCAGGATGCGCTCCTTCACCTTTTGGAGGCCGTAATGGTCTTCGTCCAGAATCTTCCGCGTTTTCTCAACGCTGATGACGTCTTCCGTCATGACGCCCCAGGGCAGCTCCAGGACTTTGTCCAGATATGTACGCAGGACCGCTCCTTCGGAGGAGCCCATACCCTGGTGGCTGAGTCGGTTCAGCTCCTTCAGGAGCTTTTCCTTGATCTCGTCGGAGGCAGGCAGGGCATCGATCTTTTTCTTGTACTCGTCGTATTCGCTTTCTGCTTCCTGCTCCTCGTCCATCCCCAGTTCCTGCTGGATGGTCCGCATCTGCTCCCGAAGGATGTTCTCCCGGTGGGCGGCCATCATACGGCCCTGGGTGCGGCGCTGGAGCTGTCCTTCCACCTCCAGCACGTCGATCTCATATTCGATGATGTCGTTCATCTTTTCCAGGCGGCGCAGAGGCTGCAGGGTCTCCAGGATAAGCTGCTTCTTCTCATGGGGGATGTGCATATTCTGGGCAAGGAAGTCAGCCAGAGCGCCGGGTTCCCGATAGTCGTCGATATTGCCGCTTACGGGACCATTCCCCTGAAGAAGCATGCTCATATGCCCGATCAGTCCGCGGGTCCGCCGCATCAGCGCTTCCTTCAGCCGTTGATGCTCTTGGTCCGGCTCTTCCGCGAGAACTTCGACCTCGGCTTCCAGCCAGGGCCGGAAGAGGGTGATCCGATTCAGCCGGGCACGGTTCTTCCCCTCTACCAGAACACGGACGCCGCCGCTCGGCATCCGAAGGATCTGCCGGATGTAGGCGATGCAGCCGATGCCGTAAAGATCATCCTGGCCGGGTTCCTCCACATCCGCATCCTTCTGCGCAAGCAGGAAGATACGGCGATCCTCTCCCATAGCGCGGTCCAAAGCCGCGACGGAAGCAGGCCGCTCGATGTCAAAATTGAGGATCATGGAGGGGAACACGGAAAGGCCGCGCAGGGCGATAGTCGGCAGCTTTTCTATACTTTCAAACATACTAAACCTCCAGAAAAGGCGCGCGGGGACGGTCTGGAGACCGCCCCCGGGTTTATCGGATCGTCAGCCGGCGATCTCTTTGGCTGTGTGCAGGAGTCTCGGCTGGGATTCTCCCCGGACACATGCCGCGGTGATCTCCACGCCTGTGATGGTCTCATCGGACGGTATCTGGAACATGATGTCCCGCATCAGGTTTTCCATGATGCTGCGAAGCCCGCGGGCCCCCAGATCCATGGCCATGGTTTTGTCTGCGATCGCTTCCAGTGCTTCCTTGGTGAAGCTCAGATCCACATGGTCCATCGCAAGCAAAGCCTGGTACTGCTTCGTGAGACTGTTTTTCGGCTCCGTCAGGATACGGATCATATCCTCCCTGGTGAGGCTGCGCAGCGGCGTGATCACCGGGAGACGGCCCACAAGCTCGGGTATCAGGCCATATTTCAGGATATCATGGGGCTGCACATTCTGCAGAATCTCTCCCAGGTCCTTCTGCTTGCGGCTCTGCACCTCGCCGCCGAAGCCGATGGTGGTTTTGTTTCGCCTGTCCTCAATGATCTTCTCGATCCCGGCGAAAGCGCCGCCGCAGATGAAAAGGATATTGGACGTGTCGATCTGAATGAACTCCTGATGGGGGTGCTTGCGCCCGCCCTGGGGGGGAACGTTGGCGACCGTACCTTCCAGGATCTTCAGCAGCGCCTGCTGAACGCCTTCGCCGCTGACGTCCCTCGTAATGGAGACGTTTTCGCTTTTCCGGGAGATCTTATCCAGCTCGTCGATGTAAATGATGCCCCGCTGGGCCAGCTCCACATCGTAGTCCGCCGCCTGCAGGAGCCGCAGCAGGATATTCTCCACGTCGTCGCCCACATAGCCCGCTTCCGTCAGGGTCGTGGCGTCCGCGATGGCAAAGGGCACCTCCAGCAGCTTGGACAGGCTTTGGGCAAACATGGTCTTGCCGCAGCCGGTGGGGCCGATCAGCAGGATATTGCTCTTTTGCAGCTCCACTTCGTCGCTGCCGCCGTAAAGGATGCGCTTATAATGATTGTAGACTGCGACGGAAAGGGTGATCTTGGCTTCCTCCTGGCCGATGATGTATTCATCCAGGAATTCCTTGATCTCCTGGGGCTTGGGAAGCCCTTCTTCCTCCATCCGCCTGGCTTTCTGCTTCAGCTGCTTGGACCGGGGTGCGAATTCATCCCCCATGACATTGAGGCAAAGCTCCACACACTCATTGCAGATATAGGCGTTTCTTCCGGCGATCAGCCGCTCCACCTCATCCTGGCTTTTGCCGCAGAAAGAGCAGCGCGGGGTCCTTCTATCTTCCATGCTTATGCTCCGTTATCGCTTATAGATCACACTGTCGATGAGGCCGTATTCCTTTGCTTCCTCGGCGCTCATCCAATTGTTGCGCTCACAGTCGGCGTAGACCTGTTCGTAGGGCTTGCCGCAGTTACCGGCGATGATCTCCGTCAGGGTTTTCTTGATCTTCGCCATATGCCTGGCCTCGATCTGGATGTCGGTCTCCTGGCCCCGGGTCTCCCCCAGCACCTGATGGATCATGACTTCCGCATTGGGCAGACAGATGCGCTTGCCCTTGGCTCCGGAAGAGAGCAGGAACGCGCCCATGCTGGCGGCCATGCCCACGCAGATGGTGGAGACGTCCGCCTTGATATACTGCATGGTATCGTAAATGGCCAGTCCGTCCGTCACGCTTCCACCGGGGCTGTTGATATAAAACTGAATATCCTTGTCCGGGTCCTGCGCCTCCAGATAGAGGAGCTCGGCCACGATGACGCTGGAGGACGCTTCGTTTACTTCCCCGTTGAGGAAAACGATGCGGTCATTCAGCAGTCTGGAATAAATGTCGTAAGAGCGTTCTCCGCGGGAGGTCTGCTCTACCACATAAGGGATCAGTGTGCTCATATTCATTCCTCCTTATTTCCCGGTTTGCATCATAGCCCGTTTCAGAGGATTCTATTCCCAATGGTGCGGAATCACTCCGCTTTGTTCTCCGCTTCCTCCGCTTCGGCAGCCTTTTCAGCCTCAGCGGGCTCCACCTTCTCAGGCTCGGGCTCCGGCAGCGCAGTCGCGTTTTCGATGATCAGATCGGCAGCCTTCTTGTAAAGGATGCTCTCGTCCATGCGCTCCGTATCCATGAAGGTCTTGATGGTGTCCACTTCCATGCCGTACTGATCGGCGAACTTCTGGAGCTCGGACTCCCGGTCCTCTTCGGTGACGGTGATGTTTTCCAGTTCCGCGATCTTGGTCAGGGCCAGCTCCTGGCGGATGGTCTTTTCGGCATTGGCGCGCTGAGACTTGGTAAAATCGGCCAGGTTGGTGCCCATCCAGCCAAGGTAGGTATCCAGGGAAATGCCCTGCTGCTGGATGCGCTGGCCGATGTCCTCCACCATCTGGCGGGCACGCTGGTCCACCATTGCATCGTTCAGATCAACCTTCATGTTGTCCACGACCTGGGCCAGCAGGAGATCCAGGAAATCGTCCCGGGTCTTGTCTTCCTTCTGCTTGCGCAGCTTGTCCTCGATATTCTTGCGGAAGTCCGCCAGGGTGTCGAATTCGCTGACGTCCTTGGCAAATTCATCGTCCGCTTCGGGCAGCAGCTTTTCCTTGACTTCGTGGATATGGCACTTAAATACCGCAGGCTTGCCCTTCAGTTCCTCAGCATGGTAATCCTCGGGGAAGGTCACGTTCACTTCCGTGTCCTCACCGGCAGAGGTGCCGATCAGCTGGACTTCGAAGCCGGGAATGAAGGTATTGGAGCCGATCTCCAGGCTGTGGTTGGTATCCTTGCCGCCCTCGAAAGGCACGCCGTCGATGAAGCCCTCGTAATCCAGAACGACGGTATCTCCGAACTTGGCGGGCCGCTCGGCAGTCTGAATGGTGGCGTTGCGGTTTCGCAGCTGATCCACTTCCATGTCGATCTCCGCGGGATCGACCTTGACTTCCTTGCGGACGGCTTCCAGGCCCTTATACTGGCCCAGCTCCACCTCGGGATAGAGCACGGCGTTGAACTTCAGAGTCAGGGACTTGTCATCCTCCACCTTGGCATCCTCGATGGAGGGGTCGGCGACGACCTTGAGTTCCTTTTCCTTCACGGAGAAGAAGTAGGCTTCGGGCGCCACTTCGTTGATGGCGTCTTCATAAAAAACAGACTCGCCGTACATGGCTTCCACGATCTTGCGGGGGGCTTTGCCCTTCCGGAAGCCGGGGATCTGGATGCTCTTCTTATTCTTGTTGAAGACCTTGACCAGGGCGGCTTCAAATTCCTCGGGGGTAACAGATACGGTGATGTCTGCGCTGTTCTTTTCTTTCTTTTCGATGCTCTTGACTTCCATGACGGCTTATCCTCCCATGCAGATTGACGCTATCCAGCGGTATTTTCAAGCAGTGCAAATTATTGTATCACAGCACGTCGAAATTTGCCACACTTTTTTTCTTCGTGCACAGTCTATTTGTATCGGTTCTTTCAGTCGCGTATCTTTCGGGGGATAAATCCCAGATAATCGGCGCTTACCAGCTGATAATGAATACCTTCCACCCAGCCCTGGACCGCTCCTTTTTGACCCGGTCCATGAAGATGACCGTAATAACACTCCCGGACGCCGTAGGCAGACAGCAGTTCTGTGATCTCCCGGCATACATAGTCCGCGCCATATCGGGGCGGATAGTGTAAAAAGCAGAGCTTTTCCCTCTCCCCCGCCGCTTTCAGCGATGCTTCCAGACGCATGATCTCCCGATTCATGATCTTCCGGTCATGTGCGCCGCCGCTCTCCTCCTCAAAGAACCAGCCGCGGGTGCCGCAGAGGGCGGTCTCCCCATAGAGGCAGCAATTATTGTGGAGTATTTCGATGCTGCTGATCCCCAGCCGCTGGAAAAGCGCCTGCATTTTCGCTGCCGTAGCCCACCAATAATCGTGGTTGCCCTTCAGGATGATCTTCCTGCCCGGCAGCGCGTCGATGAACCGAAGGTCCTCCGAAGCCTCCTCCAGGCTCATGGCCCAGCTCAGATCACCGCATAGCACCGTGGTGTCCGCATTTGTCAGCTGCGAGAAATTCTCCCGCAGCCTGCGGTCATGATCCGCCCACTTGGACCCAAACACGTCCATGGGCTTATCCGAGGCAAGGGATAGATGCAGGTCCCCCAAAACATACAGGGCCATCAGCCGATCCCCAGCATCCCCAATACCGCCGAAGGCATTTCCGTTTTTTCCACGACCTGATCAAAACGGACTTCCCGCTTGTCCAGGCCGGCCAGGGGCCGGGGAACCGGCGTTCCGGTGATCTCCGAGAGGGTCTCGATCAGCTGGGTCCCGCTTCCCTCTGCGCCGGCGCCGATGGCGCGCAGCACATGATCGCAGAATTTATAAGGGCTGGCGGTGGAAAGGACCACAGCCGCCTTTTTATCTCCGGATTCAGCCCGATAATCCGCCAGCACCCGGGAGGCTACCGCAGTATGGGTGTCCATCAGATAACCGGCGGCGTAGCGTTCCCCGATCTCCCGGCTCGTGTCCTCCTCGCTGCACCAGCCGAAGGCGAAATCTGCCTGCAAGGTTTTGAGCAGCTTCGAAGGGATACTATAACTTCCCTTTTCCGTGAGCTGTGTCATCCATTCTTTCACCTGCTTGTCGTCCCCGGTAGCCATATAGAGGAGACGTTCCAGGTTGCTGGAAATCAGAATGTCCATAGAGGGGGACATGGTGGTGTGGAAGGGGCGCATCCTGTCATAGGTTCCGCTGCGGAAGAAGTCGGTCAGCACCTTATTGGTATTGGAGGCGCAGATCAGCTTATCCACCGGCAGGCCGCATTTTTTGGCGATCCAGCCCGCCAGGATATCCCCGAAATTGCCCGTGGGAACGCAGAAATCAAGGGCTTCTCCGAAGGACAGCATTCCCTGCTCCACCGCATCGCAGTAAGCCGAGAAATAATAGACTACCTGGGGCAGCAGCCTGCCCCAATTGATGGAGTTTGCCGAGGAGAAGAAGTAACCGGCGTCCGCCAGCTTTCCGCGCATCGCTTCGTCCCCGAAGATAGCTTTGACGCCGCTCTGTGCATCGTCGAAATTGCCGCGAACGGCGCAGACGCCCACATTGCCGCCCTGCTGGGTGCGCATTTGCAGCTTCTGCACGTCGGATACGCCGTCGGAAGGATAAAAGACAAATATCTTCGTGCCTTCCACATCACGGAAGCCCTCCAGCGCAGCTTTTCCGGTATCGCCGGAGGTAGCGACCAGGATGCACACCTGTTTCTTCTCCCCGGTTTTCACCAGGGCGGCACGGAGCAGATGGGGCATGACCTGCAAAGCCATATCCTTGAAGGCGCAGGTGGGTCCATGCCAAAGCTCCAGGTAAGCGGTATTGTCGTTTACCTTATGCAGCGGCGCAGGCTCATCGCCGAAGCGTTCTTTGGAATAAGCGGCTTCCGTATAGGCTTTCAGTTCCTCCGCCATATAGTCCTCCAGGAACAGGGCCATGATGGCCGCCGCACGCTGGGGATAATCCATGGAGACAAGGCTTCGGAGCATTTCGGCAGAAACCTGCGGCAGCGTCTCCGGCACGAACAGACCGCCGTCGGGACTCAGGCCCCGGGCAATCGCTTCGGCGGCAGATATTTTCAGGGAAGCATCTCTCGTACTGACGTATCGCATGGCGATCCTCTCTTTCTCAGTCCTGCACCGGCAGGACGCGCAGCAGATTATAATAGAAAATATCGTCCAAAAGGCTTTCTTCATATCCCCGCGAGGCGAGGGCGTCCCGGATCAGATGAACGTCCTGAATACCCCTGATCCCCTCCGGCAGCTGATCGCAGCCATCCAGATCGCCGCCGATGGCCAGGGTTTTTTCTCCCCCCAGGTCCAGGAAGTGGTCGATATGGCGCAGGACCGTCTCCACAGTTACCTTGTCTTCCCCAAGGAACAGATTGTAGAGATTGATCCCAACGGTCCCGCCGTGATCCCGTATGGCGCGGAACATGTCGTCCGTCAGATTTCGGGGATGATCATGGATTTTCCGGGAATTGGAATGACTGGCGATGAAGGGCCCCTTTGCCAGCTTTTCCACATCCCAGAAGCCCGGATCGCTGAGGTGGGAAACATCTGCCGTGAGCCCCAGCTCCAGCGCCAGCTTTACCAGGTCTTTTCCCTTGGCGCTGAGCCCGCGGTCCGGTTCCTGGGCGTTGGTGCCGGTGATCTCATTGGCACGGTTCCAGCAGATACCGAAACCGCGAACGCCTTTTTCGGCGGCTTCCTCCAGCTTATCCGGCTTGCAGTCGATCACCTCTGCCCCTTCGATGCTGAGGAAAGCGGCTGCCTTCCCTTCCTTTGCGGCATCCAGGGCGTCCCTGCGGCTGCGGCAGAAGCGAAGATGCTCCGAGCAGGCTTCGGCTTCCGCCGTGAACCGGCTGTACAGCGTATCGAATATATCCGGAAATCCCATTTCCCGGAAACCGAAGAGGGCGAAGGTCTGGGCATACGCTTCCATCTCCAGGCCCCGCTTCAGGTCCACCTGCAATCCGTTTTCATACAGGCTCCCCGGGGGCAGCGGCCCGGATTTGGGATTGCCAAGCAAACCGAGGATGGTATCGCAATGGCCGTCAAAGAGCTTCATGGGCGAAACGCCTCCTCAATATGATGGATCCTTTTGATCTTTCCGCCGTCCTTAGCCAGATAGACTTCGATCACGTCGAAGCGGCAGGGCACGTCCTCCAGACCGTTTTCAGCCAGCCAGCTCTCCGCGGCGAGAGCAAGACGGCGCTGCTTGATCGGGGTGACGGCCTCCGCCGCAGAAGCGAAGCCTCCTTCTCTGCGGAGCTTCACCTCCACAAAAGCAAAGGTTTCCTTCTGTCTGGCAATGATATCCAGTTCTCCCAGCCTGCAGCAGTAGTTCATTCCAAGTATCTCATAGTGCTTCCTGCGGAGATACGCAGCGGCTGCGGCTTCGCCGAAAGCACCCAGCAGCTTCTCCCGGGTCATTTCGGCGCCTTCTTCAGAAAGCTGCGGCGGTGGATGGAACAGGGCCCAAACTTTGCCAGAGCATCATAATGGGCCTTGGTGGGATAGCCCTTATGCTGCCGGAATCCATATTGGGGAAAACGCAGGTCCATTTCCTCCATCAGCCGGTCCCGGTTCACCTTGGCAAGGATGGAAGCGGCGGCGATGCAGGCATAACGACCGTCGCCCTTCACTTCGCAGCGAGTCGGGATGCCCAGGCCGGGATCCCGATTGCCGTCCACCAGCGCGAAATCCGGCTTCATATCCAACCCCGCAAGGGCCCTACCCATGGCAAGGAAGGTCGCCCGGAGGATATTCACTTCGTCGATCTCTTTCTCGGAAGCAAAGGCCACGGACCAGCTCAGCGCATTTTTGACGATCTCTTCATACAGGGCGTCCCGCTTGGCGGGACTCAGTTTTTTGGAATCGTTGAGGCCCTCCGGTTCCCACTCCGCAGGCAGGATCACGGCGGCGGCGCAGACTGGCCCTGCCAGCGGTCCCCGCCCCGCTTCGTCAATGCCGCATACCAGGCCCAAGCTCTGTTCCGGCTTCAACATTCCGGCTCCTCCAGGGTCAGCCGCCCCAGCTTCCCGCCTCGGTATTCGTCCAAAAGCACGTTTGCCATGCGCAGCGTGTCGGCTTCTCCGCGAGAAACGAGGAATCCCCGCTTTTTCGCAGCGGCCTCCAAAAGCTCCCAGCCCTCCATTCCTTCCGTCTCCGTCAGCTTATACCGCTCCTTGAGCGCCTGGGGCGCCAGACCTGCAAGGAGGGACAAAAGATGGGAAGCAAGCTCCTCCGTATCCAGAATCTGATCCTTCACAGCGCCGGTAAAGGCCAGGTGTTCTCCTACCACAGGATCGTCAAATTTCGGCCACAGGACGCCGGGAGTATCCAGCAGTTCCAGACCTCTGGAAACCGTGACCCATTGTTTGCCCCTGGTGACGCCGGGACGATCCGAAGCGGCAGCAGCCTTACGTCCTGCCGCTTTGTTGATAAACGTCGATTTTCCCACGTTGGGAATGCCCACGACCATAGCGCGGAGCGGCCTGCCGCCCTGTCCCTTGGCTTCCAGCGCCTGGAGCTTCTCCTGCAAAAGCGTGCGAACCGCCTGGGGAAAGCGGTCCACGCCTCTGCCGCTGCGGCTGTCGGTCTCCAGGGCGGCGATACCCCGGGCACGATAATACTCGATCCACCGCCGCGTCATATCGCCGTCCGCCTGATCCGCCCGGTTCAGGAGGACGAGTCTGGGTTTCCTTCCCAGGATCTCATCCAGCGCCGGATTCCGGCTGGAACGGGGGATGCGGGCGTCGGTGATCTCGCAGACGCAGTCCACCAGCTTCAGGTCGCTTTCCATGTTCCGCAGGGCCTTGGTCATATGCCCGGGGAACCAATTCACATTCATGGCCTCCCGGCCCATCACTTCACCGCTCCGATCTTATTGAAGGGCCAGACACGAAGAACGACACGGCCAAGGACGCAGCGGGTGTCGATCATGCCGATGGTGCTGCGGCGGCTGTCGGTGCTCTGGTTCCGATTGTCCCCCATGCAGAAGATGCAGCCCTCCGGCACCGTCATAGGCCCGTTGAAATCCATCTGCCGTCTGGTCTTATCCGCGATATAGGGTTCATCCAGCACTTTCCCGTCCACCGTGACGATGCCTTCGTCGAAGTCGATATCGATGGTCTGTCCTTCTGTGGCGATCACCCGCTTGACGATGCTGTCGTCGTCAAAGGAAATCTTGGTCAGCACCACGATATCGCCATACTGGTAATTTCGTGCCAGGCGGGAAATCACGATCTTGTCCGATTCCCGCAGGGTGGGCACCATGCGGGCCGCCCTCTGCACCATGGCCAGGGCCTCATCCCACAGGGGCACCGGCTGGCCCTTCAGCAGGGCGCCCGTGCCGGGGGTGCGGACATAGACGTTGCCCTGCTTGTCAAAGCCGTCGGTGGCCATGGTACCGGTGCGGGGATCGATGCACACGGAGATGCCGCCGTGGTGGAAATTGTCCACCACGTTGCCCTTGGTGCCCATCCGCAGTCCGGCGGCGATGGGGGTCACCGTCTCGCCGTTGAGGATGGTGATGATACGGATGGTGTTGACGGCGTAGGGCGCCAGGGCGCTCATCCTGGCGCTCTGCACCACCACCTCCTCCAGCAGGGGGGTGTTGTCCCGCCGCAGCTTCTCATAGAGCGCCGCCGGGTCGGCGTCCCTCACGTCGATAATGGAGATGCCGATGCCGCAGCTCTGGTCG
>CADBKO010000040.1 GCA_902795345.1 Oscillospiraceae bacterium
TGGCGGAGTTTCGATAAGCATGGGGGATTTGTGAAGGGGGACGGGAATCCCCCTTCACGTTATATCCTTGCAAAATCAGAATACAATTCTGATTTTGCTGCTTCAAGCTGTCGACACTTTGTCGACAGCTTGAAGCAGGGATGCACGCATCGGTGCATCCCTGCTTTTTCATAGGGATGAAGCTGTATTCTTTAAGAAGCATACGCACTCAATGCTGCCAGACCAAGCAGGTTTCCGTCGGTCAGTTTTGCGATCAGCTTCATGTTTAGGATAGTTTACCATGCATCCGCCAGCAGGAAATCTTCCAGATGCACGATGCGGACGCCGTTTTCATTTCCTGCTGCCAGGCGGTCCAGCGTGACTACATACTTCGGGTAATTATCCGGGATCGCCAGAAGGTTGTCCGTTTCCCGGGAAGAATCCTCCGGGATGGTTACGCAGGCTTGAACATAAAGCCGGTCCCCCTGCCGTTCGGCCACGAAGTCGATCTCTTTATCTCCCAGCTTCCCGATGAAGACCTCGTAGCCGCGGCGGCGCAGCTCCAGATAAAGGATGTTCTCCAGAACAGCGGAACGCATCCGGCCATTGTATCCGAACAGCGCGTATTTCAGAGATATATCGGCCAGGTAGTACTTCTCCTGGGTTTTCAGGACTGCCTTTCCCTGAAGATCGTATCGCTTGCAGGGATAAACGATAAAAGCCTGCTCCAGCCAGCGCAGATAGTTGTAGATCGATTCCACAGAAACGCTGCGGTGTTCATTTTTCAAAAACGTGCTGATGGAATTGGCGGAAAAGGTTTTGCCTACGTTTTCGATCACGAAACGGACGACGCGGTCAAACAGGTCCTGCCTGGCGACCCGGTGACGTTTCACGATGTCCCGGGACACGACGGTATGGTAGATGCCTTCTGCCAGCTGCCAGGCAGCCCGGTCGTCGTAATCTCCCAAGGCCACCAGAGGAAACCCGCCTCTGCGCAGATACTCTTCCAGCAGTTCCCCTTGGCTGAGGCCGCGTCCCTTTCTGAAAACCAAATACTCCCGAAAGGACAGCGTAAAAACGGGGATCGCCACATAGCGCCCGGTGAGGTAAGTGGAAATCTCACTGCTCATCAGCTTGGAGTTGGAGCCGGTCACGTAAATATCCGCGCCTGTGTTTTCCAGCAGGCTGTTCACTACTTTTTCCCAGCCGTCCACCTCCTGCACTTCGTCCAGGAGCAGGCAGCAGCGGCCTTTTCCCTCCATGGCGGCTTTCAGATCCTCATACATGCTCCGCTGGTCAAAGGCGTCCAGCTCCATGTCGGTATACCGCCGCGTGATGATACTTTCTTGTGCGACGCCTCTCGCGTTTAATTCCTCCAGCAGCATCTGGAATATGGTGGATTTCCCGCAACGGCGGATACCGGTCAGGATTTTCACCGTTGGAATACCCATAAAGGGTCTGATTGCATCCAGATAGTCCGGTCTCAGGATCATCATGATCACCCCTCACAAACACTACCAAAAAAACGAGTCGAAATCAATAGTTTTTGCGGGATTACCAGGAAAAACTTCCTATAAACACGGAAAGATTGCGGTAAAGATATAAAAACTTTCTGGGCCGGTGAAGCGAATTCGCTTCACCGGCCCAGGATAGTCATTCAGCTTATCTTACGGCTTGGGAGGGGGAGGCGCGAAGGGGCCGCCGGGGCCGGGCATCTTCTTGAGCTGGTCGGCCAGCTCCTGCATGATCTCGGGGATGTTGATGCCTTGGGGACAGTGGCTGGCGCAGGAGCCGCAGCCCACGCAGTCCTTAGGGCCGGGATTGATGGCGAAGAGGCCGAAGATGGACATGGGCCCGTCCAGCTTCATCTTGTTGTAGACCTCCAGCACCTTGGGGATCTCGATCTGCATGGGGCAGTCGTCGCAGCAGTAGCGGCAGCCGGTGCAGGGCACGTTGATCTCGCCCCGGAACATGTCGCAGGCCTTCTCCAGAATGGCGGCGTCCTCGTCGCTGAGGGGGCCGCCGTCGGTAAAGGTAGATACGTTGTCGATGATCTGCTCCATGTTGCTCATGCCGCTGAGGATCACCTGCACGTTATCCAGGCGCATCAGCCAGCGGAAGGCCCAGGAGGCGATGGACCAGTCGGGATGGGCGGCCTTCAGCACTTCGTCGGCCTTGGGGGAGAGGCTGGCCAGACGCCCGCCGCGGCAGGGCTCCATGACGATGACGGGGATGCCCGCCTTGGTCAGGGCCTCATACTGGCCCTTGGCGTCCTGCATGGTCCAGTCCAAATAGTTCAGCTGGATCTGGGCGAAATCCCACTTGTAGGCTCCGATCATTTTTTCCAGCACGGGGATGGGGGCATGGGAGCTGAAGCCCAGCTGCTTGATCCTTCCCTTTTCCTTCTGCTCGATGAAGTACTCCAGGCAGCCCCGGCCAAGGTAGCTCTGTACGCCGTCTTCGTTCATGATGCCGTGCATCAGATAGAAGTCGATGTAGTCGGTGTTGAGGCGCTTCAGCTGCTCCTCGAACACGGCCTTGTAGTCCGGGTTGGCCCCGGCCATGTACTTGGTGGCCAGCTTGAAGCTGGAACGGTCATACTTGGGCAGCACCTTGCCCAGGAAGTCCTCGCTCCCGGCATAGACATAGGCGGTGTCGAAGTAGGTGATGCCGTTCTTCATGGCGTAGTCGATGATCTCGGCAGCCTTGTCGAAGTCGATGGCCGCGCCATGGCCGCCTCCGCCCACGGTGGGCAGGCGCATGTTGCCCATGCCCAGACGGGAGATGGGTTCGCCCTTGAAATCCTTGCAGATCATTTGCTTTCCTCCTTGTTCATTTATTTTATTCGTTATATTTATCATACTTGGTTTTGAAAGAAAATACAAGCGGCATCGGGAAAAATATCCCCCCGGAGTAACCGCTGATTAAATCGGCGTGTGCGGATTGTCGAGCAGATTTTTCGCCTGATGAAGGCGAAAAATCGAAGGAATACTCTGTGTATTACAAGATTTTTTGACAAAATCAGGCGACAAATATGCCGGCAAGACGTGCGCGGTGATTTAATCAGCGGTTACTGGAGGGGTTCGCGTCGTCGCGGGCTGCGCATCGTTCCCTTCGACCCAAAGGGCCGAAGCTCGCTCGCTCCGCTCGTCGTCGCGGGCTGCGCATCGTTCCCTTCGGCCCGAAGGGGCGAAGCTCGCTGGCTTCGCCGCTCCTCCTTTTCAAATCGGACCCGCTTCGCTGGGCTCCGATTTGATTAAGGTGCAAAACGTTACTCTGTCCGCAGCGCCTCCACAGGATCCTTCCTTGCCGCCACCCGGCTGGGGATGAGGCCGGAGATCAGGGTCAGGCAGATGCTGATGGCCACCAGGATCAGCCCGGCCACGGGCGGCAGGGAGGAGCGGAGGTAGGGAATGCCCGTCAGGTGCTGCACGATGAGGCTGATGGGGATATTCAGCAGCACCGTCACCAGGATGCCGATGGCCCCGGCTGCGAAGCCCACGATGACGGTCTCCGCGTTGAAGACCCGGGCGATGTCCTTCTTGCTGGCGCCGATGGCCCGGAGGATGCCGATCTCCCGTATACGTTCCAGCACGGAGATATAGGTGATGATGCCGATCATGATGCTGCTCACGATGAGGCTGATGGAGACGAAGGCCACCAGCACATAGGAGATGGCGTTGATGATGGTGGTGATGGAGCTCATGAGGAGACCCACATAATCCGTGTAGCGGATCACCTTTTCCTCATGGCCCTCGTCGGTCATGCGCCGGTTGTATTCCCGGATGATCTCCACGATGGCATCCTTGTCCTCAAAGGTGGCCGCGTAGATGCTCACGGTGCTGGGCTGGCTCCGGTCGTTGTAGCCCAGGCGCTTCAGATTGGCTTCCAGGCTGCTGTCGGAGACCACGGCGGGCACATACTGGTCATAGAGAGCGGCCAGGCTCTTGTCGTCCATGACGGTCAGCTGCCGCAGGAACATGGCGGACAGCTCGGAAGTGCTGAAGCTCTCCAGCCCCGCGGCGGCACCGGCGGCGTAGGTCTGCCGCAGCTGCTCCATCAGGGCATCCCGCATATAGCCCTCCAGCTCCTCCGGGCTGAGGTTTTCCAGGTATTGCTGGATCGCTTCCTCCGAAAGACCCATCTCGGCGGCGCCGGCCATGGCCTGGGCGGCCAGCTCCTCCTGGCTCATGCTGCCCATGGCCAGATCGACCATGGCCTGGAGGTCCTCCTCCGAGGGAGTGGAGGCGATGCCGGCATAGATGGACGCCTGCTCGATGGGATTGAGCCCCTCCGCCCAGGCTTTGAAGGCCGCCGCCTTTTCTTCCGTGGTGGGGGCGACGTAGCTCCCGTCGTCGAAGGGGAGGCCGGAGAAAACGTCCGTGGCCGGATCGTCCAGCTGGATGCGCACGATGGTGCTCTCCGCGATCATGTCCAGGTAGTGCTCCGCAAGGTCCCGCCGGTAGCCGATGGCCCCGGAAACGGCGGAGGCGGAGGCGTTTTCGCTGGGACGGATGATGCCCACGACGTACAGGGGCGTGCCGTCGGCCACCAGCGTCCGGACATAGTTCTCGTCGCCGCTCTGATCGATCCAGGCGCCGCTCACCGGGTCATAGCTGAAAAAGTCCCCCGGCAGCACCATGCGGAATTCCAGGTTCAGGATGTCGTCGTAGCTCCAGGATTCCACCTCGGCGTCCAGATCCTCGCCGCTGAGGCGGGAGGAGAGCAGCTCCTTCATTTCCTCCTGGTCCTTGATGCCCAGGGAGTAGAGGTAAACGTCGTTGACCTCGTTGTTCTTGTCCACGATGAGGACCACTTCGTCGTATTTTTCCGGCCAGCGCCCGGCGATCACGTCGTACTGGGCGGCCATCAGGTCCGCGTCCTCCAGGAGGGGCTGCCAGATGTCCATGCCGGAGGAGAAGGCGGAGCCCATAGCGCCCAGGGAGCCGAGGGTGTCCGTGTTGTAGAAGGTGCCCATGAGGGTGTCGAAGATGGGGCTGGGGTTCACCGCCGTGACCTTTTCCGTGTCGGCGGCGAAGATGCGCAGGGTGGTGCCGTAGTCCTGGGCGATGGAGCTGATGTGCTCCGACGCCCCGCTCTCCTCGCTGTTCAGATATTCCAGAAAGGAGGCCAGGTCGTTACTGCGGAAGGTCATGTTCATCATGCCGTCCACCATGTCGGACATGACGGTGCTGGAATAAACGGCGTCCAGCTCGTGCTCCGTGGACCCGGAGCGCCTTTCCGCCATGGTGGTGACCAGGCTGGTCATGTCCACCGTCTCCCCGGTGATGGTGAGGGGATAGGTGCTCAGGGCGTCCTCCTGCACCCGGTCGATGTAGTTCTGTATGCCGTTGGAGAGGGAGAGGATGAGGGCGATGCCGATGATGCCGATGCTCCCGGCAAAAGCGGTCAGCAGCGTCCGCCCCTTCTTGGTCAGCAGGTTCGTCCAGCTCAGGTTCAGGGCGGTGAGGAAGCTCATGGCGGGCTTTTTGCCCTTTTCCCGCTGGGGCAGCCGGTAGGGGTTGTCGTCCTCGTCGGCGCCGCTGTAAGGGTCCGTGTCCCCGACGACCAGGCCGTCCAGCAGGCGGACGATGCGCGTCGCGTAGCTGTCCGCCAGATCGGGGTTGTGGGTGACCATGATGACCAGCTTCGTGCGGCTGATCTCCTTGAGGATCTCCATGATCTGCACGCTGGTCTCCGTGTCCAGCGCGCCGGTGGGTTCGTCCGCCAGCACGATGTCCGGGTCGTTCACCAGGGCCCGGGCGATGGCCACCCGCTGCATCTGGCCGCCGGACATCTGGGCGGGCTTCTTCATGAGCTGATCCCCCAGCCCCACCTGCTCCAGGGCGGCGACGGCCCGCTGCCGCCGCTCCGCCTTCCCCACGCCGGAGAGGGTCAGGGCCAGCTCCACGTTGCGCAGCACCGTCTGGTGGGAGATGAGCTGGTAGGACTGGAATACGAATCCGATGGAGTGGTTGCGGTAAGCGTCCCAGTCCCCGTCGGAGAAATTCTTGGTGGAACGGCCGCCGATGGCCAGGTCGCCGGAGGTGTAGCGGTCCAGGCCACCGATGATGTTCAGCAGGGTGGTCTTCCCGCAGCCGCTCTGGCCCAGGATAGCCACGAATTCACTTTTGCGAAAGCTGAGGCTGACGCCCTTGAGCGCGTGGACGTCCGTATCGCCCAGCCGGTAATCCTTGACGATGTTCGTTAATGTCAGCATGACTTTTCACCCTTCCCCAGGTGGTTGGAATAATGATAATTATACATGATAGCATAACTTTGTGAATATCCTGTGAATTAACGGCGAAAAGAAGCAATATTTTCCCGTTTTTGAAAAGAAATTGGGTTTTTTCTCTGGACAGAATGAAAATTCATGGTATATTCACATATGTGGTCTATAATACTTTCCCAATCTCGGCGGAAACCGCCGGAGAATGACGGAAGGAAGAATAACAATGAGGTTTCGCAATTGGCTGATGCGCGTCATGGCCGGGCGCTACGGCGCAATGGGTATGGACAAGCTCAACCGCGCATTGAATATCGCCGCTCTTATATTGCTGGTGCTGAGCCTGTTCCTTGGCCGCACCGGCGTCGGAAGCCTGATCTGGCTGCTTGCGCTGGCATGCCTGGTGTGGGGCACCTTCCGCTCCCTGTCCCGCAATATCCGTGGGCGGCAGCGGGAGAACGAAGCGTTCCTGGGCTTCACGCGCAATTTCACGGGGACCTTCCGGGGCATGCGGGATCGCTTTGCCCAGCGCAAGGAATACCGCTTTTTCCGCTGTCCCTCCTGCCGGACCTGGCTGCGGGTCCCCAGGGGCAGGGGCAAGCTGAATATCACCTGCCGCCAATGCGGCGAACGCTTCACCCGCAGCACATGAGAAAGGAGGACCGTCTATGAGCGACCCCTGGCAGGTGCTGGGCGTATCGCGGACGGCCACCGACGAGGAGATCAAGGCAGCCTATCGGAAGCTGGCGCATAAGTATCATCCGGACCTCAATCCGGGGGACGAGGCGGCGGCCAGGCATATGCAGGAGATCAACGCCGCCTACGACCAGATCAAAAACACAGACGACTACCGGGCCGCTCAGGAAACCCAGGCTTACCGGGCCTCCCGGGGATCCCGGCCCTCTTCCGGGCAGGGAAACGGCTATGCGGAATACCGGGACCCCTTCGCCGGCGGCTGGAACCCCTTCAACTGGGGCGCGGGCAGTGCCTGGCAGCAGTGGGACGGCAGCGAGGGTGGGAATACGATCCTGCAGGCCGCCGAGAGCTATAACAACGCCGGGCAGTTCGACCAGGCCATCACGCTCCTGAACACGGTGCCCTTTCAGGAGCGGAACGCGGAGTGGTATTATCTTTCCGCCGTGGCCAATTTCAGCGTGGGCAATCGGATCACCGCCCAGCAGCATGCTCAGGCGGCGGTGCGGCTGGACCCGGATGATTTCCGATATACCAGCTTCTACAATCGCATCCGGCAAGGGAGCGAGGACTACCGCCATAACGTGAGCTTCGGCAATTTCGGCACCGTCGGGGGGCTGGGCAAGCTCTTCGCGGGCATCTGCGTAGCCAATGTCCTCTGCCGCATCTGCCTCTGTTTTTCCCACTGACGGGAAATCATCCTCGACCCTCTCCGGGCCGAGGATTTTTGTTGTCAGAAATGGGAGAAAATGATATACTTATCCATTAGCAAACGTATAAAGGGGAGTCGTACCTTGGCGAATATCCGCAGCGTAACGGAAGAAGAGCTCGCCGCCCAGAAGGCCATCATGGACCTGCTGGCGGAGGAGAATGCCGCCCTGCCCGAAGCGCCCCTGGCCTGGGTGGATACCTATGGCTGCCAGCAGAACGAGGCGGACAGCGAAGTGATCCGGGGCATGCTCCGGGAGATGGGCTACGGCTTCACCGAGTCGGAGGCGGAGGCGGACCTGATCGTGGTCAATACCTGCGCCGTCCGGGGCCACGCGGAGCTGCGGGCCCTGGGGAACGTGGGGGCTCTGAGCCACACCAAGCGCTCAAAGCCCGGCCAGAAGATCGCCCTCTGCGGCTGCATGGTGCAGCAGGAGCATATGCGCCGGAAGATAAAAGAATCCTTCCCCTATGTGGACCTGGTCTTCGGCACCCATGAGCTCTGGCGCTTCCCGGAACTGGTGCAGCGGATGCTGAAGCCCCACAAGGGCCGCATCTTCGAGGCGCGGCAGATCGACGGGGAGCGCGTCGAGGGGCTGCCGGTCCTGCGCAGCGGCTCAGTCCGGGCCTGGCTTCCCATCATGTCCGGCTGCAACAATTTCTGCTCCTACTGCATCGTGCCCTATGTCCGGGGCCGGGAGCGGAGCCGCCGCCCGGAGGCGATCCTGGCGGAGGCCCGGCAGCTCATTGAGGCGGGCTATAAGGAGATCTACCTTCTGGGGCAGAACGTGAATTCCTACGGCAGGGACCTGGGCGGGGAGGAGGACTTCCCCTGGCTCCTGCGGAAGATCGACCGCATGGAGGGCGAGTTCGTCATCCGCTTCATGACCAGCCATCCCAAGGACGCCACGGAACGCCTCTTCGATACCATGGCCGCCTGCCCCAAGGTGGAAAGGCATATCCACCTGCCCTTCCAGTCCGGCAGCGACCGGGTGCTGAAGGCCATGAACCGGGGCTATACCGGGGAGAAGTACCGGGAAAAGGTAGCCTATGCCCGGAGCCTGATGCCGGACATCGCCGTCACCAGCGATGTGATCGTGGGCTTCCCCGGGGAGACGGACGAGGAATTTGAAGATACCCTCCGCCTCACGGAGGAGCTGCGCTTCGACATGCTCTTCACCTTCCTCTATTCCCCCCGGGTGGGGACCCCCGCGGCCGAAATGCCGGACCCCTTTACCAAGGAGCAGAAGCAGGCCCGCTTTGACCGGCTGCTGGCGGCGCAGAACGCGGTTTCCGCCGAGATGCAGGCCGCCCATGTGGGCAAGACCTACCGCATCCTCATCGACGGGGAAGGGGACAAGCCCGGGCGGCTCACCGCCCGCAGCAGCCACAACCGGCTGATCCACCTGGAGGGGGACAGATCCCTCATCGGCAGTTTCCGAAATGCGCGGATCACCGACAGCACCACCTGGAGCCTCAGCGCCGTCTTGACAGGGGAGGAGGAGCGGTAATGGCAGAAGGCACCCCCATGATGCAGCAGTATCACCGGATCAAGGATGAACTGCCGGACTGCATCCTGTTTTTCCGCCTGGGCGATTTCTATGAGATGTTCAACGAGGATGCCCGCACCGCCTCCCGGGAGCTGGACCTGGCCCTCACCACCCGGGACCGGACCAGGCCTCCCGAGGAGCAGACGCCCATGTGCGGCGTGCCCTACCACGCCTACGAGGGCTATGTGGCAAAGCTGCTGAGCAAGGGCTACAAGGTGGCCATCTGCGAGCAGATGGAGGACCCGGCCCTGGCCAAGGGCCTGGTGCAGCGGGATGTGCTGCGGATCATCACCCCCGGCACCGTGCTGGAAAAGAGCATGCTGGAGGAGCGCAAGCCCAATTACCTGGCCGCCGTGTACCTGACGGCGGAGGGGGGCGTCACCTGCTTCGCGGATCTCAGCACCGGGGAATTCCTGGCGGCGGAGTTCCCGGGAGCGGACGCCCCGGCCCACCTGGTCAACGAGCTGGTGCGCTACGCCCCCAGCGAAGTACTCCTCAGCGAAGGGGCCGCCGCCGACGGTGGCGTCCGGGACCTGCTGACCAAGCGGATGAAATGCATGTGCCAGACGGCGGATTTCTTCGGCTCGGCGGAATCGGAGGACTATTTCCGGCAGCATTTCGGCGCCTCCGGCACCGACAGCGCGCCGCTGAAGGCCTGCGCCGGGGCCCTGCTCACCTATCTGCACCGCACCCAGAAGACGGAGCTGGGCTATATCGACACCCTGACGAAGTATACCTCCGGCCACTATATGGAGCTGGACTGGCAGACCCGCCGGAACCTGGAGCTGACGGAGACCATCCGCAGCGCCGAAAAGAAGGGCAGCCTTCTGTGGGTGCTGGATAAGACGAGGACGAGCATGGGCGGGCGCATGCTCCGCGCCTGGCTGGGGAAGCCCCTGCTGAGCCCCGCCCTCATCAAGCGCCGCCTCAACGCCGTCTCCGAGCTGGTGGACGACGACGTGACCCGGGGCGAAGTGCGGGAAGCCCTGAAGCAGGTGGAGGATATGGAGCGGCTCATCAGCCGGGTGGTCTACGGCTCCGCCGGGGCCCGGGACCTGAATTCCCTGGCCGCCTCCGCCGGGAGCCTGCCGGAGCTGAAAAGGCTCCTCCTGCCCATGAAGAGCGCCCTGCTGCGGCGCATCGGGGACATGGACGAGCTGTATGAGCTGCGCAAGCAGGTGAGCGAGATCATCGGGGACGATCCCCCCTTCTCCGTGCGGGAGGGAGGCATGATCCGCCGGGGATACAGCCCGGAGGTGGACCGGCTGCGGGAGCTGTCGGAGAACGCCCGGGGCGCCGTGGCCGCCATCGAGCAGAAGGAACGGGAGCGCACCGGCATCAAGAAGCTCAAGGTGGGCTACAACAAGGTCTTCGGCTATTATATCGAGATGCCCCGGAGCCAGAGCGAGGCCGTCCCCGAGGACTATATCCGCAAGCAGACCCTGGTGAACGGGGAACGCTTCGTCACCGAGGAGCTGAAAAACCTGGAAAGCCAGCTCCTGACGGCCCGGGACCGCCTTAACGAGCTGGAATACCGCATTTTCAAGGAACTGAACGACGCCGTGGCCGCCATGGCCCCCCTCATCCGGGAGACGGCGGAGCTGGTGGCGTCCCTGGACGCCCTGGCTTCCCTGGCGGAGACGGCGGTGAAAAACGGCTACTGCATGCCGGAGGTGGACCTTTCCGGGGTCATCGACATCCGGGACGGGCGGCATCCCGTGGTGGAGCAGACCCTTTCCGACGGGATCTTCGTGGCAAACGACGCCCGCCTGGATGCCGGCGGCGACCGGGCCCTGATCATCACCGGCCCCAACATGGCGGGCAAATCCACCTATATGCGCCAGACGGCCCTCATCGTCCTCCTGGCCCAGATCGGCTCCTTCGTCCCCGCCCGCAGCGCCCACATCGGCATCGCGGACCGCATCTTCACCCGCATCGGCGCTTCCGACGACCTGGCCGCCTGGCAGAGCACCTTCATGGTGGAGATGATGGAGGTGGCGGACATCCTGAAAAACGCCACCAAGAGCAGCCTTATCATCCTGGACGAGGTGGGCCGGGGCACCTCCACCTACGACGGCATGAGCATCGCCCGCGCGGTGCTGGAATTCTGCGCCGATCCCCGGAAGCTGGGGGCGCGGACCATGTTCGCCACCCACTACCACGAGCTGACGGAGCTGGAACAGACCCTCCCCGGGGTGAAGAACCTGAACACCGCCGTGAAGAAGCGGGGGGAGGACGTGATCTTCCTTCGCCGCATCGTCCCCGGCGGGGCGGACCGGAGCTACGGCGTGGAGGTGGCGAAGCTGGCCGGGGTGCCGGACACGGTCATCCGCCGGGCCAAGGCGGTGCTGCTGGAGCTGGAAAAGCACGTCGTACCCATCTCCTTTGAGGCCTCGGAGGACCTCCCCGAGCCGGAGGAGAGCCAGCTGAGCCTTGGAAGCATGGGGGCGGAGCAGGCCATGGACAAGCTGCGGGACCTGGACATCAACACCCTGACCCCCCTGGAGGCCATGAACATACTCTTTGAGCTGAAAAAGCTGCTGCGGGAGGAATAAAGCGTGGAAGAAAAGAAGGCGGAAGGGAACAAGGCGGAGGAGAAAAAGGATAAGCTGCTGAAGCGGCACCGCTGGCTGTGGAAGCATGTGCTTCCCAAGCTGCGCTTTTTCCTGCGCCTCCACTACGGGCCCTTCGATTTCGCTCCGGCCCCGGAGCTGGAGGGGGCCTATATCGTGCTGCCCAACCATTCCTGCGGCGGGGACCAGTTTTTCGTAGCCTTCAGCTTCCTAAAGAAGCATATGTACTATGTGGCCAGCGAGCATGCCTTCCGCAAAAAGCTGCTGGGCGCCGTCATGCGCTTCGCCACCGGCCCCATCTCCCGGGTGAAGGGCACCGTGGCGGCCTCCACGGTGCTGAGCATCCTGCGCTGGCTGCGGCAGGGAGTGCCCATCTGCATCTTCCCCGAGGGGAACCGCACCTGGAACGGGCGCAGCCTGCCCCTGCACCCCACCACCGCCAAGCTGCTGCGCACCGCCGGCGTGCCGGTGATGACCTACCGCATCGAGGGCGGCTATCTGTCCGATCCCCGCTGGTCCCATTCCCTGCGCCGGGGCCGCCTCCGGGGGGGCGTGGTAAACATCTACAAGCCCGAGGACCTGAAAAAGATGTCCCTTTCGGAGATAAACGAGCGCATTTCCGCCGACCTTTGGGTGGACACGGACGAGAGCCAGAGCCGGGAGCATATCCCCTACAAAGGGAAAAAGCTGGCCGAAGGGCTGGAGGAAGCCCTGTTCCTCTGCCCCCGGTGCGGGAAGATCGGCTCCCTTCGGGGCGAGGGAAATGTGTTTGCCTGTTCCTGCGGCCTGCGGGCGGAATACGGGGAGGACGCCTTCTTCGATGAAAAGGCCCCCTTCCGCAGCGTGGCCCAGTGGGACGACTGGCAGCTGGGCGAACTGCGCCGCCTGGCCGAAGCGGGGGATGTCCGGCTTTCCGACGAGGGGGCGGAGATCTGGCGTTTGGGGGAGGAGCATGAGACCACGCTGATGGCGAAGGGGACCGTGACCCTGGATAAGGACGGCCTTCGCCTGGGCAGCCTGCATTTCCCCCTGGAGGGCATGCAGGAACCGGAGCTGTGCCACCTGGCGGGGAAGGAGACCATGATGTTCACCAATGAGGAAGGCAGCTTCGAGCTGCGCTTCCGGGGCAGCCCCAGCCGGAGGAAATATCAGCTGCTCATCCGGGAATTCCTGGCCCTCCGGCAGGAGAAAACTGCCGGATAGTAACCGATGATTCAATCGGCGTGTGCGTATTGTCGAGCAGATTTTTCGCCTGATGAAGGCGAAAAATCGAAGGAATACTCTGTGTATTGCAAGGTTTTTTGACAAAATCAGGCGACAAATATGCCGGCAAGACGTGCGCGGTGATTGAATCATCGGTTACGATAAGGGAAGGGCCTGCTGCAAAATGCCTCAGCCTCGTCATTCCGAGACCAGTCCGCAGACTGGTCGTGGGAATCCGTCCCCCAATACCGGGGAAAACGGATTGCCACAGCCCCTTCGGGGCTTCATTCCGCGCGAGGGGTAGCAGGCGCGTCCCAGCGTGGGGCCCTCGCGCCCGGAATGGGGACCCGCCGCGCAGCGGTGGGCGCGTGCTACTTCGCAATGACGGGAACGGGCATTTTCTGGCAGGCCCTTTGCATAGCTTCCCTTCCGGGAAGCATACTGCGGGAGGAGGCGAAAAGCATGGCCAATCATCTTTCGGGGGAAACGAGCCCCTATCTCCTGCAGCATGCCGACGACCCGGTGGACTGGTATCCCTGGGGGGAGGAGGCCTTCCAGCGAGCAAGGGCGGAGGACAAGCCCCTGTTCCTCAGCATCGGCTATCTCAGCTGCCACTGGTGCCATGTGATGCACCGGGAGAGCTTCCTGGACGGGGAGATCGCCGCCCTCCTGAACGGGAGCTTCCTCCCCGTGAAGGTGGACCGGGAGGAAAGACCCGACCTGGACAGCGTGTATATGGAGGCCTGCCGCGCCTTCTCCGGGGGCGGGGGCGGCTGGCCCATGACCCTGTTTCTCACCCCGGAGGGCCGCCCCTTCTATGGCGGCAGCTATTTTCCGCCCCGTTCCCGCCGGGGCTCCGTCGGCCTCCTGGAATTGCTGGAGGCCGTCCGGGACCGGTGGAAGGAGGACCGGGCCGCCCTTCAGCAAAGCGCGGAGAAGCTCACGGAATCCCTCCGGCGGGCTTTGGCGGAGCCCATCCCTTACGACGGGGACGACGCGCTGATCCAGGGGGCCCTGTGGCAGCTGCTGCGCGCCTTTGACGGGGAATTCGGCGGTTTCGGCTCCGCTCCCAAGTTCCCCATGCCCCAGCTGCTCCTCTTCGCCCTCCAGCAGTATGAGAAGCGGGGGGACGCGCGGCTGCTGGAAATGGCGGAAAAGACCCTGGGGGCCATGGCTGAGGGCGGCATCTGCGACCAGATCGGCGGCGGCTTCTGCCGCTATGCCACGGACCGGGCCTGGCTCGTCCCCCATTTTGAAAAGATGCTGGGTGACAATGCACTGCTCATCCGCGCCTATGTCCGGGCTTTCCGGCTGACCGGAAAAAGGGAGTGGCTGGAAACGGCGAAGGAGACCGCGGACTATGTCCTGCGGGAGCTGCGGGACCCGGCGGGCGGCTTTTACAGCGCCCAGGATGCGGACAGCGAGGGGGAGGAGGGCCGCTTCTACCTCCTGACGCCGGGGGAAGTGATCTCCCTGCTGGGGGAGAAGGCGGGCAGCGGCCTATGCGCCCGGCTGGGCATCACGGAGGCGGGTTCCTTCGCCGGAAAGAGCATCCCCCGCCGCACAGCTCCGCTCCCGCCGGAGATGAAGGCCCTGCTGCCGAAGCTGCGCGCCTGGCGTGCCGGGCGCTTCCCTCTGGCCACGGACGACAAGGTGCTCTGCGCCTGGAACGGCTTCATGATCCGGGCCCTCTGCGAGCTTTACAGGGCCGCGGGGGAGGAGCGCTACCTGGCCGCGGCGAAAGAAGCCCAGGCCTTTCTGGATGCGAACCTGCGGGAAGGGGACAGACTGTTCGTCAGCTTCCGGGCGGGAAAGAAGGGCGTCCCCGGCCAGCTCAGCGACTATGCTTCCGAGATCTCCGCCCTGCTGGCCCTCTGGGGCGCGTCCCTGGACCCGGGCTGCCTGGATCTGGCGGAAGCCCTGGCGGAGCGGGCCATAGCTGACTTTTTCGACGGCGAAAGAGGGGGCTTCTGGTTCTATGACCGGCACGGGGAAGAGCTGTACCTCCGGCCCAAGGAGAGCGCCGACGGCGCCCTGCCCGGGGGCAACGCCCTCATGACCCGGGCCCTGACGGACCTCCAGGCCCTTCGCCCTTCGGAAAAGCGGGAAGAAGTCCTGGCCAGGCAGCTGCGCTGGCAGGCCGCCCATGCCCGGCTGGACCCCATGGGCCATGCCGCCTTCCTCGCCGCCCTGTCGGACCGGCTGGAGCCGCCGCCCCAAGTCACCGTGGCGGTGGAGAGCAGGGCCGAGCTCCGGGATCTGCCCTTCCGCATCCCGCCGGAAGCCGCCCTGCGCATCGTGTCTCCGCCCACGGCGGAATACCCCCTCCTGGAGGGAAAGACGACCTATTATGTCTGCCGGGGCAATGTCTGCCTGCCCCCCGTTACCGAACTTGAATGAGGAGGGATCCCCATGTCCGCGCTGGACAAGCATCTGAAAAACCCCTATCTCCCCAGCTGGGAGTATATCCCCGACGGGGAACCCCACGTCTTTGACGGGCGGGTCTATGTCTACGGTTCCCACGATCTCTTCAACGGCTGGGTCTACTGCCTGGGGGACTATGTATGCTGGTCCGCCCCGGAGGAGGACCTGAGCGACTGGCATTACGAAGGCGTCATCTACCGCAAGACCCAGGACCCGGACAACCGGGAGGGGGACCAGTGCCTGTATGCGCCGGATGTGACCCGGGGCCCCGACGGCCGGTATTATCTCTATTATGTGCTGGACCATCAGGACATCGTTTCCGTGGCCGTCTGCGACAGCCCGGCGGGTCAGTATGCATACTATGGCCATGTCCATTACCCCGACGGGACCCTGCTGGGCATGAAGCCGGGAGACGACCCCCAATTCGACCCGGCGGTGCTGACGGA
Source organism: Oscillospiraceae bacterium (assembly GCA_902795345.1). Classification (GTDB taxonomy): domain Bacteria; phylum Bacillota; class Clostridia; order Oscillospirales; family Oscillospiraceae; genus UBA1774. The sequence continues at coordinate 15,803 of CADBKO010000040.1, forward strand.
GGGGGACAGCACCTATCTCTATACCGGCGGCGTCTGCTTCCGCTTCGAGAAGGAGAAGGGCGGCGCCATGGGCACGCGGCTGGATAAAGACATGCTCACGGTGCTGGAGGGGCCGGTGTTCGTGGTCCCCAGCGCCAAGACGAGCCGGGGCACCGGCTTCGAGGACCATGAGTTCTTCGAAGCCTCCTCCATCCGCAGATTCGGGGACCTCTATTATTTCGTCTACTCCTCCGTCTGGATGAACGAGCTGTGCTACGCCGTCAGCCCCACCCCCCTGGGCAGGTTTACATACGGGGGCGTCCTGGTGAGCAACTGCGACTATGGGATCGGCGGCTGGAAGGAACGGTCAAAGAAGACCACCGTGGGGGGCAACAATCACGGCGGCCTGGTGGAGGCCGCGGGTCAGCGCTATATCTTCTACCACCGTCATACAAACGGCACGGAGTTCAGCCGCCAGGGCTGCATGGAAAAGCTCGCCGTCCTGCCCGACGGCTCCATGCCCCAGGTGGAGATGACCTCCAGCGGCGGCGCGCCCTTCGAGGGCAGGGGCGAATTTCCCGCCTACCTGGCCTGCAACCTCTTCTGGGAGGACCTGCACCTGGACCGCCAGGCCCCGGGGCGGCCCCGCATCACCCAGGACGGGCGGGATGGGGACAGGGAAGAAGCCTATGCCGCCGGCATCACCGACAGCGTGACCCTGGGCTTCAAGTATTTCGACTGCCGGGGCGTCCGGCGGATCACGGTCTATACCAGGGGCTATGCCGGGGGCCGGTTCGAGGTGCGCACGGACCTGGGCGGGGAAGCCCTGGGGAGCATCCCCCTTGCCTTCCGCAACCAGTGGACCCCCTTCACTGCGGAGATCCCGGTGCCCGACGGCGTCCAAGCCCTGTATTTCACCTACCGGGGGCCGGGCTCCGCCATGCTCCGCTCCTTCATCCTGGAATAGAGAAGGACTGCATCATGGAACTGAAACGACTCGGCTATCCCTATCCGTATATCCCCCTTTCGGCGCGCGCCGGAATCCTGCCCCGGCGCAGCATCTGCTCCATCGCCCCGGCGGAGGACCCCTCCGACGCCCTTTTTACCGGCAACGGTTCCCACCGGATCGACGTGACCGGCCTGCCCTACGAGGACAGCCTGACGGCCAATATGGAGCTGCTCCAGGAGCCCAAGTGGAAGGAAACGCCCCAGCCCCCTGACCTGCGGCCCTATCTGAAGGACATCCGAAAGGCTTTGCTGGAAGGCAGGCCGGAGGTCGCGGACAAGCTGCTGGAGCAGGCCCAGCGGGAGGCGGGCCACGGCAAATACATGGACCTGGACGCCCCCATCTCCTACCCCATCGAGTCCCTGCGGACCCACGAGGCCTTCCGCCTCCGCTTCCTTCGGGAGGAGGCGGCGGGGACGCGGGATTATCTCCGCTGGCTGGATCTGCGCAGCGGCCTCATCACCACCCGCTGGACGGATGCCCGGGGGAGCTTTGAAAATGAATACCTCTGCGTCCGGGAGGGAGATTTCATTGCCGCGCGCCTGACTGCTCCGGAGGGGGCGGGGGACCTGGAAGTGCGCGTCAGATTCCCCGGCGGCCCCGGCCCCTTCGGTCATGTGAGCCTGGCCGGCGCCGTTTCCCGGGTCCGGCGCAGCCCCGAACTGATCACCGCCGCTTATCAGTATGATCCCGCCCTCTGCGAGGCCAGGGGTTTTGTGCTGCTGCTGCGCTTCCTCCCCCTGGGCGGCTCGGCGGAGCTGACGGAGGAGGGCGTGCGCATCCGGGGCGGGCGGGGCCTGCTCGTCATGGCGAAGGCCATCCGCGTGGAGGAGGGCTTCCGCTTCGGCTGCGAGGAGGAATATGCCCGGGACTTCCGGGCCGTCACCCCGGATTTCGACGCCTGGGTGCAGTCTGGCAAAGCCTTCCTGGGGGAGCGGATGGACCGTTCCCGTCTCCGCCTGGGCCGGGAGGAGGATCATTACCTCTCCGGGGAGGAGCTCCTCCGGGACTGCCGGAACAAGGGCGAAGCCTACGGCGTGCTGATGGAAAAGCTCTATGACCTGGGCCGCTTCTACCAGATCATCGACACGGGGGCCCTGCCGCCCATGTGGGGCCAGCACAACATCAATACCAATCTCCAGGTCTGCGCGGGCAACGCCACCGGCCTCTTTGAGGAGATGGAGGTCTATTTCCGCTACTACGAGTCGAAGTTCGAGGATTTCCGCACGAATGCCCGGCTGCTGTTCAACGCCAGGGGCCTTCTCGCCAGCGTCCACTGCGACTATGATTCCGGGCTGGCGTACCACACCTCCCGCACCTATCCCCATTATTGCTGGACAGGCTGCCTCGGCTGGATATATAATGAGTTCTGGAACTACTGGCTCTGCACCGGGGACCGGGATTTCCTCCGGGCTCGGGTGGTCCCGGCCCTGAAGGAGATCGCCCTGTTCTTCGAGGACTATGCCTGCGACCGGGACGGGGACGGCAAGGTCATCTTCTACCCCTCCTTCTCCCCGGAGAACCCCACCCCCAACCCGGATTACGCCACCGTCACCGGGCGGGACCGGCACCCCACCCGCATCAACAGCGTCATGGACATCGCCATCTGCCGGGAGGTGCTGCTGAATCTTCTGGACGCCTGCCTCACCCTGGGCGTCGAGGCGGAGAACATCCCCCGCTGGCAGCGCCAGCTGGAGGACCTGCCCACCCTGCTGACGGATGAGGAAGGCGCCCTGAAGGAATGGGCCTGGCCCTCCATGGAGGAGAATTACAACCACCGCCATGTGTCCCACCATTACGACGTATGGCCGGGCCGGGCCGTCACACCGGAGAGGTCGCCGGAGATCGCGGAGGCCATCCGCATCTCCAACCGGAAGCGGGGCCAGCAGGACGATTCCGCCCACGGCATCATCCACCGGGCCTTCACCGCCATCCGCCTGAAGGACCGGGAGGAGCTGGAGCAGAACCTGAGCCAGCTTTTGGAGCACGGCTTTGTGCGGAGAAGCCTGTCCACCGCCCATTTCCCCTACCGGGGCTGGTTCCCGGACCTGCAGGGGGCCATGCCCGCCCTGCTGCTGGAAATGGCCGTCTTTTCCGCGCCGGGAGTGGTGGAATTCCTGCCCGCCCTGCCGGATAAGCTGCCCGCGGGCAGGCTGGAGGGCCTGTGGCTCTATACCTGGGCGAAGCTGGACAGCCTGGAATGGGACGAAAAGGGGCTGCGGGCAGCGCTGACGCCCCTGCGGGACCAGAGCCTGACTTTCCGCTGCCGCCGTCCTCTGGCAGCTTTCCTGCTGGGCGGGGAAGCGGTCCGGCCGGAGGGAGACCATGTATCCGTCCCGGTCCGTGCCGGGGAAAAGCTGAAGATCGAACTGACATTCCAGCGATAACGGGAGGAACGAACCCATGTACTATTTTTCCGATACCCCCTACCGCCGCTTTTCGGAGATACGGGAAGCGGCCCTGAAGGGCGATATCCGCCTCAGCTACAACCGGGCGACTGCCATCCGCGTCGCCAGCGGGCGGCGCAAGAGCTTTGCCCTGATGTATCTCTATATCCCCGCCGTCACAGCCGTCGTCCTGTATATCCTCACCCTGTATCTGCCCATCCCCAAAACGGTGATCCTCTTCGCCCTGGCCGGGCTCCTGCTCTATCCCTTTGTGCCCTATGTCAGCCGCGTCATGGTGATCGCGGGGGTGGCGCTGATCTTCCTGCCCATCCTGATCCTGCGGGAGTCCATGTGGATCCTGGCCATCGGCGTGGGGCTCATCGTCATCCGTTTCACCTATGACCTCTGGTGGCTGTTCATCTCCCGGGTGACGGACCGGGCGCTGCTGGAAAACGAGGCCGTGTTCGAAGCGGAGTGGAAACAAAAAACCGTCGCCATCCAGAGCGAAGACGACGGAAGCTATTACATGTTCGGCAAGACCCGGCCCGAAAAGCAGAAGAAGGATAAAAAGGACAAGCAGGAAGACAAGGCCGAAGAAAGCGAAAAGAGCAAATAAACAGAGGGCGTGCTGCAAAAAAGCAGCACGCCCTCAGCCTGTAGACAAACCCTTTTGGCGGAGTTTCGATAAGCATGGGGGATTTGTGAAGGGGGACGGGAATCCCCCTTCACGTTATATCCTTGCAAAATTGAAGGGGGACGGGAATCCCCCTTCACGTTATATCCTTGCAAAATCAGAATACAATTCTGATTTTGCGTCTCAAGCTGTCGACACTTTGTCGTCAGCTTGAGGGCGTGCTGCTTTTTGCAGCACGCCCTTCAGCATGTATTATTCCTTTTCCCAGGGATCCCCGGTCATGAGGCCCCAGGTCTCAAAGAGGATGTCGTACATCTTGGGTCTGCCGAAGTCCTCCTTCATGCTCATGAAGAAGGTGCTGCGGTCCCCGTGGGCGGCCTGCGCCTCCACTCCCTTGTAGAATTCCTCCTCCCGCTGCCGGGGCACGGAGAAGATCACATCGTCCTCCGGCGTCAGCGCCCGCTCGTACTCGCCGGGATCGGGGAAGGTGATCCGGTATTCTCCCTTCAGAATGGCGGGGATGACGGCATAGGTGCAGGAATCCACGGGGCTGAAGCTGCTCTCCAGCAGCTTGTGGGTCTGGCTGTCCACCGCCATGAGGAGAAGGCGGAGCTGGTCGTTCTTGCAGTAGATCATGGTCACGTCCGGCCGGAAATCCGCCTTGTCCAGGGGCGATACCAGGATACCACGGTATTCCCCCGCCGGGAGGCTGGGGAAGCCCTCCACAAAGGCTTCGCCGCTTTCGGAGGAGGTATTGTAGGCCCTGGCGATGGCCCGAAAGCCCTCCTTGCCCAGCTCCTTGTCGATATAGCCGTAGGTGATGATGGGGTTCCAGCACCAATGGTCCTCTTTCTCCATATACACGGTCTTGCCCTGCCGCCGGGCATAGGCGAAGGCCTGGCAAAGGGCGATGTGCTTCCCCCGGTCCCGGAAGGGCTGCCAGGCCCCGGCGGGGACTTCCTCCTTATCCCGTATCATTTTCAGGGCCACGGCGGGATAGCGCAGCCCCATCAGCTTTTCCAACAGCGCCTGCCGGTTCCTGTTTTCCTCAAGCATTATCGTTTCCTCCATATTCTGCGCAGAGGGACCCCCGAAAGCGCGGCGCTTCCGGGGGTCCCGAACTGTCGTTATTTGCCGGTGGGCACGAAGCGGGGCATGCCGAAGGTGACGGCGGCATATTTCCCGGAGGAGAGCTTATCCCAGTAATACCGGTATTTCTCCTGCTGCTCGGCAGTGAGCATATGGCTGTCGTTCCCCAGCTCGCACACGTCGAAGGGGCCGCTGTACGGCTTCCATTCCGGGCGCCCCTCCCCGTTGGGGTCTCCGTTCGCGCAGAAGGTCTGCCAATAGCCCTGGATCAGCTCCATGAAGTCATAGTCGGCCCCCACCCAATGGTAGTCGAAGAAGGGGTTCCTTTCTCCCTTGTCCACCCGGCCGAAGACATAGGGCATCTCGGCGCAGTGGGGGCTGCCTGCGGCATGGCCCCGGGGGGTCTCGTTCTCCTTGGTCATGAGCCAGACGAAGGCCCGGCGTCCGAATTTATGGCAGAGCTCGCCGATCTTCACGCTGCCCATGAGCATCATGTCGGAGCTGATGGTGGCAATCATTTTGGCGGCCATGACCCCATCGGCGGCGGGGTACCATTTCTTCATGTCCTCCAGCCTGTCCGGGAAGGCCTCGGCCAGATACTTTTCGTATTCCTCCACGGTGAACTTCTCCGGGTCGGCGGAGGGGAATTCCTGGGCGCAGGAGCCGATCATCACGTCGAAGTCGTTGAACTCCCCGGCCTCCATGATCTCCGCGTAGGGCTTGGGCAGGAACTGACCGTCGATGCAGAAGCTGAAGCCGCCCGTCATGCCGGGGCTCCACTTGGAGTATTCGTCGAAGAGATCCCAGGCGTCCCGAGAACGCAGCTCCTCGATGCTTTCGCAGCCGATGTGCTTCATGAATTCCACGCCTTTGGCCTCGTAGACGCTGCGGTCCTGGGGCTGCATGAAGCCGTAGTAGATGGGGCCGGACTCGATGCTGAGGCGCTGGATGAGGCCCTTCATCATGGGGGAAGCCTGCAGCGCGCCGCAGGCCGCCGCGCCGCCGCTCTGCCCGGCCACGGTGATCCGCTCCGGATCGCCGCCGAAAGCGGCGATATTGTTCTTCACCCACTCGCAGGCCTTGCGGATGTCGAAAAGGGCATAGTTGCCGGAGGAACCGCCGCCCTCCGCCGTCAGGTCCGGATGGGCAAAGAAACCGAAGAAGCCCAGCCGGTAGTTGATGGTGACCACGATCACGTCCCGCCGGGAGGCAAAGCCCGTGCCGTCGCATACCACCTCACAGCCGCTTCCGGCAACCATGCCGCCGCCGTGGACCCAGATGAACACCGGCAGCTTGTCCTCCGCCGTCCTGGCCGGGGTCCACACGTTGAGGTAGAGACAGTCCTCCTCATACTGGGAGGGCGCCAGCATCTGGGGCACGCCGTGGACGTTGGCGGGCATTTCCGGCATCTCCATCACCTGCTGGATGGCCGCGGCGGAGTACTGCACCGCCTTGCGCACCCCGCGCCAGCGGCCCGGGTCCCGGGGCTGACGGAAGCGCAGCGCGCCCACGGGAGGCGCGGCGTAGGGGATGCCTTTGAAGATCTTCAGCTTGCCTTCGGTGTAGCCCTGGAGCCAGCCCTGGGCCACCTTGACTTTCGCATTTTCGAAATTGCCCATGTATTCCACTCCTTTTCCCGTTTTTGTCTTTCTGCCTTTTATTGTAAACGCTTCCCTTTCCCCCGTCAAGGAAGAAGGAAGGGACAAAGACGATTGTCACCCGGCGGCGACTGTGATAGACTAAAGCAAAACAACGCGGAGAGGAAGGGTTTAGAATGGGTGCAGCGAGCAAACGGTTCTTTGCGGATGTGGTGGTCTGCGGCGGCGGCGTGGCCGGCGCGGCGGCTGCCATCGCGGCGGGAAGGGCGGGCAAGCGCGTCTTCCTGCTGGAATACCGGGAATCCCTGGGGGGACTGGTGACCAATGGGTATATCACCGGCATCGCCGGGTGCATCGACGGCCTGTGCAAAGAGTGGCTGGAAAAGCTGGACGCCGAAGGCCACGCCACCATGCGCTCCCACCTGCCGGTGGTGGAGCCGGAATACGGGCGGGTCATGCTGGAACAGATGGTCCTCCAGAGCGGGGCCAGGATCCTCTACGGCGCCCATGTGGTGGACGTGGAGAAGGAAGGGGACAGGATCCGCCGGGTGATCGCCTACTGCAAGAGCGGGCGCATCGAGCTGGAAGCGGATGTGTTCATCGACGCCACCGGCGACGCGGACCTGGCCGTGGCGGCGGGCTGCCCCTATGAGGTGGGCAACGCGGAATTCATGGGTCTCAACCAGTCCGTCACCATGGGCTTCAAGCTCTCCTATGTGGACCTGGAGCGCTACTACGCCGCCTCCGCCGCCTTCAAAAACGACCCGGAGTACGACGCCGAATCCCCCAAACATTCCAGCTTCATCGTCCACCAGGAGTATAAGGCCATGGAGAATGGGGACCTGCATGAGCTGCTCAGCCCCGGCTACCTGGTCTACGCCATGCCGGGGGACCGGAAGTGCACCGACGTGACCCTGGACGCCACCCACACCTTCGACTGCCACTGCGACGACGTGGTGGACCTGACGCGGCAGATCGTGGACCAGCACCGGAAGGTCCTCTGGTTCGTGGAGTTCCTGAAGAAGTACATCCCCGGCTTTGAAAAGGCCAAGCTCACCAGCCTGGCCCCCATGAACGGCGTGCGGGAGAGCCGCCGGGTGATCGGGGAATACGTGATGAAAGCGGAGGACATCGCCGCCGCCCGGAAATTCCCCGACGGCATCTGGCAGCATGCGGAGGTCTTCGACGCCCATGTGCCCACCCCGGGGCAGCATACCGCCAACCGGCATATCCACGCGGAGAAGCCCATCGAGCCCGCCGTCTGCCGCCATGTGCCCAAGGACACGGACTACAACATGCACCCCTTCGTGGACCCCCTGCCCTACGAAGTGCGCACCAATCCCCGGGAATACTGCGAGGTGCCCTTCCGCAGCCTGATCGCCAAGGGGGTGGACAATCTCCTGGTGGCGGGGCGCTGCTTCTCCGCAGACTACCATGCCAACGGCTGCGTGCGCATCATCGCCGCCTGCATGGGCATGGGCCAGGCCGCCGGCACCGGCGCGGCCATCGCCATCGACCGTGGCATTACTGCCCTGCGGGAGCTGGACGGGGCCCTGGTGCGGCAGGATATGATCCGCCAGGGGGTGAAGCTGGACGAGGCCCCCGGCGGCTACTGGAAGATGATCCGGGAATTTGACGGGGAAGTGTTCATCAACGGCGGGGACATGGCCGACCTCCGGGACAAGGACGGCCATTCGCCCTATCAGTTCTGAGCGGAAAAGAAAACGGGCGGCAGAGGTTTTCCTCTGCCGCTCAAGCTGTCGACAAAGTGTCGACAGCTTGAGACGCAAAATCAGAATTGTATTCTGATTTTGCAAGGATATAACGTGAAGGGGGATTCCCGTCCCCCTTTTTGCAAGGATATAACGTGAAGGGGGATTCCCGTCCCCCTTCACAAATCCCCCATGCTTATCGAAACTCCGTCAAAAGGGTTTGTCTGCAGGCTGGGCGGCAGAGGTTTTCCTCTGCCGCCTGACTTATATTCCCTTGCTGAGTCCCGTGTCCCCGAAGGTCTCCTGCCAGTTCCCCACGGGGCAATAGATCTGGCAGCGGTTGCAGTTGCATTTCGGATAGTGGTCCAGGTTGCAGTTGGAGATGGGGAATTTCTTCATGGCCTCCGCGATCTCCTCCTCCGTGGGGTCGTCGGAGACCACCAGGTCCCCCCGCTTGCGGATGCCCGCGAACTCGTCCCGCAGGCCCAGGGCCGCCACGGTGCAGGCGTGGACCCTGTGCTTCGCCACCTCGTAGGTTTCCCCGGCGATGCGCCAGAGGGCCTTTTCCCCGCTTTCCTTGGGGGGCAGGGCGTGCATGGGGCAGCAATCGGAGCAGATATGGCATTTTTCCGGGTCGCAGAGCCGTTCCCCACGGTCCGGCTCGTCGTATTCCAGCTCCAGGTCCGTGAGCAGGCAGCCGAACTGCACCCGCGGGCCGTATTGCCTCGTAATGGGGAAATTCGACCAGCCCGGCTGGGCCAGCCCCGCGGCAACGGCGGCGTGGCCGATGTCCATGATGAGCCCGTCCTTGTTGGGACCGGCGAACATGGGCAGGGGAGTGTTCTTGGGCAGGGTGCCCATCTCCGGTCCGCAGCCCATGGGCTGGGTGGCGGCCCCGAAGGTGTTTTCCAGATAGTCCGCCAGGTAGAAGGTGCTGAGGGCCATGGTCCAGTTGGGCACCAGCTCCAGCCCGTAGGTGGAGTAGATGGATTCCGCGAAGGCCATGCCGTCCTCCAGCCGCCGGAACTGGGCCTGCACCGCCCCGTTCAGGAGCCGCCGCCCGAAGACGATCACGCTGCGGCAGCAGCCCAGAATGTCCGTGGGCCGCTTGCCCTCCGGCTCCTCCGCCAGGGCTCCGGCGGGGCAGACGCCCACCAGGTCCATCTTCCTTTCTCCCAGGAGGAAGTTTTTGATGTTCTGCGTCAGCTGATGCTTGTCCATATCCGAATCCCCCTCAAAGCACATAACCGGCCCGCCGGTCCGAGTGGATGATGACGAAGCCCAGCTCCCGCACCTGGGTCACATTCCCTTCGTCGTCGTAAGTGCGCTGCTCCGCCAGGGCCCAGCATTCGGCACTCGTCCAGTCGGAAACGTACTTCCCGTCCCCCAGGTTCTTGATCCAGACCTCGTGCTCCAGCATGTAATACTTGTGGTTGCGGCAGTCCAGGGGATTGGCCGTGCTGACGGGGATCACCCGTTCCAGCTTCCCGTCGATGCCGCCGACGCCCTCCAGCTCCAGCTCCAGGAATTCCGGCTGGGGATAACCGGGGCCCAGGCCGGTCCGGCCCTCCCGGAAGGCCTTGACCTTGTAGATGTATTGGCCCTTGTAGGGGATCGTGCCCTCCGGCAGGAACCCCTCGGCCAGGACGATCTTCTTTTTCATCCCTGTCCCTCCCTGCTGAGGCCGGTGGCCCGGAAATCCCGCTCAAAATTCCCCACGGGGCAGTAAATGAGGCAGCGTTCGCAGTGGTACATGGGCAGGTGGTCCAATGTCTGGAAGCCGGGGGCGGCAAACTGCTTTTTCAGGGCCTGGGCCAGCTCCTCCTCGGAGGGGTGCTCGCTGATGGGGCTTGTGCACATGGGGTTCGTTTCCCGCCGGAAGCCGAAGCAGGCGGCGGCGCAGCCGTTCACGTCCAGCTTCCCCACGGTGCATTTCGTTTCCCCGGCGCGCCATTCTGCCCCCTCCGAAGCATCCAGGGCGTGGGTGGGGCAGACCCTGGCGCAGAGGCCGCATTTTTCCGGGTCGCAGAGCTTCTTCCCGGCATAGGGCTTGTCGTATTCCTCAAATTCCAGGGTGGTGAGGATGGCGCAGAGGTAGACCCTCGGCCCGTTGTCCGGGGTGATGACCCGGTGGTTCCAGCCCATCTCCCCGATGCCCGCGGCCACGGCGGCTTTATAGATGTCCAGGGGCAGCCCCGCCTTCATGGGGTCCGCGAAAAAGGGGGCGTAGTTCCCCTCCGGCTGCACCGCCTGGAGCACGTTGCTCGTGAGAGGCATGGCGAAGCAGCCATAGGTGTTTTCCAGGTCCTGGGCGATGTTATAAGTCTCGTTCATGCACAGGTGGTTCACGCTCAGCACGAAGGAATGGGCGGAGTAGGAGCCGGAGACGTTCATCACCCCGTCCTCGAACTGGCGGAATTTCGTCTGCACGGAGCCGGAGATCAGCTTCCGCCCGAAGACGAGGATACTTTTTGCCCCCGGCAGCAGGTCCGAAGGGCGGCGGCCCCGGGGCTCGTCCTCCAGAACAGAGGAGGGGCAGACCCCCGCATAGTCCATGTCCGATCCGATGAGGATGCGGCGCTTTACCGCTTCCGTCCGGGTCATTTCTCCTCCCCCTCTCCGTTGTAGGTGTCCATGTCCACGTCGGGGTAGTGGTCGATGTATTGGTTGATGTTCTCTTTGGAGATGCCCGTGTCGTGGAAGCGCTCCTTCCAGTTGCCGATGGGGCAGTATTGCAGGCAGTTGCCGCATTTCCAGCTCGTCTGGTGCTGGATGAAATTGTGGTAGACGTTCTCTGCCTTGGTGCGGAAGCGCTGGGTGGGGGTGAATTCCTCGTCGATGGGGTTTGTCATGATGGGGTCCATCATGTTGTAGCCCCCGTTGTAGTTGAAGTCGGCGTAGCTCCCCTCGCAGGCGATCTTGCATTTGGTCCAGTTGATGCCGCTGTATCGCTCGATGTGCCCTTCCCCGAAGTCCACCACCCGCTCCTGCCCCGGCTTGTAGGGGGGGATGGCCCCCGTGGGGCAGACCTTCTCGCAGATATGGCATTTCTCATAGTCGCAGAGCCGCTCCCCGTCCATCATGGGGTCCGGCTTCAGCTTCAGGGTGGTCAGGATGCCGCCGAAGCGGTTCCGGGGGCCGAATTCCGGGGTCAGCACGATGCTGCACCAGCCGAACTGCCCCAGCCCCGCAGCCACGGCGCAGTGGCGCATGCTGAGCATGCCGGAGCCGTGGGTGGGCCCCGCCGTCATGGGCATGGCGATGGCCCCGGTGGTCTTTTCCACGAAGCGGGCGGCCTTGTAGGCGGCCCACAGCAGGTTGTAATTGGGGGCTCCCACATAGCCGAACATGCCGTACTGCCCGTGGACGCGGAAATTCCGGTCCTCATAGGTGCGCAGGGCGGCGTTCACCGCTCCGTCGGGCAGGCGGGTGCAGAACATGATGACCGACTGGCAGCCGGGCAGGAAATCGGTGGGGTGCATCCCCTTGGGGGAAGTGTTGAAGCGCTCGATGCAGGCGATGCCCACCTTCTCCTGGTGACATTCCGTCAGGATATAGTCCTTGATCTGCTTTTCCAGGGTCGGCATTCCCATAAAGGTCACCTCTTTGAAAGCCTTATTTATTTTTGATTATAGCATGGAGATTATGGGACTTCAATTGCGGAATGCGGGCAAACGTTGCAACCGGCCCGAGGCTATGGTAGAGTGACGGCAGGAGAAAATGACCAGGAGCAGAAGGAGGTAAGCCCATGTCCGAATATTTGAAACCCGCTTCCTTTGAAATCCCGCCGCCTCCCGTTCCGGAGGAGCAGATCACCGGGACCCTCACCGCCGACGTGGTGGTGGTAGGGGAGGGGCTGGCGGGCCTCTGCGCCGCCCTTTCCGCCCGACAGGCGGGGGCGGAAACGCGCATCGTCACCGCTTCCGCCCGGCCTGTGGCCCGGGGCGGCAGCGTCTTCGCCTCTTACAGCCGGATCATGGCCGCCCACGGCCTGCCCCGGCTGGATTTGGACGATTTCTTCCTGGAGGAATTTGCCGCCAACTCCTTCCAGGTGGACCAGCGGAAATGGTATACCCTCCTGGACCGCAGCGAGGAGGCCATGGACTGGCTGGCGGACATCCTGGAGAAGGAGGGCCTGGAGGTGGTGCTGGAAGACGCCAATCGGGACGACTGCCACAGCCCCACCTGGCAGCCGCCGGGCACCCACGCCTTTGTGGGCAAGGGCGTCACCCGGGCGGGCACCGGCATGTCCCTGGCCGTGGCCGCTCTGGAAAAGACCTTCCTGGAAGCCGGGGGCGAGGTGCTCCACAGCACCCCGGCCCGGTATCTGGAAAAGGCGGATGGCCGTGTCACCGCCGTCGTCGTGCAGAAGCCGGGCGGGGATTATCTGCGGCTGAAGGCGCGGAAGGGCGTGATCCTGGCCACGGGGGATTTCTCCGCCAACAAGGAGATGATGGCGAAATACTGCCCCCAATACGCGCCGGATTTCACCTCCGCCGGGGACGACTACGACGTGGGCTTCGCCGTGCGGGGCCTCTACCGGGGCGAGGGGCAGCAGATGGCCCTCTGGGCCGGGGCGGCCTGGCAAAAAACCTGGCCCTGCGCCGTCATGATCCAGGGCAGCCGCCTGGGTACCAGCATGCCCTACGGTTCCCATCGGGGACTGAGGCTGAACCGCCGGGGAGAGCGCTACTGCAACGAGGATATGAACGGGGCCTACACCGCCCTCACCACCCTTCGGGAGCCCGGCGGGCAGGCTTATGCCATCTGGGGCAGCAATTACGCCCGGGAGACCGTCTTCCGCGCCCACGGCGGGCGGCGGGAGGACCCGGACCTCACCCCGGAACAGGTGATCGCCAATTGGGAGGACCAGGTCTCCAAGGGACAGCTGGTGAAGGGGGACACGGTGGAGGCCGTGGCGGAAGCCCTGGGCCTGCCGGTGGAGGCGACGATGGAGACCATCCGCCGCTACAATGCCCTCTGCCGCGCCGGGAAGGACGGGGATTTCCACAAAAAGCCCAAATACCTCCAGGAGATACGGGAAGCGCCTTTCTATGGGTGCAGCCTCTCTGACCGGCTGTTCTTCACCGTCCTGGGCGGCCCCCGCACCAATTATAAAATGCAGATCTGCGACGGGCGCGACGAGCCCATCCCCGGCCTGTGGTGCGTAGGCAGCATGGTGGGGGATATGTATGCTAACTGCTATAATTTCCGCATCCCGGGCCAGAACTACGGCGCCTGCCTCACCTTCGGATATTTGACAGGAAAACGGGTGGCGGAGGAATAAAGATGCTCCCGCATGCCGGACGCATGCGGGAGCGTTTTCTTTATGACTTATTTTTTCTTTCCGGAGATGAGCCGCGCGAGCCAGATGAGGATGCAGGCGCCCACTACCGCCAGGATGAGGCCGCTGACCCAGCCGCCGCCGATGCCCAGAAGGCCGCCCAGCCAGCCGCCGATGAGGCCGCCCACCAGACCCAGGATGATGTTCATCAGAAGGCCGTGGGAGCTTTTCATGATCTTGCCGGCGATCCAGCCCGCCAGCGCGCCCAGAGCCAGGGAAACCAAAAGACGGATCATAACGAAATCTCCTTTCTTTGCGCAGGAATGGGGGACAAGTTCCCCGCTGTCTCTAGCATACGCCATTTTTCACCGCCGCGCAAGATGGAATTCCCCCGCGCCTTGACACCCGCCGCCGGGAGGAATAAAATGGCAACAGACGAACAAATAAAGAAAGGACGGACTTGGATATGGCAGAAAAGAAAGCGGAAAAGAACGAGTTTCTCTTTGATCTGAAGACCCCGGAGACCACCTGGAAGGGCGGCATCGCCCACAGCTATTTCCCCAATGGGGAAGTGTCCTCCGACGTGGGCACCGTGACCGATGCGGAAGGGGAGCACGGCCTTTACTGGTGCCTGGATTCCCTCATGCACAAAAATCCCGCCGGGCCGACCATGGAGAAAACCCCCATGCCCCATTTCCACTGGCATGGCTACGAGACCTTCTTCGTGGACAGCGGCAGCCTTTATCTTTACATCGACGGCATGAAGGCCAAAGCCAAGAAGGGCGACATCGTCCATTTGCAGGCGGGCCAGTCCCAGGGCATGCTCTTCTTGGAGGATGTGAAGTGGCGCGGCACCTATCATGACTTTGCCACCTATTCCGAATCCGGCGACGTGAACCGGGTGAAACGCTACATGCCCGAGCTGGCGGACGACCCGGAGCTGAATGCTCTGGCCCCCAACGGCTTTATGGATTCCAATCCCATGGAGCCCTTCCTGTGCAAGGAAGTGCCCGCCTCCAAATGCACCGCCATCAAGAATCTCAAGCGTCCCCACGCCTCCTATGAGTTCCCCGGATGCAGCTTCAAGATCGTGGTGGAGCGCTGGGAGAACGGCGGCGTGAAGGAGCTGGACTGCGCGGTCATGGAGCCGGGCTTCACCGCCAAGTGGGTGAAGTATCCTCCCCTGCGCGAGCTGTTCTATCTCCGCAAGGGCAAGGTGAAGTTCACCATCTGCGGTCAGACCTTCATCGCCGACGACGAATGCGTCATCAATGCTCCCCGCTTCGCCCCCCGCAGCATCGAGGTCCTGGAGCCCTCGGAGATGTACGATCTGGGCGGCCAGCCCTACTGGTCCCTGTTCCTCCAGAGCTACGAGTCCATCAAGCACTATGATCCCAAGCGCCTCACCCCCGAGACCATCGACGGACTCAAGAAGAAGTTCCACATCCAGATCGACAGCATCGGCATGAAGAAAAAGAGAAAGTAAAAGGGAAACTTTTCCGAAACGGCGGTCTCAAAAGAGGCCGCCGTTCCTTTCTGCCGTGAAAGACATGGGATATTTTGTTGAGAATGTCTCCCTTCTGTGCTATAATACACCTTGTATCGTTATATACTCGGAGTACGGAAAGAGGCAAGGAACGACATGGACAGAGATATCATCATAGCTTTCATCGTGTTTCAGATGACTTTCCTGTTCCTGGATATCTATATCCTGCTGAAAACGAACCGCGATATCGTAAGGCAGGGCGAATACACCTGGTTCTGCGCGCTGACCGTGACGCACATGGTCTATCTGGTGCTCAACAGCATCTGGAGCCTGAAGGAATATGACCTGATCAACGTAAGCAGGCCCGCTCTGACGGTCCTTTATACCGTCAGCCTCTGGACGGTCACGAACTGCGCCACCTCCTTTTTCCTGTTCGTGGTAGAAAAACTCCAGCTGAAGAAGCTGCGGACGGGGGCGGGGAAATGGCTGCGGCAGCTGCCCGCGGCGGTCGCCACGCTGTTGCTCGCAATCTCACCCTGGACGGGGCTGGTATTCCGCGTGAGCGAGGAGGGCTATCTGGTCCACGGCAGCATGTACCTGCCGATGGTGCTCATTTCCAGCCTGTATCTGCTGGCCGTGGCCGCGATCGCGGCAGTGCGGATGTTTCGGGAACACACGACGTTCATGCGCAGAGCGAACGGAGCGCTGTTCGTCTCGGTGCTGATCATCCTTCTGTTCATTATAGTGGACGGCACGATGTCCAAGGCGTCCATCCTTCCAGCGGCGGTTTTCGCCGTGATCCTCATCATCTTCGTCACCCTGCAGGAGGCAGGCATCAATTCCGATGCGCTGACCGGCATGAACAACCGGCGCAGGGCGGAGGAATATCTGGAGGAAGCGTTGGCGACTGCGTCCCCGGCAAATCCGGTCTATCTGTATATCGGGGATCTGAACGGCTTCAAGAAGATCAACGATACCTACGGACATATCGAAGGGGACGAAGCGCTCATCCTCTGCAGCGGCGCGCTGAAACGCACCGCCGCGCAGACCAACGGATTTGCGGCCCGGTACGGCGGCGATGAATTCCTGATGGTGTGGCGTCCGGGGAAGGGAAAGCAGGATGATCCCGGGCAGCTGGTACAGCTTGTGGGCCGGTATCTGCAGGAATGTTCCGCGGAAAAGCCTTACAAGCTGGAAATGTGCGTCGGCTATGCCCGCTGCACGCAGCCCAGGGAACCGCTGCGCGCCTGCTTCAGCCGGGCGGATGAAATGCTCTACCGGGAAAAGGCGGCGGTCAACGCCGGACGCTAGACGCCGGGAAAAGCGGATCCCAGGCTGCGAAGATCGAAAATACGCATAGAAGGATACAAAGCGCCCGCGCTCCGAAAAACGGAACGCGGGCGCTGTTCTTTATACCGCTTGTCTCTTAAGCTGCGGCGACGCGGCGGCGATCAGTGCGCGGGCCGCGGCCTCGTCCGTCAGATAAGGCCGGACTTCCTCCGCCCCCAGGATGACCGGCATCCGGTCATGCACCTCGGCCATGCTCGCGTTGGCCGCCCGGGTGAGGATCACAAAGCGGCAGATCCCCTCCGCGATTTGATAGAGGCCGCCCAGATAGACCACCGCTTCGGATCCCACGGAAAAGAAATACTTCGTCTTTTCCGGGTCCCGCCCCCATTCGTAAAAGCCGGAGGCAGGCAGCACGATGCGACGGGTGCGCAGGCTTTCCGCGAAGGTCTTCTTTTCCCAGGCCGTCTCCGCCCGGGCGTTGAGGATCAGCTTCTTCCCCTGGAATCCGGGGAAACCGAAGACCGCCGGGATGGGGATGATCCTGCCCTGCCTCCGGATGACGCCGGGCGCGGCGTCCCCGGGCAGGATGTCCCCGGTCTTGTACTGCCCGGCATAGTTCTTTTCCAGCATGCGCATCATCGCCGCGATGCGCTCGTCGGAAGCCTGATCCGCGCTGAAATAGTATCTGCCGCACATGCGCATCCCCGCCTTTCTTTCCGGGGCCATACTCGGCCCTAATTTGATTATAGCCCATTTGCGCGCATCCTGCAATTGGGCATACGAGCTTCGCGGGAGGGATGCTTACTTGAAACGCAAGTGTTTGTTTTGGCAGAAAAGCATGCTATAATGGTCATAAGATGACGAAAGCCTGTGCGGGTCAAGCTGCCGACGGAAGCGCCCCGGACAGATGAGGTGAAGATATGAGCAAAGAAAAAACGCCCGCACAAGCGGGGAAAAAGGGAAGGGGAAGAGGCCTCCTGCTGGGACTTGGCTGCGCGGCGGCGGTCCTGGTGCTGCTGGGAGCGGTCCTTTATGCGACGGGGATCGTGAGCAGGGTCGTGGGGGCAGCGGTGAAGCAGAAGGACGTCACGGAGTTCTATTACACCCTTTCCTCCTCCACCAACCCGCCCCAGTTCCAGCGCTACCGCTTCTACACGGCAGAGGGAAAGTATTACTTCTATCATGAGAAGCGGGAAGGGGACCACTGGCCCCTGCGGGAAGAAGACGTCACCGTCTCCGGCACGAAAGAGCTGACGGAAGGGGAGTGGGATGCCTTCTTCGACACCCTGCGGGGCGGCTCGGTGCGCAGGCGGCGGGAGTCCGCCGATGCAGGAAGCCGCGGCCCCTGGCTTTATCTCTACTGGCGGGGCGATCACGGGAAAATACAGGAATTTACCTTTGCTTCTCCGGAACTAAAGCGCGCTTTTGAGGACCTGTGTCTCAGGCTGATGGAATGAAACGACCCGGGCCTGTTCCCTTTGCGGCAAAACAGCAGCCGGGGGCTGACGCAGTCAGCCCCCGGCTGCTTAGCTTATCTGATTGGAAGCTCAGGGCAGGTCCCTCTCCTGGATAAAAGCCGCAATATCGTCCATCACTTCATCCCCGATATGCCGCTCGACCTTGTATTCCTTGGAGGCTTTCAGAATGTCGTCGTAGATGCCTTTCACAAAGATATGGTTCAAGTCGGGATAGAGGCGGAAAATGGTGTTTTCCCGCCCGGCGAGCAGCTCCCGGAATCGGCGGAAGTCGTCCTCCGCCAGCACCTGGAAGTCCTTTCCGCCCTGGAGGATCAGGGTCGGCTTGCGGCTTTCCAGAAGATAGTCCGCCGCTGTTTTCTGCCCCATTTCCTTGAAATAATACAGGCTCAGGTTTCCCGCGAACTTTTTCTTTTTCGCCTCCTCGTCGGGCATCTGATAGAGCCCGTCGAACTTTTTGGCGAAAATCCTGTATTCCAGGCCGATGATCCGTTTCAGAATGGGGTTGCCGCCGCTGCTCTGCTTCAGCTGCCGGAGGACCACCTCCTCCAGACGGCAGGGCGTTCCGGCCATCAGGATCAGGCCCTTCACATCCCCGCCCTCGGCGTCGATCCGCGGCGCAAGCATGGCGCCCATGCTGTGCCCCAGAATATAGATGCGCTCCGGGTCGATCCGGGGGTCTTTTTTCAGGAGCGCGACAGCCAGAAGCGCATCGTCGATGGTCTCTTCCTTCACGGTGGGACACGTTTTCGCCATTTTTCGCCCGTGGACGAAGGTGCGCTTGTCATATCGGACAGAGGCGACGCCCCGCTTGGCAAGCCCCTCCGCCAAATCCTTGAAGGGCGTCAGCTTCATGACCTTTTCGTCCATGTTGCTGGGGCCGGAGCCATGTACCATGACGACGGCAGGCAGAGGTGAAGCGGCCCCGTCGGGCAGGGTCAGCAGCCCGTTCAGGGGATATTCCGTGCCCTCGCCCACGACGATTTTTTCACAGATCATGCTTTCACCCCGCAATCACAGAGACTTTCGCGCATGGAGCCAGTAGGAATAGACACAGGGGACCACGACGGGCAGGACGAAAGCGGCAAGCAGCCATACCGGACGGAATACGCGGCAGAGAGTCAGCGCCGCCAGGAGGATGCCGCAGACGACCCACAGAAAGCCCGCCAGACGGTGGGTGCGGTTCCAGTTTTCCTCGTTTGCCAGGGTCCAGGGTAGCTTGATCCCGACGGTGTAATTCTGCCTGGCCTTGGGCAGGTAATTCCCGACCACGAGCAGCAACGTGCTTACCAGAAGCTGGCACACAAAGCCGATGTCCACCGGCAATCCCAGATTATAGGTATAGGTGGCCGCCATGATGACCAGGGAGATCAGGGGGATGAACCACAGGATGAGGGAATACATCTTGGGGCTGATGTTATGCTTCCTGGGATCGTGGGCCGTGACGACGGCGCATACCCAGTGGACCGCCAGAAGGAAGCAGGGAAGCCCGAAAACAGCGAAGGCTTTGCTGCTGAAGCCGTTGGGCGCGTTGTCCGCCCCGAAATGGGTCGCCATCCTGTCCGGGAGCCGCTTCCAGAGGATCAGCCCGATCAGGACCGGCAGGATCGTGACGATGCTCGTGACGATCAGCGTCCGCTTATTTGCTTTCAGCATCCGGATCAACTCCTTTCAGATTGCTCAGCCACAGCAGGATCTCCTCAAGAACAGTGGCGTTCAGCTGATAATAAATGAAGTTTTTCTCCCTGCTTTCAAAAACCAGGTCGGCCTGCTTCAGGATCTTGAGGTGATAGGAGATCGTAGCGCCGGTCATCTCAAAATGGGAAGCGATGTCGCCCGCGGAAAGAGGCCCTTTTTTCAGCAGCTCCAGGATCTGCCGCCGCGCAGGGTCGGACAGGGCTTTGAAGGTTTCACCGAAAGACATAGGCGGCCCCCATCGACAAGCTATTTAGATAAATTTCTAAATAACTTATACCCCATTTCTCCCCAAAAGTCAAGGGCTATTTAGAAAAATATCTAAATAGCCCTTGCTCGATTCTCCCGTCTCTGCCAGTTATCCCGGAAAGACGACTTTATCCGAACATGACCGGCACAAGGAAGAATCCGATCATATTGTTGAGAAAATGCGGGATGAAGCTGATCAGGCAGTTTCCGGTCCTGCGGTACAGGACCGCAAAAAGGATCGCATCGATGAAGATGCCGCCCAGATCCCACGCAACGATGCCCGCAGGGCCTGCGGCATAATGCACCGCGGCAAAGAGCACGGCGCCGGCGACAGCCACCGGCCAGAAGGGAATGCGCTTCATGCCCTTTCCCACAAAAAACGCGCGGAATTCGATCTCTTCACCGAGGACGGAAACGATCTGACTGAACAGCAGCAGGGGAAGCTGATCGAGGCTCGGCACGCTTATCCGCCCCAGCACATGGTCTATATAGGCCCTGCCGAACACGGCCTTGCTCAGAAGCATTTCGGCAGGGGACAAAACGAGCATGAGAAGGATCAGGGGCATGACCCCTGGCTTTTTCAGGTCGGAGAAGAACCGTTTGAAACTGAGCCCGGATTCGGAATCGGGCGTCTTTTCGACGCCCTCAATGACGAAGAAGCACGCCAGTCCCGCGATGTGGATCGCAGCGGCAGCGAGCACGGAGGACGTCGCCGCCTTGACCGCGACTGCGACGATCATGACCGCCATGCCGAAAAGGGTGATCATCCTGACCTTGTTATTTTTCGTGGAATCAAACATAGTTCTGGCTCCTTATTCTTTCTTTGCCAGCCATCCGCGGAAGACGCCGCCCTGCAGCAAAGAAATGATCGTGAAAAAGATATCGGCAAGCAGGATGAAAACAAAGGACGGGATCAGGATACGGGTGTATTTCTTCCCGAAAGCCGTTCCCTTCCTCATCGCCCTGCCCATGCCGGAGAGGTAAAACAGCACGCCCAGGTTGAAATACAGCAGCAGGCCCGTGTTTTCCGCGAAGCTGAGCCAGGCCTCCTTCGGGAAGAAATCGCCGGTATGTACCGCGCTCAGCACGGTATTGAGCGCCAGCAGCGCGATTTCCACAACAAAGAGGATGCGGGTCACGTTCAGCATGACGCCGCCGCCGATCCCGACGCCGCCGCCCCAGGCAAGCCCCGTCCGCACACAGAAGTTTTCAAACACCTGCATCAGCGGTTCGTTCTGCTTCCCTTCGATAAAGCCGTTGTTGGCGACACAGTAAACCCGGAGCTTCAGGCCGTTCTCGCGGCAGAAGGCTTCCATCTCCTCCAGGAAGCGGAGCACGTGGGAGGGGACGCCGTCCACATAGAGCGGCAATCCGAACACCGCCGCCTGGGCGTCCCGGAGCTGTTCCAGAATGCGGGCGTGGTCGGCGGGGGAACGCAGCCTTTCCTTCACTTTTTTCCCGCCGATGAAAAGGCTCTGGAGAAAGAGGAAATACGCGGAGGCGCAAAAGCGTTTCCTGGGGCTGCAGTTTATGAGTACTGTCTTCATAACGCCGCCTCCAGTTCCGCCAGGTCCTCCAGAAAAATGACTTCGGAGCGCTCATAGCCGTCGTTGACCGCGTTCCGCTCGGCCATACAGCGGGACGTGGCCTTTTCCGTCCCGCTCGCCTCTCCATAAACGACGACTTTCCAAAGCCCGTGTTTTCCGTAGCGGAGGGTATGGTGCATCTGCCGGCCCCGGTAGGTGCTGAAGGGTGTGGAGGTCCCGATGGAACGGTCCAGTACATTCTTGACCGCGGCGCTGTACCCGCCGTAGAGATTCTTCGTGACGATCACCAGTTCGTCCGCCCGGCCGATCAGGCGGCAGACCTGCCTGAGCTTGTCCTTCATGAAGCACTCCGCCGGATGCTTGGTCCAGCAGCCGAAGCAGCCCTGGCACGGGGCGTACTTTCCGTCTGCAGCCAGGGCCCGGTCGCATTTCGATTCGATCAGCGCTTCGTGATCGGGGCCCAGATCATGAAGAATGACTTTCATCCTGTTCCTCCTGTGCCGCCGCGAGCACTGCGCCGTTCCATGTGCGCTCGAGGTGTTCCGCGATCAGCTTTTCGTCGAATTCCAGATGATTGTTGGCGATGATGCTTGCGTATCCATGGGCAAACAACGCCACCGTGATGAATACCTGCCTGGTTTTCTCCGTGCTCAGCCCCGCCCCTTCCCGCATCGCGGCCAGCACCGGGACCAGTTCTTCGGAATCCACCATTTCCAGCAGATTGTTCTCCTCCGCATATCCGGATTGAAACAGGAAGCGGAACAGCTGCGGCTCCTCCACGGCGAAGCGGATATAATTCAATCCGATCCCGAGGATCGGATCCTGTCCGGGCCGCGTGTTCATCATGTATTCCGAGTGCAGCTGATCCAGCCGCTTGAAGGCAGCTTTTTTCAGGCTTTCGATCGTCGAAAAATGATACATCACCGGCTGCGTGGAGCAGTGCAGCTGCCCGGAAACCGTCCGGGCATTGATGCTTTCATAACCGCTTTGGCGGGCCACTTCGATAGCCGCATTGACGACCATCTCCGCTGTGACCTTTGTTTTCGGGGGCATGCACGAGTCCCTCCTTAAATATAATTACCGTTATATAACGGTAATTATAATATACCTGCTTCCGCGCTTTGTCAATAGCAATTGTTTGGACAGAAAAACCCCCGAAAGCTGTTGCTTTCGGGGGTTTGCTGTTTGAAACCTGCGGATCAGCGCTTGCTGAACTGCGGCGCACGACGTGCGGCTTTGAGGCCGTACTCGAGCAAAATCGACTTCGGAAATCCTTGATTTTACTGGGTTTTCGGGCCTTGGGCCATCCTGTTAGCCCCTCCGTTAACTAAGCGTCTGTCCAGGCAATACAGGCCCTCTGTATTCACTTTTCGAGAGCCTCGTTGACGACAGCAGATAACTGTTCGGGCTTATTATACTTCACCTTTGCGTAAATGTCCATTGTAACCTTGCTGTTCTTATGCCCTGCCAGGTGCTGGACCGTTTTGGGATCTACTCCGGCGTGGATCAGGTTCGTGATATACGTGTGGCGTAGCAGGTGCGGTGTAACCGGGAAATCGATGGTGTACACAATACTCGGCTTGTTCCTGCACTGCTGCCCGAGCTCCAACGTGACCTTCTTCTTAATGGACTGTCCGTTCACGTATTTGTATAGCGTTCTTTCTCCGGTGCTACGGACTTTGATATAGTTCCAGATCCGGGCAAACTGAGAATAGGAAAGAGGCTGGCCTTCGCTGTCTGCAATCACGTATTCCGATATCGTCTTTGCTTTCTCTTCGCGGAGGCAGTCTGCAAGAACCTTCGGAATGGGGACATCCCTTCTGGCAGACTTCGTTTTCAGCTCGGAATTGATTACCGGCCTGTTGCTTTCCTCGTGCCATGCCCTTCTCACGGAAATGTAGGGCGTTGGAACATCGAGGAACACACAGTCCCACTGAAGTGCAAGGATCTCCTCGCGGCGCAGCCCGGAATACAGGCCTATCATAACGAACACATAAGGCGGAAGGCCCCGGATCGTATCCAGAAGCGTTTTGACCTGAGCATCGGTCAAAGGTTCCTTTTCCTTCTTGGGAGTCCCACCTTTTGCATTCAGCTTTTTCGTGGGATTATCCTCGATCAGATTGCTGTACTCCGCAGAGTAGAAAATGCTTTTGAGCAGCATATTCACGGTGCTGTAAACAGCCTCAGATCTCTTTGAGACCGGTACCATCGCCAGCTTAATGTCATCAGCCGTGACTTCAGACATATACATATCGCCAAGCGGTTCGATTATGTATTTCCTCGCGGCATAGGCATAGCCATCCAGCGTCGAGGGTTGAATATGGGCCGACTGCATGACCAGCCATTTCTCTGTGTACTCGGCAACGGTTGGATTGTACTTGCGGAATTTGGCGTCTTCAATCACGCCACTGGCCATTGCGAGCTTAACAACCAGCTCTTTCTCCGTTCTGGCATACAGGCTGACGCGCTTGCCGTCTGCATCTTTGATGCGGGTCCTGTAATAAGGAATCCCCTTGATCATCACCCGCGAGAAGGTAGGCTGGCCTACTTGTTTGTTATCCATGCTGTACAGCAGCTTTGCTTCGGCAGAGATTCCCTTGAAGGTATCATTCTGAAGCAGGATCTTCGGGACCCTGAGAAATGAAAACTGCTCAGTTTCCGCGCTGTGGATATAGTCAAGCACTCATATCACCACCTCCTGAATGGAAAACCTGTCTTTGGAAAGGGGCTTGCGTCGGAAGATGTCCTTATCCTGCTTGCCATAGGGGCAGGTTGAAAACAGGCATTTCCTGTATTTGAAGTCCGGGTGATAGTAGCAGCACTGCCTGCATTTCGGA
>CADBKO010000041.1 GCA_902795345.1 Oscillospiraceae bacterium
TGCGGTGCTGGAAACGGACGGCACGCTGAACGTCCTGCTCAAATCGGAGAGTCAGGCGGTGACCCCGGCGCAGATGGGGCTTAGGGTGTCGGACGGCGGTCTTCCCCTTACCCTTATCAACGACGGAACGGTGGAACGGGATAACCTGAAAAAGCTGGGAATGAGCGAAGAGTGGCTGCGCCGGGAGCTGCGCTCCCGCGGCTGCACGTCTCCCTCCCAGGTCAGCTATATGAACATCGACGAGCTGGGCAGGGTTTTCCTCCAGGAAAAGGACGGCAAATGAAAAAAGAACTCGTCGCGCTGCTCCTGCTGCTCCTCATTCTGGCGGGCAACATCTGGAATCAGCGCAGGCTGGACCGGCTCGCCGCCGGATTGGACCGTCTGACGGAGGAGGCCTTCGCCTCCGCCCGGGACGGACGCTGGCAGGAAGCGGAGGAAGCCGCAGGACAAGCGGCGCAGATATGGACGGAAGCCGGGAATTACACCCATATCTTCATCCGTCACACGGATATCGACGCCCTCACGGCAGCCTTCTGCGACTACCGGGGCGCCATCGCCGGGCGGGAAACCGGGGAGATCTACGCAGTTTACCTGCGCCTCAGCACCGGCATCCGCAGCCTGCAGAGCATGGAAAAGCTGAGCGCCGGGAGCATTTTCTGATCACCGGGATTCCTTCAGCAGCTTATTCAGTTCGTCCAGGAAGGTATTGATATCCTTGAACTGGCGGTAGACGGAAGCGAAGCGCACATAGGCGACCTGATCCAGGTCCTTCAGACGGTCCATGATCATTTCCCCGATCTGGGCGCTGGAGACCTCCCGTTCCAGAGAGCTCTGGAGCTCCTGTTCGATCTCATCCGCCACCCGCTCGATCTGGTCCACGGGCACGGGCCGCTTCTCGCAGGCCTTCACCATGCCGCCGATTACCTTCATCCGGTCAAAGCTCTGACGGCTCCCGTCCCTCTTGATCACCAGCAGGGGCAGGCGCTCAATGATCTCGTAGGTGGTGAAACGCTTGCCGCAGCTGAGGCACTCCCGCCGGCGGCGGATGGTCGTGCCTTCCTCGGCAGGCCTGGAATCGATGACCTTGCTTTCGCTGTAACTGCAATAGGGACAACGCATTAACTCTACCTCCCTCTCATGGCCTATATATAGTATATATCATACCTTTTCTGTTCGTAAAGCACTTTTTGGATTTCCAACTATTTCGCCTTGAAATCCGGATGGCTTCCCTGTTAACCTTTGAGCGGGAGGGATGTTCTATGCTGATCCGGAAGATCCTGCGCCGGGCCAGGCAGATGTGCCCGGCTGCTTACCGTATTCAAAAGCTGAGCCTGATCTGGGCCTGCACCCTGCTTGGCGGCGCGCTGCTGCTTTTGGAATCCGCTCTGCCTCTGACCACGGCTACATACGGCGCGGCCCGCCTGGCAGTGGAGCTGATACGGACTTCTTCAGCCGTCCTGCTGGTCGGCGTGATCGGCGCCGTATTCGTTGAAGAACGACATCTCTAAGCGCCCGGCCAGGAGCATGGTATTCACTGCGTCCAGCAGGGCGTCCGCCGTCATCCTTTCCGGGAAGCCCAGGCGGAGCGCCAGTTCTTTTCTTCTTTCGGCGCTTTCCGGCCTTCCGCTGAGACCCATGGCATAAAAGTCCGCCTTCGTCAGGGTCTTTACCCCCCTAGTAGCGGCTTCTTCCCCCTCGAAGGTGGCGCCCGCCCGGCGGAGGGATGCCAGCAGCTGCTCCGGCGGCATGCCTTCCACGCCCAGCTTTCCCTCCCTGGAAGGCCGGGTCTTTCGTTTTTCCTTGCCCGGGACATCCGGGATATAGGCGTGCTTTACCCGGTCCCCCGGGACGACGCCCCGCAGGTGGTTCCGGATCAGGAAGCCCGCGCCGTCGCTGTCCGTCAGGATGATGAGGCCCCTAGTCTCCGCGTAAAAGCGCAGCAAGTCCTTCAGCTCCCGGTCCCGGAATACGCGGAAGCCCCTGGTCTCCAGGATCACGGCGTCAATGACCTGAAGCAGGCTGTTCTTGTCATACCGCCCCTCCACCACCAGGGCTTCCCGCAGCCTGGGCTTCATGCTTCCGCCGCCATGGTCACGAACAGGCTGCGGAGCAGATCCTCCCCGTCAGCCTGACTGCTTTTCATCCGCAGGTCCGTTTCGGCACTGAGACGGATCATGCGGCGATACCAGGCTTCCGAGAAGGAAGAGCAGATGCGAAGGTTCTGACGGGCCGCGTAGTCGCTGCTGCCGGCGATCATCTGGGTCAGGGTGGTCGCATTACCCCCTGCTTTTTTCACCAGCAGGGCCGCATAGAGCCTGCGCAGCTGGCTTCCGATCATGGCATTGATGGCGATGGGCTCCGTATTGAGCTGGAACAGCTTATACATCAGTTCCGCCGCCCGGTCATAGTCCTTCCCGGCCAGGGCGTCCGTCAGCTTGAAGGTCTGGGCTTCCACCACGGGAACGGTCACCGCGTCGATGTCCTCGCGGCTCACCCGCTTATCCTTGGCATAAACGGCGACCTTGCCGATCTCATTGGAGAGGTTGTCCATCTGACTGCCGCAGAGGAACAGGAGGTAAGAAGCGTCCTCCGCGCTGATCTCTTTCCCCCGGGCGGCAAAGTGCTTTTGTATCCACCGGTTCAGTTCGCTCTGCCCCTGCAAGGGGAAATCCACCAGGGTGGCGCATTGATTCAGCTTGTCCCAGAGCTTCTTTTTCCGTTTGTCCGGCTTGAATTCCACCGAATCGTAAAGGAATACCAGGCAGCAGTAATCCGGCAGATCTTCCAGAATGGAAAAGAGACGCTTGCATTCCTCCTCCGGGACCTGGAAGGGGTCGTAATCCCGCACCTCCACAAGCGTTTTTTCCGCAAAGGAGGGGTAGGCGTCCACCGCGTCTGCCAGGTCCTGCAGGTCCAGGTTTTTCCCGTCCAGCTGCCGGAGGTTGAAGGGATCGTCCTCTCCGCCCAGCACGGCCTTCCGCAGCTCCAGGCCATAGTGCTCCTGTAAGTAGTGTTCCTTCCCGTAGAGCAGATAGCAGCGGTCCACTTCGCCGCTTTTGAGCTGCCTGCGCAGCGCGTCCGCCTTGATCTCACCCATCAGAAATAGCTCCTTTATCTTCACGATAACATATTTCAACGGTCCCGGCCCGATCCGTGCGATAGACGGCGGCCCCGGCAGACATTAGACGCTGCAAGGCTTCCTCCGAGGGCAGGCCGTAGCTGTTGCGGCCCACGGAGATCACCGCTGCGTCCGGCGCGCCGGCCTTCAGCAGCGCCTCGCCGCAGGACCCGGCGGAGCCGTGATGCCCGACGATCAGCAATTCGATGTCCGGCAGCGGCAGCCGCTCCAGCAGACGCAGCTCCGTTTCCATGGAAGCGTCCCCGGTGGTGAGCACCTCATAGTCCCCGAGGCGCAGCAGGGCGCAGAGGCACTCCTCATTGTCCCCCACGTTTCCCAGCGGCGGCGTGACGGAAGCTGACAGAGAGCCGAAAGAAAACTCCGTCACTTCCTCCGACACGATTCTGACAGACGTACCCAGCGCCGAAGCCAGGTCCAGGAGCGCCTGGGCCTCCTCGCTTTCCGGCGGCGGCGCGATCAGTATCCCAACGGGCATACGCCGCATGAGCTCCTCCACCCCATTCCGGTGATCCGCGTGGTAATGGGACAGGATCAGCGCATCCACCTTGAGACGTCCGCGGCTGAGGAGATACCGCGCCGCCGTATCTCCGGGGTTCTCGGCGGCGTTCGTGCTGCCGCAATCCGCCACCAGGGTGAAATCCCGGCCCAGAAGCACGACGCACTGGCCCTGCCCCACATCCAGCACCGCCGCATCCAGCGCATCCTGCCGCCATATCACGCAGCCGGCGGCACAGCTGAATACCAGGGTGACTGCGGCGGCGATGGAAAAGCCCCGCAGCCGGTGTTCGATACCGGGCAGGAAACGGAAAGCGGCCATCAGCAGATAAAGGCAGAGGAGCCAAAGGGCTATCATATCGTTCTGCGGATAGAGGGAAGCAAACGGCAGCCGCCCGATAACAGAGACGATCCACCGGATATACCGCACCAGAAGCCGGGCCGGCCAGCCCACGATCACCGCCAGCGGCATCCAGACAAAGCCCAGCAGCGCGGAAAGCATGCCGAAGCCGAATGTAAGCGTCACCGCCCATAGGATCAGCAGATTGCTCAGAGGCCCCAGGAGGGGGATCTGCCCGAAGCAATAGGCCGACACCGGCAGTGTCAAGGTAAGCGCGCTCAGGCTGACCGCCAGGGAACCCCGGGCGTACCTGACGATCCTTCCGGGCAGCTTCTTTTCCCATGTCTTCGGCACAGGAAACAGGCTCTTGCTCATTTTCTCATAGAACAGGAGGATTCCCAGGGTGGAGAGGAAGCTGAGCAGCAGCCCAACATTATGACTGGCATAGGGATTCAGCGCCGTCAGCACCCCCAGGGCCAGAGCAAGGGCGCTGTGATTATCGTAATCCCGATCCAGCAGCACCGAGACGCACAGCGCCAGCTGCATGATGCCGGCGCGGACCACGGAGGGCGTGAAACCCGTCACCGCCATGAACAGGAGGATCACGGGGATGCAGACGAGGCTGCTGTGCTTCCCTCTTCCCAGCAGGATGGCCAGGAAAGAGACCAGGAAGGAGAGGTGCATGCCGGAAACGGCGATGCAGTGGAGCACGCCCGCCTCCCGCATCATGGCATAAAAGAAGCTGTCCGCCTTCAGCTCGCTCCGCTCGCCGGTGAGGATGGCCGTCAGAAAGGGCGCCGTTTCTTCATCAAAAGCGGCGCTGATGTTGTCCCGCAGGAGCTTGCCCAGCTTCGCGGGGTAATAGAGCCATTGTCTGTCCACTGTGCCAAGGAGCTGCACATCCCCTTTCCCATAGGCAAAGAGGGGCAGTCCCATGGACAGATGATAGTTCTCCCCCGTCTGTTCCTCCGTCAGGCGCAGCCGGGCGTCAAAGCGGATGCGCTGTCCCGGCTCCAGGCCGGAAGCGTCGTCCAGATACAGGCGGCACCTCACATGCCCGACGCGTACTGTCAGGCTCTCGCCGTAGGCTGCGGGCAGAGGATAATCCAGCACCGTGGCCTCTACATGCCGGTTCTCTCCCACCAGGCGCTCCGCAGGCTGAAGGATCAGCTGATCCCAGAGGGCAAAACCGGCGCAGGCCAGCGCCAGGCCCGGCAGCAGGCAGCTGAGAAAGCGGAAAGCGCGATTCCGGCCCCGGACTGCCAGAAACAGGCCGGCAGCCACCAGCAGCCCGGCGGCGGCAGCCAGCAGCACCGCCGTCCCGGGATGCAGGAACACCAAAAGAAAGGCCGCCGCCGAAAAAGAGTATGCGAAAACGGCAAGTCTTCTCACGGCTGCGGCCCCTTTCTTAAATTGATCTGCGTTTCAGCCCGGCGGCCAGGTCATATCCCTGCCGCTGAGCACATGGAAATGCAGGTGCTTCACGGTCTGTCCGGCGCTTTCCCCCACGTTGGAGACCACGCGGAAGCCATCCAGCCCCTGTTCCTTCGCCAATCTGGCGATGACGGCAAAGGCATGGGCCACCACAGAGGCATTCCCCTCGTCGATGCAGGCGGCGGAGTCGATATGTTCCCTGGGGATCACCAGGAAATGCACCGGCGCCTGGGGCGCGATATCCTTGAACACATAGATCTGTTCATCCTGGTACAGGCAGTCGGAGGGGATCTCCCCTGCCGCGATCTTGCAGAAAAGGCAGTCCTTCATACGATCATACCTCTTACAGCTTGGAAGCCACGAAGGGCTCCACGCTGTCCAAAGCATCCTGCAGCTTGCTCATTTCCCGGCCGCCGCCCATGGCGCTGTCGGGCTTGCCGCCGCCGCTTCCGCCGGCGATCTTCGTCACGCTGCGGATGATGTCCCCGGCTTTGATACCGGCTGCCACGGCTTCCTTGCCGCAGACCGCCTGGAATGTGATCTTATCGCCGTTGATACCGGCCAGCACCACCACGGCCCGGTCATCCTTCTCCCGGATGCGGTCTCCGGCGCTGCGGAGCCAATCTGCGCTCACGCTGCCCGCATTCACGGCTGCGACACGGAAGCTGCCGACGGCCTTGGCACTGCCAAGGATCTCGCCGATTTCCGCCCGGATGAGCTGATCCTGGAGCTTTTCCGCCGCCTTATGGCTTTCCTTCAGCTCCGTCATCACAGCGGCGGCGCGATTGCGCAGCTCTGCCGGAGAGGTCTTGAGGGTCTCAGCCAGGTCCTTTTCCATCCGGTCCGCCGCCGCCATGTTCTCCAGGCAGCGCTTGCCGGTGATGGCCTCGATACGCCGCACGCCGGCGGCCACGGAGAATTCCGAGAGGATATGGAAGGAACCGACCCGCGCGGTATTGCTCAGGTGGGTGCCGCCGCAGAATTCCTTGGATACGTCGCCCATGGTGACGACCCGCTTGCGGGCTTCGTCGATGGGCATCTCCTTCACGGTGACGGGCAGATCGTCTAGCACTTCCTCGTTGACCAGAGCTTCCACCTGCCGGAGCTGCTCCTCGGTGATGGCTTCATAGTGGGTGAAGTCGAAACGCAGCTGGTCCGCCATAACGAGAGAGCCGGCCTGCTGCACATGGTCGCCCAGCACCTTGCGCAGAGCCGCCTGCAGCAGATGGGTGGCGCTGTGGGCACGCATGATGGCCTGCCGATAGGGTACGTTCACCTTTGCAAGAACGCTGTCCTCCGTATGGAAAGCGCCCTTGCGGCAGACGCCGTGGTGCAGATACTTATCGCCCTTGCTGATGAGGACGTTGGTCACTTCAAAAATGCTGCCGTCGGGGAGCTCCAGGGTGCCGATATCGGCGCTCTGGCCGCCCTTTTCACCGTAGAAGGGGGTCTTGTCCAGCACCAGGATGCCTTCCTTCCCCTCGCCCAGGGTGCCGCTCAGCTCGCCGTCCTCCACGATGGCCAGGATCTTCCCTTCTCCGGAAAGCTCCGTGTAGCCGGTGAAAGCGGTGGGGGTGTTGTCCAGGCCCAGCTCGATGCTCTTCCAGGCCTCGGACATATCGCCCCGTGCGGCGCGGGCCCGGTCCTTCTGCTCCTGCAGGCAGGCGTTGAAGCGTTCCCGGTCCACGGTCATGCCCTGCTCCTCCGCCATCTCCTCCGTCAGGTCGATGGGGAATCCATAGGTATCGTGGAGCTTGAAGGCGGCGTCGCCGGAGAAGACCTTGGCCTGCTCCTTGCGGAAGCCGTCCATATAATCATTGAAGATCACCAGACCTGTGTCGATGGTGCGGGCAAAGCTCTCCTCCTCCGTGCGGATCACGCGGGTGATGTAGCTCTGGCGCTCCTTCAGTTCGGGATAGGCTCCCCCGTTCTCATGGACCACCATGTCGCAGACCTGATAGAGGAAGGGCTCGTGAACGCCCAGCAGACGCCCATGGCGGGCAGCCCGGCGCAGCAGGCGGCGCAGCACATAGCCCCGGCCCTCGTTGGAGGGCAGGACGCCGTCGGCGATCATGAAGGTGGAGGAACGGATATGGTCGGTGATGATGCGCAGAGAAACATCTTTCTCGTAGCTCTGGCCGTAGGTGGCGCCGGTGATCTCGCTGACCTTGTGGGTGATGTTCATCACCGTGTCCACATCAAAGAGGCTGTTGACCTCCTGGCAGACGACGGCCAGACGCTCCAGGCCCATGCCGGTGTCGATGTTCTTCTGGCTCAGGGGGGTGTAGTTATCGTGTCCGTCGTTGTTGAACTGGGTAAAGACCAGGTTCCAGACCTCGATATAGCGGTCGCAGTCGCAGCCCACGGTGCAGTCCGGCTTGCCGCAGCCGAATCTCTCGCCACGGTCATAGTAGATTTCGGAGCAGGGGCCGCAGGGGCCGCTGCCGTGCTCCCAGAAGTTGTCCGCCTTGCCAAAGCGGAAGATGCGGTCCTCGGGGATGCCGATCATCTCATGCCAGAGGTTCCAGGCCTCGTCGTCGTCCTGATAGACGGAGGGATAGAGCCGGTCCGGATCCAGGCCGATCCACTGGGGGGAGGTCAAAAACTCCCAGGCCCAGGAAATGGCTTCCTTCTTGAAATAATCACCGAAGGAGAAGTTGCCCAGCATCTCAAAGAAGGTGCCGTGGCGGGCAGTCTTGCCGATATTCTCGATGTCCGGCGTGCGGATGCACTTCTGGCAGGTGGTCACACGACGGCGGGGCGGCTCCTGCTCCCCGGTGAACCAGGTCTTCATAGGGGACATGCCCGCGTTGATCAGCAGCAGAGAGGGATCGTTCTGAGGGATCAGGGAGAAGCTGGGCAGCCGAAGATGCCCCTTCGTCTCAAAAAAGCTCAGATACTTTTCCCGCAGCTCATTAAGTCCATATTTTTCCAATTCTATCAACCTCCGAATTCGGAACTGTTCACGAAGTAGTTAAACTGATCCATGGTCGCAAAGAAATTGTGGCTTCCGCTCTTATTCAGCGCATAGAAGTAGTAGCCGGTGCTTTCCGGGGCCAGGGCCGCGCGGATGGAAGCCAGGCCCGGATTGGCGATGGGTCCGGGCGGCAGACCCGTGTACTTATAAGTATTGTAGGGGCTGTCGATCTCCAGGTCCGCGTTGGTGAGGCTCTCCTTGCGCTCCTCCAGGGCATACTGGATGGTGGCGTCGATCTGCAGATAGGGGTAGTAGCTGCTGTTCAGCCGGTTATAGATGACCGAAGCGATGGTGGGACGCTCCGCGTCCTTGCCCGCCTCCATCTCTACCAGAGAAGCGACGGTGATGATCTCATGGAGAGAATAGCCCATTTCCCCGGCCTGCAGGCGCATTTCCATGTTGACCTTGGAATTGAAGTTAGACAGGAATTTGTCTATGGCGTCCTCAGGATCGGAGGGCGCGTAGAATTGATAGGTATCCGGGAAAAGATAGCCCTCCAGCCTCGTATCGCTGCCATAGGGCAGGTCCTCCAGGAAATCATACTTAAACTCATGATTGGCCGCACATTCCAGAAGCGTCTCATAGGGACAGACGCCGTGATCCGCCAGGATCTGGAAGGTCTGTTTCAGGGTCTTTCCCTCCGGGATCATGACCGTGACGGTGGCCCGCTCCTCGATGTTGGATTCGCTCTGGTGCATGGCGTGGACCATGGCGTTGTAGTCCAGCTTGGTGGACAGCTTATAAACGCCCGGGTCCATCTTGGTTTCCGCATTCATCAGCTTGGCAAACAGGCGGAACAGCCGGGGGTATTTGATGAGACCCTTGTTGTAAAGCTCGGCGGAGACCTGCTTCATGTCCAGCTGCTCGCCCACATAGACCTCTGCTTCCACATAGTCCTTGTTGAGGGAGAGAACGTCGTCCGCCGCCAGCCAGCCCACAGAGGCAAGGATGACGCTGACGCAGATCACGAAGCCGAAATACATGAGACCGCCCCGCAGTCCGGTGTGATAACTGCGCTTGCGCCGAATGGGACGATAGTCCCGGGCGGTAAAGACGGGTTCCGCCGGCGGCGAGGCGAGGCGCTTCTTCGCACTTCTGTCCTCCGCAGCCTTGCTCTCGGCCTTTTCCCGTTTGGCGCGGCGGCGCTCCGCAGTTTCCCGCTGGGGCTTTATCTCCTCGGCTTGCTTCTGCTTCTCACTGAGGTCCTCCATCTCCTCTTTTTTGAAGACATGGGTGGCGTCGCCTTCCAGCTCCTGGAGTTCTTCCTCGGAAAAGACCTCTTTCAGGATCTCCTGATTCATGCCGCTGAAGAGCTCCTTGGCGTCCATGGGCTGCTCTTCTTCCGGCGTTTCCTCCGTCGCCGTCTCCTCCGTCGGTTTCGTCCCAGAGGGTTCCAGCAAATGGTCGGTGACCGGGCCTTCCGCTGCCGCGGTCCCGATCACGGGGAAAACGTGGGTCGCTTCCGACACGGCCTGGGAAGGCGCCTTCTCCGCTTCCGCACGCTTAAAGGAGGGTTCTTCCTCATAAACGCTGACGTCTTCGCCGGCGAAGCCTTCCATGGCGGCCGTCACTTCGGCGGCCAATTCTTCCAGCGCCGGGGCAGAAAGCGTAGCGCCCGCAGGGGGGTTCATCCCGGGCTTTGCGGCTTCTTCGGGCACCTGCCAGCCAAAGGCCAGCAGAACCGCAGCCAGAGCTTCGTCGGTGATCCGCCCGCCGGTCGTTTCCTCCGAAGGTTCCTGCGGCGATTCGCCATTGTTCCCCGCGCCGCCGGTCTCTTGTGCAGGTTCCGTATCGCCGGGCTTTTCTTCCGACGTCTGCGCCAAAGCGTTCAGCGCGTCTTCCGCCGCCGTTTCCGTCGCGGCGGCCAGGGGCTCCTGTTCTTCCACGGCAGCAGTATCAGCCGGAGAAGCATCTTTCGCTTCTTCGGCTGTCATTTTCGCGGTCAGTTTTTCTTTCCATTGCTTTCCTATGCCGGAAAGCCGACTCTTGATATCCGTCGTCACACTCTCCCAATGAAGCACATAGTATAGGCCGAAAGGGGCGGAAAACACTTCCGCTGCCGAACCGGCTCCCGTCTGACCTTATCCGCGCGGGGCGGGCGCTGCGTCAACAGCGCGGGGAAAGGAATCAAAACATGTTCTGTTCCAACAATAACAGCTGCTGGATCTGGATCATCCTGATCCTCTTCATTCTGTTCTGGAGCTGCGGTGGCTGCGGCTTCGGCGGCAGCAACTGCGGCGGCTGCAATCACAATTGCGGCTGCAACTGCAACTCGGGCTGCGACAACTGCTGCAACAGCTGCTGCTGATCACCGGCGCGGGGGGCTCCGACTCGGGGCCTCCCATGCGCCCGTTCAGAAGCGCAGCACCCGGCTCTCCGTCACCAGGCAGCGGACGGCGCAGTCATGCGCCTCCCGCGGGACTTCCTCCAGCAGCAGACGATCCCGGGCCAGGCCCACGGAAAACAGATCATGGGCGCTGAGGAAGCGGTCATAATAACCGCCGCCCTGCCCCAGCCGATAGCCGCTCAGATCAAAGGTCAGAGCAGGCACCAGGATCAGATCCCCGTCCTCCGGCTCCAGCCTGGGCGCGTCCGCATCCGGTTCCGGAATGGGCACGACGCTGCCATCGGTGAGATTGCCGGGCTCGTACTCGGCAAAGAACATCTGCCCCTCGGGCAGGCTCACCGGCAGAGCCACAGTTTTACCCTCTTCGAGCAGGCTGCGGATCAGTCTGCGGGTGTCCACCTCCCGGCGGACGCTCAGGTAAAGGAAGATGCGCCGCGCTTCCCGCAGTTCCGGCAAGGCTGATAAATTATTATAAATAGCTTCGTCGCTTTTTTCAAGTTCTTTTTCATCCAGGGCTGCGATTTGTGCACGCAGGGTCCGCCGCGCCGCCCTTTTCCAACTTTTCAAATCCTGCATAGTTCCTCCACCGCCCGGTCCACCTCCGCGCCGATCTCCTCCACGCTTCTCTGGACGCCTGCCACGCCGCAGTCCAGCCTTCGCCAGGCGCAGAGCCCGGCGGCCTGACGGGCCGCCTCTATGCTGGCCGCCAGATAGCTTTCGTCCCGCTCGTGGATGTCCGCATGGGTGTTGGTCTCCGATTCCCGATGGTGGAGGTGCTGCAAGGACACGGCGAGGTCCACATCGCAGAAAAGCACCAGATCCGGAGCCGGAAGGCCGAGCTTGTCATATTCAAATTCAAAGAGCCAGCGAAGATAGTCCTCCCTTTCCGCCGCGGGGAGCTTGGAAGCCTGATGGACCGCATTGGAAGTGGTATAGCGGTCTGTGACGATGAGGCCGCCCGCCTCATAGTATGCGCCCCAGGACTTTTTGTAGGAAGCATAGCGGTCCACGGCGAAGAAGGCGGAAGCCGCATAGGCGTTCACGTCCGAGGGCTTGTCCCCGAATTCCCCTGCCAGATACATACGGATCAGGGCCGAGGAGGGTTCGTCATACTGGGGAAAAACCAGGCTGCGGAAATCCCGGCCCTCCCGTTCCAGCCGCTGGCAAAGGCGGCGGTATTGGGTGGATTTTCCGGAACCGTCCACCCCTTCAAATACGATCAGCTTTCCCATGCTTGATCCTCTCCAAAACCACCGACATCAGAAAGATGGGCAGCTTTATCATTCTTTTGATCCGGCTGGGCTGACTGATGAGCCGGTACAGCCATTCCAGCCCCGCCTTGCACCAGGCTTCCGGCGCGCGCTTCACGTCACCGGCGAATACGTCCATGCTGCCGCCGACGCCCAGCATCAGCGCATCCCCCACCTCGTTCCGGTGGGCCGCCATCCACAGCTCCTGCCGGGGGAAACCCAGGCAGACCAGGATCAGCCGCGCGCCGGACTCCCGAAGGCGGGCAAGCACGGGGGCGTCCTCCCGGAAGTAGCCGTCGCCGCAGCCCACGACCCGCAGGCCCGGGTGCTTTTCACAGAGCTTCTCCCCTGCCCTCTCCGCAACGCCGGGCTTCGCGCCCAGGAGATAGATGGGCAGGTCCGCTTTTGCCGCATATGTCAGCAGCGCTTCCGTCAGCTCGATGCCGGGCACCCGCTCCTTCAGAGGCGTACCCAGGATCTTCGCGGCATAAATGATGCCGATCCCGTCGGGGATCACCAGGTCCGCTCCGTTGAGGGCGGCCTTCAGCTCCGGCATTTTTCTTGCCAGCCAGACGATCTCGGGATTGGGCGTCACCACATAATGGCCGCCCGGTTCCTCCAACAGCGCCCGGCAGCGGTCTCCGGCCTCGCCCAGGGTGACGGGATCGAAGCCGACGTCTTTTACTGCAATACGCATTGACGGAATACCTTTCCGATGCTGTCATGGATCACCAGATCCGCGCTGGAATCATAGGGCGTGGTGGACTTGTTGATGAGCACCAGCCTTTTGCCCCGATAATAGTCTACCAGCCCGGCTGCGGGATATACCGTCAGAGAGGTCCCGCCCACGATGAACATGTCCGCCTTGCGGATCAGGCGTACCGCCTCCTCCATGTCGCCGTCGTGGAGGCTTTCCTCATAGAGTACCACATCCGGCTTCACAATGCCGCCGCATTTGTCGCAGCGGGGCACGCCCTCCTGCTCCAGAATGTATTCCACGGGGAAGGATTTGCCGCATTTCATGCAGTAGTTTTTCAGGGTGGTGCCGTGGAGCTCGATCACCTTCTTGCTCCCGGCTTTCTGGTGCAGCCCGTCGATATTCTGGGTCAGCACGCCCAGCAGCTTGCCCTCCGCTTCCAGCTTGGCCAGCGCCAGATGGCAGTCGTTGGGCTTAGCCTCCGGATAGAGCATTTTTTCTTTGTAAAAGCGATAGAACTTCTCCGGCCAGCGGACAAAATAGCTGTGGCTGATGATCTCCTCCGGCGGCTCGGAGTATTTCTGATTATATAAGCCGTCCACACTGCGGAAGTCCGGGATGCCGGACTCCGTGGAGACGCCTGCGCCGCCGAAAAAGACGATTCTCTCGCTCTCCTCAAGCCACTGCTTCAAGGTCTCGATCGCCTCAGACATGCTGCTCACTCCCTTGGCCGCAGAAGGCGGCAAACCGCCCGATCTGCGGAGTTTTTTATAATGTACCACCTTCGGCTTTTCTTGTCAAACAGCTTGCGCCGCTTGCAATCCTAGGCGATTCCATGGTAAACTTGCCCAAGGAAAGAGGTGCGTTTGCCATGCCGGAAAAGATCTTTACCATTCCCATCAACGAGGCCTTTGATACAAAGGACGGGTGTCCCCTGTGCCGGATGCGGGACAAGCTGGAGGAGCAGACGCTGGAGAGCGCCCTGGGGGCCGCCATGATGGAGCCCGCCATCCGCATCGAGATGAATCGGGAAGGCTTCTGCAATCCTCACCTCCTGGCCATGTATCGGAAGAAGAACAAGCTGGCCCTGGGCCTTATCCTGGAAAGCCGCCTGGATGAGCTGACCGGCATGCTGGGCGAACCTGCCGGGCGGGGCAAGCGGGGTCTTTTCGGCAAGAAGGAGGACAAGGGCGACGCGACCGAGGTGCTGGCGGAGCAGGCAAAAAGCTGCTACGCCTGCAAGCGCATCCGCAGCACGGAATACCGCTATTGTTCCAACACGGCATGGCTCTGGGAAAGCGACGAGGCCTTCCGGGAAAAGCTGAAAGGGCAGCCCTGGTTCTGCCTCACCCATGCTTCCATGCTGCTGCGGGTAGCCAAGGAGGAACTGAAGGACGGCCCTTATGCCGCACTGTACGAGGCCGTTGCAGGGCGGATGCGGGAAGCCCTGACGCAGCTGCGGCAGGACGTGACGGCTTTCACCGTCAGCTTTGACCACAGAAACGCGGACAAGCCCCTGTCGGAGGCGGAGCGGACTTCCCTGGAACGGGCGACGAAAATGCTGCGGTAGCATGAACGTGTTTACGGCTCAGCGAAACCTTCCGTCAGCGCCGCTGTTCTCATTCACCATGACATTAAGGGGATCACAGGAAAGCGCCTGCGCAGGGCGCAGATCCCGACGGTGGTCCTGGGCGTCCCCCTATTTGTCTGCACGGTCGCCGCGATCCTGCAGGTGTGCGGCGTCCGGGCGCTCATACCGCCGCATATGACGAGCGGCAATTGGCATCCCGAATTCTCCTTAAAAGAAGATAAGGATAACATTGACATGGATTCGCCCTTGGTCAAAACGGACGGATTCGTGAATATCGACGAAGCGGAAACAGAGTTTACGTTTTATGACTCGAACGCATTTGAACGCGCAAAGCTGGAATTAAGCGACGACAGGCGTATCGTTTTTTCTTATACAACAGCCTATGATAAAGCCGAGGACGTTTGGCGCATACAGTTCAATAGGCAAGACAGCGTTACCCACCATGAAATACGGTTTGCAACCGTTTATCTCAGCGGAAAGGGCGTTACCCCGCTGATCGCTTACGACGAATAACGAAGGAAACACCGCAGGATCATGGTGCGGTGTTTCCTTATTTTTCGGTGTTTCCCTATTCCGGCCTTCTCCGTTTCTTCCGTTATTTCCCGGAATAATCCTTTTTTCGCGGCAAAACCTAGGGGCATGAAGACGAAAAAAAGCGGCAGGCAGACGGTTTGCCTCATGGAACCGCCCTCCATCATCGGCTCGGCCGCTGCCGTTGGCAAAAAGGAGGGGCAAGGCCCCCTGGGCAGCAGCTTTGACCACATCTGCGAGGATTCCTATTTCGGAGAAAAGAGCTGGGAAAAGGCGGAATCCGCCATGCAGCGGCTGGCCTTTTTCAAGGCGCTGGACAAGGCGAAGATCGCCCCCTCTCAGCTGGACTATCTTTTTGCAGGAGACCTGCTGAACCAGTGCACCGCCTCCACCTTTGCCATGCGGGACAGTGCGGTGCCTTACTTGGGCCTGTTCGGTGCGTGCAGCACCATGGCTGAGGGTCTTGGGCTGGCTGCCATGATGATCGACGGGGGTTATGCGGACTATACCTGCGCCGTCACCTCCTCCCACTACTGTTCGGCGGAGCGGCAGTTCCGGGCGCCGCTGGAATACGGTTCACAGCGGTCCCCCACCGCCCAATGGACGGCCACGGCTGCCGGGGCTGTCATTCTTGCCGCCCAGGGCGGCGGCCCCTATGTGACGGCGGTCACCACAGGCTGCATCCGGGACGCGGGCATCGCGGATATCTCCAATATGGGGGCGGCGATGGCGCAGGCGGCTTACGACACCATCAACCGGCATTTTGAGGATCTGCGGCTGACGCCCGGCGATTATGACCTGATCGTGACCGGGGATCTTGGAAGGGTCGGACGGGGCATCGTGCTGGACCTGTTCCGCCGGGACGGTGTGGATATGGCGCCGGTCTACGACGATTGCGGCGTGCTGCTCTACGACCAGAAAAAGCAGGATGTGCACGCCGGCGGTTCCGGCTGTGGATGCAGCGCCGCGGTGCTCTGTTCCCTGCTGCTGAATGGGATGCGGGCCGGACGGTGGAAAAAGCTGCTCTTCTGCGGCACCGGGGCCCTCATGTCCCCCACTTCCTCCGGTCAGGGGGAAAGTATTCCCGGCATCTGCCACGCAGTAGCGATCTCATCGACGAGGTGAACGGCATGTTACTGGATTTTTTGAAGGCTTTTCTTGTGGGCGGGCTGCTCTGCGCAGTTGCTCAGGTGTTGATCGACAGGACGAACCTGACCCCTGCACGCATCCTCAGCGGCTGTGTGGTGCTTGGGGTACTGCTGGGCGCAATCGGGGTCTATGGGCCTCTTGCGGACTGGGCCGGTGCGGGGGCTACGGTCCCGCTTCTGGGCTTCGGCAGTCTTTTGGCAAAGGGTGTGCGGGAGGCTGTGCAGGAAAAGGGTGCGCTTGGCATCCTGACAGGCGGGCTCACCGCTGCCTCCGGCGGTATCGCTTCCGCAGTTATCTTTGCATTCCTGACGGCGCTGGTTTTCAGGCCCAGGGAGAAAGGGTAAGGGCTAAGCCCTTGCCCTTTCTTCTCGGATTGTTTATAATATAACCAGTTAGAAGAGCCTGAAAAGGAGACGGCATTATGGACGAGCAGAGCTTACATAATATTGGTTTATTACGAAATGAACTGGAACATGCCGACCGGATTCTGGTTGGCGCCGGCGCAGGTCTCAGCGCTTCGGCTGGACTGAGTTACCTGGACGAAGCGGTATTCCGGGAGCATTTTCCGGAGATGTACGCTCTCGGCTATCGCTGCCAATATGAACTTGTTGGCATGAAGGACGAGGAATGGTCCGTCGGGCGAAAATGGGCCTACTGGGCGACCCATATCCATTATGTGCGTGAGGTGCTGCCTCCCCTGCCCCTTTATGCGGAGTTGAAATCTCTGCTGGAGGGCAAGGATTTCTTTGTGGTGACCTCCAATGCGGATCGCCAATTCATGCGCGCCGGCTTCCCCATGGAACGGGTTTTTGAATACCAGGGCAATTATGACGTGCTGGCCTGCTCTAAGCGCTGCTGCAAGCACACCTGGGAAAGCCTGCCCGCCCTGCGGAAAGTGCTGGAGTATATCGATCACGATACCTTTGAGTGCCGTGAGGAGGGACTTCCCCGCTGTCCATACTGCGGGGAGCTGGCGGAGATCGCTTTTCGCCCGGAGAACTACGACGAGGGCTTCCAGCGCTATGCGGACTTTGTGAATTCCAGCGCGGAGATGCGTCTGTGCATCATCGAACTGGGCGTGGGATTCAACACACCCGGCGTTATTCGCTGGCCCTTTGAGAAATTCACCCGGCTGATTCCCGGAGCAAAGCTCTTCCGTGTAAACCGGGGCTATGCAGACATTCAGCATCCCGGCTACCCCAAGGTGCCCAAGGACCTGGCAGGCCGTGCTTTCTCCCTGCCCCTGGACGCGGGGGAAGTGATCCGTGCGCTTGGCAGCGCGGATTGACAACTGAGACCGGGCGTGGTACACTTCCGGTGCTGGAGGGTTACCGAAGCGGTCATAACGGGGCGGTCTTGAAAACCGTTAGGGGGAAACTCCACGCGGGTTCGAATCCTGCACCCTCCGCCATCGTCGGAGCGGACTACATATCGTTCGCTCCGACCTTTTTCAAAGGTCAGAGCTCATTCATTCCATCGCTCCTTCTCTCATAGGAGTTTTACCGATTCCTACGAAAAAATCCCCGACCTGTCTATCCGACAAATCGGGGATCTCATTGATTCCGAAACTATCCCGGTCAACAGAAGTACTGCTGACCGGGATTCATTATTCTGCTATTAGAAATCAACCCTGCTTGGAGGAATCGGGAGGAAGACCGGCGTCAGCAGTACCGCCTACCATGGTCTCATAGAAAGTAGCTGTTGCGCTTACGGATAACGCTGTAGTTTCCAGACTAGGATTCATCGGATCCTTTACTTTTATCACATTGCAATTGCAGTCGCCGATCATGCAGCGGTAATCCACACCGGTGAGCTTATCGATCACAACTTTCATGGAATCGTAATCCGGGGTCGTAAAATCAAGTTTGAAATCACGGCGGATCTGATCCTTATAGCGTGTAACGTTTGTGAAAGCCACAGAATACTGGGTGACCGATTCATTGAGGATATCGTTCAGCAGCGCAAGTTCTTCCTTCGCGTTGTTGTAGCTGGGCATGAAGCTGTCCTTGCCGCCGGAGGTGATCTCGTCGATCTCATCCTGCATGCGCTGCAGTTCCCGGATCTTGACTCGGACCTCGGTCAATTCGCTCTGAAGGGAGGAATACTCCGCTTCCGCTTTGGCAAGGTTTTTGCGGACAGGCTGATCCACGAAACGGTAGTAGGCAAAGCCCAGAATGATCAGGACAAGAATAACAAGCAGCACTTTTTCCTTTGCGTTGACTTCCCGGCTCATACTCAGCCCTCCTTTTCCGCGATGGTGAGGTATACGATGATCTGCGCGGTCACATTGTAAAGAAGCTCTTTCTCTTCTCCGGTCTCCCCTTCAATTTCGGTTTCGCCTTCCGCTTCTCCCTCTGCGGGTTCCTCGGGGACTTCGCCTTCCTCGGCTGGAGCTTCTTCCGCCGGAGCTTCTTCAGCAGCTTCTCCTTCAGCGGGTTCTTCCGCTTCCGCAGCTTCTTCGGCAGGAGCCTCTGCATTAGACGTACCAGAGACCGAAGGCGCCGGTTCGCGCTTGATCTCATTGGTAACGGCGTTTTTCACTGTTGCGAACTCCACCATATCCTCTTCATTGAGGATCTGCGCCAGCATGTTCGTGTCCTGCAGGGTATTCAGCGTCACGTTCAGCGTCAGCTGATTCTGCTTTACATTCCAGCTGTTGAGATCAGCAGTGGGAAGAACGACGCGCTCGATGAGTTCCACTACATCGCTGCGTTCCACGCGGCGAAGCTCTTCGCTCGTCATATCTGCGAAGGTATAATGGGCATAATTATTTTTCAGTTCGCCAAAGCTGTCCAGCTTGGCATTCGCCAGACTGAGCTCATTGCGAAGGTCACGAACTTTCTGCTCTTCCCTTTCCACTTCGGCAAACCGATCCATCACAAGGAATTTACCGATAGCAGCGGCGACCAAAAGAATCAGGATGAGCGCCAGAATCGCAGTGGAGACACGGGTCTTTTTCTGTCCCACCACGGCCATATTGATGGATTTCTTTACGGGCAGCTTTCCGCGGATCTTGCCCGCTTTCTTGGAATCACTCTTAACTGCAGCAGCCACTCAGCACACCTCCCGTCTTATTCCTGCGTAATGCCGATGGCTTGTGCCAGGGCATTGCTGTCACCCAAAAGCCTGCCGCCAGGCATAAGCTCTTCAGCGGAGTGGATCTTCATACCCTCCAAGCCGCTTTCGATGGCGGCAACCAGAGAGGAAATATAGGCGCCGCCGCCGCAGAGCCAGACATCGGAAAGCGTGCTTTCGGGATTGCTGAAACGATAGAAGTTGAGGGCGCGCATGAGCTCCACTGCGATGTTGTTGAAAGCGTTTACGCAGATCTCTTTGCTCTGGCAATCCTCAAAGTTGTTTACCACATAGGTGTGGGCCAGATGCTCATCCACATTGTAAGCGTCTGCGATGGCAGCATCCACAACGGAAAGGCCGGACTCCAGCACCCTGGTAACAATGTGT
Organism: Oscillospiraceae bacterium; assembly: GCA_902795345.1. Lineage (GTDB taxonomy): Bacteria > Bacillota > Clostridia > Oscillospirales > Oscillospiraceae > UBA1774. Next base: position 19,413 of record CADBKO010000041.1, read on the forward strand.
CGTTCACCCTTGAACATGTACATCCGGATGGATTGATAGCCCAGGTCCAGGAAGCAGTATTCCCCATTCTCCGGCTTCTTGGTGGGATCCATGCTGCGAATGAGGCCCGTGTAGGCGGTAACTGCCGGAGCAGCCTTCGTCAGCTTCATACCGGCTTTGCGAAGCATGAGCCTGGTTTCCTCCATAAGAGAAACCGGAGCGGCAACAGCAAGAAGATCCATGGTAGCGCTGCTGGATTCTTCAGGCTCTGCTGCCTTTTCAGCGGCAGCTGCCTGGGTTTCCGCCTGTTCCTCAAAGGCTTCCAGCGCATTCTTTTTTTCCTTCTTTGGCTTTTCCGCGTTTTTTACCGGCTTTCCGGAGTCGGCAACGGCGGCCGCAGCATCCGACAACATCGCATAATCGAAGATATAATTCTTCAATTCCTCGGTGATGTAGTCCCGGAACTCATAAGGCAGGTTCAGAGACAGCTGATCCGCAGCCATGACCGGCATAGTGACATTCCGCACGAAGACCGCTTCATTGGAAAATGCCACGGCTGCCGAAGAACAGTGGATACCGTTCTTTTTCATGGTTTGAGCCAAGAGCTCGCCCATCGCCTCCGGAGAGGCCAGACGCCCGTCGCGCATGAGACGCTTGGGCATGGAAGCAATTGCGGTCTTTTTGACCTGCTTCCCGCTGACCAAAGCCAGCTTTACCGAATCATATCCGATATCGATTCCAAGTATTTTTGCCATGCTCACAACTCCATCTTCCGCATTTTTATCAAGCATATTATCAAGCTGCGGAGATCAGGCCCAGGTACCAGCGTACCATGGGATCTCCGAACAGCAGCATGACCGCAGCTGCCGCCGCAATGGACGGGCCGAATGGGATCTGTTCATTTTTACTGTTTCCGATCCTCTTTCGCAGAAAAGCGAAAACCAAACCTAAAACGCAGGCCAACAAAAGGGAAAACAAGGTGGCCGCGATGCCAAGATATAATCCTACAACAAAAAACAGTTTTATATCGCCGCCGCCCAGGCTGTCCCGCTTAAGAATACGATCCATCACCAGGGACAGTATCAGGAGACCGCCGCCGAATATCAGTGCAGCCACCAGATGCATCAAAGCTTCCTTCCAGCTCATATGCAGGAATGGTAAAGCCGCCAGCCATACAGCTGCTGAAATCAGCAGACACCCGTCCGGTATGGTGTAGTTCTCAAGATCCACCAGAGCGAGGCAGAAAAGACAGCAAAGAAAAACGTAATTCCTCAGGCAGACGATGGTCAAATCAAAGCGAAGGAGGCAGACAAGCGTTACCACCGCCATAAAGAGTTCCGTAAGAAAGTATCGAACGGAGACCTTCGCACCGCAGTAACGGCATTTTCCTCTCAGGAAAAGCCAACTGAACAGAGGAACCAAATCCGGAACGCCCAGAACATGACCGCATTCCGGGCATCGGCTTCTTCCCTTCAGAAAGCTCTGGTCATGAGCGATCCGCCATGCGGCGCAGTTGAGAAATGAACCCATGACCGCGCCCAAAGCTAATGCAACGAAGCAGCAATAAATGAGAATCAGCCGACTATCGTGGATAGACACGACGCTCTCTCCTTCATCAGTTTTTAGGATAAGCGTCCCCGCTCCAGCCGCTGTTGATCTTCCACACTGCGGCGTGGTTTGCGTCGGCATAGACGAACCAGTTTATCTCATCCGAAGCATTTAAGGAGAAGAAACTGACGACACCGTCAAAATCAATGGAATAATCAGTGCCGCGCCGAAGTCCGTTGTCACCTGCCAGCATCTTGACATCCAGAGGTTTGCCGTTGATATTCAGGATCAAGGACTGATCCATACTCATTTCCAATCGTTTTCGATTTGCCAATTGATCCTGGACCAGTGCCAAAACACGGCTTGCGTTGATCTTCGTTCGCAGTTTGGTATCCTCCTCGTGAAGGCCGCAGGTAACACGCCAGCTCCCACTGGTCGGTACCAAATAATAGTCACCGCCGCCGGGGCAGAGATCCTCCCGTGCCAGCTTGCTCTGATCCACCACAACGTAGGCTTCTTGTTCCGTCATTTCGGGGTTGGAAAGAAACTCTACCAAAACCGCATCCTGCGCTCTGCGGATCGCAAGAGTACAGGCGTAAGCCTCGGCTTTGCTTTCCCGATTCTGGATAAGCGGCAAAACAACCATCACCGCCAGCAGCAATACGACGAAGATGAGCAGCCAGATAAGCCTTCTTACACTCTGTTCTTTATCTTCCTGCTCTTTTTCAACCTTCTTTTTCCGGCTGATGATCCTCGACATCCCTGCTTACGCTCCCTTGTATCCCGTCAGCGGCGGGTTCTTTAATAAACTCATTATCGGATCACATGACGCTGTACATATCGAACATGGCCATATAAATGGCGATGACAATAAAGCCGGCGATCACAGCCATGAAGATCAGCAGCGCGGGTTCCAGTTTCTTCATGGCAGCATCCGTAGCCATTTCCAGTTCGGCGTCATAGTAGCCGGAAATGGTATCCATAGTCTCTTCCAGTTCACCGGTTTCCTCGCCCACAGTGACCATATCCACCAGGATATCGGGAAGGTAGGCCGCTTCCGCCATGCTGCTTCCCAGGGCTTTGCCTTCTTCCAGCTTGCCTACCAGCTTACCGGTTTCCGAACTGATGTAGTAGTTATCCATCGTTCTGGAAGTGATGGAGACTGCGCGGGTAATGGGAAGGCCGGCACCCAGCATGGTGGTCATGGAACTGGCAAACTGGCTGGCGCCGTTGAGAAGAGCGATATTGCCCAGGATGGGGAGCTTGAGCTGCAGTTTCGCCAGGCCCATCTTTCCCTTTTCCGTCTTTTGAACCAGCTTATACACCAGCGCGATGATGGCGGCTATAACAAGGATATATGGCCAGGCTGCTCGGAAGAAGTTGGAAATGCCGATCAGGAGCCGCGTCATAAAGGGCAGCTCCGCATCGTAACTGTCAAAAATCGCCGTAAAGGTAGGCACGACTTTTACCATCAGTACGATCACGACGCCGATGGCGATGACAAGCACAAACATAGGATAGGCCAGGGCGCTTCGCACCTTTGCCGCCATCTTCACCCGCTTGTCAAAGAGGTGATACATGCTGTCAAAAGCCCTATCCAGATTACCGGATTCCTCGCCCGCACGGATGGTCTCCACAAACGTGGGCGGCAAAATGGAACCGCCGCGATCATTGAACGCATCGGCAACGGTACGCCCGGATTCCACGTCTTCCGCAACGGATTTCAGGATGCGCTTCAGCGTCTTGTCCGTGGTCTTCTCCGCAATGAGATGCACGGTCCTGGCGATGGGGATACCGGCACGAAGGATGATGGAGAACTGGCTGCACATGACGGTGAAAGCCTTGGCATTGAGCTTATTCCCGCCGATATCCATGCTCATGAGGCTGCCCACATCCTGCTTGACGGGGGTCAGCTTCAGGATCACATCGCAGGTCTGTTTGATGCGATCCACCGCATCCAGCTCATTGTAACCTTCCATGATGCCGGAGACACGCTCTCCGCTGTGGGAAATGGCCGCGTACTTAAAGGTTTCCAAACAGGTTCACTTCCTTCCGCAGGAAATCATATCGATCGATTCAAGTTTACTGTCTACTGTAATGAGACTCACATTGCGTTTTTGTTCACATAATCGCGGTTGTGAGAATAGTGGAGCGCCACATCTTTGGTGATGGTGCCGCTGCGCACCAGCTTCACCAGCGCCTGGTCCATAGTCATGCCGCCGATGGCGGAAGAGGTGGCGACCGCATTGGCGATCTGCGGCGTATTGCCCGCACGGATCAGGTTGCGGATGGCGTCCGTCACGATCATGAGCTCGCAGGCCAGGGCCCGGCCGCCGCCCTTTTTGGGGACCAGCTGCTGGGTCAGAACGGCCGCCAGGGTCATGGACAGCTGCAGGCGGATCTGCGTCTGGGCATCGGCCGGGAAAACCTGGACGATACGGTCCACAGCATCGGAAGCGCTGCCGGTATGCAGGGTTCCGAAAACCAGGTGGCCGGTCTCGGCGGCGGTGATGGCCGTCTCAATGGTGTCCCGGTCACGCATTTCGCCGATGAGGATCACGTTGGGGTCCTCACGAAGGCTGGCACGCAGGCCTTCGGAGAAGCTCCGGGTGTCCTTCCCGATCTCACGCTGGTTGATGGCGCACAGATCCGGCTTGTAGATGTATTCCACCGGGTCCTCCAGCGTGACGATATGATATTTATATTTATGGTTGATGGAATCGATCAGGGCGGCCAGCGTGGTGGATTTACCGGAACCGGTCTCGCCGGTGACCAGCACGATGCCCTTGTGCAGCTCCGTCAGCGTCGGCACGATGGGAGGCAGGCCCAGATTGTTCAGATCGGGGATCTCTTCCCGCAAGAGACGCAGCGCCACAGAGGGGAATCCCTGCTGCTTGAACACATGGATACGGCAGCGGTTGTCCGCATAGGTCTCGGCGGCGTCCAACTCGCCGATCTGATCGAATTCGTCGTAACGGTCCCCGCAAAGGAAGCGGGCTGCGGCAATGCAGTCGTCCGGCGTCATGACCTCATCGATCATATCCTCCAGGCCGCCGCTGACGCGATACTTGGGTCGGATGCCGCAGATCAGATGGATATCGGAGGCGCCTTCGGCTTTCGCCTTAGCCACCATTTCTTCAATCGTCATCATGGCAACTGTCCTCCCCCGCTCAGTCTTCTTCGCTGATCACGCGCAGGACTTCTTCGCCGGTAGTCACACCTTCCAGTACCAGACGAAGGGCGTTTTTCCGCAGGGAGACAAACCCGCTTTCGGGCTTCTTAAGCTCCGTCTCGATCTCGTCGCGCCCGGCGCGGCGGGAGATCATGGCCCGTACCTTACTGGTGATCTCCAGCATCTCGAAAACGGCGGTACGGCCGCGGTAGCCGGTGTGGAAGCAGTTGGGGCAGCCCTTTCCTTTATAGAACAGCAAACCGGATTTGGCAGGCATGCCCAGCTCCAGCAGCTCGTCCTCGCTGGGCTCATAGGCTTCCTTGCAGTTGGGGCAGATCCGGCGCACCAGACGCTGGGAGATGATGCCCCGCATGGCGCTGGATACCAGATAAGGTTCCACGCCGATGTCGTAGAGACGCTCGATGGTGCCCACGGCGTCATTGGTATGTATGGTGGAAAGGACCACGTGGCCGGTGATGGCGCTTCGCATGGCAATGTCCGCCGTTTCACCGTCACGGATCTCGCCCACGGCAATGATGTCCGGGTCCTGACGAAGGATGGCGCGGAGGCCGTTGGCAAAGGTCATGCCGGTCTTTTCATTGATCTGGACCTGGTTGACGCCGTCCACGTTGTATTCCACGGGGTCCTCCAAAGTGACCAGGTTCACGTCGTCCTTGTTCAGGTCGTCGATCATGGTGTACATGGTGGTGGATTTACCGGAACCGGTGGGGCCCACGATCAGCAGCACGCCGCTGCGGCAATGGAGCATATGCTCATATTTCTGCAGATCGCTGCCGGTAAGCCCGATGGCATCCTTGGAGAGCTTCTGGCCGGATTTATCCAGCAGACGGGCAACGATCTTCTCACCGTAAACGGTGGGAAGCGTGGAGACACGGAGGTCGATGTCCTTGTCCTTCATCTTCACGTTGAAGCGCCCGTCCTGGGGGATGCGGTGCTCCGCGATGTCCAGGCTGCTCATGATCTTGATACGGGAAATGACGCTGCCCTGCAGATCGCGGGGGACCGTCATGATATAGCGCATCAGGCCGTCGATCCTCATGCGGACCTGCAGCTCATTCTCCCGGGGCTCCAGATGGATATCGCTGGCGCGCTCGGTGATGGCACGCTCGATGATGGCGTTCACCAGCCGGATGGTGGGGGCGTTGCTGATGGTGTCGTCCCCCAGCTGATTGGAGACGAAAGCGGCGTCGGGAACGCTCACATCCTGGGATGCGGCGGCTTCCCGCTTCATCTCCTCAATGGCCTTGGCGGCGCCTTCGTTTCCGTAAAGCACCTGGATTGCGCGCTCCACGGCGGCGGCCGTCGCCACCATGGGCACGACCTTCTTGCGCACAGCCTTGCGAACTTCCTCGATCGCATAGAAGTTCATGGGGTCGCTCATGGCCAGATAAAGCTCATCCTTCACCGCGCGCACGGGAACGACCTGATACTGCTTCGCAATATTCTTCGGCAGAGCCTGTGCCAGCTCCGTGGGGATATTGACCTTCGTCAGGTCCACAAATTCGATGCCCAACTGCATCTGCAGGGCTTCGATGAGCTTTTCCTCCGTGATGATATTGTTGGAGATCAGCACGGTGCCGAGGCGCTCTTTGGTGCCCTTCTGCAGGGCAAGCCCGCGTGCAAGTTCCTCTTCTGTTATCGTTCCGGCTGCTACCAGCAGCTCACCCAGACGCTTATATGCCATCGCGCTTCCTCTTTTCCGCCAAAGTTATGTGCGAACACTACCGCACCTTATTGAGGACAGCGCCGCCGTAAGTGGCGCTCGGCGTAACGACCACGCAGTCTGCTGCGCTGGCGCCGAGAGCGCACAGGCTGAATACCAGCATTACTGCC
>CADBKO010000042.1 GCA_902795345.1 Oscillospiraceae bacterium
GCCAGATCAACGCCGCATCGGCAAAAAAGAAAGCAACATAGGACAACAAAAATTTGTCAGCCCCGGTATGACGAAGAACATTGATCAGAATCTTGAACGGATGCTTCATCGCGATTTCCTCCTGTCCGCACCCCGGAATCATAATGGCGGCGGCATATAGCCTTCCGGTTTCTTCCAAAGTCCCCAGGATCCTATGTTTTCCCGCTCCATCAAAAGATCTAATTCCCGCTTGAGCCTCAGCTCAATGCCATAGCGGTCCGATTCCCTGCATTTTGTGGAAAATGCCAGAATGACATTTGCAGTATTCACCTCTACCAGACCACTCATGGAGATATCCTCCACTGCCTGAGGAATCTTTTCCCGAATCGCGGGCAGTTCTCTTTTGAAGATTTCCTCCACCTTCTCCAGGGGTTCCGCCCTGCTCACGGAAACCTTGACACTGGCAATCGAATACCGCTGGGTCAGATTGATTACCCCGCTGACCTCACTGTTGCGGAACACCTTCACATTGCCCAATGCCATTACCTTCGTTGTACGGATACCGATCTCTTCCACCTGCCCCCGGAACCCGCCGATCTCTACGATGTCCCCGGTACGGAATTCTCCCTCGAACACGATCGAGACTCCGGCAAGGATATCCGCGATCAGATCCTTGGCGCCGATGCTGATGCCCAGGCCGACAATTCCGGCAGATGCAAGAATTGTCATCGTATTCACGCCAAGATACATCAGGCTGTACCCGATTGCGCCGATCACCGACAGATAACCGATAAAGCTGCCGATCAGCCTGCCGATCGTCTCTCCTCTGCTGCCGAAGTTTTTACTGATCAGAAGAACCAGTCTCCGAATCAGAATCGTCACGGCAAAGATGAGAATGATCACAAGGATCGCGTAACAGATTGCATAGATATTGAATCCGTTCTGCCAGGTATGCTGCAGAAGGAAGGCGAATGCGCTTCCCTTAATCCCGTTTTTCTCCTTGCCCTGATACAGGAAATAAGCGCACGCAAACGCCAGAATGACCAGAATGTGCAGCACGAACCGGAACTTCTCATCTGCTGACATACTGTGAAATGGCGTTCTCAGAGTCAGCCAGCGTCCTACAGCCGAGCGATCCGAGCGCAGATTTCCGTCGCTTTCTCTGTAGAACGAAGCAGTCTCTTCCTGCTCTTTCTCTTCCTGCTCTTTCTCCTCCGTATTCTCCTTTTCTTTCTCCCGAAGCGCTTTCGTCTGCTGCTCTATTCTTCGGTTTTTCTTTTTCTCTTCGCGGCCGAAATCAGAGGTCTGCGCGTGCGGTTCCTGTACCATCAGATTCCGCCACGTTTTTTTCTGAAGGGTTCCCACCGCCCAGAACAGAAGAATGACCAGCACCAGTCCGGCAGCGACGGTCAGAAGAATCACCGGAAGGTACTTCTTTGTCAGGTACGTAAGATCAGCTGCGATCAGGCTGACCCTTTCCTCACCGCTTCTGGTCTGAACAAAGTAGTTTGTTCCGTTGATCAGAACATCTCCGGCGAAGCCATTGCGCAGTGTCTCGTCCTTTAAGCCGATTGCAGACGCATCCATGCCGGAATAAGCGTCCTGAGAGCTGGACAGGATCATTCCGGACTGCGCATCAACGGTAACCAGCAACAGTCCGTCCGGCACCTTATAATTCGAATAGTATCCCTCGATGGAAACCGGTATGGTAACATAATCCAGATAAACCAGCATGCCGAGGTTGCCCTGCCGCCTCACCCCCAGGCAGACGCTGGCCGTGTTCCCCTCACCTACAATCGTGAAAACATGATCTGCCTTCCCTTCCAGTACAGCACGAAGAGGCGCCCACTCAGAGTTCTCATCAAAGAGTCCGGAAAAATCGTACTCCGATGAGGATGCGGCCTCAACGGTGCCCTTTCTGTCCAGCATAAAGAGGGATTTCCCGATCCCATCTCCCAGATCCTGCAGTGCGGAAGAACTGCAGCGCCCTGGAACGCCGGGCACAATCTCACAGATCAGATCCGCGAGATCACACTCATTCTTCCGCATAGCGTCTGTCATCACAATTGCGGTGATATCATCATCCTCAAAGAACCCTTCAATCTCATCCAGGATCGAGGAACCCCAGATCCTGGCATCATCGACTACATAGAGGGCACTGAACAGCAGGAAGGCTGAAACAGCAATCAGCGCGATCATGATGAACATTCTGCGCATATGCCGTTTCATCAATTCAAACAGTTCCTGCGGGGTATTCTTGTTCCCATCCTTCTCCACCCGGCCGCGCATGATATCGTATCTCAAAAACCAGGCATACAGCATTGTCAGGAGAAACAGCATTGCGAAAAGAAGCGCCGGAATCAGCGGGGAAAAAATGTTCCTCGACGAAACCTCTGACGAAGGGACGACCGCATAGATCTGAAAGTAGTCATTTCCGGCGGAACCGGCAACGTACCAGTCATCCCCGATCTTCAGCCATCCTTCCTTCCGGTTCTCCTCCGGAATGGTATCCCCGACAGAGATATCCAGATCCCCCTTTACCCGCAGCACCTCATAGCTGCCGGCAAGAACCATTAAGATGTCCGCATCTGCCGTGTCAATGCTCTCATCCAAAACCAGCAGCTCATCCGGTATCTGTATCGCATCCTCGCTTTTTTTTCCGATTGCAAACGTGTCCGACAGCGGGAGATAAGTGGAATAGTACCAGGTATTGTCCACAATCGTCAGTCCGGAATACTCATTCAGGCGTCCTCCGTCCTCTATGATCTCTCCGTCTTCGTTATAGGAACAGCCCCACTCTTCTTCCTGTTCATTCGCCAGAGCTGCGACGTAGTCAAATTCGTCTCTCGGAAAGTCGCCTGTCAGAACCTGGTAGTCTTCCCGGTTCTTCAGCAAAGCAATCCCATCCGGAAGGGGCATAGCGGTATCTGTAAAGATCCGCGCAATCTCCTCCTCGTTTGTCCCGCCGTAGATTCCGGCCCATGCCGCGATCGCATTTACGGCGCAGTAAGCCTCCCGCTCTACCCGCATCCAGTCGAAGTTGTTTTTCCAGTTGTTCGACCCCTGCTCAAACAAAGCATGCGCCACCGTCTCACACTTCGAACGTGTCCGTGACTCTGTACTCGCTCTCCAGATATACGCGTAGAACGGAATCAGACACAAAACGATCAGAACCGCCGCGGCAATCCATACAAATAAGAATCTCCCTATTCTGCCCGGTTCCGGCAAAGGTGCCTGTTTCCTGTTGTTTTTTGACGCTGTCTGCATGATAATAATTCCTCAAACGTCCCGGAGCCATTCCGATGACTTTTCACATCGGCAAAAGATCTGTCATTTTTTGAGCTGTTTTTTCACTGCCAGAGCAATTGACACACCTGGCTTGTAATACGGGATCAGCGTTGCCTGGAAGGCATGATACAGATCGTTCTTGCCCGGCCACACGGTACCGATTACATGATTGTCGCGGTCCATCTGATGAAACCAGGAACCGTTCTCATGATCCAGGACCTTATCATCCAGATATTCCATGAACTGTGCGTAATAATCCGCGTATTCCTGCTTCCCGGTTATGCGGTAGCGGTGAATACGCCGCTGGGCCGGGGCGTTCAGATCGCGCCTGCCCGCTGGGATGAAAAAACCCTCCGTTATTTCCGCGCCCTGCTGCTGCGCAGCCTGGACCACCCGGATTTTGCCCCCCTGCGGGAGGAACCGGAGTTTCAGGCCATCCGGGCGCGGGCGGAAGCGATCACGGGGGAAGGATGATTGCAACGAACGGTTGTTTGACTCGCAATTTCGGCGCTGATAGGATAAACACTGAGAGGAGGACGCGCCCATGAAAAAGCTGAAACGCACCTTCGACAACGCTTTGTTCCTGCTGCGGCCCGCGCTGAAGCTGGGGAAAGGGCTTTTTTTCCTGATGCTCCTCGCCCAGGCTCTGCCCAGCCTGGTAAATTCCATTGTCACCGTCGCCACCCCCAAGGTGGCCATCGACGGACTTCTGAATGGACTCCCGGCGGGCAAGATCATCTGGAATGTGGGCATCCTGATCCTGGCGCAGCTGGCGGTGGTGCTGGCGACGAACCTCCTGGGCTTCGGCGTCGGTGTCAAGCAGACGGAATTCGCGCTGAAATTCACCAAGCTCATCCTGCAGCAGGCCATGGTCACGGACTACCGCTTTCTGGACAAGCCGGAGTATTACGCCAAATATCAGCTGACCTATGAGCAGTTTTCCACGGGCTCACAGAATATCTTTCAGAGCTTCATCCAGCTGCTCAGCGCCATGCTCACCTGCGCGGCCATGTTCGCCGTCATCGCCCTCCTGGGCCCCTGGGTGGTGCTGATCGTGCTGGCGGGCTCCGTAGTCCAGGTATTCCTCAGCGTCCGGGAAGTGAAGATAAACATGCAGCTGACTCGGGAGAGCGCCGAAAAGAGCCGGGGCATCAACTACGGGGCCCGGATGCTCCAGGAGCGGCAGTATGCCGCCGACATGAAGGTCAGCAGCATGGGGACCTATGTGCTGGCCTGGGTGGACAAATACATCCGATGGACGAAGGAGCTTCAGATTCGCTATGTCCGTCCCCGGATGAAGCTCAACCTCATGAGCAACCTGTTCAATCAGTTCACCACCCTGGGAACCGTCGCCTATGTGATCTGGGGCATTTCCAGCGGCAGGATCGGCTCCATCGGCGACTACGCCGCCCTCATTGCCGCCAGTACTACGCTTTCAAACCAGCTGCACAATCTGTTCTACGTTTTTTCCAATATGGCCCAGGTCTCGGAGCAGGCGGAGCAGGCCCGGGAGTTTTTCGAGCTCCCCAGCGTCATTGAGCCCTCCCGGGGCGAAATGCCGCCGAAAGGGCCCCTGTCCCTGGAGCTGCGGGACGTGTCCTTTGCCTACCCGGAGTCGGACTTCTGCCTGAAGCATCTGAATCTCAGGATCGAACCGGGGGAGAAAATCGGCATCGTGGGAGAGAACGGCGCGGGCAAATCCACCTTGGCAAAGCTCCTGCTGCGGCTGTACGATATAGACAGCGGCGCGATCCTGTATAACGGCAAGCCCATCGGGGAATGGGACGTACATGAGCTGCGCAAACGGGTGGGGATCGCCTTTCAGGACGCCAATCTCTATGCCCTGACCCTGCGGGAGAACCTGCAATACTACAACCCCGGGGCCTCTGACGAGCGGCGGATGAAGGCCCTGAAAACCGTGGGGCTGGACCGGCTGGACGATATGGAAAAGACGGTCTCCCGGGAGTTCGTGGAGGACGGGATCATGCTCTCGGGCGGAGAGACCCAGAAGCTGGCCCTGGCGAGGCTGCTGATGGACGATTTCGGCCTGATGATCCTGGACGAGCCCTCCAGCGCCCTGGATCCCCTGGCGGAATACAAGATGACCAAGCTGATGTTCGACGTCTCAAACACCACCACCATCATGATCGCCCACCGCCTCAGCACCATCCGGGATGCGGACCGCATCTATCTCATCAGCGGCGGGGAAGTGGCCGAGCAGGGCACCCATGAGGAGCTCATGGCCCTGAACGGCAAATATGCCGAGATGTTCCGCGCTCAGGCGGAGAATTATACGAAATAGTATCAACCCCAGGTTGCGGTCCCCTCTCATATTCTGTAATTGACGGCGCCCTCCCCAGCCGATAGAATGTCCGCAGAAAAAGATAAGGAGGGCGTACCATGGAATTGGAAACCTTTGCCGCCAAACTGCGGGTTCTTCGGCAAAAAGCGGGCTTGTCCCAGGAAGGCCTGGCCGCGCGGCTGGGCGTGTCCGCCCAGTCGGTGAGCAAATGGGAAAACGCCGCCAACTGGCCGGAGGCCGCCCTGATCCTGCCCCTGGCCCGGCTGCTGGGCGTGAGCGCCGACGAGCTGCTGACGGAGCCTGTGACCCGCGAGGAATGGGAAAACCGCTGGCAGGAGAGCGAGGGAGAATACCGGCAGCGGGGGGATCACGCCGCCCTTCTGGCGCTGGCGGAGGCGGCCCTGAAGGAGTGGCCCGGAGATCGGGCGTTTCGCTTCCGGCGGGCCAATGAGGAATACCAACTGGCCGCGCGGACGGAGGATGGGGCGGAGCGGGAAAAGCTCCTGCATCTGTCCGAAGGGCATTTTTCCGAGATCGTGGGGGAGAGCCCGGACAATGAGGACGCCGGGGCCATGCTGGTCCAGATCCTGCTGGCGTTGGGGCGAAGGGGGGAAGCGGAGGCTCTAGCCCGGAAGCTGCCCCATAAGGAAAAGCTGGAGCTGCTGCTGCGGCAGGGAACAGAACGGGAAAGGGCGCTGCGCCGGGAGATCGCAAAAACCGCGGTGGGGCTGCTGAATCTGCTGCAAAGCGAGGGAAGCCGGGAGGCCTGCACCATGGCGGAGGCGATCCTGGCGTCGGCAGGGGAGCCGAAAACCCTGATCTGGTATCACCTGAACCTCCGGCTGCAGCAGGCACGACTGGCCTGCGGGGAGAAGGCGGACGCAGCCTTGGAAGCCCTGGGGGAGATGGTCGCAGCTGCCAAAGCCTATGCTGCCCCTGCGCCGTCAGAAAAAGCGACCTCCTTCTTTTCCAAACTGCCGGAAACAGCTGCCCCGTCGGAGGTCCGCCACTGGATCGCGGACGCTTTGGCGGAGGAATGCTTTGCCTCCCTGCGGGAGCGGCCCGCATTCACCACCTTGGAGCGGGAAGCGGCGCTGCTTCCCGCTTGAACCCCCATGAAAAATTTGCCCCCGGGGGCTGCCTGCGCAGCCTCCGGGGGCGAAGTGCGTCAAAAGTCTTCCGGCAAATGCCTTTCACAGAATTCCTTGAGCCTGGGGACATCCTCCGATACGATGTCCCACAGGACCTGCAGCTTGACCTTGCCGTATTCATGCACGATGATGTTTCTCAGTCCCTTGATGGAGGGCCAGTCGATCTCGGCTGCGGTCTCCTGCCGAAGTCCGTCAGACAGTCTCCCGGCCAGCTCGCCGATCTGAAGAACGCTGAAGGCTACGGACTGCTGATAGTCCGAGTCAGATGAAAATGCCTCCCAGCTTCCGCCGAATCGGCTGACCGTGCCCTGGATAAAGCGGCAGTAGTCCCAGATGCGGACCAGCCGCTGCTGGTCAGGCGACAGCATAGATCATCTTCCTTTCCCGATGAACGTTGTCACGGAAATACTTGTCGCTGCGAAAATCGGACGGCTGTTCAAGACTGTCCAGGGTCACCAGATCGATGCGGACGCCCAGAGCCTCCTCCAGTTCATTGTAAAGCCGGGCAAACATCAGACCGCGGACCGGGGAACCGCTCAAGTCCACGAGCAAGTCCACGTCGCTGCTCGCCGTAGCGTCTCCTCTGGCATAAGAACCAAAGAGGTAAACGGCAGCCAGCGCGTATTTCTTTGCGATCGGCTCCACGCGAGCCCGGATCTCTTCCGTGGTGTAGGGAAGCATACGATCACCTCGCTTCGTTCCTATTATAGACAAAGCGGACCCAACAATCAACGGTTGCCTTCTTATTTCAGCACGAAGGGCGTCGCCTTGTAATCCATGTCCCCCCGGCGCTGGGCCGGGTCCGGGAAGGCCAGGGCATAGATGCCGCAGGCGCGGGCTTCCAGCTCGAAAATCTCCCCTCTGCCGTCGGCGGGCTTGGTGATCACCGGCAGGGCAGGGTGGGCGTCGTGGAGCAGCGCCGCCCCCTTCTCATTCAGCCCCAGCACCCGCAGGTAAGGGGGCGTGCCCTTCTCCAGCCCCGCCGGGATGCCCAGAAGGGCGGCCAGGGCCATGCGGCGGATCCTTGCGGCGGGGTAACGTTTCGTGGTGGTATGGGCCACCAGCTCCTCCACCGTCCCCGCCGTCAGCGATGCCTTTTTCAGCCGGTTTTCCAGCCCTTCGGATGCGCCGGGAAGGGCGGCCAGTTCCGTTTCCGTCATGCTCCGCAGCCTGGCCAGGATGGCCGCGTCCAGCCGTTCTCCCTCCGCCCGGCGGCCCAAAGCCGCCTCCCGGCGGAATACTTCCGCCGCCCCTTCCGGCAGATCGGGGAAGAAGTCCGCCTTTTTCCGAAGCGCCGAAGCGGGGGGAAACTCCCCAAAGCGGGGTAATGGCAGGGGCGCTATGCCGCTGCCCCGGGCCTTCAGGGCCCGCAGGTATTCCACGCCCAGAATGTCGTTCCGGGCTTCCAGCTCCGGCAGGGCTTCCCCGGCGAGGGATTCCAGAGCCTTCTGCCGGGCGGCGGCATAGCCGACGCCCCCGGCCAGGGCTTCCCGCAGCCGGGCGTCATATGCCTTGTCCGCCGTCAGGTCTGCGATCTTCGCCAGCTTTCCCAGATCCGCGCACTCGCTGCCGAAGGCCAGGGCGTCCACGCACCCCAGAGCATGCAGCACCCCCACGCCCCCCCGGGCGAAGCCCTCCGCGGAGGAGGCGGCCCAGGGCAGGGGCAGTTCCAGGATAAGGTCGGCCCCGCAGCGCACCGCCGCCTCCGCCCGGGCATATTTCGTGAACAGGGCCGCCTCTCCCCGCTGGGTAAAGCAGCCCCCCAGGGCAACGACGAGACGGCAGTCCGGCCCGAAACGCTCCCGCAAAAGCCGCAGCTGGGCTTCATGCCCCTTGTGGAAGGGGTTATATTCCGCAATGATCCCGATGGTTTTCATGTTTTTTCCCCGAAACCCGTTGTGTAATCTGAAAAAAGAGTATACAATATTAAGAACAAGCAATTGCGAACAGGAGAAAGGAAGATCACGATATGAAGATCCTCGTCATCAACGCGGGCAGCTCGTCCCTGAAATACCAGGTCTTCGATATGGACCATGAGACCGTCCTCTGCAAGGGCGGCTGCGAGCGCATCGGCATCCCCGATTCCTTCATGACCCACAAGCACGCCGACGGGCGCAAGAAGGAATACAAGCAGGACATGAAGGACCACGGCGACGCCATCCGCCTGGTGTTCCAGGCCCTCACCGACCCGGAGATCGGGGTGGTGAAGCATATGGATGAGATCGGGGCCGTGGGCCACCGCGTCCTCCACGGCGGCGAGAAGTTCACCGCTTCCACCATCGTGAACGAAGCTGTGAAGGAAGGCATCCGGGAGGTCATCCCCCTGGGTCCCCTCCACAATCCCGCCAACCTCAAGGGCATCGAGGCCTGCGAGCAGGCCATGCCCGGCGTGCCCCAGGTGGCCGTGTTCGACACCGCCTTCCATCAGACCATGCCCCGGCGGGCCTATATGTATGCCCTGCCCTATGAATATTACACCAAGTACATGGTCCGGCGCTATGGCTTCCATGGCTCCAGCCACCGCTATGTTTCCGCCGAGGCGGCCCGGCTCTGCGGCCGCGAGGGCGACCCCGAATTCAAGGTGGTCACCTGCCATCTGGGCAACGGTTCCTCCTTCGCCGCGGTGAAGGGCGGCAAGTGCGTGGACACCAGCATGGGCATCACCCCTCTGGAGGGCATCCCCATGGGCACCCGTTCCGGCTCCATCGACCCCGCCATCCTGGAATACGTCATGGACAAGACCGGCATGGACATCCATGAGATGACCAATGTGCTGAACAAGAAGTCCGGCATGCTGGGTCTTTCCGGCGTTTCCAGCGACTTCCGCGACCTGGAGAAGGGCATGGAAGAGGGGGACGACCGCTGCGCTATGGCCCGGGGCGTCTTCGTCTACCAGGGCCGGAAGCTCATCGCCTCCTATGCCGCCGCCATGGGCGGGGTGGACTGCGTGGTCTTCACCGCCGGCGTGGGCGAGAATGACGGCGACGTGCGCCAGCGCATGGTGGAGGGCCTGGAGTTTATGGGCATCTCCATCGACCCGGAGCGGAACAACGTCCGGGGCAAGGTGGCGGAGCTGAGCCCCGAGGGTGCGCGGGTGAAGGTCCTCATGATCCCCACCAACGAGGAACTGGTCATCGCCCGGGACACCCTTGCGTTGGTTACTGCCTCCCAGAAGTAAGATCACGGTTCCCAACTCCCCGGCGCGACCGCGCCGGGGAGATTTTTTATCGGTGTTCCTTATAATATTCCAGCGCCGCCCGATAGATGTCCCGGTCGCCGGGGTAGTAGACCAGCTCCGCCGCCTCCTCCGCCGGGAACCAGGCCGCCGCCCGCGTTTCCCCCGGCTGGGGCCGGGCTTCGCCCTCCTCGTAGCGCCCCAAGAGAAAGATCACCTTCCGCTTGTCCCCCTGCCGCTCCGAGACCGTCTCCCGCCGGAAACCGCTGTCCGGGCGGATGGAAATGCCGGTCTCCTCCCTTACCTCCCGGACTGCGCAGGCCTCCTCCGTCTCTCCGGGCCGGATGTGCCCCTTGGGGAAGCCCCAGCCCTTCCGGTGGTAGATCATCAGGGCCTCCGTGCCCGCCGCCGTCTCCCGGAAGGTCACCGCGCCGCAGGAGTCGATGCGGCAGCGCAGCAGCTTCTTCGCCAGGGGGCGGAGGCTCTCGGAAGTGTTGTCCGCCCGGCCCTCCCAGACCGCTGCCAGCAGAGCTTCCAGCATTTCCCCCAGCTCCGGCCCCGGCTTCCCGCCCATGGCGATCAGCTCCGCGCCGCCTATGGGCAGCTCGCCCGGGTGCAGGGGAAGCCCGGCGGCCCCGGCCTCTGCCAGCAGGGCGGCAAAGTCCTCCCGCCCCGGCAGGGCAGCCAGCAGCGCGGCATCCTCCCAGCCCAGGAGCCGCACCGAAGGCAGCAGCTCCCCCCGGTCCCGGGGCAGGGGCATTTTCAGAGCTTCCGAAAAGCTCAGAAACCGCTTTTTCGTCCTGTTGTCGAAGCGAAGCGCCTCCGCCAGGGCTTCCGCCTCCGCCCCTTCCAGGCTTCGGCAGAGCAGGGCCATGCGCAGACTGAGATCCGCCGGAGCGCTGTCCAGCGACCCCGCGTTTTCCCTGATCGCCGCCTCGCTCAGACCCGGCAGCACCACCGCCAGCACCGGCGCAAACGTCTCCGCCGCCGCTCCCGGCTTCGGCGCAGTGAGAAAACCCCGCAGCTCGGCAAAGACCCGCTCCGGGCTGACGGCCCCCAGCAGCTCCCGGCAGGCCAGCATGGCCTTCCCCGTCTCGGTCTCGATGGAAAAGCCCAGCCGGGCGGCAAAGCGCAGGGCCCGCAGGATGCGCAGGGCGTCCTCCCGGAAGCGCTCCTCCGGCATTCCCACGCAGCGGATGCGCTTTCCTTCCAGGTCCTTCTGCCCGCCGAACAGGTCCACCACCTGCCCCGAAGCGTCCAGGGCCATGGCGTTCACGGTGAAGTCCCGCCGCCGCAGGTCCTCCGCCAGGGAGGAGACGAAGCGCACGCTGTCGGGCCGCCGGTGGTCGGAATAGGCCCCTTCCGTGCGGTAGGTGGTGACCTCCGAGACCCGGCCGCCGCTGCGGACGGTGACGGTGCCGTGCTTCATGCCCGTGGGGATGGTGTTCTCCTCTCCGAAGCAGGCCACGACCTCCTCCGGCAGGGCGGAGGTGCAGATGTCCCAGTCCCCGGGCTCAAGCCCCAGCAGACAGTCCCGCACGCAGCCCCCCACGCATTGGGCCTCATAGCCTTCGGAGCGCAGCCTTGCCAGGATGGAGGCGATCTCCTTCGGTATGAAGATCATTTTCCTTCCTTCCGGGCGGCGATGGCCGCCACTTCCTTAAACCGCTCCGTGATGACGCCGTAGCTCTCCCGCATGTGGGGGAAGGCGCACTGGGAGCAGTCCTTGATGCCGGAGTCCGTATAGCGGCAGTTGCCCCTGCATTTCTCCCCCAGGGGATAGAGGGGGCAGTAGCAGAACAGGCAGTTGAAATCCTCCGGGTGCTCCGTGGGATGGCAGGGGAAACATTCACATTCCCGGTTCTGGAAAAAGGCATAGTGTTTGCCGTGCCAATCGTCCATGACAAATCACCTCTCCGCAACATACTATCAGCCTTCGGCCTTCTTCGCAAGGGAAAACTGACGCCTTGCCAAGGCTCCGCCCGAATGGTAAAATGAATCCGATAACGAGCAATGGAGGAAGCCATGAAGAAGATCGCGTTGGTCACCGGGGGCTCCGGGGGGATCGGCAGCGCCGTCTGCCGCAGTCTGGCGGCGGAGGGCTATAACGTGGGCGTGGGCTATTTCCGCAATCGGGCGGGAGCGGAAGCCCTGGCCAGGGAGCTCGGCGGATTTCCCGCCTATGCCGATGTGTCCAGGCCCGAGGAGGTGGCGGCCATGTTCGCCGAGGCCGGGGAGGTGGAAACGCTGGTGCTGAGTGCGGGCATCGCCCACTACGGCCTCATCACAGACCTTACTTACGACGACTGGCGGGAACTTATGGCCGTCAACCTGGACGGGGCCTTTCTCTGCTGCCGGGCGGCTGTGCCGGGCATGGTGCGGAGAAAGCGGGGCAATATCATCCTTATTTCCTCCATGTGGGGGCAGGTGGGCGCCTCCTGCGAAGCCGCTTACAGCGCCTCCAAGTCCGGGCTGATCGGCCTCACCAAGGCCCTGGCCAAGGAGCTGGCCCCCTCCGGCATCCGGGTCAACTGCGTGGCCCCCGGGGTGGTGCTGACCCCCATGCTGAAGGATTTTTCCGAAGAGGACCTGGAAAACCTGCGTCTGGAAACGCCCCTGGAAATGCTGGGAGAGCCGGAGGATGTGGCGGAGCTGGTGGCCTATCTGGCCTCCGAAAAGTCCCGCTTTATGACCGGCCAGGTCATCGGTCTCAACGGCGGCTTCGTCATCACCTGAGATGAAAACGCGGTGGATGGTGCTCATCCTGGCCCTGCTGTGCCTTGTCTCCGCCGCCTTTCTCCTGCTGCGGCCCCGGGGGGGGCTGCGGGCGGAGATATGGCTGGACGGGGTGTTGGTGGAAACGGTGGACCTGGCCTCTCTGACGGAGGAGCGGGAGATAAGCGTGGGGGAGCATGTGACGGTGCTGGCCGCGCCGGGCAAGGTGCGGGTGCTCCGCTCCGACTGCCCGGATAAGCTGTGCGAGCATATGGGCTGGACTTCCAGCCCCGCCAAGCCCCTGATCTGCCTGCCCAACCGGGTGACGGTGACGGTTTCCGGCGGCGGGGAAGAAAGCGACGCGGTGCTGCGATGAAAACGAAAAAGCTGACCCTGCTGGGCCTCCTCAGCGCCCTGAGTCTTATCCTGTTTGTGATCGAGCTGCGCCTCCCCGCCCTGATCCCCGTGCCGGGGGTGAAGCCGGGGCTATCGAACATCGTGGTGCTGGTGGCCCTCTTTGCCTATGACCGGAAAAGCGCCGGAGCGGTGCTCTTTGTCAAGACCGTGCTGGGGGCCGTGTTCGCCGGGAGCATGCTGCGCTTCCTCTATTCCTGCGTCGGCAGCCTCTGCTGCTTCGCCGCGGCCGCCGCCCTCCGGGGCGCGGTGAAGGATAAGCAGGCCTGGTTCCTCTCGGCTGTGGCCGCCTGCGCCCATAATTTCGGCCAGCTCCTGGTGGCCCGCCTGGTGATGGGCACGCCCCAGGTCTGGTGGTACGCCCCCATTCTGGTGCTGAGCGGGGTGCTGACAGGGCTTTTCACCGGCCTCTGCGCCGGTTTCGCCCTGCCCCTGCTGCGCAGGATCGACAGTCGATGAATACGGGAATAATGAGAACAGGCAGCGCCCCATTTGGGACGCTGCCTGTTTGCGCGATGGGGAGAAATGCCTACGGCTCCACTACGCGAATGTAGCCTGTCGGGCCGCCGGTGGGGCCGCAGTACCCGAATTCATCTGTGACGACCTCGCCGCTGTATTCGACCTCGACGATGCAGCCCACGGGGAGCTCGAAGACCGGCGTAGTTCCGCCGTCCTCCGAGAGATAAGACCCGCCGACATACATTTCAAAGCCGATGGGCAGTCTGCTGTCCCCCGGATCCGTGACCTTTATGCAGATCGTGTCGTTGCCATAGCCCACGACCTCCGCCGTGACGTGGTGGACGACGTCCGCCGCCGCTTTCCCATACCACCGCACCATGAGATAGCCGATGTTGGGCCCGTCCTTCGGCAGGGTCATGCGCAGCATGCGGCTGGTATGCGCGCCGTTTTCAGAATAGAAATACTCTTCCCGGAAGATGTCCGAGCCGGGCCAGAAGGTGAAAAGCAAACGGGAGTTGACACTTACCCCCGGCGTTTCCAGCCGGATGGGCCTCCCCTCCGGCGGGGGCGTGTCCTCCGGAAGCCAGAAGCTGCTGCCCTCCAGCAGGATGCGCCGGGCATAGTCGAACCTTTCCGGGACGTCTGCCCCTTCCGTTACGGCTCCCTCCGGGCTGACGAAGCGGAAGTATTCCGGCAGGGGCGCTTCGGCCCCGTCCTCCAGAAGGACCGCCAGGACGTGCTCCAGCCCGCAGAAGGCCTTTTCCATGGGAATGAGGGCGTCGCTGTTCGCCGCGCAGATGGCTTCGCCGATTCCTTCGGCCCAGAAGTTCAGCGCCTTCCATTCCGGCAGGCCGGGGTCGGAGGGCGTGATGATCTGGGGATCCTCCCCCACGAAGCGCACATCCGAGGGGTAGCCGATGAGGTAATAGTTCCCCTCCCGGTCCCGCCCCACCAGGCTCGCGGGGGTGGGGTGGGCCCGCAGCTCCCAAAGGAGCTCCTTCTCATCGTAGCGCCGCAGGACGAACAGCAGGCCGTCCCCCCAGTCCTCACCGGGGTGGGCCTTTTGCCCGTTTTCCCAGGAGGAACGCTGCATCACCCGAAACAGGGCGCCTTGCAGCTCCGGCTCCGTGTCCACGATCAAAAGCTCGTCGTATTCCTCCGGGATGGTGAGGGTCAGACCTTGACTCTCGTAGCTCACGGTCCTCCCGCTCACCGGGGGCAGAGCAACGCCGATCCTGGCCATATCCAGGCAGGCGGCCGCCCAGCTGTATGCCCGGTTGCCGTATTCCGCACCCCTGGCCCTGCAGGCGTAATACTGTCGGCCCCCGCTGTTTTCGAGCGCTGCCAGGTCGCTGTCCGGCCAGAAGAGCAGCCGGGAGAGCAGCTGGGAATACTCGCGCTCCAGCTCCAGCACGATAGGCTCCTCCGCAGGCTCCTGCACGGAATCCAGCGCGTCATATTCCACATCCCAGAGCAGCAGCTTCAGGTAATAGAGGGCTTCTTCGCTCCTCCGGGGGTCAAAGGCTTCTCCATCCCGACCCTTCCGGATGTTGCAGTCCTCATAACCGTAGATGGCGAAGCAGAGGAAGTATTGCTGGACGTCGGTGAAATAGCGGGCGGTCAGACTGTTGTCCGAGACGAAATGCTGCTCTGTGTCGAAGCTGCTGAGCGCTGTTTGGACGGTTCGGAATTGCCGGTAGGCTTCGCTTTCCCGGTCCGCCGTCGCCCCCTCCTCCGGCTGGAAGGTCAGCCAGATAGGATAAGAACAAACGTAACAGCAGCCTTCGCTGTCCTCCGCGAAAACAAATACCCCGCTGCTGCTGCTGGTGACGCTGCGGGCCCAGCTCTCCCGCTCCACCCGCAGGATGGAAAAGAGCCAGCCGTCGGTCGCATCGGCGGTGTAGGTATCGTGTGCGGCAGCCCAACGATCACGGGAGCCCCTTTCCGATACCCGGAACAAGGTCTCTCCTAGATAGTCCCGGTCCCATTCGGTTCTCACCACCAGCTGACTCGCATATTCCGCCGGGAGGTGCAGGGTGAAGTCCCCGTTTCGGTAGCTTGCCGTCTCCCCGCTGAGGGTGGCCGCCGCGTCGAAATACCAGCCGCAGGCCATGGTGCCGATGGGGTTCCCGTGGAGCAGGAGGGATTTCAGGCGGAAATATTGGTGGGTATCGCCGTTGTAGGTGACCCTCACTACGTCGGAGTCCTCCCGGAAGGTGACGACGATCCCCAGCGGATCCGTCAGGGTGACGGAAGCGCCGGTCTCCGGGAAGTCCTTCGCAGCCACGGCTCCCTCCATGCTGTATTCCCACAGCGTCCTGCGGGCGTCCTCCCGCGCCTGGCTCGTCCCCAGGGGGTCCACGCCCTCCCCGTCCCCGTATCGGATCAGGGGCCGGTCTGCTTCCCCGTATTCCGCCGGGTCATAGTACAGGACCCTTGCCAGGGCGTTTTCCACAAAGCTGCCGCCATGGCGGCAGGGGGTGAGGCCCGCATTGTATTCCAGGAAGCGTTCCGGCATGGAAGCCCAGGCCCAGTCCTGCATCGCCTCCCACTGGTCCATGCGCGCCTCGTCGTCTTCCCCGTTTGGAAGGAAGCGCACGTCCGTGGGGCGGAGCAGCAGGAGATAATCCCCGCTCTGTTCTCTGGCGAAGGCGTCGATGCCGCTCATGTCCCACATCATCAGCTTCCCCAGCTCGTCTTCGCCGATGCGGACGATGCTGAACAGCCAGCCGTCCCCCCAGTCCTCACCGGGGTGCAGCTTTTGCCCCGCCTCGTAAGAGGCTTTTTCCGTCACGGTGAAGAGAATCTCCCAATGATCGCCCATTTTCTCCGTTTCCACCGTCAGCGCTTCCGCGTATTCCGCCGGGACGCTGAGGGTATAGCCGCCGCTTTCAAAGGGAATGGAGGCTTCCCCGTCCTTCGGCGCGGGGCCGTCCGTGATCCAGACCTCCGCTCCGTAGGTCAGCTGTCTTCCCCCCTGAGATGCCGCCATCGTCAGCATATAACGGCCGGGCGCAAGGTCATAGCAGGCGTGCCGCAGCTCAAACTGACAGTCGAAGGTGTAGCTCTCCCCCGGCGCCAGGGTGGGGGAGATATAGTCATATGTCCCGTCATAATGGAACCGCGGCCGCACCCAGACGCCGTCCCGCTCCGCCAGCAGCCCCTCGGGGAAATACAGGGTCAGGTCCTCATTCGTCCGATTGGTGAAGACCGCCTGCCAGCCCTCCTCAAATATCGACTCCGGGGTAAAGACCGAAACCGTGGGGACAAGGGAGCCGTCCAGAAGGATGTCCGACGCGTCTGCCGGGTCAAACTGGTCTCCCCGGTAATCCACCGTCAGCCAGGGATACGGATCAAAGAGCTTTTCCGCCAGGTCACGGTCCCTCGGGGTATAGACGCGGACGGAAACTTGCCCGCTTCCATCGTCGCTGTGCATATATTCCGGGTCGAAGTATTCCCAGCTCGCGGCGGAGGGGCGGATCCGGGTGGCAAGGCCCATGAGGCGATCGACTTCCCATTTGGTTTCTTCGGTCTTCGGCAGAGTCGTGAGCCTGCCCTCCGCCTGGCTGCGCCCCGTGGCGTCGATCAGGAGGGAGGTGCTCCCGTCCTTAGTCAGGAAGCGGGCAGTGACGCCGCTTTTCCACCCGTATTCGTCGGAGAAGTCCTCCGTCCGCCAGTACCAGTCCTCTTTGGGGGCGATGTCAGGCCCGTCCACCCCCGGCGAGTATTTTCTTGCTTTCCCATATTTGCAGCGTGCGCCCCAGTTTTCCTCCAGGGCCTTGGCCACGGCCTCCCGGTCGAAGGCTTCGGCGTCCGTGAAAAGGACCTCGATGCCGTTGAGGAAAAGGCCGTTTCCGTCGTCGGCAAAGCACCAGCTGATCTCCGCGGGGCAGGAGCAGAATTCCGCAGAGAGGGTGATCTTCCCGTCGGTGCTGACGGGGCCGACGTCTCCTTTCGTATCCGTGAGAGCCCGATGTACTTCTTCCGGGCTCATGCCCCAGCGGACGGGCCCCACCGTGAGGTCCGTCCCCGGCGCGCCAAGCGCCGATAAGGGCGGCACAGGCTCCTTGTCCGCCCGTCCGCCCAGGGCGCAGGCCGCCAGGACCGCCACCAGCGCCGCGGCCAGGGCGATGCTCAGAACGGTTGCCTTTTTGTATTTCATAATGGAGAGGATGCGCTCCTTCGTGGCCCCCGACCCGAAGCCGGAGTGGAGGGGAGGCAGGAGGGCGCGCTTTTCCTCCATGGCCAGCAGCGCCCGGGCATAGTCGCCCCGCTGGTCCGTCTCATAGCGGCGCAGCACTTCTTCGTCGCAACTTAGCTCCAGGTCGCGGTTTGCCAGGAACCACATGAGCCAGACGAAGGGGTTGAACCAGTGGACCGACAGAGTGAGGGCCAGCAGCAGCTTCCACAGGGCGTCCAGCCGCCGGGCATGGACATATTCGTGTTCCAGGGCAAAGGCGGCGCCCTCCTCCCGGAGATCGAGGCCCTCCGGCAGCAGGATCACCGGGCGGAGGATGCCGTAGGTGAGGGGAGAGGAAAGCCCCGCCAGAGTGCGAAGGGAGAGCTTCCGCTTCGCGGGGTGCGCCGCCAGCCAGCCTTCCGCTGCCGGGCCCTCCAATGGCAGCGCCCGCCGGAACCGCCCGTAGCTCACGCCGTACAGGAAAGCGAAAACCGCCGCCGTGACGATCATGCCCAGCAGCCAGATCAGCAGCGCAGCTTTTCCCGCAAGGACCGTTTGCGGCGACGGCAGGAAGCCGGGGCCTTCCCCGGAGATATTCCCCTGGGGCCGTGCGGTCACGGCAGGAGCGGCGGTGACAGCGGGCTGCACCGGCGCGTGGGTGGCAGGGGCGGCGCTCGTGATGGGGGCTGCCGTCTGCGGGCTCTGGGGCAGAGGCTCCCTGCCCGCCGTCGGCATGGCCATGGGGCGGACTGCATTGTCCTCGGGCGCAGCCGTCGCCGTCACCGTGCCTGAAAAGACGGCGGACAGGGGCGAAGGCAGCGGCAGGATGGGCGGGAAGGGGACCAGCAGCCGAACCAGCACCAGGGCCCAGAGAAAGAGAAAGGTGCGCTTCGGCACGGCCCGCAGGGCTGTCAGCCGGATCAGGACCACCGCCAGGATCAGCAGGGCCCCGGAAATGCTCATTTGCACTAGATTCATGCTTTACTCCAATTTCCCGATGATGGCCTTCAGCTTCTCGATCTCCGCCGGGGGCAGCTTCTTGCGCCCCAGCAGGGCGGCAAAGAGCTTGTCTGCCGAGCCGTCGAATACCTTGTCGATGAGCCTGTCCGTCTCGGCGCGCTGCACCTCCTCCTTGGGGATCAGCGGCCTGCACAGAAAACCGGGCTCCCGGCGCTCCGCCGCCCCCTTTTCGATGCAGCGCTTGAGGAGGGTGTAGCTGGTGTTCACGTTCCAGCCCGTCTCCTCCTTCAATACCTCCGCGATGTGCTTGGCCGTGGCTTCGCCCTCCCGCCAGAGCACGTTCATGACCTTCAATTCCGAATCCTGCAATTTGATCTCCATGACTCATTCTTCCTTTGCGTTACTACTGCGGTAGTACGACCATACTACCACAGTCTTATGAACCTGTCAATACTGCGTCCTTATTCGGCGGAATGCTTTCCATTCGCGCATGCGCAAATGCTCGTTGATTCCGCCGAAACGTCCTTTCCAAACCGGAAGCGCTTCGCCGATTCCGGTTTGGTTTCGGGGATTATCTGTCTTTGCCGCATGAACAAAAAAGACCGGGCGGCTGCCGCCGCCCGGTCAGACTGTAGACAAACCCTTTTGGCAGAGTTTCGATAAGCATGGGGGATTTGTGAAGGGGGACGGGAATCCCCCTTCACGTTATATCCTTGCGAAATCTAAAATTCTGATTTCGCTGTTCAAGCTGTCGACACTTTGTCGACAGCTTGACCGGGCGGCAGCCGCCGTCCGGTCCTGTTGCAGACTATCAAGTATTCGTCATTGCGAAGTAGCGCGCGCCCACCGCTGCGCGGCGGGGCCCCTCGCGCGGAATGAAGCCCCGAAGGGGCTGTGGCAATCCGTAACCCCCGTCCTTTTATGGCTGGGGCCTCATTCGCTCTTTTCTTCGTCCTTCTTTTCTTCGCCTTCGCCCGTGTTTTCCTCTTCCTCCTTGGGACCCACGATGTCCTCCTTGATGAGCTTCATGAGGTCGTCCTTCGTGGGCTTCTCCATAGCCGCCAGACGGTTGGCCTGGTTGGTCACCGCACGCTCGAAGATGTTGCGCACGTCCCGGGCGTTACCGAAGTTCTCGTCCCGGTTCTCATACATCTCGTTGAACATGTCGATGCAGAACTTCTCCGTCTCCTCGTCGGGGACGTACTGGTTCTTCCGGCACTGGAGGCGGAAGATGTCCATGAGCTCCGAGCCGTTGTAGTCCTCGAATTGGAAGTATTTGCCGAAACGGGACTCCAGGCCGGGATTGCTCTCGATAAAGCGTTCCATAGGCTCCGGGTAGCCCGCCACGATCACCACCAGCTCTTCCCGCATGTCCTCCATGGCCTTGAGGATGGTGCTGATGGCCTCCTGGCCGAAGTCGTTGGTGCCGCTGCCGTCGGGCACCAGGGAATAGGCCTCGTCCACAAAGAGGATGCCGCCCCGGGCTTTTTTCACCGCCTCCAGGGTCTTGAGGGCGGTCTGCCCCACATAGCCCGCCACCAGCCCGGCCCGGTCCACCTCCAGCAAGGTGCCGGTGGACAGCACGCCGATGGAGCGGTAGAGCCGCGCCAGCAGCCTGGCCACGGTGGTCTTGCCCGTGCCGGGGTTGCCAGTGAAGACCATGTGGAGGCTCAGCTCCGGCACCTTCAGCTCCTCCGCCTGCCGCAGCTTGCGTACTTTTATAAGGTTGATGAGGCTGCGCACGTCCTTTTTGATCTGGGTGAGGCCCACCAGGCTGTCCAGCTCCTCCAGCAGCTTGTCCAGGTCCTCCGGCGGCTGTTCCTGCCCGTCGGCCGTCCCCGCCGGTGCAGGGGTGCCTGCCGTGCTCTGGGAAGCGGCGCTGCCCCCGGCCCGCTTGTCCGGGCTGCGCAGGGCGGTGAAGCCCAAGGGGTCGTCAGAATTCAGGACGGCGCTGAGCAGCTTGCCCATCTCCTGGATGAACTGCGTCTCCGCCGGGATGGACAGGTCCGGATCGGAGAGGCGGCGCGTCAGATCCCGCAGGAAACTCAGCAGCTCTTCCGCCGCCTTCTTCCTGGTGAGCACCAGGACGCGGAAAAAGTCCGGCACTCCCAGACCGGGAAAGCTGTTTTCGGCGGCCACCAGTTCCCAGTACAGGGTGCTGGGGGCCTTCTGCCCCTTGCTGTAAAGGGCGTTGTATGCTTTCAGATGATTGTCCGTCAGGGTCTGCCCCTGCCACAGGCCCAGGCAGGCGTCCCGGCAGAGACGGTCCACCTGGGAAGCAAAATCGGTGTGGCCGATGAGCTTGTAAATGGCGTTTGTTTTCACCAGATAATAGCCGTGCAGAGTCTCCAGCGTCCGGGCGTCGATCATAAAAACACTCTCCATAACTAAATGTAGTGTATGGTATTTATTATACACACAAGAGGAAAAAAGACAATGAAATTTCCCGTAAAAACTTCGAAAAAAGGCGTTGACAAACGGAGGAGGTGATGGTATATTAGGCAAGCTCGCCGCTGAGGTGAGCCCCAAATCCGAGCGGACGCCAGTCCGCGAGGAAGAGGAGGCACAGCGAAGCGATATGGAGTTTTCGCGGGAGGCGAAAGCCGGACGTGGAAACGAAATGAGCGAAGCTGATGCCGACGATGTACCTTGTAAATTAAACAATGCAAAGCTAAGCGAACGCACCAAAGAACGGGCGCGATGGAGACATCGCAACGTAATGAATTTGAGTGAAGCTGAG
>CADBKO010000043.1 GCA_902795345.1 Oscillospiraceae bacterium
AGCTGCGCTTCGCCATCCGTGAAGGCGGCCGTACCGTTGGCTCCGGCGTCGTCATCGACGTCGAGGAGTAATCCCGGACACAAGTGAATCCCGCCGCCCCGGGCGCTTCCTGTGAAGCATGCCCGGGGCGGCATAATTATGGCGAAATAGGCACGAACGACGGTTGTAATCGGAAACGGAGTATGTTAGTCTGCAAAATGGAAATATATTCAAAGGGGGAGAAAGCAAAATGAGTATTTCCTACGACAAACGCCGGCTGCCCTCTGCGAAGGACGCTTCTGAGCGATCCAATGGGATCTCCTCCCCAAAGGGAATTTCGCAGTCTGTTTCCAACAGCGCAATGGCCTCCGCCATGGGCTATCGGGATATGGGAGGCGACGCGCCGGGTCTGAGATCCGCCATGGAAGCGAAGGCCATGTCCATCATCCGGCCCGGCAGCTTCGGCGCCGATTATGAAGAACCACGGGCAGAAGCGGAGGCAAGCAGGATCGGGAATCGCTTTTCCGGCGCCTCCGGCGTGGAAGAACTGAAAAGCCGCATGGGCGATGCTTTGGGGGCGGACTTCTCCTCTGTCCGTTTCCACACCGGCGCGGAAGCCGCATCCATGGCTGCCTCCGCCGGAGCCTTGGCCTTCACCTCCGGCCGTGATATTTATCTTGGCGGCGGGTTCGACGCCGCTGTGGCCGCCCACGAAATGGTCCACACCGTCCAGCAGGGCGCGGTGCAGGCCGCTGCCCCCGTGACCAGCGCACCTGCCGGCGCCGTGCAGTATCTGCGCAACCCCTTCGCCGCAGGGTGGGAAAAGATCCAGCGTTCCCATGAGAAGGCGCTGGACTCTTATAACGAACACCAGACGGAGTATCGGCAGATGAGCCGTCTGGATCGCGCCAAATGGGCGCTGCAGAACCCCATCGCCCATGCCCGCGGCAAATGGGGCGACACCCAGGCGGAGACCGCGGCACGCAAAGCGAAGAGAGAGGAAGAGGACGAGCGGGCAAAAAAGCTGTCCAAGCTCTGGAAAAAGGGGCGCAAGGAGGACGGCGAGTGGGACGAAGGAGTCCTGCATGACGCGGCCCCTGTCCCTGTCCAGGCTCCGCCCCCCAACTCCCCTCCCCAGCAGGAGGACGAAACGCAGGGAAATATCGAACATATCATAGATCAGACGGGAAAAGCCACCGGCGATCTCGGCGCCGATCTGGGCCTGTCCCTCCCCGGGCTTCCCCTTGATATCACCGGATTGGTGGACGCGGGAAAAAAGATGAAGGGGGGCGATGGCCTGAGCGAAGGAGGAATGACGGCCACCGGCGCTCTGGGAGGCGTATTCGGCACCCTGGGCGACGCCGCAGGCCTCTACGGAAACATATCGGATACCATCGAGGCCTGGAAAAAGGGCGATAAGAGAGGCGCCGTCGCCAACGGTTTCCGGGCCGGTGCGGACGCGCTCTCCGTCGTCGGAGATATCGCCGGATTCGTACCGGATATGGATCCTCTCACCGCAGGCATAAGCGGCGCGGCCAACACGGTGCGCGCGGCCACCG
The DNA here is from genome assembly GCA_902795345.1 of Oscillospiraceae bacterium. Taxonomy (GTDB): domain Bacteria; phylum Bacillota; class Clostridia; order Oscillospirales; family Oscillospiraceae; genus UBA1774. The sequence continues at coordinate 1,539 of CADBKO010000043.1, forward strand.
ATTTCGGCTCTGCCATCCAGGAAGGAAGGAGCCAGCGCAGGATGCGGAAGAGAGGCGAGGCAAACCAGCAGAGCATCGAATCTCTGGAACAGCATATGGGCAATCTGAGCGACACGGATAGAGAGAAAGCCGAGAAGGAACTGGCACGGCGGAAATCCAACGCCAAAACGATCAGACAGGCCGGGCGCGCCGCAGGGGTCCGGCGGGATGAGAATATCGTCAGCGGATCGGCCAATACCGCCCGGGCGGTGGGCGCCTGGACCTCCATGGGCCTTGCTATCAGCGGCAACCCGGCGGCGGCTGTTGCCAGCGCCGTAGGCACCGGCGCAGGCGCCCTGGCGCAGTTCATCGGCAACCGGTTCACGAAGCATTCAAAGCGGAAGCTGCGCAGGGATACCGTCAACGAGGAGCTCGACCTGGACGCCAAGATCTCCGCCCTGAAGAACGGCGATTCCGCATACATGGAGGCTTTGGGCATCACGCCGGACCAGGCCAAACAGATGTCTGATCGGGACGCCAAGCACCTGATCCTCAAATCCATGGGCTTCAAGAGCGGCAAGCGGAAAGAAGCCTTCAACCAGATCACCAAGAACCGCGCCAAAGCGCTGACGGATCGTGCCAACGCCGACGATCAGAGCGACGAAGCAGGGATCATCCAGGATATGTTCCTGTCTAAGAAAAAAGACGGCGGATACGATACGGACGCCGTGGCCGAAAAGCTGGGACTGGAAGAGATGGAAGACGAGAATCCCTTCGCCGCCCGTGCGGCCGGACATACAGCGAGGAAGCAGGCAAGGAGCGAGCTGTGGAAGAAGATCACCAGGAAGAAAAACCCGCCTGCCGCCAACCCGCCCGCTAACCCGTGACCGCCCGGAAGTGGACATACTACACCGATAAAACAGTAGGAGGTATCATAAAATGAACGCTGCCGATCGGGCGAAGTTTTTCAAGCTGCTCCAGGAGGATATCAAGGAGACGGAGATGCAGACGAACCTGATCCCGCCCCACGACGATCTGAGCGAGACCCTGCGGGTCCTGATGCCCGTGACCGACGAGGGCGACCCCTGCCTGCTGGAGATCATGGTCTCCAACTTCGTGGAAGAAGCGGACATGGTGATCTTCTATACCACGTTGATCGGGAAGATCGGTGCGGGCTATGAGGACCTGCTCCGCGCCCTGCCCAAGTGGAATCTGGATTGCCCTTTGGGCGCATTCAGCGTCTTTGAGACGCCGGAAATGAAGCAGCTTTATCACAAATACACCATCCTCTTCGACCCGGATACCGACCCGGCGGACCTGGAGGACAATGTCATGTTCCATCTGATGCTGCTCTATGAGGTGGTCTCCCGCTATTTCGTGGAGGCACGGGAGCTCTCGCAGGGGAAGAGCTGAGAAATCTGTTTTGTGCCGTGGGCGTGTTGCAAACTGCCATTACCGCCCGTCATTCCGAGCCAGCGCGCACGCCGGCGTGGGAATCCATCCTCTATTCGGGGGGAAACGGATTGCCACACCCGCTTCGCGGGTTCATTCCGCGCGAGGGGTAGCAGGCGCGTCCCAGCGTGGGGCCCTCGCGCCCGAAATGGGGACCCGCCGCGCAGCGGTGGGCGCGCGCTACTTCGCAATGACGAGAGAGGGGCATTTTGCAACACGCCCTTTTTTTGTATCAAAAACCGTTATGCCATAGGGAAAACGATGCTTTTGAGGCGGAAACCCCGCCTTTTTCATCTTTTTTACCAAAATTTGAGAATTACACTTGCTAATTTTCATACGGCGGTGTATATTATACATATGGGATATTATACTCAAATTCAATAAAAACATTTCAATGTTTTTATTGGCCGGATGCGTTTGCATCCGGCGCCTCGCATGGTATGCGAGGTGATTTGCAGTGCAATACGATCTTTTTCCAGCCGAAGGGCTGGAAAACTGCGGTGAGACTTCACCGCAGCCATAAAACGATTTTCAATCGTTTTATGGAAGATCCGTATTATGCATAGAAACGGCGTTTTCATTGAGAGGAGCTATGTCATGTTCAGCATCGGAGATCAGATCGCCCACCCCCTCCACGGCGCAGGCGTGATCGATGGAATCGAAGAGCGGCGGATCAACGGCGTCACCCGGCAGTATTACCAGTTCCGCCTGCCCTCCGGCGGGATGGAGGTCATGATCCCCGTGGACCACTGCGAGGAGATCGGCATCCGGCCCATCATCAGCGCCGAGGAAGCGGACGAACTGCTCCAGGAGCTGGGGGACATCGAGATCGACATGACCCAGAATTGGAACCGCCGGTATCGGGAGAATATGATCCGCATCAAAAGCGGCAACCTGGTGGAGGTGGCCCGGGTCATCAAGGGCCTCATGGCCAGGGATGCGGAGAAGGGCCTCAGCACCGGGGAACGGAAGATGCTGCGCAGCGCCAAGCAGATCCTGATTTCGGAGATCGTTCTGGCGAAAAGCTGCGCTTATGAGGAAGTGGAGCAGCAGATCAACCGGGCGATGGTCTGATTCCCCAGAGAATACAGGCAGATGGTGAGGGCCGGGTTTTGCTCGGCTCTTATTTCATGGATGAAGTGCGATGAAGATCGGAATAAAGAGAGAGAATAAGAACCGGCGCAAAAAGCCCGGCCTGGTCAGCGCCGTGATCGTGGCCGCCGGGAGCAGCCGGCGGATGGGCGGCACGGACAAGCTGGCCGCGCCTCTGGCGGGGAGCACGGTGATCGCCCATACCATCCGGGCCTTCCAGGAGAGCGCAGAGGTGGGGGAGATCGTCCTGGTGCTGCGCCAGGGGGCGGAAGGAAGCGCCCTGGAGGGCGCCTCCGGCTGCGATAAGCTCAGCCGCATCGTCCACGGGGGCGATACCCGGACCCAGTCCGCCTACGCGGGGGTCATGGCCTGCGACCCAGAGGCGGAGATCATCCTGATCCACGACGGGGCCCGGCCGCTGGTGACGAAGGAAGTCATCCGCAGCGCCGTGGAAGGGGCGCGGAAATTCGGGGCCGCCGTGCCGGTGACGCCGGTGACGGACACCGTGAAGGTGGGGAAGGACGGCTTTGCCGATTCCACGCCTGACCGCTCCACCCTTTTTGCCGCCCAGACGCCCCAGGCCTTCCGCGCAGAACTCATCAAGGCGGCGCTTCAGGACGCGGTGGATAAAAAGCTCAGCCTCACCGACGACTGCGCCGCCGTGGAACGGCTGGGGATGCATGTGAAGCTGGTGGAAGGGGACGTGCGCAACCGCAAGATCACCCTCCCCGCGGACCTGGCCCTGGCGGAAGTCTTATATAAGGAGATGCATCCATGAGGATAGGACACGGTTACGACGTGCACCGCATCGTCCCGGAGCGGCGTCTGGTGCTCTGCGGGGTGGAGATCCCCTGGGACGGGCGGGGCCTGCTGGGCCATTCCGACGCGGACGTGGCGGCCCATGCCCTGATGGACGCCATCCTGGGCGCCGCCGCCCTGGGGGACATCGGCCATATGTTCCCCGACAACGACCCCCGTTACGAGGGGGCGGACAGCATGGACCTGCTGCGCTCCGTCTGCGCCCGAGCAGCCCGGGCGGGCTACCGCTTCGGCAACTGCGACATCACCATCCTGGCCCAGGAGCCCAAGCTGAAGCCCCATATCCTCGCCATGCGGAAGCGCCTGGCGGAAGTCATGGGAACGGAGATCGGCCGGGTCAGCGTCAAGGCCACCACGGAGGAGGGCCTTGGCTTCACCGGCGCGCGGGAGGGCATCGCCGCTCATGCGGTGGTGCTGCTGGAAGAACGGGCCAGGATCACGAGGCTTTAACGAGAGTATGAATATCCACAAAGCAGAATTTGTCAAATCCGCCGCCGGAGCAAAGGATTTCCTGCGGGACGGGCGGCCCCAGCTGGCCTTTGCGGGCCGGTCCAACGTGGGCAAAAGCTCGGTCATCAACCGGCTGTTGAACCGGAAGAACTTCGCCCGGGTGGGGAACACCCCCGGCAAGACCGTCCATGTCAACTATTTCCTGGTGGACAACGTATGGCTGGTGGACCTGCCGGGCTACGGCTACGCCAAGGTGGCCCAGAGCGAGAAGGACCGCTGGGCAAAGCTCATGGAGAGCTATTTCCGCTCCGGCCTCATCACCGCCGGGGTGCTGATCGTGGACGTGCGCCACGCCCCCACGGGGGACGATGTGACCATGCTGGAATGGTTCCGCTCCACCGGCTGCCCCCTGGTGGTAGTGGCCAACAAGCTGGACAAGGTGAAAAAGAGCCAGCGGGAGGAATGTGTGGAAACCGTGCGCCGGACCCTGGCGCTCACGGAGACGGATACCCTGATCCCCTTCTCCGCGGAGGACGGCACCGGGCGGGACGCCCTGCTGGCAGCTCTGGAGGCCCTGGTATGACCTCCTTCGGCAGCGTGCTTCGCTCTCTGGACTGGAGCTACCTCACGGACCTGCTGATCCAGCTCATCCCGGCCCTTCTCTGCATCATGATCCACGAGATCTGCCACGGCGCGGCGGCCTACGCCCTGGGGGACCGGACGGCGGCCACCCAGGGGCGCCTCAGCCTGAACCCCCTCCATCATGTGGACTGGTTCGGCCTTCTGATGCTGGCGGTGTTCCACTTCGGCTGGGCAAAGCCCGTGAGCGTGGACATGCGCAATTTCAAGCATCCCAAGCGGGACATGGCCATCACGGCCCTGGCGGGCCCCGCATCCAATTTCCTCCTGGCGGCCCTTGCCCTGTTCCTCTACGGCCTCCTGTGGCGGGACCTTTATGCCGGCGGCGCGGGGCGGTTTGTAATCCGCCTGCTGCAATATATGGCCATCCTCAGCATTTCCCTGGGGCTGTTCAACCTCATCCCCATCCCGCCCCTGGACGGGAGCAAGGTGCTGTTCAGCTTTCTGCCTGACCGGGCCTATGTCCGGCTGATGGTGCTGGAAAGATACGGCATGTTCCTTCTCATGGCCCTGGTGCTGATCCTGAACCGGGCCTTCGACGTGAGCCCCGTCGCCCGGGCTACCGAGGCGGTTTACAACGTATTCTTCCGAATCGCAGTATTTGCCGATTCGCTTCGAGGATAAGCATGGATGATCTGACCTTTCATCTGCCGAATCTGGTCAATAATAAGGGGGAGCAGACGGATTTCACCGGGCCCCTGAGCCTCATTTTGCAGCTTCTGAGCCGCAACAAGGTGGAGATCAAGGATATCCGCATCGGGGACATCCTGGACCAGTACCTGGCCTGGCTGGATACCATGGAGCGCATGGACCTGGAAGTCACCGGGGAATTCATCACCATGGCCTCCTACCTGCTGTATATCAAGGCAAAGACCCTCCTGGAGGGCACCCGGGACGTGGAGGAACTGGGCCAGCTGATCTCCTCCCTGGAGGAGCAGCAGCGCAAGGAGACCCTGGAGCGCATGAAGCTGGCTGCCGACTGGCTGGGGGGCCGCAGCGAGCTGGGGGCGGGCATCTTCATCCGCACCCCGGAACCCATCACCGGCCCGCCGGAATACCGCTATGCCCACAAGGGGCAGGAGCTTCTCCGGGCCCTGACGGAGATCATGGGCCGGGAGCGGGACAGCGCCGGCGCGCCGCGGACGGTGCCCATGCCCGCCCCTCTCACTTATTCCATCCGGGACAAATCCGACGAGATCCTTCTGCGCCTGCGGGACACGGGGAAGATCTCCCTGCAGACCCTGTTTTCCGAGAGCCGCAGCCGCAGCGAGCTCACCGCCGCCTTCCTGGCGGTGCTGGAGCTTTACCGGGCCGAACAGATCGGCCTGCGGGACACGGAAGACGGCGTGGAACTCACCAAGTTTGAGGATTGATTATGGAATACGACAGCATCATCGAGAGCATCCTTTTCGCCTCCGGCGACCCCTTTCCCATCGAGCGGCTCATGGCCCTCCTGGACCTGAGCCGGGAGGACGTTCTGGCCGCCGCCAGGCGCATCGGGGACGCCTATCGCTTTGAAAACCGGGGCATCCGCCTGCTGATTTTGGAGGACAGCCTGCAGCTGGGCTCCGCTCCGGAAAATGCCGATTGGGTGTGCCGCGCCCTGGATACCCGGAAGCCCGCCCGCCTCAGCCCCGCAGCCCTGGAGGTGCTGGCCATCGCCGCCTATTTCCAGCCGGTGACGAGGACCTATATCGAGCAGATCCGGGGCGTGGACAGCAGCTATACCGTGGGCCTACTGGTGGACAAGGGCTTCCTGGAGCCCTGCGGGCGGCTGGACGCCCCGGGCAGGCCCATGCAGTTCCAGACCACGGCGGCCTTCCTGCGGGTCTTCGGCCTGGAAAGCCTGGAGGAGCTGCCCGCCTACGGGGAAGCTTCCCCGGCGGAGGACCCGGACGCGAGAGAACTGGCGGAGAGCCTGCCGGAGGTCCGGGAGTGAGAGCGCTCATCTGGATCGCGGCCGTCCTGGTGCTGCTGATCCTCCTGCTTTTCCTCCTGCGGCTCCGCCTCACCGCCGTCTACGGGGAGGAGGGGGCAAGCCTCACGGCGGCCGTTGGCGCCCTGCCGGTCTTCCGGCTGCCCAGGCCGCCCGGCCCGGGCAAGGCAGGAAAAGAAAAAAAGCCGAAACCGAAAAAGAAAAACAAGAAAAAAGAGGAAGCGGAGGAAAAACCGAAAGGCGGCTCCGTGCCCGGCTTTAAGCAGCTGATGCCGATAATCTCCGACGCTCTGGGCAAACTAAAGCGCAGGCTCAGCATCGATGAGATGACTCTCTGGTATCAAAGCGCTTCGGAGGACCCGGCGGCAGCGGCCCTTGCTTTCGGCGGCGCAAGCGCGGCGGCGGGGGCCCTGGTCGGGCCGATGCAGGAGCTGTTCCGCATCCGGGATCTGGATATCCGCACGGCGGTCAGCTTCACGGAAACGAAACCGAAGGTCTATGCGCGCCTCAAAATGTCCGTCTCCTTGGGCGTGCTGCTCTGGATCGGCCTCCGGGCCTATGGAAAGTTCAGGCGGGCAGGGAAGACCCGGCCCGAATCATAGGGAGGAATCATCATGGAAAAGAACTCGATCGGAGAATTGATGGATAAGACCATGGCCCGCATCCGGGAAATGGTGGATGTGAATACCATCGTCGGCTCGCCCATCACCACGGCCGACGGGATCACCCTGATCCCCGTCAGCAAGGTGAGCTTCGGCTTCGCTGCGGGCGGCTCGGAATTCCAGACGAAGAACGGCAAGGAGGGCCAGCCCGACCCCTTCGGCGGCGGCAGCGGCGCCGGCGTGAAGATCGAGCCCGTCTCCTTCCTGGTCATCCGGGACGGCAGCGTGCGCATGATCAGCGCCAACGCCCAGCAGCAGACCTCCGTGGAAAAATTTGTGGATGCTATGCCTGAGATCATCGACAAGGTCAAGGAGGTCCTACCGAAAAAGAAGGATGAGGAAACGGATACCGAGGTATAGCATAGCCCTTCTTCTGATCCTACGTCTGCTGCCCCCGAGCGCGGGGGCGGCGGAGGAAGCGCCCGAGGTCTCCGCCAGGGCGGCGGTGGTCGCGGAGCTGGAGACGGGGCGCATCCTGTTTGAAAAGAATCCCGATCTGCCCATGAAGGCGGCCAGCACCGTGAAGATCCTCACGGGCCTGCTGGCCCTGGAAGAGCTGGACATGGGGGAGAAGATCACCGTCCGTCCGGAGTGGACGGGCCTGGAGGGAAGCTCCATGTACCTTCGCCCCGGCGAGGAATACACGGTGTCGGAGCTGCTCTACGGGCTGCTCCTGGTCTCCGGCAACGACGCCGCCATGACCCTGGCCTGCGCCGTCTCCGGCAGCGAGGAGGCCTTCGTGGAGCTGATGAACGAGCGGGCCGAAGTGCTGGGCATGACGGGGAGCGTATTCGTGGACGCCAGCGGGCTCCGGGCCGAGGGCCATCATGTGACGGCCCGGGATATGGCCGCCCTGGGCTGCGCAGCCATGAAAAATGCTCTTTTCCGCGCCATCGTTTCCACCAAAAGCGCGGAGGTGGCGGGTAAGACCCTGCAAAACCACAACAAGCTCCTCTGGCGCTGCGAAGGGGCCGTGGGCGTCAAGACCGGCTATACCAAGGCTGCCGGGCGGACCCTGGTTTCCTGCGCGGAACGGGATGGGCTCGCCCTTGTCTGCGTGACCCTGGACGACCCGGAGGACTGGGCGGACCATGAGGCGCTGCTGGACTGGGCCTTCGGGCTCTATACTTCGGCGGACCCGGGGGAAATGGAATGGCGCCTGAGCGTGGTGAGCGGCCTAGAGCCGGAAGTCCCCGTGCGCCCCGCCCGGGGCGGGCGGCTGCTCCTGCCGCGGGAAGCCCGGTGGGAAGCGGAGCTGCCCCCCTTCGTCTATGCGCCGGTGCGCGCCGGGGAGCGGGCGGGCGTCCTCCGCTGCCTGGACGGGGAGGGGGTCCTCCTCTGGGAAGCGCCCCTGGTCTATGGGGAGGACGCGGACCTGGACCCGACGCAAAAGCTGGATTTTTGGGAGAAGCTCCGCTGGGCCTGGCTCTTTGCCTGCCGCCACAGCGCCAGTTATCCCCAATATGTGTTTTATTGACGAGGAAGAAATGGAAGAACGTTTGCAGAAGATCTTGTCCCGGCACGGCGTCGCCTCCCGGCGGGAGGCGGAGGAGCTGATCCAGGCCGGCCGCGTCACCGTCAACGGACGGGTTTCCCAGCTGGGCATGAAGGCCGACGAGGACAGGGACGAGATCCTGGTGGACGGAAACCCGCTTGCCCAAACGCAGCAGCGGGTTTACATAATGCTGAACAAGCCCCGGGGCTGCCTTTGCACCCGCCGGGACGAAAAGGGCCGGAAGACCGTGCTGGACTATCTCACCGGCTGCCGGGCCCGGGTCTGGCCCGTGGGACGGCTGGACCTGAACAGCGAAGGCCTGCTCCTGCTCACCGACGACGGGGAGCTGACCAACGCCCTGACCCATCCCTCCCATGAGGTGGAAAAGGTCTACACCGTCCGGGTGGCGGGGGAGGACATCCCCGGCGCCGTCCGGCTGCTGAAGGGCCCCCTGGAGCTGGAGGACGGTCCCGCCCAGGCAAAGCGGGTGCGCGTGAGCAGGGACGACGGGGACCGGGCCATCCTGGAGATCACGGTGACGGAGGGGCGCAAGCATCTGGTGCGCAATCTCTGCGCCGAAGCCGGGCTGGAGGTCAAGCGCCTCATCCGCATGTCCGAGGGCGGGCTGGAGCTGGGGGGCCTGCGCACGGGCTGCTGGCGGTATCTGGAGGAAGGGGAGGTCCGAGCGCTTCGCCGCGCTGCGGGTCTCAAATAGGTATACGAATCGTTAACAGTTTGTTTATTGAATTACTGCGTCAAAGATACTAATATATCCACATACTGAGGGACTTGCGTCCCGGAGGAAGGATGCACATGGAAAAAGACATCATTTCCATCATCCAGGAGAAACAGCGGGGCTTTTCCAAGGGGCAGAACCGGATCGCCCGCTATATCACGGACAATGCGGACAAGGCCGCCTTCATGACCGCGGCCAAGCTGGGGCAGAAGGTGGGCGTCAGCGAATCCACCGTGGTGCGCTTTGCCCTGGAGCTGGGCTTCGAGGGCTATCCCGAGATGCGCAAGGCCCTCCAGGAGATGATCCGCAACCGGCTCACCAGCGTCCAGCGCATCGAGGTGGCCAAGACGGTCATCGGCAGCAGGGACACCCTTTCGGCCATCCTCAACAGCGACATGGAGAACATCCTGCGCACCCAGACCGCCCTGGACCGCAAATGCTTCGACGCGGCGGTGGAGGCCCTGCTGAAAGCCAGGCACATCTACATCCTGGGCACCCGGACCAGCGCGGCCCTGAGCATGTTCATGGGCTTCTACTTCAATATGCTCTTCGAGAATGTGAAGGTGCTCTATGAGAACACCGCCGGGGAGGTCTTTGAGCAGATCATGCGCATCGGACCCGGGGACGTGTTCGTGGGCATCAGCTATCCCCGCTATTCCAAGCGGACGGTGAAGGCCGTGCGCTTTGCCAAGGAGCGGGGGGCCACGGTGCTGGCCATGACGGACGCGGAAACTTCGCCCATCGCTTCCGGCGCGGACATCTGCCTCCTGGCAAGGAGCGACATGGTCTCCTTCGTGGACAGCCTGGTTGCGCCTCTCAGCCTCATCAACGCCCTGATCGTGGCCGTCAGCGACCGGAAGCCCGGCGTGGCCGCCACCTTCATGGAGCTGGAAGAGGTCTGGAACGAATACGACGTCTATGAGAAGAATCCGGACTGAGGTCTGCGTCGTGGGCGGCGGCGCGGCGGGGCTCATGGCAGCCCTGGCCGCCGCGGAGGCGGGGGCGGAGACCCTGGTGCTGGAAGGGCAGGAGCGCCCGGCGCGGAAGCTGCGCATCACCGGCAAGGGCCGCTGCAACCTCACGAACAACTGCCCGCCGGAGGACGTGCTGAAAAACGTCAACCGCAACGCCCGCTTTCTCAACAGCGCCGTCCGCGCTTTCCCGCCGGAGGAGGTCATGGCCTTTTTCGAGGGCCTGGGCGTCCCCCTGAAAACGGAGCGGGGGAATCGGGTGTTTCCCGTCTCCGACAAGGCGGGGGACGTGGCGGACGCCCTGGCGGGCGCGGCACGGCGCTCTGCGAAATTCCTGCGCCTCCGGGCCCGGGAGATCGTCACGGATAAGGGCGCCGTTTCCGGCGTCCGCGGGGGCGATACCCTGGTGGAATGCCGCAGCCTCATCCTCTGCACCGGGGGCCTCAGCTATCCCAAGACCGGCTCCACCGGCGACGGGTACGAGATGGCCCGCGCCCTGGGCCACCGGATCGAACCCCTGTCCCCCTCCCTGGTGCCCCTTACCTCCCCGGACGGGGACTGCGGGGAAATGCAGGGCCTCAGCCTGCGCAACGTGACCCTGACCCTGCGGGAAGCGGGGGAGGGGAAAAAGAAGCTGTGGAGCGAGCTGGGGGAGATGCAGTTTGCCCACTTCGGCCTTACGGGGCCGCTGGTCCTCTCCGCCTCCGCCCATATGGAAGCGGGGAAACGCTATGTGGCGGAGCTGGACCTGAAGCCCGGCCTGACGGAGGAGAAGCTGGACGGAAGGCTGCTGCGCATGTTCGCGGAGAACCGCAATCGGGATTTCCGCAACAGCCTGGACGACCTGCTGCCCCGCAGCCTGATCCCGGTGGTGATCCGCCGCAGCGGTATCCCGCCGGAGACGAAGGTACATGACATCACCCGCGCCCAGCGGCTGGGGCTGCTGGCGCTTTTGAAGCATTTCCGGGTGGAGATCGACGGCATGCGCCCCGTGGAGGAAGCGGTGATCACCCGGGGCGGGGTATCCGTCCGGGAGGTGGACCCCAGGACCATGGGCTCCAAGCTGGTCCCCGGCCTGTTTTTCGCCGGGGAGATCCTGGATCTGGATGCTTATACCGGCGGCTTCAACCTGCAGATCGCCTGGTCCACGGGCCGGGCGGCGGGGAAGGTCGCTGCCGCCTATGCCGAAAGGAGCAAGGAAGCTATGAAGAACATACAGGTCGCCATCGACGGTCCCGGCGGTGCGGGCAAGAGCACCATGGCGAAGGCCCTGGCAAAGGAATGCGGCCTGAATTATGTGGATACCGGCGCCATGTACCGCACGGTCGGCCTGGCGGTCCTCCGCGCGGGGCTGGACCCCGCCGACGGCGAGGGCGTGCCGAAGCTGCTGCCCTCCCTCCGCTTGGGCATCCGCTATCTGGAGGGGGAACAGCATATGTACCTGGGGGAGGAGGACGTGACGCCCTTCATCCGCACCCCGGAGGTCAGCGCCGCCGCCTCCGCCGTCAGCGCCCAGCCCCCCGTCCGGGCCTTTCTGCTGAAGACCCAGCAGGACCTGGCGGAGGCGTGCAGCGTGGTCATGGACGGGCGGGACATCGGCACCGTGGTGCTGCCCAAGGCGGACCTCAAGGTTTTCCTCACCGCCACGGCGGAGGAGAGGGCCCGCCGCCGCTTCCTGGAGCTGCAGGAGCGGGGCACCCCCCAGCCCTATGAGCAGGTGCTTCGGGAGATGAACGAGCGGGACGAGCGGGACACCAGACGCGCCGCCGCGCCGCTTAAGGCGGCGGAGGACGCGGTGCTGCTGGATACCACGGAGCTGACGCCGGAGGAAGTGCTGGCGAAGCTGCGGCAGCTGGTCCGGGAAAGGCGGGAAGGATGAACAGCCTTTATCGTCATTTCCGCATCGCCTACTGCTTCATCATCCCCATCGTCCGGATGCTGTTCCCCCTGCGCATCCACCATGCCGAGCGGCTGCCCGACGGGCCCATGGTGGTCTGCGCGCCCCATTCCGCCCTGGTGGACCCCATCCTCATCATGGCGGTGCTGACCATCCGCCGCTATCCCCGCTACCTGGCGAAGAAGGAGCTGTTTTCCATCCCCGTGGTGGGGGCCTTCCTCCGCTGGATCGGCATGATCCCCGTGGACAGGGGCAACGCGGACATTTCCTCCATCAAGGCTGCCCTGAAGGTGCTCAAGGAAAAGGGCATCATCGGCATCTTCCCGGAGGGGACCCGGGTGCGGGAGGAGCATGCTTCCGAGGCCAAGACCGGGGCGGTCATGCTGGCTTCCCGCACGGGGGTCCCGCTGCTGCCGGTGTGGATGCCCCGGAAAAAGCGCCTGTTCCATAAGGTGGACGTGGTGGTGGGCGAAGCCTACACCCTGCCGGTGCTGCGGGGCAGCGGGGAATATAAGTCCTACGCGGAGGAGCTGATGCGGCGCATCGGCCTGCTGGAGAAAGAGGCGGCGCCGTGTATCTGAGGATCGCGCGGACAGCGGGCTTCTGCTACGGGGTCCGGCGGGCGATCTCCATCGCGGAGCAGGAGGCGCCCGGGGGCTGCTGGGTCCTGGGGGAGCTGATCCACAACCGCATGGAGATGGACCGGCTGCGCAGCCTGGGCCTGCGCAGCGCTGCGAGGGTGGAGGAGATCCCGGAAGGATCGACGGTGCTCATCCGCTCCCATGGGGAGCCGGAGGCGACTTATCGGGCCCTGGAAGCCCGGGGCTGCCGGGTGGTGGACGCCACCTGCCCCAATGTGAGCCGCATCCACCGCATCGTCCGGGAAGCCGCCCGGAAGGGGAGGCTGCCCATCGTCATCGGGGACCGGGACCACCCGGAAGTGCGGGGCATAGCCGGCAGCGCGCCGGGAGTGGTGGTCCTGCGGGACGAAGCGGAGACGGAAAAATGGCTCCGGGAAGAGGCGCCCGATCCCGAAACGCCCATAACTGTCGTGTTCCAAACTACGGAAATACGGGAGCATGTGAAAAAATGCGCCGAATCCCTAAAAAAAGTGTTTACGAATCAGGAAAAGTTTGATACAATATGCGATGCCACGTTTAGTCGCCAAAAGGAGGCGACCGGGCTATCCGCCATATGCGATGCCATGCTTGTGGTAGGAGACAGGAGCAGTGCAAACACGAGACGGCTGGCTGAAATTTGTGCCGACCGTTGCACCACGGTGATTTTTGCGGAAACAGCCTCTGAGCTACACCTGTCAGACCTGAAAGATGTCATAACATTGGGGGTGACCGCTGGGGCCTCGACCCCGGCGTGGATAATTAAGGAGGTTTGTGCAAAGATGACCGAAGAACTGAAGATCGAAGAAATCAAAGAAGAAGCGGCCGAAGCCGTTGAAGCGGCTGTGGAGACCGCCCCTGCCGCTCCCGCTCCTCAGGAGACGGAGAATGTGCCCGAATCCTTCGACGAAATGCTGGAAAAGAGCTTCAAGACTTTAAATAATGGGGATAAGGTCACGGGTATCGTCGCCTCTATCGGCACTACCGAGATCACGGTGGATCTGGGCACCAAGCATTCCGGCTACATCCCCATCTCCGAGCTGACCGACGATCCCGACGTCAAGCCCGAGGACATCGTCCAGGTGGGCCAGGAGATCGAGACCTTCGTTATCCGCGTCAACGACGTGGAGGGCACCGTGCAGCTTTCTAAGAAGCGCCTGGATGCCGTGAAGAACTGGGACAGCATCGAGGCCGCCCGGGAAGAGCGCATCCCCGTGGAAGGCATCGTCACCGAGGAGAACAAGGGCGGCATCGTGGTCAATGTCAAGGGCATCCGCGTTTTCGTCCCCGCCTCTCAGACCGGCCTGCCCAAGGACGCGCCCATGTCCAGCCTGCTGAAGACCAAGGTCCAGCTGCGCATCACCGAGGTGAACCATGCCCGGCGGCGCGTGGTTGGCTCCATCCGCGCCGTGCAGTACGAGGCCCGCAAGGCCGCTGCCGAGAAGACCTGGGCCGAGATCGAGGAAGGCAAGAAGTATAAGGGCGTCGTCAAGTCCCTGACCAGCTACGGCGCTTTCGTGGACATCGGCGGCGTGGACGGCATGGTCCATGTCTCCGAGCTGAGCTGGAAGCGCATCCACAATCCCGCCGAGGTCCTGAAGGTGGGCGACGAGATCGAAGTCTACGTCATCTCCTTCGACAAGGAAAAGAAGAAGATCTCCCTGGGCTACCGCAAGGCCGAGGATAACCCCTGGGTGAAGTTCACCAGCCAGTATCAGATCGGCTCCGTGGCCACCGTGAAGATCGTCAAGCTCATGGACTTCGGCGCCTTCGCGGAGATCGTCCCCGGCGTGGACGGCCTGATCCATGTCTCCCAGATCACCAACGAGCGGCGCATCGGCAAGCCCAGCGAGGTGCTGACCGAGGGCCAGGAAGTGGATGTGAAGATCACCAACATCGACGAGGAGAACAAGAAGGTCTCCCTGAGCATCCGCGCCCTGATGGACGAACAGCGCGCCCCTGTCCGGGAAGAGCCCGCCGACGAGGACACGGTGGTCTACGACACCGAGGCTCCCACCGATTACCAGGGCGAGTAAATCCCCTTGCAGCTGAATAAGACCGCTCTCTCCGAAGCGCAGGCTTCGGAGAGAGCTTTTTTTGTAAAGGAAAACCACCGGCCGTGCCGGTGGTTCCAAAAAGCTTTAGCTATGCAAAGAAAAAAGTGTCCTCCTTTGGTATTATGGGTGTGGTTC
>CADBKO010000044.1 GCA_902795345.1 Oscillospiraceae bacterium
TGTAGACAAACCCTTTTGGCAGAGTTTCGATAAGCATGGGGGATTTGTGAAGGGGGACGGGAATCCCCCTTCACGTTATATCCTTGCGAAATCAGAATACAATTCTGATTTCGCTGCTCAAGCTGTCGACAAAGTGTCGACAGCTTGAGCGGGGCCGGTCCGGACCGGCCCCGCTTCCGGCGCTAAAAGAACCAGCGCCTCGGGCGTTTGCAGCGTTCGCACTCTCCCCGTATCTCCACCAGGATCAGGCCTTCCCCGATCAGGCGCACGCACTCCCAACGGATGATGATGTCGTCGCCGGGGAAGAAGAGACCCAGAAAGCGGCATGGGCCCGGCACCACAAGCGCCATTATCCGTCCGCTGCCGGTGTCCACCAGCACGTCCTCCACGTTCCCCAGGCGCATCCCGTCCGCGACGTTCACCACCTCCTTGCATCGGAGGTCCGCGATCCTGCACTGCAAATGAGCCGCCTCCTTTCACAAATCCTTCCGGGTCTATTCTACGGGGCGCGGCGCCGATACAGAACGCCTCGGGAGAGGTAAAATATGGCTACCATTTTTCCCGGGATTGATATATAATAATCCCGACGATCGTTCTGCTGATCGGGAGGAGGAGCAAGTCATGTATATTACGGAAAGAATACCTTGGAAGGACAATATGGGCGGCGTTCCGCTCCATTTGGAATACCCGCAGGGCTCCATGTTCGATGCCGTGCGGGAGGTCGCCGAAAAATACCCGGACAACGTCGCTTTTGATTTTATGGGGAAGTCCACCACCTACCGGAAGCTGGTGGAGCAGGTGGAAAACTGCGCCAAAAGCCTGAAAACACTGGGCGTCCGCGCCGGGGACCGGATCACCATCGCCATGCCCAACTGCCCCCAGGCGATCTTCATGTTCTATGCGGTGAACCTGGTGGGAGGCATCAGCAATATGATCCACCCTCTTTCCGCGGAGAAGGAGATCGAGTTCTACCTCAACGAGTCGGAGAGTTACAGCGTCATCACCCTGGACCAGTTCTACAATAAATTTGAGGCGGTCCGGCAGAATACCAAGGTGGTGAACATCATCATCGCCAGCGTGAAGGACGAGCTGAGCCGGCCCGTCCGGGCGGGGTATATGCTCACCGAGGGACGAAAGATCAAAAAGATCCCCTCAGACGCGCCTGTCATCCGCTGGAAGGAATTCATGAGGCTGGGGCAGTCCTGCTCCTGGAATTACAAGGTGGAACGCAAGGGGGAGGACCCCGCCGTGATCCTTTATTCCGGCGGCACCACCGGCACCACCAAGGGCATCGTCCTCACCAACCTGAATTTCAACGCGCTGAGCCGCCAGGTGGTGGCGGCCAATCCCATGTTCCGCCCCGGCGACAAGATGCTGGCGGCCATGCCCCTGTTCCATGGCTTTGGCCTGGGCGTCTGCATCCACACCATGCTGGCCCAGGGCGGCCGCTGCATCCTGATCCCTCGCTTCACCGCCAAGAGCTACGCCAGGCAGATCACCAAATACCGCTGCAATTTCATCGCCGGCGTGCCCACCCTCTACGAAGCGCTGCTGCGCCTGCCGGATATGGACAATGCGGACCTCAGCAGCCTGAAGGGCGTCTTTTCCGGCGGCGACAGCCTCAGCGTGGAGCTGAAAAAGAAATTCGACAAGTTCCTTTATGACCACAATGCTTCCATTCAGGTGCGGGAGGGCTACGGCACCACCGAAACGGTGACGGCCTGCTGCCTGACGCCGCCCCACATGTTCAAGGAGGGCAGCATCGGCGTGCCCTTCCCGGACACCTTTATCAAGATCGTCAAGCCCGGCACCGACGAGGAGCTGCCCTATGGGGAGGAAGGGGAGATCCTCCTGGCCGGTCCCACGGTCATGAAGGAGTATATGAACCATCCGGAGGAGACGGCCCAGACCCTGCGCACCCATGCCGACGGGCTGACCTGGGTCTACACCGGCGACTTGGGCACCATGGACGACGAGGGCTTCATCTACTTCCGGGGCCGGGCCAAGCGGATGATCATCACCTCCGGCTACAACGTCTATCCCGGCCAGCTGGAAAACATCCTGGACGCCCATGAGAAGGTGCATATGAGCTGCGTCATCGGCATCCCCGACGCCTATAAGATGCAGGCGGTGAAGGCCTTTATCATGCTGAAGGAGGGCGTGCCCCCCACGGAGGAGACGAAGCAGGAGATCATGGCCTACTGCCGCAAGAACATTGCCAAATACGCCATCCCCAAGGAGATCGAATTCCGGGATGAGCTGCCCAAGACCCTGGTGGGCAAGGTGGCCTACCGGGTGCTGGAGGAAGAGGAAGAGGCCCGGCGCGCTTCCGCACAGCCGGAACCCCAAGCGGTGAATTAACGGAAGGAACGAGATTTGGATCAGATCGACGAAAGAAACCGGGCGCTGGCAGACACCGGCGAACCCGTATTTGCCCTGGCAGCCATTCTGGAGCGCCGGGGGAAGGAAGCCCGGGACCGGCTGAAGCAGCTCACCGGCGCCCAGAACCTCTATGCCTGGATGACGGACGCCGGGAACATCTCCATGCTGCTGATGGCGCTGCCCCCGGCGGATTATGCCCTCTTTGCCAAGGCGGCGGAGGCCCCCTTCATCAAGGAGAAGGAAGTATTCCTCCCCATGCACACCGGGGTCATCGGCTTCTGCCTGCTCCAGCCCTATCTGGTGGGGGAGGAGATCTATCTGGTGGTGCCCACGGAGGTGCGCACCCTCTGGCGGGACCTGAAGAATTCCGATTTCCCCCGGCGCAAGCAGCTCCATGACACCCTGGACGCCTATGCCCAGGCTGCCGTGAAGCTCTACGGCGCGCTGTTCCTGGCCGATTTCGGGGAAATGCTGCGGCTGAGGACGGAAGTGAAGTGGAATGAGGAAGCGGAAGCCATGCTGCGCAGCCTGGCGGACGGTACTTATTATTCCGTGGAAGGGAACCTGCTCCTGCACCGGGGCCTGAGCCCGGAGGAGGCCCAGCCTTACATGGCGGCGCGGGAGGGCCTGCCCCGCTATCTGCCCGTCCATGAAAAGCTGCTGCGCCTGGGCGACGGGGATTATTACGACGTGTTCCACGAGCTGGAGCTCTGGCGGCTGGAAGCGGAGGATGCTTTCCGGGAAGCCGGAGAGGAGGACGCGGAGGAGAAGGCCACCGCCTTCGCGGATACCCTCTATGCCGTGCTGCGCATGGAGCTGGGGACGGAGGACCATGCGCCCCTCTTCGCGGAATTCGGCCTGGCGCCGGATGAAGAGCGGGTGGCGGAGATCAAAAAGCAGGTGCGCCTCTGGTGCCTGGGGGGAAACACCCCTGCGGAGCTGCTGGAGGAGTATGCGGCGGGGCGGTTGAAGCCCCGGGTCAACGGTCCCTGCATCTGCGGCAGCGGAAAAAAGTTCAAAAAGTGCCACGGAGCGCGGAGCGCCGATGGATAAAGAAAACGGGAAACCTGAGCAGTTCAGGTTTCCCGTTTTTACCTGTCGGCATGTTGCGGCGGATCATTCGGCCGCCTTCAGCTCTTCGTTCAGGGCCAGGAGCTTCCCGGCGTCCGCCTTCAGCACCTTCCGGTCCCAGGTGAGCAGCCCGTTGCGCTCCGTCTCCACGTCGCTGAGCTGGGTATAGACGCAGGCCCGGAGGCCTTCCGCCTTCAGGGGGATGATCTGTTCCCGATAGAGCTTTTCCAGGGCGGCGGTCAGCTCCCCGGTGCCGGAGACCTTGCGGTAGCCGAAGCCCCGCCCGGGCGCGGCGTGACCGGCCACGGTCATGCTAAGGCCGCCGAATTCCGTGATGGCCTGCACCCGGGGATCCGGGCGCAGCTTCTGTTTGCCGAAATAGCGGTGGACGCTGTGAAAATCTCCCGTGTGCTGGTCGTGCCAGCCGCTGGCCGAATCCACGCAGCGCCTGCCGTCCCATTCCTTCACCTTCGCCGTGAGCTTGCCTGCGTCGAACTGGCCCCAGCCCTCGTTGAAGAGGGTCCAGGCCACCACGCTGGGGCTGTTGTAAAGCCCGTGGACGATCTCCTCCGCCTCCCGGAGGAACAGCTTTCTGGCCCGCTCGTAGCGGCGGCCGAAGCGCCCGTAGCTGTGATCGGAGACCTGGATGCCCAGGAAGGGGAGGACCATCGTCCACAGGGGGGAATAAGGCGCACCGCCGTTGGGGATGTCCTGCCAGACCAGCATCCCCAGCCGGTCGCAGTGGTAGTACCACCGGGCGGGCTCCACCTTCACATGCTTGCGAAGAAGGTTGAAGCCCATGCTTTTCGCGGTCTCGATGTCGTAGATCATGGCCTCGTCGGAGGGCGGGGTATAGAGGCTCTCCGGCCAGTAGCCCTGGTCCAGCAGCCCCGTGAGGAAGATAGGCTGTCCGTTGAGCAGCAATTCGCCCTTTTCCGCCCGGAAAGTGCGCAGGGCAAAATAGCATTTCACCAGGTCGCTGCCCCGTTTCAGCAGAAGATCATAAAGGAAAGGCTTCTCCGGCGTCCAGAGGATGCCGTCGGGCAGGGTGAATTCCGCCTTTCCCCGCAGGTCGAAGCGCCCGCTGAGCACCCGATGCCCGCTCTGGAACACGGCGTAAGCGTCCCCTTCCATGGGGTCGGGCAGCTCCAGCATGACGGTCTTTCCCTCGCCGGGGGTGATGCGGATGTCGGTGAAGTGGGCTTCCGGCACGCTCTCCATCCAGACCGTCTGCCAGATGCCGCTCTGGGCGGTATACCAGATGCCCCGGGGATTGAGAGACTGCTTGCCGTAGGTCCCCGCTCCCTCGGAAGTCTCGTCCCGCACGGCCACGGTGAGGGTGTTTTCAGCCGTGGGGGAGGCGAGGGCGGTCACATCCAGGGTGAAGGGCGTATAGCCCCCCTCGTGGGTCCCGGCGCTGCGCCCGTTGACGAAGACCTCGCAGGACTGGTCCACCGCCCCGAAGTGGAGCAGCAGCCGGTCCTTCATGAAGCCCGCGGGCAGGGTGAAACGGCGGCGGTACCAGGCGGTCTCGCCGTTGTCGGGGCCGCGCCCGGCCCCGCTGAGGGCCGTTTCCGGGGAGAAGGGCACCAGGATCCTGTCCCGGTATTCTTCCGGCTCCCGCCCGTTGGGCAGCACGGCATAGTCCCAGCTCCCGTTGAGGCAGAACCAGGCCGGACGCATGAACTGGGGCCTGGGATACTCCCCCAGGGGACAATCCGGCACCCCGGCTTCGCTCCATACGGTGCGGATATTCGTGTTGGCCGCCATGTCGGGATCAAAGCACGCTGCCGTCGGGCCGGAACAGAGGCAGAGGCGCCAGCACGGTGATGTCCGTGCGCTTTGCCGCGTCTCCTTCAGCCAGAACGGCCATTTTGCCCACGATGATGCCCCCGGCCTTGTTCACCAGGGTCTCCATGGCCCGGAGGCTTTCCCCGGTGGAGATCACGTCGTCCAGAATGACGATCCTTTTGCCCTTCATCCGCTCCGCGTCGGCGGTGTCGATGACCAGGGTCTGGGTCCCGGCGGTGGTGATGCTCTGGACGTCCACGCGGAAGACGCCGCTCATGTAAGCCTTCGCCTTTTTCCGCGCCAGCAGATAGGGAAGGCCGCTCTGACGGCTCATTTCGTAGATCAGGGGGATGGCCTTCGCTTCCGGCGCGATCAGGTAGTCGCATGCGGGCAGCTTTTTCAGCAGCTCGGCCGCGCAGTGGATGGTCAGCTCCACATCCCCGAACATGACGAAAGCGCCGATGGAGAGGTTTTCGTTCAGCGGGCAGATGGGAAGGTCCCGTTTCATTCCGGCGATGTCGATGGTATAAACAGACATGATTCGTCCTTCTTTCTTTTGAAATTCTGAGAAAAGTATAGCAAACAGGGAAGCAGTCTGCAACCGCTTTGCGTGAATAATGGATAACAAAACCTCCGGGAGGATCCCCCGGAGGTTTGCGTGTCTGGCTTATTCCGTGATGCGGCGGGCGCCGTAGTAATAGCTTGTCCAGTAACTGCCGCTCAGCTCGCTGACGACAACTTTATGGGAGCCGGTGGAGGCGTGGATGAATTCCCCGTCCCCGATGTAGATGCCCACGTGACCGATGGTCCAGGTGCCGGGGCTGACGAAGAACACCAGGTCCCCGGGCTCCAGCTCGTCCTTTTCCACATAAACGCCCTGGGTATACTGGCCCGAGGCGGTTCGGTTGAGCTTCAGGCCGCTGTTGAGGAAGCAGTAGTACACAAGGCCGGAGCAGTCGAAGCCGTCGGGGGATGCGCCGCCATAGCGGTAGGCCACGCCCAGGTTGTCCTCGGCCAGCTGAATGACGGACTGGGCCAGGTCGCCCGTTTCCGGCAGCTCCCTGTCCTCCCGCTTCTCCGAGAGGCGCACATACTTTGCGAACAGATAGCCGGTCTTTCCCCCGGCTTCCACCCGGTACCAGTCCCCCTCCTTGCCCAGCACCGTGACCCGGCGCCCGGCGTTGAAGAAGTCGTAGACATCGGCTTCCAGGCTGGGGCCCGCACGGAAGCGGACCGCATTCCCGGTGAGCGTGCCGGGGCAGGGATATTCGCCTTCGTCCTCATCCTCGGCGGCCTCTTCTTCCTCCTGCTCCTGAGACGCGCCTTCCGGCTTGGGCTGATAGGCAGTGCCTTCCGGCACAGGCGTGGGAGCGGGGGTGGGTTCGGGGGTCGGCTCCGGCGTAGGTTCCGGGGTCGGCTCGGGAGTCGGCTCGGGAGTAGGCTCGGGCGTGGGTTCCGGCTCGGATTCCGCCTCGGCCACGGTCAGCTGTTCCAGATAACGGGAGCTCATGTAGCCCTCGTCGCCGTCCCACAGGACGCGGCACCACTCGCCCAGGTCCTCCAGGATCTCCACCACCGTGCCCTTGTCCGCCAGACGCAGGACCTCCGCGTCCAGGCTGGGCGCCGCCCGGAAACGCAGGGCGTTGCCGGTGACCCTTGCCGTCCCCGGTGAGAGGGCCAGCGCGGGGAAGGCCAGCAGCAGCGCCATCACCAGGATGGCGGCAATGATTCTGATTCTCTTTTTCATGGTATTCCTTTGTCCTTCCGTAAACGCTGCCGCTCAACCCGCGGCCAGGGCACGCTCCAGCCAGACGGCGCCCAGATCCAGGGCAATATAGAAGCCTTCCTTCTCGGCTTTCTTCACCACCCGGTCCCGGGAACGGATGTCCGGATCGGTGAGCTGGAGCTGCACGGAGACCCGCTTGGCCAGGTTCAGGTCCTCCAGGGGTTCCGTTTCCATGATCTGGAGCATGACGACGTATTTGTCGGACATATTTCCGTAGTAAACCAGATTGTCCTTCCGGCGCAGGGGCCGCCCTTTATAGGTCAGAGCTTTCTTTTCTGCCATGGTTCCTCCTTATCTCCCACACGGGGAAAACCGGCGCGCGATGGAGCCGGATGTTCCTGACACAGCACTTTATTCTAATCCATTTCCCCGTGGATGTCAAGTTGAGCCGTCCCCGGGTCTCCAGACAGGGAAAACTGCGGCTCCCGTTGGGGAGCCGCAGCCGATGGTTTCCGTCACTGGTTCAGATAACTGCGCACCAGTTCCTGAAGAAGCTCGTCCCGGTCCAGGTGGCTGATGAGGGTCCGTGCATTCTTATAGTTCGTGATATAGGTGGGGTCCTCGGTGAGGATATAGCCCACGATCTGATTGATGGGGTTGTAGCCCTTTACTAGCAGCGCGTCGTAGACGGCGGTGATGATCTCCCGCGTCTCGGTGCGCTTATCGACGATGCCGAATTTGCGCGTGAACTGGTCCATGGCACGGCCTCCTTACCGAGAGAGTTCTTTTATGGGTGCTAGTATACCCCAAAAAAACCGCGGTGTAAAGAAAGAATGAGGCTGTTCAGCGGATTTTTGCCTGCAGCTTTTCCTCCAGCGCGTGCAGGATCGCCGTCATGACCGGCTCGATCTCGCTGTCGGTGAGGCTGGAATCCTCCTTCCGGAAGCTGAGGGAGAAGGCCACGCTCTTCTTCCCGGCGGGGATGGGCGCGCCCCGATAGACGTCGAAGAAGGAGACCTCCTTCAGGAGCTTTCCCCCCGCCGCGGCGATGGTCTGACTCAGCTGGTGGACGGTGGTGCTCTCGTCGCAGACCAGGGCCAGGTCCCGCAGCACGGCGGGGAAGCGGGGCAGAGGCTGATACAGGGGTTCGGGGGCCCGCCGGTCCCACAGCAGCTCGAAATTCAGCTCCGCAGCGGCGGCGTTCGCGCTGATGCCGCAGGCCTTGCGCACATTGGGATGCAGCTCTCCGAAGGTGCCCAGCACCGTGCCGTCCTCGGCGAGAATATCGGCGCAGCGCCCGGGATGGAAGGCAAAGTGGGCCTTGTCGGCCTCGAAGCGGACGCCCGGCACCCGCAGCTGCTTGAGGATGGCCTCCACGCAGCCCTTCAGGGCGAAGAAGTCCGCCCCCTCGCCGTAGACGCCCAGGGCCAGGTGCTTTTCCTCCCTGGCCAGGATGCTGCCCTCTTCCCGGAGATAGACCTTGCTCAGATCGAAGAGCTTCACATCCTTATTGCGGTGGGCAGCGTTGAGGCTCATGCACTTGAGCATGGTGGGCAGAAGGGTGGTGCGCATGATGGAGCTGTCCTCGCCCAGGGGGTTCAGGATGGCGAAGGAATCCCGCAGGGGGTGATCCTTGGGCATCCCGGCCAGGTCATAGTCGCTCTGGCCCATGAAGGAATAGGTGAGGGCCTCGCTGTATCCCAGGTCCCGGCAGAGGTGCCGCAGGTCCCGTTCCAGCTGCTGCTTTTCCGTCAGGCCGCCCTGGGCGGTGGTGCCCTTGAAGGCGGTGGCGGGGATCACGTCGTAGCCGTAGAACCGGGCCACTTCCTCGGCGATGTCGCTGTAATGGCTCACGTCGCCACGCCAGGAGGGCACGGTCATCACGTCGCCCTCGAAGGTGAAGCCCAGGTCCATAAGCACCTTCTTCATGAAGGCGGGCTCCGTATGCACGCCCAGCAGCCGGTCGATCTTCTCCGGCTCCAGCTTCAGCTTCGTGGGGGCGCTGTCCTTGGCGATCACGTCGATGACGCCGTCCACCACTTCGCCCGCGCCCAGCAGCTCCACCAGCTCGCAGGCCCGCTCCACGGCGGGAAGGGTGCCCAGGGGGTCCAGGCCCTTCTCGAAGCGGGAGGAGGCGTCGGTGCGCATGCCCAGGGTGATGGCGGTCCTCCGGATGCTGGGGCCGCTGAAGTTGGCGGATTCAAAGACCACGGAGGCGGTGTCCTCGGTGATCTCGCTGTTCTGGCCGCCCATGATGCCGGCCAGACCGATGGGCTTCGTATCGTCTGCGATCACCAGCATCCCGGTCTTCAGGGCCCGGGGGCTGCCGTCCAGGGTGGCCATCTCCTCGCCCTCGGCGGCGGTGCGGACCACGATGCGGCTGCCGCTGATGCAGCGGTAGTCGAAGGAGTGCATGGGCTGGCCGTATTCCAGCATGACATAGTTGGTGATGTCCACGATGTTGTTGATGGGGCGGATGCCGCTGGCCCGGAGCCGCCGCCGCAGCCATTCGGGGCTGGGGGCGATCTTCACGTTTTTGATGAAGCGGGCGGTATAGCGGGAGCAGAGCTCCGGATTTGCGATCTCCACGTCCAGATAGTTCAGGATACTGTCCCCGCTGCCCTTCACCCGGGGCTCGTGGAGCTTCAGCTCGGTGCCGAAGGTGACGGCGGCTTCCCGGGCCAGCCCCCGGACGCTGAGACAGTCGGGCCGGTTGTTGGTGATCTCGAAGTCCACCACGCTGTCCCGCAGGCCCACCACGTCCCGGATGTCGTCCCCGGGCTTGCAGTCTTCCCGGATAATGAAAATGCCGTCCGCGATGGCGTAGGGGTAGTCGTTCACCGTCAGCCCCAGCTCGCCCAGGGAGCAGAGCATGCCTTCGCTGAGGACGCCCCGCAGCTTGCCCTTTTCGATCTTCACGCCGCCGGGGAGGGTGGATTTGTGCAGGGCCGCGGGCACCAGGTCCCCCGCGTGCACGTTCTGGGCACCGGTGACGATCTGCACGGGCGCTTCCCAGCCCACGTCCACCTGGCAGACCCAGAGATGGTCGCTGTCGGGGTGGCGCTCGATCCCGGTCACTTTGCCCACCACCACGTTGGTGATCTCACTGCCCAGCACCTCCACGCCTTCCACCTTGGAGCCGGACATGGTCATGCGGTCGCAGAATTCCTTATCGGAAACGTTCACCTCGGTGAACTCGTTCAGCCAGTTTCTGGAAAGTTTCATTGTCCCTTATTCCTCCTTTTCCGCTCAGGAGAACTGCCGCAGGAAGCGCACGTCGTTTTCGAACATCAGGCGCAGATCGCTGATGCTGAAGCGGCGCATGGCAAGCCGTTCCAGGCCCACGCCGAAGGCGAAGCCGCTGTATTCCTCCGGGTCGATGCCGCAGCCGGCCAGCACCCGGGGGTGCACCATGCCCGCGCCCAGCACTTCGATCCAGCCCTCGCCCTTGCAGACCCGGCAGCCCTCGCCGTGACATTCGAAGCACTGCACGTCCACCTCGCAGCTGGGCTCGGTGAAGGGGAAGTGGTGGGGGCGGAAGCGGGTGACGGTGTCGGGCCCGTAAAGCCGCTTGAGCATGACGTTGAGGGTGCCCTTCAGGTCCCCCATGGTGATGCCCTTGTCCACCACGAGCCCTTCCATCTGGTGGAACATGGGGGAGTGGGTGGCGTCGATCTCGTCCTTCCGGAAGACCCGGCCGGGGGAGACGATGCGGATGGGGGGACTCTGCTTTTCCATGACCCGCACCTGCACGGGGCTGGTCTGGCAGCGGAGATGGACCTTTTCGTCCTCCGTGATATAGAAGGTGTCCGTCCATTCCCGGACGGTGTGGCCCTCGGGGATGTTCAGCCGGTCAAAGTCATATTCGCTCAGCTCGATCTCCGGGCCCTCGGCCACCTGGAAGCCCATGCCGATAAAAATGTCCACGCACTCGTCCCAGACGATCTGCAGGGGATGCCGCGCACCCAGCACCACCGGCTTCCCGGGGATGGTCACGTCCACGGCCTCCTCCTGCAGCTTCCGCTCCAGAAGGGCGTTCTGCAGGGCCTCGGTCCGCTCCTTCAGCGCATCCTCGATGGAAGCGCGGATCACGTTGGCCATCTGGCCGATCTGGGGCCGCTCCTCGGCGCTGAGGCTGCCCAGCTGCTTCAATACGGCGCTGAGGCTGCCCTTCTTGCCCAGGTACTGGACCCGCAGGGCGTCCAGTCCGCTCAGGTCCACCGCTTCGCGGATGGCCTTGAGCGATTCCTCCCGGATGCTCTCCAGCTTACTCTTCATTTGTCTGATTCCTCCAAAAAAAGATTCGTGGGAAATAAAAAAACCTTCCGCCCAAACCTATGGGACGGAAAGCTCCGCGGTACCACCCATATTCGCGGCGCTATGCCGCGCGCTCCGGAGAACGGTCATTCTCCCGGCCGGTAACGGGGCCAACCGTCGGCCATTACGCCGCAGCTCCCGGGCGAACCAAACGGGGCGCGGATCGGGCGCTTTCAGCAGCTGCGCCCGTCTCTGCAATCCGCGAGACCCGTTATTTTCCCGTTCAACGCCATTTTGCTAAATATAGCACGTTCTTTTCCGTATTGCAATATCGTTTTCGATGAATTATACTAATTAGAGCGGTTTCAGGGCCGCAATGCGGAAACAGAGGAATATGTGATGGCGATCAAGACCTATCATGATGTGTTCGTGGAGCAGCTCATCCGGCGGGAGAGGCCGGGGGGCGAGTTCCTTTTCAAATGCGGCGCGGTGCTGCTGGGCCTCATCCTGATCACCGCGGCCTTCGTCCTGGCCCGGGCCTTTTTCCCCTTCTTCTTTGCCCTGGTGGTCATCCTGGAGTTCTTCGCCTTCGTCTACACCGTGAAGGAGTTCGAGTATTCCTTCATGAACGGAGAGTGTGATTTCGATATGATCCAGGGCAAGCGGCGGCGCAGGACCGTCAGCTCCTTCAGCTGCCGGGAGGTGGCGGTGATGGCCCCCTGCGAGGGGCATCAGGGGGAGCTGTCCGGCCATTTCACGAGCAAGCTGGATGCGTCCATCTCCCCCAAAGCGCCGGACCGCTGGTTTATCATCCTGGAGCGGGAGGACGGCAGCCGGGAGTTGCTGCTCCTCAGCCCCAACGAGCGTCTGCTGGCGGCCTTCAAGGGCGCCCTTGGCCGGAAAATGGAATACAAGCTGCCCGAGGCGAATAAGGATATGGCGGAGTAAGCGGTCCCCCGGGGCCGCCGAAGGAGGCGGTATCCGTGGGCGCAAAACGGCGTCTTGTGTTTTTCTGCATCTTCCTCCTGCTGCTGGGCGGCTGCGGGGGAAGGAGCCATTCGGAAAAGGCGGCTTTCCTGAAGCTGCGCTCCATGTGGCTGGAAAAGGGCAGCGTCACCCTCCGCAGCGAAGTGCGCGCCGATTACGGGGAACGGGTCTATGATTTCACCCTCCGCTACGAGGGCGGCGGCGAAAGCGGCGTCCTCAGCGTGGAAAAGCCCCTGGAGCTGGAGGGCGTGGAAGCCGAACTGAGCGAAAAGGGCGTTACCCTTCGCTATGACGGCGTGCTGCTGGATACCGGGGCGATCCTGGGGAACCTCAGCCCCCTGGAAGCCTTCCCCCTCCTGGTGCGCACCTGGCAGAAGGGCTTCGTCACCGATTGCTGGCGGGAGACCTGGAACGGGGAGAGCTGTCTTGCGGTGCAGTTCGACCTGACGGAAGCGGGGGAAACGGAGGAAAGGCTCTGCCTGAGCCGCTTCCGTCCCTCCGACGGAACGCCCCTGGACGCGGAATTTCTGGCGGCGGGACGCACCGTTCTCTACTGCCGCTTCATGGAGTAACCGCCGGAGGTATATTTTCCGCCCCGCCG
Organism: Oscillospiraceae bacterium; assembly: GCA_902795345.1. Taxonomy (GTDB): domain Bacteria; phylum Bacillota; class Clostridia; order Oscillospirales; family Oscillospiraceae; genus UBA1774. The sequence continues at coordinate 12,816 of CADBKO010000044.1, forward strand.
TGGAAGAATCAGAATGCCGGACATAAAATGGATCGGCAATCTGAATCGGCGGAGCGTGAAACAATGCTGGGGACAGTCAGAAGAGGCGATATCTATTATGCGGACCTGAGCCCCGTGGTGGGCAGCGAGCAGGGCGGGATGCGGCCTGTACTTATCGTGCAGAACGACATCGGCAACCGCTATTCGCCCACCGTGATCGCGGCGGCCATCACCTCCCAGACGGGGAAGGCCCGCCTGCCCACCCACATCACCCTGCAGGGGGCGGGCTGCGGTCTCACCAAGGACTCCGTGATCCTGCTGGAGCAGATCCGCACCATCGACAAAAAACGCCTGCGGGAACGCATGGGCAAGCTGGACGAGGATATGATGAGCCGGGTGGACAACGCCATCGCCGTGAGCTTCGGCCTCGGCACCACCGGCTGAGAGCAAACTACGAAAGCGGGACAGAGATATGAAAAAGACAGTACGGATCGTTCTCATCGTGCTGGCGGCGGCGCTGGTGCTGAGCGTCGCGGCCCTGGCCGTAAACGCGGCCGCCTCCGCCGGTTCGGAGGACGATCCGCTGGTGACGCTGAGCTACATAAACGACGTGTTCCTGCCCTATGTGACGGACCTTTTCCGCAAGGACCTGGAGGAGAAGGAGACAAACCTTCGGGAAACTCTGGAGGAGCGGGTGTCCGCCCTGGAAAGCGCGGGACTCGGCGGCGGGGGGACCAGATATGTGGTGGAGACCCTGGAAAAAGGGCAGACCCTTATCTGCCAGCGGGGCGCGGAGCTGATGCTGCGCATCGGCCGGGCCACCGTGAAGGCGGGGAGCACCCCCGGCCTGGTGGATACCGCCACCACCGGCAACCTGAACGACGGGGAGGAGCTGGCGGTCAACCACCTGTATATGGTGACCATCAACGACCACGGCATCCGGGCCGAGGAGACGGTGAAGATCCTGGTGCGGGGAGAGTATACCATCTCCTGAAATACTGGAAAGAGAGGACGGACCGGCGGGCTTCGCCGGTCCGGTTTTTTGCCTATGGACATAAACGCGCTGGCAGGCTCTTATCCGGTCCTGGACGGGGACCGCGCCGCGGGCACTCTGGAGGTATCTCCCCGGGGCGGCTATCTGCGTTTTCGGGCGGCCTGCCGCATGAGCGGGCAGACGCTGGCGCGTCTGGCGGTGCAAAGCGGGGAGAGGACCGCGGATCTGGGGACGCTGGTGCCGGAGGGCGGCCTTTGGGTCCTGGACCGGCGCTTTTCTCCGGCGGACCTGCGCGCTATGGGCGTGGAGGAGATCGCCGCCTGCTTCCTTTGCCGGCCCGCCCCGGAGGGGTGGACCCCGGAGCCGGAGCCCGGCAGGCTGCTGGAGGACAGGCTGCTGCGCCGCCTCTGCGCAGGTCTCCGGGGCGCGCTGACCCGCCAGGGGGAGCGGGGGACGCTGCTGGCCGTCCCCCTCGCGGACCCCTTCCCCCTGCTGCCGGTTTTCTGCCTGGGGAGCCTGCGGCAGCTGGACGGCCAACCTTATCTCATTTTTGAAATTTTCGCGGGAAAGCCGGGGATGATTCCCCAAAGGAGGGGCATGCTAGGAACGGTGAACCACAAAACCGATGAAACGGGAGTGACAGCATGACAAATCTGACCACCAAGGAACTGACCGCCCTGGACGACCAGATCCGGCACGAGCAGGTGCTGGTGAAGAAGTACCAGGCCATGGCCTGCCTCTGCACCGACGCCAAGGTGCAGGGAGACCTGAGAAGCATCGCGGACAAGCACCAGAAGCACTGCGACACGCTGCTGGGCTTTTTGCAGTAAGGAGGCGGAAAACATGACGGACCCCAATCAGTGCGCGAATCTCTATGACGTGAAGGAAGTCCTGGGAGACTGCCTCAGCAGCCAGAAACAGATCACCGCCGCCTACAATACCTTTGCGGGCGAATGTGTGGACCCCCGCCTGCGCAGTGCCTTCCTGAATATCCTGGACGAGGAACACTGCATCCAGGCGGACATCTTCAAGGACCTGAACGCCCACGGCTGGTATCTGCCGGAGCAGGCGGAGCAGCAGAAGATCACCCAGACGCGCAACAAGCTGACACAAGGATAAAAAGCCGAACCGCTCCTCCGCCGCTAGGCGGGGGAGCGGTTCTTGTCCTAGGAGCCTTTGTATTTCATCCGCGTGGCCTCGCCGCCCCGCAGGTGCCGTTCCGCCTTGTTCCTGTCCAGAACGGCCTTCACCTCCAGATACAGGCTGCGGTTGCACGCCGGCAGGCGCTGGGTGATGTCCTTATGTACGGTGCTTTTCGAGATGCCGAAGTGTCCGGCTGCGGCGCGGACCGTGGACGCATTTTCGATGATCCAGGCCGCCAGGTCGCAGGCCCTGTCCTCCATATAGCTCCGAATATCCACCACTCCCTGCTCTCTTCTCAGAAGGAATATATGCGCGCTCCCCGGGTACATATGAGAGGTGTGGCGCTGTTACCGAAAATTCAGCGAAAAAGCGGGAGAATTTCATGGAAATCACAATGAAAAAGAGGAACAAAGTTCCTGCGATATCGTCTATAATAAAGAAGTCGATAAGAACGTCGGCTTACCAGACCACGAAGCTGTTCACAAGGAGAATAAAATGAGAAAAGCAAAAAAACTCTTGATGGTCATCCTGGCACTGATCCTGTGCCTGAGCCTGCTGGGGTCCCTGGCGGGCTGCAACAAGAACCCCGACCCCAGTAACGGCGGCAGCACCACCCCCGCCCCCACCGACGACAACGGCAACGGCGGCGGGAATAACGGCGGCAGCGTCACCCCCGTCCCTGATACATATGTTTACAATGCAAAGTTCGTGCCCATTACGGGCCAGACCAATAGCCTCAACCT
>CADBKO010000045.1 GCA_902795345.1 Oscillospiraceae bacterium
CTCAGCTTCACTCAAATTCATTACGTTGCGATGTCTCCATCGCGCCCGTTCTTTGGTGCGTTCGCTTAGCTTTGCATTGTTTAATTTACAAGGTACATCTCGTCGGCGCGGACTTCGTATCGTTCGCTCCGGCGCGAGCGCCAGAGCTCATTCACTTCGTCGCGCCTCCTCTTCCTCGCGGATGGTCATCCGCTCGGAGAAGGACGGGAGTTGCGGCGCTGTCGTCGCTTCTCCTCCTCTTCCTCGCGGACTGGCGTCCGCTCGGATTTGGGGCTCACCTCAGCGGCGAGCTTGCCTAATATAACACTCCTAAAAGCGTTTGTCAACACTTTTTTTCAGGATTTTCCGGGTTTTTTCTCACCGCCCTTCCGGGCAGAAAGAAAGACTGCGCTGCCGAGGTCGGCAGCGCAGCCCCGACGGAACGAAAATCAGGCCTTTTCCTTCTGCATCTTCTGATACATGTCGATCATCTCAGTGCGGACGGTCACATTGTAATCGGGGGGGATATTCTCATCCTTGCCCTGGACGAACTGCAGATAGCGGGGGCCCAGCAGGTTGTTGGCATAGAAGTATTCCTTGGACCGCTGGTTCACCGCGCAGATGAACATGATGGCATTCAGATGGAGCCAGGTCATCCGGACCTTGCCGCTCTCGATCTGAGAGATGGTGACGCGGCTGAGGCCGGTCAGGTTGCCCAGATCAGCCTGGGTGAGGCTCAGCAGCTTGCGGATCTTGGGCAGGTGCTTCGTCAGTTCTTCGCACATTGCGCGCTTTTCGGCACTGGTAAGTTCGACCATAATACGTCCTCCGTTCCCTATTCCCAAATCATTCGTTAAACATATGCCGTGTATGCATTATTCCGAAACAGACATTATATGGACTCGTGTTTAAAATGAGTCATTTTGGTCGCGTATGATAAATATACCAGATAGAATCTAACTTTACAAGACCAAAAAGGAAGTTTCTGCGAAAATTTACAGATATTTCCGGCTTTCCGCCACGGCCAGGGCGTCGCAGCGGGCATTCAGCTCGTCGTCGGCATGGCCCTTGACCCAGACCCAGCGCAGGCGGTGGATCTCCGCCAGCTCCAGCAGCCGCGCCCACAGCTCCGGGTTTTTGGCCTCCCCCGAGCCGCGGCGCTTCCAGCCCCTGGCCCGCCAGCCCAGGGCCCAGCCCTCGGTCATGGCCTCCACCACATAGCGGGAATCGCTGTATACGGTGACGAGGCAGGGTTCCTTCAGGGCTTCCAGCCCCCGGATGACGGCGGTCAGCTCCATGCGGTTGTTGGTGGTCAGCTCTTCCCCGCCGGAGAGGACCTTTTCCTTCTCCCGCCACAGGAGGATGGCCGCCCAGCCGCCGGGGCCGGGGTTGCCGGAACAGGCCCCGTCGGTATACAGGGTGACGGATTTCATGCTTCGGGCGTAGTCTCGTCGGCGGTCTCCTCCCCGGATTCCTCCTCCTGCTCGGGAGCGGCCACGGTGAGGCTGATGACCACGGCCCCCTCCGGCATGCGCATGACGCGCACGCCCTGGGCGGCCCGTCCGTAGACGTTCACGTCGTCGGCGTTCATGCGGATGACCACGCCGTCGGAGCTCATGAGCAGCAGATGGTCCCCGGGGGACACCAGCTGGACGCCGGCCACGCCGCCGGTCTTTTCCGTGACGGTGCAGTTCTTGAGGCCCAGGCCGCCCCGGTGCTGGGGTTCACTGCCCAGGCGGCAGTATTCCGAAACGGGGGTCTTCTTCCCGTAGCCGTTCTCCGTGACGGTGAGGAGCATATCCGTTTCGCCGCAGCAGACGGCCCCCACGCAGAAGTCCCCTTCCCGCAGGCGGATGCCCCGGACGCCGGCGGCGGTGCGGCCCATGGGCCGGATGTCCGTCTCCCGGAAGCAGATGGCCATGCCGTCGTGGGTGGCGATCAGGATATAATCGCTGCCGGAGGTATTGAGGACGGCGATGAGGGAATCGTCCTCGTCGATGGTCAGGGCCCGGATGCCCACGTTCTTCAGGTTTTTCAGCTCCTCGAAGCGCATGCGCTTCACGGTGCCCTTCCGGGTGACGAAGGTGAGGAAGCGGTCCGGCGGCAGCTGGGCCATATGCAGCCCGGCGGAGAGGGTCTCTTCCGGCTCCACGGGGATGATGTTGGCAATATTGGTGCCCTTGGCGGTCCGCCCCGCCTCGGGGATCATGTAGCCCTTGCGCTTGTAGACCTGGCCCCGGGAGGTGAAGAGCAGCAGGAAATCATGGGTGGAGGCGGTGAAGATGGCGTCCACCTGGTCCTCCTCCTTGGTGGTCATGCCCGTGACGCCCTTGCCGCCCCGGCGCTGGACCCGGTAGGTCTCGGCGGGGATGCGCTTGATGTAGCCCGCCCGGGAGATGGTGAAGACGCAGAGCTCCTCCGCGATCAGGTCCTCGATGTCGATCTCGTCCTCCACGTCCTGGATCTCGGTCCGGCGCTCGTCGCCGTACTTGTCCCGGATGGCGGTCAGCTCGTCCTTCAGCACGCCCCGAAGCATCTCGTCGCTGGCGAGGAGGCGGCGGTAGTAGTCGATGCGCTCCTCCAGCTCCTTGTACTCGGTCTCCAGCTTTTCCCGATCCAGGCCCTGGAGCTGCTTGAGGCGCATATCCAGGATGGCCTGGGCCTGGACTTCATCCAGCCCGAAGCGGGCCATAAGCTTCTCCCTCGCGTCGTCGTAGCTCTCCCGGATGATGCGGATGACCTCGTCGATGTTGTCCTGGGCGATGAGCAGCCCTTCCAGCAGGTGGGCCCGCTCCTGGGCCTTGCGCAGGTCATAGCGGGTCCTCCGGAGGATGATCTCCTCCTGGAAGGAGATGTACTCCTGGAGCATCTGCTTCAGGTTCAGGACCCGGGGCTGGGTCTGGTCGTTCACCAGGGCCAGCATGATGATGGAGAAATTGGACTGGAGCTGGGTCTGGGCAAAGAGGCGGTTGAGCACCACCTGGGGATTGGCGTCCCGCTTCAGCTCGATGACGATGCGCATGCCGTTGCGGTCCGATTCGTCCCGCAGGTCGCTGATGCCGTCCAGCCGCTTCTCCTGCACCTGCTCCTTGATATTCTTGATGAGCTGGCGCTTGTTCACCTGATAGGGCAGCTCGCTGACGATGATGCGGACGCGGTCCTTGTTGAATTCCTCAAATTCCGTCTTGGCCCGGACCACCACCTTGCCCTTGCCCGTGGCATAGGCGGCCCGGATGCCGCTGCGGCCCATGATGACGCCCCGGGTGGGGAAATCCGGGCCCTTGACATACTCCATGAGCTCCATGACCCCGGCTTCCGGGTCGTCCAGGAGGCAGATGGCGGCGTTGATGACCTCGGTGAGATTGTGGGGCGGGATGCTGGTGGCCATGCCCACGGCGATGCCGCTGGAACCGTTCACCAGCAGGTTGGGGAAGCGGCTGGGCAGCACCCGGGGCTCCTTGCGGCTCTCGTCGAAGTTGGGGTCCCAGTCCACGGTCTCCTTTTCGATGTCCCGCAGCATCTCGTCCGCGATGCGGGACATCCTCGCCTCCGTATACCGGTAGGCGGCGGGGGGATCCCCGTCCACGGAGCCGAAGTTGCCGTGGCCGTCGATGAGCATATAGCGCAGGGAGAAATCCTGCCCCATGCGCACCAGGGCGTCGTAGACGCTGGCGTCCCCGTGGGGGTGGTATTTGCCCAGCACGTCGCCCACGGCGGTGGCGCATTTCTTATAGGCGTTGGCGTGGGTCAGGCCGGTCTCATACATGGAATAGAGGATGCGCCGGTGCACGGGCTTCAGCCCGTCCCGCACGTCGGGCAGGGCGCGGCCCACGATGACGCTCATGGCATAGTCGATGTAGCTGGTCTGCATCTCCTTTGCCAGCTCGGATTCGGTGATGACCTGATCGGGGAACGCGATGTCCTCCGGTTTGTAGCTTCTGTTGTGTGCCAAGGCTCGTTCCCCTCCCCTCAAATATCCAGGTTATTGACGTATTTGGCGTTGGTCTCGATCCAGGCGCGGCGGGGTTCCACTTCCTCCCCCATGAGGAGGGAGAAGATCTGATCCGCCTGGATGGCGTCCCCCAGGGTGATGCGCCGCAGGGTGCGCTTCTCCGGGTCCATGGTGGTCTCCCACAGCTCGTCCTTGCTCATTTCACCCAGGCCTTTGTAGCGGGAGATGTCGATCTTCGCATTGGGGTTGTCCCCCCGCATCTCGGCGGAGACCCGGTCCCGCTCCTCGTCGGAGTAGGCCACCCGCTGCTGTTTGCCCCGCGTCAGCTTATACAGGGGCGGCACGGCGGAATACACATAGCCGTTCTCGATGAGGGGGCGCATATAGCGGAAGAAGAAGGTGAGCAGCAGGGTGCGGATATGGCTGCCGTCCACATCGGCATCGGCCATGATGATGACCTTGTGGTAGCGGAGCTTTTCCAGATTGAAATCCTCCCCGATGCCCGCCCCCAGGGCGGTGATCACCGGCTGGAGCTTCTCATTCTTATAGATTTTGTCCGCCCGGGCCTTCTCCACATTGAGCATCTTGCCCCACATGGACAGGATGGCCTGGAAGCGGGAATCCCGGCCCTGGATGGCGCTGCCGCCTGCGGAATCGCCCTCCACGATGTAGATCTCGCACAGGGCGGGGTCCTTCTCGTTGCAGTCCTGGAGCTTTTCCGGCATGCCCCCGGATTCCAGGCCGCTCTTGTTGCGGATGGATTCCCTGGCCCGGCGGGCGGCCTCCCTGGCCCGGGAGGCGGTGAGGGCCTTGTCCATGATGGCCCGGCCCACGGTGGGGTTCTCCTCCAGAAATTCCGTCAGCTTCTCCTGGAGGATGCCGTCCACCAGGGTGCGGATGTCGCTGTTGCCCAGCTTGTCCTTGGTCTGGCCCTCGAACTGGGGATTGACCAGCTTCACGGAAATGACGGCGGTCATCCCTTCCCGGCAGTCCTCGCCGGAGAGGTTCTCCCCTTCCTTCAGGACGCCGGTCTTTTTCCCATAGGCGTTGAGGACCCTTGTGAGGGCCGTCTTGAAGCCGGTCTCATGCATGCCGCCGCCGGGGGTGTGGATATTGTTGGCGAAGGAGTCGATGACCTCGTTGTAGCTGTCGTTCCACTGGAGGGCGATCTCCGCCTCGCTGTCCTCCCGGACGCCGGAGACATAGATGACGTCGGGATGCAGGGGCTGCTTGGAGCGATTGAGGTAGCTGACGAATTCCCGGATGCCCCCCTCGTAGCACATGGAGTCCCGCCGCTCGCTCTCCTCCTTGTCCGCGCTGCCGGGCCGCTCGTCGGAAATGGAGATGCGCAGGCCCGCGTTGAGGAAGGCCTGCTCCCGCATGCGCACATGGAGAGTCTCGTAATCATAGACCGTGTCCTCGAACATCTCCGGGTCCGGCTTGAAGCGGACGGTGGTGCCCGTCCGGTCCGTATCCCCGATGATCTTCATATCCTGGGTCTTGTCGCCCCGGCTGAATTTCATCTGATAGATGTGGCCGCCCCGGTGCACCTCCACCTCCAGCCACTCGGAGAGGGCGTTGACCACGCTGGCGCCCACGCCATGGAGACCGCCGGAGACCTTGTAGCCCCCGCCGCCGAATTTGCCGCCCGCGTGCAGGACCGTGTAGACCACTTCCAGAGCGGGCTTACCCGTCTGCTCCTGCACGTCCACCGGGATGCCGCGCCCGTCGTCGGTGACGCGGATCACGTCCCCCGGCTCGATGGTGACGGTGATGTGGGTGCAGAAGCCCGCCAGGGCTTCGTCGATGGCGTTGTCCACGATCTCATAGACCAGATGGTGCAGGCCGGAGGTGGAGGTGGAGCCGATATACATGCCCGGCCGGAGGCGGACAGCCTCCAGCCCCTCCAGGACCTGGATCTGGGATGCGTCGTAGCTTTCTTTGGGCTCAAGGAACGCTTTGTTTTCTTCCGACATGGTATACTCCTTTGGCGGGCAGGGCCCCGGCGGGGATCGCCCGTTTCTTGTGTGTCAGCCCTCCAGCAGGGGGGAATCCCAGCGTTTCAGGAGGGTGGAGGAATTCAGCTGGCTCAGGTAGCAGGTGCGTTTTCCGCCGGCTTCGGTGAGCACGAAGCTCTTGGGCAGCTCCCCGGAAACGTCGGAGACCTCTCCCGCCTTTTCCGCCGCGGCCAGAAATTCCCGGGTGATGCGGGAGGTGCTGGAATTATCCAGATCGAAGACGGCGATCACGCTCTTCTTCGGCACCACCACGTTCTGCCCCAGATACAGATAAGTATTCTTTTCCATTATAACCAATTTCCGTCAGTTCCGGACCCGTCCGCCCTCGATGCGCAGGATGCTCCCCCCGGTCCTTCGGGAGACCTCCTCCTCGTCGCAGCAGGTGATGAGCACCTGGCCGCCTTGGATGGAATTGAGCACATAATCCTGGCGGGCGGCATCCAGCTCGCTGAGCACGTCGTCCAGCAGCAGGACGGGGGAAGAGCCCAGCTCATCCCGGCAGATAGTCCATTCCGCCAGCTTCATGCTGAGGGCGGCGGTCCTTATCTGCCCCTGGGAGGCATATTTGGAAGCCTCGCTGCCATCGATGCGGATGGCGATGTCGTCCTTCTGCACCCCGGCCAGGCACTGGCCCGCGTCGATCTCCGCCTGGCGCAGCCTTTCCTGCTGCCGAAGGAGGGCGTCCAATATCTCCCGGACGCTCATTTCCAGGGGATCCTCGATGGCGGAGACGGTGCGGTAGTCCAGCCGCAGCTTTTCCCCGCAGCCGGAGATCTCGCCGTGGATGTCCCCGGCTGCCTGGGCGGCCCGGGCGCACCAGCTGGCCCGGTAGCGCATGAGCTCGGAACCGTATTTCGCCAGGTTCAGGCTGAATTCATCCAGCACGTCCAGCATGTCCTGCCGGTCCCGATAGTCCCGGAGGATGCGGGTCTTCTGTTCGTAAATGCGGTTGAAATTCGTCAGCAGATCGGCATATTTGGGCCGGAGCTGGCTGATGGCCAGGTCCATGAAGCGCCGCCGTTCCGCGGCCCCGCCCTTGATGAGCTCCAGATCGTCGGGGCAGAAAAGGGTGCAGGCAAAGCGCCCGGCCAGTTCCGAAGCGGACTTCATGCGCACGCCGCCCACGAATATCTTTTTCCGCTCCCGTCGGCTCAGATAGATGTCGATCCGCTGCTCCCGGACCTCGGAGGCGATAAAGCCGGTGACGGCCCCCTCCGTCTCCGCCATGTGGAGGATGTCCCGGTCCGAGCGGGTGCGGAAGGAGCGGGCCCCCGCCAGATAGTAGACCGCTTCCAGGAGGTTGGTCTTGCCCTGGGCGTTGCGCCCGGTGATCACATTGATCTGCGGGTCAAAATCGCAGCCCAGCTCCCGATAGTTGCGGAAATTCCGCAGTTCGAGACGCTGAACGATCATGCTTCCGCCACCAGGAGGACTTCGCCCCCCAGCTCCACCCGGTCACCGGGATGGAGCTTTCTGCCCCGCTGGGTGCAGACTTCCCCGTTGACCAGGACTTCCCCCTCCGTGATGCGGATCTTGGATTCCCCGCCGGTGCCCACGAGACCGGCATATTTCAGCAGGGCTTCCAGCTTGATGAAGGGGGTGGTGATGCTGACGGTATGTTCCATAATATCAGTACCTCTTTGCCTCCCTCTCTGAGGGAGGTGGCATCGCCGAAGGCGATGACGGATTGCAGTACGCGCGTTGCTCGCGCGCGGAATAAGGAGTCAGGGTTCTTCCCGGCTGCTGCTGATTTGCCGATTTGACTCCCTCAGGCGCTTCGCGCCAGCCCCCTCAGAGAGGGGGCCATTTCTTTTTTACTCTCCCGTGCGTATCCGGACGGGAAGGATCAGATAGAGGAAGCTGCCGTCCCCGCTGGCGGGAAGGATCACGCAGGGGGAGGTGGGGCTGCTGAGCTGCAAAATCAGTTCGTCCGTGGGAGCGGCCCGCAGGGCATCCAAGACATAGCGGTTGTTGAAGCCGATCTCCAGGCCCTGGGCGTCCCCCTCCAGGGGGCACTCGTCCGTGGCCTTTCCCAGGGCGGTGGCGGCGGAGAGCTTCACGAGCCCGTCCTCAAAGAGGCAGCGCACCGGGCTCTTGTATTTTTCGCTGATCATGAGGCTCACCCGCTCAAAGACCGTCAGCAGCAGCTTCCGGTCCGCCTTCAGGGAGAACTTGCTCTCCTTGGGCACGGATTTGCGGTAGTCCAGAAATTCGCCCTCCAGGCGGCGGGAGATGATCTCCGTGTCCCCGATGGAAAACATGATGTGGCGGCTGCCCAGGCTGATGGTGGCCAGGTCCTCGCTGTCGGCAGCCACCTTCTCCGCCTCGGAGAGGGCCGCGCCGGGGGCCACGAAGGAGGTGGCGATCTCCGTCTCCTCGTCCAGCTTTTCCCGCCGCTGGGCCAGCCGGTAGCCGTCCACGCTGGTGACGGTCAGTTCCCCGTCGGCGATCTCGAACAGGCTGCCGGTGTGCACCGGGCGGCTCTCGTTGGTGCTGACGGCGAAAAGGGTCTCCCCGATCATGCTCTGGAGCTTCTTTTCCTGGATGCGGAAGGAATTCTGCGCGTCCACGCTGGGCAGCTCGGGGAATTCGTCGGCGGCGATGGCCATGATCTCAAAATAGCTCATGCCGCAGCTCAGCTTCACCAGAAGGTTAGCGTCGGCGTCGAAGCAGACGGTGCCCTCCGGCATTTTCCGCACGATCTCCCCAAGGAGGCGGGCATTGAGGACCAGCCTTCCCTCGGAGAGGATATCCGCATCCACCTTGGTGCGGATGCCGGTTTTCAGATTGTAGCCGGTGAGGGTCAGCTCCGACCCGGCGGTCTCGAATAAGATGCCTTCCAGAGCGGGGATGGTGCTCTTCAGCGCCACGGTGCGGGAGGCGATGGTGACGGCGTTGAGCAGCAGGCTGCGGTCACAGTTGAATTTCATGAAAAACCTTCCTTTCTGCGCAGGATAGGAGAGAAGAGATTATTTTAGTATTAGCAGGTCGTAGAGCCAAAAAACGGTGGAAAAGTGGCGAAAGCCCCTGAAAACAAAGGAAAAGGCGTGTGGACAAAAATGTGGACGGGATCGGGGGTTTCCCACAGGCAGAAAATGGAAAATGTCTTTTCCACAGGGATGTGGAGGGACAGGGGAGAAAAATGTGGAAAAATCGGGGACAGTTTACTTGTTGGTGATGTTGGCGGTGATGTCGTGGACGGTGTCCACCAGCTTGGGGTCATTTTGAAGGCTCTCCTCCACCTTGCGGATGGAATGGAGGACGGTGGAGTGGTCCCGGTTCATCACTTCGCCGATCTGTTCCAGGGTCAGCCCCGTCAGCTTCCGGATCAGGAAGATGGACATCTGCCGGGCGTTGGCCACATTCTTGGTTTTGCCCTTGCCGATCACCTCTTCCGGGGTGATGTCGTAGAAATCCGCCACCTTGGCGATGATGTATTCCGGCGCATAGGCCTTCTCAGAGTCGATGATCTCCTTGGTGATGCGCTGCACCAGCTCCATATTCACGGCGCCGGCGCCCTGGAGGTCGATGTAGGCCTGGATCTTTTTCAGGATGCCCTCGATCTGGCGGATGTTGGCCTTGATGTTCTCGGCGATATAGTTGCCCGCGTCCTCCGCCAGGGGGATGCCCAGTCGGGCGGCCTTGGTCTTGACGATGGCCACTCTGGTTTCATAGTCCGGGGGGGAAATATCCACCATCAGGCCCCCTTCGAAGCGGCTGCGCAGCCGGTCCTCCAGCCGCAGCATCTCCTTGGGCGGCCGGTCGGAGGTGAGGACGATCTGGCGGCCGGATTCATAGAGGGTGTTGAAGGTATGGAAAAATTCCTCCTGGGTCTGCACCTTGCCGGCGATGAACTGGATGTCGTCCACCAGCAGCAGGTCCGCCCGGCGGTATTTCTCCCGGAATTCGCTGTTGCGCCCGGTCTGGATGGCGCCGATCAGCTCGTTGGTGAAATCGTCCCCTTTTATGTAGACTATGCGGCTTTTCGGACGGTTATGCCGGATGGCGTGGGCGATGGAATAGAGGAGGTGGGTCTTCCCCAGGCCGGAATCCCCGTAGATCAGCAGGGGGTTGTATTTGTTCGCCAGGTTCTCCGCGACGGCCTTGGCCGCGGCGAAAGCCATCTTGTTGGAGTTGCCCACGATGAATTTTTCAAAGGTGAATTCCTCGCTGCCGAAGGGGTCGGAAGCGGGGCTGCGGTGCTTTTCCAGATACTGCTCCATCTCCTCCGTGGTGAGGATGCTGATCTCGAAATCCGCGGCGAAAATCTCCTTCAGCACCTTCTTGAGCAGATCGGCATAGCGGGTGAGGATGATCTCCCGGCTGTATTCGCTGGGGCAGTGGAGCAGCAGCAGATTGTCCTGCACCTCCAGCACCCGGCAGTCGCCGAACCATGTGGAAACGGCGGTGTCGGACAGGTCCCGGGCCAGCAGCTTCAATATCTCATTCCAGAGGTCCGCATTGGAATTCATGGATGGCACCCTCTCTCGTGACATGCGGAAAAAACAGCGCATTATTATTCGACCTATTATAACAGAAACGCCGGGGAAATGCAAACGATTCGCCACATAATCTCGCGTAATACCGACATATTATCCACAATATAGTGAAAAAATGGGGAAAAAAAGAAAGCGGAAGGCCCGGTGGTAGCCGGGCCTTCCGATCCGATCACTGACCTTCGTGTTTCTTTTCGCCGCCGGGCTTTTTGCTGCCCCGATGGAAATAGCGGCGGTGGTAATTGGCCTTCTTTTCCCCGCCCTCCGCTTTCTCGGCGGCGGCCTGGGCCTTCACGCTGCTTACCGGGTGCTTTTCCCGGTTCTTGGGGGGATTCTGCTGCCGGTTTTCCGGCTTCCTGTCGAATTTCCGCTCCGTATGCTCCGGTTTCTTTTCCTTCCGTTCGGGCTTCTCCGCCTTTTCCGTCTTTTCGCTGCGCTGCTCCTGGGGTCCCTCGGCGCTCTTTTCCTTCTGTCCGCCCCGGTTCTTCTTCCGGCGGTTCCGGCCGGAGCGCTTCTCCCCGCTGCGGCCCTCCATGGCCTCCGCCAGGCGGCTGCCCAGGCTGTCCGCGCCCTCGGACATATAGCGGCTCAGGTCCGGCAGGTCGGAAGCGACGGGGGCCTTCTCCTCCGGCTTGGGCTCGATGTATTCCCCGTTGAGGGTATAGCCCAGCCGGTCCAGGGGATAGGACTGCAGGCCCGTGTCCGCGCTGTCCGCCAGACGCACCTTCACCGTGCGTCGCAGCAGATTCACCTCCGCCACGTTGCCCTTGCCCTTGGGGGTGTCCACGGGGGCGTCCACCTTGGGCATGGTCTTGATGAGGTACTCATAGGCGTCCTGCTCGTATTTCAGGCAGCACATGAGCCGCCCGCAGGTGCCGGAGATCTTGGTGGGGTTCAGGGACAGGTTCTGGGTCTTGGCCATGCGGATGGAAACGGGCTGGAATTCCTCCAGGAAGGTGGAGCAGCAGAAGGGCCGCCCGCAGATGCCCAGGCCCCCCAGCAGCTTGGCCCCGTCCCGCACGCCGATCTGCCGCAGCTCGATGCGGGTATGGAACAGGCTGGCCAGGTCCTTCACCAGCTCCCGGAAATCCACCCGTCCGTCGGAGGTGAAGAAGAACAGGATCTTATTGCCCTCGAAGGAATACTCCACGTCCACCAGCTTCATGTCCAGGCCGTGGGCCTTGATCCGCTCCTCACAGAGGCCGAAGGCGCTCTTTTCCTTGCGGCGGTTCGATTCCGCGATGCGCAGGTCCTCCTCGGTGGCGATGCGCACCACGCTTTTCAGGGGCTGCACCACCCCTTCCTCGGGTACTTCATGGCAGCCCTCTACACATTCGCCCAGCTCCAGGCCCTTGCTGGTCTCCACCACCAGGCTGTCCCCGGTCTGCACGGTCAGCTCCCCGGGGTCGAAATAATAGCTCTTTCCGCGGTTGCGGAAGCGCACGTTCACAACATTCGGCATATCGGTTCCTTTCCTGCCGGGGTCAGTCCCCGGCCTCGTTCTCGTTCATCATGGCGCACAGCCAGCCCAGGCAGTGGCCGGGGCTCACGTTGACCTTCCGCATCTCCCGGACGCGGAAGGTGAGGGCGCTGAGGCGCAGGGCCCGCGCCCGGGCCTCCCCCTCCCCGGCCTTGGCCCGCAGGGCCGCGGCGGCGTCCAGCTCCTCCACCAGCCGGTCAAATTTCTCCCGGTCCAGCTTTTCGCAGGGGAAGGCGGCCTTCATCCAGGCCAGGGGGTCCCCCTTGAGGAAGGCTTCCGCCAGCTGGGCGGCGCTGTCCCCCTCCTCCGGAGCTTCCGCCGCGCCCCCCAGACGCAGGGTCAGGCAGCGGGAGCGGACCGTGGGGAGGAATGCGCCGGGATTGCGGCCCAGCAGCAGGAAGGCCGCATAGGGGGGCGGCTCCTCCAGCACCTTCAAAAGGGCGTTCTGGGCCTGGGTGTTCATGGCGTCGGCTTCCGGGATCAGAAAGACCTTCCGGGCGGCCTCGTTGGGGGTGATCCAAACCTCCTGCCGGAATTCCCGGATCTGCTTGACGGTGATGTCCCGGGCGTCCGGACTGCGGAGCAGGGTCACCAGATCAGGGTGGATACCTTTCAGCATCTTCCGGCAGTGGGGGCAGCCATCGCAGGGCTTGTCTCCCCCCGGCGCGGAGCACAGCAGGGCCCGGGCGGTATAGAGGGCCAGCTTTTCCAGCTCCTCCCCGTCCTCACCCAGCAGCAGCCAGGCATGGCTCAGCCTGTCCTGCAGGGCCAGCTCCCGGACATAGGCATAGGGTCCCACTTCGCGCCTCCGAACTGCCCGAACACGGCTTGTCCGTGGTCTGGCGATACTTTAATAAGTAATTTTACCATGCAAGCAGTTTTTTTGCAAGCATTTGCTTGCGCCGGAAGGAGGGGTCATGGTATCCTGATAAAAAGGAGGCGGGGAGCATGGCATATTCGGAAAAGCTCAACGGTTATTGGGAAGAGGGCTATCACTATTATATGGAATTCCGGGACGAGAAGCTGACCATGCGGGAATACCGGCGGAAGATCATCCTGGAGACCACCGTCCGCTACGATGCTGCGGCCCTGGACCGGGGGGAGGAGACGGAGATCATCCCCGCCGACCCGGTGTTCGACCGCTGGCCAAGCGGGGAGATGGCCATGGAGATCCGCTCCCTGCGCTATGTGGGCGGGGAGCTGAAAATGCTGGAATACTACACCATCATGGGGGAGAAGGAATACACCCTCAAGAAGGTGGACGGCGGCCCCTTCCGCCATATCCGCATCCGGGACGAGGAGGTCCTGCCCGGGCTCCAGGGGACATGGCTGGAATGGCGGGACTGGCAGAACGGCAAACGCTCCGCCCTTACCATCCAGGGGAACACCCTCAGTTGGGGGCCCTATGGCGGCGGGAAGATCCACGCAGTCAGCTATGACTACGCCCCGGAAAAGGTCTGGCTGGTGCCGGAGGACCTGACGGAAAGCGGCTTCGGCGGCTTCAACGACGTGGAGGTGCGGGGCAATATGCTGGTGACGGGCCTCATCGTGATGGATATGAGCATGCCCTCCTCCGTCTTTGCAAGGGAGGAGAACCTGGACACCATCGAGGTGCCGGAATCCGCCAAGGGAGCGCCACGGAGCACCATGGGCCCCGCCGTTATGAGGACCTCCGCCCCGCCCGCATTCGGCCCGGTGGGCGGCTTTATGGGGATGGGGACGCCCTTCGGCGGGATGAACCAGATGAATCCGCTCATGACGGAGGCACAGAAAGACATGGGCGGAAAAGCTGCGGAGAAGAAGCCGCGGTACTGCGCCGGCTGCGGCCGGCCCAACTACGAAGCCGAAGCGAAGTTCTGCCCGGACTGCGGCCATAAGCTGGAGGAGCGGGGCGGCTTCTGCCCCGAATGCGGCCATAAGCTGGAACGGGAAGACCTCAAATTCTGCCCCAACTGCGGAAGCAAGCTGTAACGCAAGGCAAACCGCGTCAGGAAATGCCTGCGCCGCCCTCTTTGAGGCAATGTCGTCAACTTAAACGCCAAATCTCCCTTTACCGTCATTGCGAAGCCGGTGCGCGTACCGGCTTCGCAATCTGTTACCCCGTCCAAACCCCCGTCCTTCGTCCTTCGTAAACCCCCGCCGGGGATCCAATGGGGCGGAGCCCCTTGGCCGTGAGGAGGGGTCCGGGGGACCTTTATGGAATGGTCCCCCGGCGCGTCTTTCCCCCATTTCTTGTATTATAGAACCATAGCAACTTCTCTACACAGAGAGGGATATGCTATACTGCAAAGGATGCTGTGGATTGGTTCCCATTTCTACCGC
>CADBKO010000046.1 GCA_902795345.1 Oscillospiraceae bacterium
CCATAGGTTATGTCCTGGTCCACGCTGTTCATATCGTAGCCCGTGAGCCAGGCGATGACCTCGTCAAGCTCCGCCTTTGTGCGGCCCTTCCGCTCCACCTTCTGAAGCAGCAGGGGATAGACCCTGGAGACCTTCATATCAAATATGCTCTGCCGCGCCATGGCCTTCTCCTTTTGTGTTTCTGTCAAAAAAGTCCGATATTTGTCGCCCGGCCTAGGAATACAGTCTTCCAAGCTGCTTGCAAATATCGGACACTGGCGGAGACGGTGGGATTTACCCCTGCGGGGCATAAACTTCGAATCCGGGTCAAAACATCAACACCCGCCTTTTGGCGGGCGCTGATGTTTTGGCGGAGACGGTGGGATTCGAACCCACGGACCGGCTCAACACCGATCAAACGATTTCGAGTCGTTCTCGTTATGACCACTTCGATACGTCTCCCTATTCGATTCCCTCCGGGAAGAAGACGGGGGCGGCATGCGCCGCCCCCGTGCAGCGTTCAGAAATTACTTCTCGAACTTCTTGTTGGGGTCGACCCAGTCCAGATCGGCGCGGGCCTTGCCGAAGCCGATGGTGTCCTTGGGAGGCTGGCCGTTTCCGGTCTTGGGGATGTAGCTGCGCTGCTTGAGGCTCTCGCTCATATCGAAGCCCTCACGCTCGGAGTTGAGCATGATGTCCTCTTCCGTGGGAGGCTGCTTCTGCTTCTCTTCCCAGGCGCGCATGCCTTCGGGGCTGGCATAATACTTGAAGCGCTCCATGGCGATCTCGGCCATACGGGGACCATGGTTGTAGGGGATGACCAGGAACTGCTCGTTCTCGATGCCCTTCTTCAGCCAGTCGGCCAGGACGCGGGGATCCATGCCGTGGGCGTGGATGCCGGCCAGCAGCTTCTGGGTGTCCTCGGACACGTTGTAGCCGGTGTCCTTGAATTCGTCGGGCCGGTTCTTCAGAGCGGCCTCATAGATGCGGCTGCGGATGTTGGCGGGGCAGATGGCGGTGACGCCGATGCCGTAGGGCTTCAGGGCCTGCCAGTAGCTCTCCATCAGGTTCAGCACGCCGGCCTTGGCGGCGGAGTAGGGGGCGGTGGTGGAGCCGGAGCCGAAAGCGCCCCAGGACACGGTGGCGGCGATGTGGCGCTGGCCGCCGGCCTTAATCATACGGGGAACGAAGGTGACGAGACCGTTGACGACGCCGCCGAAGCAGACGCCCACGACCCAGTCGTAGTCCGCATAGGTGGAGGCTTCCGCAGGGCCGAACACGTTGACGCCCGCGTTGAGGATCAGCAGGTCAGGGGTGCCGCCGAAGACCTTCTCGGTCTCGTCCGCAGCCTTGGCATAGCCGTCACGGTCGGTAACGTCCAGCTGGATGGCGTGGACAGGAGCGCCCTTTTCCTTGAAGTAGGCCATGGCCTCGTCCAGGTGATCCTGGCGGTAGTCGGCGATGACGACCTTCATACCGGCCTCGGAGAAGATCTGGGCATAGCCGAAGCCCGCGCCGGAAGCGCCGCCGGTGATGAATGCGATTTTTCCAGCAAAGTCTTTCATTTGATACACTCCTTCACTCATGTTTCAGAATTTATATCCGTACTATAGCACAGTTTCCGGTCTAACTCAACAGGTAATCCCCAGCTTTTATACAAATTTGCGCCCTCTGTTCCCGGTTGACTTTCCTTGCGGAATCCTCTATAATCCCTTCGATTGTCAATTAAAAGGAGCAGCTATGAAAGAAACCATGATCCGGGATATGACCAAGGGACCGCTGTTCAAGCAGCTGGTGGCCTATTCCGTACCAATCATCGTGGGCAATATCCTCCAGTCCCTCTACAACGTGGTGGATATGCTCATCGTGGGCAATTATGTGGGCGCGGGCGGCCTGGCCGCCGCGGGCATCGGCGGTCTGATGCAGATGATCGTCATGATGACCGGCATGGCCCTGAGCTTCGGCGGACAGATCCTCCTGAGCCAGCAGGTGGGGGCGGGGGAGAAGGACAATATCCGCCGCACCATCGGGACCCTGCTGTCCATCACCTTCCTCTCCGCCGTGGTGCTGGGGATATTGGGCTTATCGCTGACGGACTGGATGATGAAGATCCTCAACACGCCTCCGGCGGTGTGGGACGATACCCGCCGCTACTACCGGACCTGCTGCTTCGGCGTCCTCTTTGTCTATGGCTACAACGGCCTGGGCTCCATCCTCCGCGGGCTGGGCCAGTCCCGGCTGCCCACGGTATTCGTGGCCATCGCCTCGGTGCTGAATATCATCCTGGACTATGTTTTCGTCGCCAGGACCAGCATGGGCGTGGCGGGCGCCGCTCTGGCCACGGTCATCGCCCAGGGCGTGTCCTTCCTTTTCTCCCTGACCTATCTGATCCTCCACCGGGATTCCTTCGGCTTCGATTTCAAGCCCTCCAGCTTCCGCATCGGCAAGCGCACGCTGATGGCCATCCTCAAGATCTCCGCGCCCATGATGGGCTTCACCCTGGTCATGAGCCTGAGCACCATGTTCATCAACTCCAATATCAATGTCTATGGAGTGGCGGCCTCGGCGGTGGACAGCATCGGAAACAAGCTGTTCATGGTCTGCAACTGCGTGGTCATGGGGGTCTACAACGGCGGCGCGGCCATCATCGGCCAGTGCTTCGGGGCGCAGCTGCCGGAGCGGATCAAAAAGGCTTTTCTCATGACCTTGTGGCTGAGCCTCCTCTGCTGGGCGGTGGTGGCCGCGGTCATCGTGGCGTTCCCCCGGCAGATCTTCGGCTTCTTCACCGACGACGCCGATGTGCTGGCCATGGCGTCGAAGTTCATGCTGATCGAGGCCCTCATGTTCCTGGGCATGGCCCTGGCGGGCGGCCCCTTCGCCCTCTTTGAGGGACTGGGGCGCACGGACCTGGAAATGTGGGCGGGCATCCTGGAAAACATCGTGGTGAAGGTGCTGGTCTCCCTCGCCATGGCGAAGATCATGGGGGTCTACGGCTACTGGCTGGGCATGGCCATCGCCGGCTTCACCACCCCCTTCTGCGGCTTCCTCTGGTATTGGAGCGGCAGATGGAAAAACCAAAAGCGAAGCGTGATCGACGTGAGCGAATGAAAAAAGTCCGGTCCCCGATTCGGGGACCGGATGCTCTTTATTTAGTCCAGCTTCAGGTCGCCGTCCTTGATCCAGCCGATCTTCCGCAGGGGGAGGGCCAGCAGGGGCGTCAGCACGGCGGGGAGCACGATGCAGACCAGCACGAGGCCGATCCAATCCATGGCGGTGACGGCGCTCTTCGCGCCGGAGGCCACGTCGGCGGCCCAGCCGGTCCAGACCCCGATGGGGCCGCAGAGACCGCAGGTGCCCATACCGGAATTGACCGCCGCCCCGTTCATCTGCATGCGGAAGATGCAGGTGGCGATGGGACCGGTGATGGCGGAGGCCACGGTGGGGGGGATCCAGACCCGGGGATTCTTCACGATGTTGCCCATCTGGAGCATGCTGGTGCCCAGGCCCTGGCTGACGATGCCGCCCCAGCGGTTCTCCTTGAAGCTCATGACGGCGAAGCCCACCATCTGGGCGCAGCAGCCCGCCACGGCGGCGCCGCCCGCTAGACCTATAAGGCCGAAGGCGTGGCATATAGCGGCGCTGGAGATGGGCAGCGTCAGGGCCACGCCCACGACGACGGAGACGATGATGCCCATGAAGAAGGGATGCAGCTCGGTGGCCCACATGATGAGCCGGCCCACCCAGGAGGCCGCCGTGCCGATAGGCTTGGCGATGAGGTAGGCCAGGCCCACGCCGATGAGCAGGGTGACGATGGGAGTCACCAGGATATCCACCTTGGTCTCCTTGCTGACGATCTTGCCGCATTCGGCGGCTACGATGGCTATCACAAGCACGGCCAGCGGGCCCCCCGCGCCGCCCAGGGCGTTGGTGGCGAAGCCCACGGGCACCAGGGTGAACAGCACCAGGGGCGGGGCCTGCAGGGCGTAGCCGATGGCAACGGCCATGGCCGGGCCCACCATGGCGGAGGCGAGGCCGCCCATGGTATAGTGCACGGCCTTCTCGCCGGAGCCCACGGTCACCAGGATCTTCGTGAGAAAACCGATGTGGAACTGGCTCCCCAGGGTGTTCAGGATCGTGCCCACCAGCAGGGAGGCGAACAGACCCTGGGCCATGGCACCCAGCGCGTCGATCCCATACCGTTTGCCGGAAAACACCACGTTTTTCCGCTTCAGAAATGCTCCGAATTTGCTCATAGCCTTTCCTCCTTGTTCACAGTCTGCCGGCGATCCTGGCCGCTATGGGGCGATGGACGCCCATAGCGCCGCGTGGACACAGCTCCTGGCAGCAGAAACAGTGAATGCACTTTTTTCGGTCTATGCAGGCTTTTTTGTTCTCCATGGTGATGGCGTGGGCCGGGCAGGCCCCGGCGCAGACGCCGCAGCCCACGCAGGCCTCTTCCTTCAGCTGCGGCCTGGCCCGGAGGATGGACTCCACCGTGCCCTGCACCATGCGGCTGACCGGGCCTTTCCCGCCGATCAGCTGGGTGAGCCCGTGCCGCCCGGCGATATTCCGGAAATTCTCCGGCCTGAAAGCGGCCAGCTCCCCGTCAAAAGCCAGCTCCTTTGCTTCGGCGGGGATCAGCCCCCGGCGGAAGGCGGCTTCCAGATAGGGGACATCTTCCTTGCCGAGCCCCAGCAGGGAGGCGGCGGCCAGATCCAGGCAGTAGGGGCTTTCCGACGCCAGCAACACCCCGATATGCCGGGGCGTGCCCTGGGTGGGGCCGTTGCCCTCCATAGCCACCACCGCGTCGCAGATATTCAGCCGGGGACGGAAGCACTCGCAGAGGTCCACCAGCATGTCCGCGAAGTCCCGATACTCCGGAAAGCGGTAGTGATACTCCGCCTTCACGCTGCCGGGGATGGTGCCGAAAAGATTCTTGGTGGCGGCGGTCATGGCCATCATGGCGTGGACCTTCAGCTTGCTGAAATTGATGATGGCGTCCGCCTCGTCCAGCCAGGCGGTGTAGGTGAAGTGCTTCAGGACCTTCCCTTCGGGGAAGGCGCGTTCCTTCAGCCGGAAATCCCGGTTCAGGACCGCGCCTTTGTCCTCCAGGGCCTTCAGGCCGCAGACCTCGTAGACCCGCTCCAGATAGACCCGGTTGAAAACGCCGCCGGGACTGTCCCCGATGGTGACGACGGCGCCCTTTTCCAGCAGCAGCTCCGTCAGGTCCCCCAGCAGGGCCGGGTGGGTGGTGGCAGCGGCTTCCGGCTTCAGGGCGGTGATCAGGTTGGCCTTGACGGCGATGCGCATGCCCGGCTGCACCCAGCCGAGGCCGCCCATAGGCTCCAGCAGGGCTTCCAGCGCCTGCCGGGCCTCCGCCTCCTGATAACCGGAGCAGGGCCGGACGATCACGCTCTTCATGAAAAGCGATTCCTTTCGTTGCCTATCCTACAAAAAATCTCCGCCCTTGTAAAGCGGCCGCTCACTCCAGCCAGCGGCAGGCCGCCACGGCCGCCATGGCCCCGTCCGCCGAAGCGGTGACCACCTGCCGCAGGCTCTTGGAGCGGCAGTCCCCGGCCACAAAGAGCCCCTCCGTCTTGGTGAGGCAGTTTTCGCCGCTGTCGAAATACCCATAGTCGTTCAGGGAGGCCAGGTCGGCAAAGGCCCCGTTTTCCGGGATAAGGCCGATGGCCACGAAGAGCCCGTCGCAGGGGATGGTGCTGCGCTCTCCGGTGGCGGTCTTTTCCGTCACGACGCCGGTGAGCTTCCCGTCCTCCACCCGGAGCTCCTTCAGGGTGGTGCCGGTGATAGCCTTCACGTTGGGGCGGCTGAACAGCACGTCCTGGCTCTTTTTCTCCCCGGTGAAGAAGTCCAGGTCCTGCACCATGACGACCTCTTTGCAGTTTTCCGTCAGCAGGATGGCCTCCTGCAGGGCGCTGTTGCCGCCCCCGGCCACCACCACGGTCTTATCCCGGTAGAATTCCCCGTCGCAGACGGCGCAGAAGGAGATGCCCTGGCCCACCAGCTCATTCTCGCCCTCGAGGCCCAGCATCCGGTGCTTCACGCCGGTGGCCAGGATCACGGCGCGGCTTTCGTAATCCCCACTGTCCGTATGGACGGTGAAGCCCTCCGCCGTCTTGGTGAGGCCGGTGACGGTGGCAAAGTCGATCTCCGCGCCCTGGGCCAGGATCTGGTCCAGGAACTTCTCCGCAAATTCGTTGCCGCTGATCTGAAGGCTGCCGGGGATGTTCTCCACCTTGGGAGAGTAGGTGATCTGGCCGCCGAAACCGTTCTTTTCCAGCACCAGCACGGTCTTGTTGTTCCGCCGGGCATAGAGCGCGGCGGTCATACCGGCGGGGCCGCCGCCGACGACGATGATATCGGTCATGTCCGTGGTCTCCTTCCGTAATTTGGGGGATGATACGCAAATCCGGGCGGTTTTCGCCGCCCGGATGGATTCAGTTTTGCGCGAGGCTCAGGCTTTCGCCAGGAACTGCTTGATCTCCGGCACGCCGTAGAACTTTTCGTAGCCCGCGTCCGTGGGGGCCACCAGAGTGGGCGCGCCCTTGATGCCGTAGGCCTCCACCAGGTCCTTATGCTCCTCGGCGATCAGCTTTTTGAAGGGGATACCGGCCTTGGTGAGCTGGGCCTCGGCAGCCCGGCAGTTGGGGCAGGTGAGGCGGGCGAAGAGCAGGATCTCCTGGGGCTTTGCCGCAGCCTTTTCCTGCACGGCGGCTTCCGCGGCCTTCTGCTCCGGGGCGGCAGCGGCGGAAGGGGCTACCACGGCGGCAGCGGAGAGGGGATGGAAGCGGGAACGCTCGATGTCATAGACCCGGCGCTGCTTGAACTCCTGGGTCTTGCCGTCGTTCCAGTTCTGCACCGGGCGGTAGTAGCCGGTGATGCGGGAATAGACCTCCGTGGGCTTGCCGCACTTGGGGCAGACATACTGCTCGCCGGTGATATAGCCGTCGTCCTTGCAGATGGAGTAGGTGGGGCTCATGGTGTAGTAGGGCAGCTTGTAGTTCTCCGCGATCTTCCGCACCAGGTTGGCCGCCGCCTTCCAGTCGGGGAGCTTCTCGCCCAGGAAGGCGTGGAACACGGTGCCGGAGGTGTAGAGGGTCTGCAATTCGTCCTGGATGTCCAGAGCGGTGAAGATGTCCTCCGTGTAGCCCACGGGCAGGTGGGAGGAGTTGGTGTAGAAGGGGGTGCCGCAGTCCCCGGCGGCGGTGATGATGTCGGGGTAGCGGGCCACGTCATGCTTGGCCAGACGGTAGGCGGTGCTTTCCGCGGGGGTGGCCTCCAGGTTATAGAGGTCGCCGTATTTCTCCTGATAGTCGCTCAGCCGTTCCCGCATGTGGTTCAGCACGTCCTTGGTGAACTCCACGCACTCGGGATGGGTTAGATCCTCCCGGAGCCAGCGGGCGTTGAGGCAGGCCTCGTTCATGCCCACCAGGCCGATGGTGGAGAAGTGGTTGGAGAAGGTGCCCAGATAACGCTTGGTATAGGGATAGAGGCCCGCGTCCAGCAGCTTGGTGATGACGTCCCGCTTCACCTTCAGGCTGCGGGCGGAGATGTCCATGAGCTTATCCAGCCGCTGGAAGAACTCCTCCTTGGTCTTGCTCAGGTAGGCGATGCGGGGCATGTTGATGGTGACGACGCCGATGCTTCCGGTGCTCTCGCCGGAGCCGAAGAAGCCGCCGCTCTTTTTCCGCAGCTCCCGCAGGTCCAGACGCAGGCGGCAGCACATGCTGCGCACGTCGCTGGGCTCCATGTCGGAGTTGATATAGTTGGAGAAATAGGGAGTGCCGTATTTCGCGGTCATCTCGAAGAGAAGCCGGTTGTTCTCCGTGTCGGACCAATCGAAATTCCGGGTGATGGAGTAGGTGGGGATGGGGTACTGGAAGCCCCGCCCGTTGGCGTCGCCCTCGATCATACATTCGATGAAGGCCTTGTTCACCATGTCCATTTCCTTCTGGCAGTCCTTGTAGCAGAAGTCCATCTCCTTGCCGCCCACGATGCAGTTCAGGTCGGCGAGGTCGGCGGGCACGGTCCAGTCCAGGGTGATGTTCGAGAAGGGCGCCTGGGTGCCCCAGCGGGAGGGGGTGTTGACGCCGAAGATGAAGGCCTGCACCGCCTGCTTGACTTCCTTGTAGCTCAGGTTGTCCACCCGCACGAAGGGGGCCAGGTAGGTGTCGAAGGAGCTGAAGGCCTGGGCCCCGGCCCATTCGTTCTGCATGATGCCCAGGAAATTCACCATCTGGTTGCAGAGGGTGATGAGGTGGCCGGCGGGCTTGGAGGTGATCTTGCCGGTGACGCCGCCCAGGCCCTCGGTGATGAGCTGCTTCAGGCTCCATCCGGCGCAGTAGCCGGTGAGCATGCTCAGGTCATGGATATGGATGTCCGCGTTGCGGTGGGCAGCGGCGATCTCCTGGTCATAGACCTCGCTGAGCCAGTAGTTGGCGGTGATGGCGCCGGAGTTGGAGAGGATCAGACCGCCCACGGAATAGGTGACGGTGCTGTTCTCCTTGACACGCCAGTCCTGGATGCCCAGGTAGTCGTCCACGGCCTTCTTGTAGTCCAGCATGGTCTCGCTGACGTTGCGCAGCTTTTCATGCTGTTTGCGGTACAGGATGTAGGCCTTGGCCACATTCTCATAGCCTGCTTTGGACAGCACGGACTCCACGCTGTCCTGGATATCCTCGATGGAGATCAGCTCGTCCTGGATCTTGGGCTGGAACTCCGCCGTGACCTTCAGGGCGAGAAAATCGATGACGCTGTCGTTGTAATTCGTGTCCGTGGCGTCAAAGGCCTTCTGCATGGCCTTTGCGATCTTGTCTATCTCGAAATCTACCACGCGCCCGTCGCGCTTGACAACCCGATACATAAATGAATCCCCCGGTTCCTATAATCTCATCTGGTAAGGAGATTATACGGCAGGGACCGGGGGGTTGTCAAGATGGAACTACAAGATATTGTGGCGCAAGTCGGGGCAATCCCAAGAGAGCTAACAAAATATAGAAAGATATGCAAATAATGTAGCGGAAAGCATCAGTCCACGCCCCGCAGCTGCGCATGGGGGATATGGGTCCGTACCGCGGCCAGCAGCTCCTCCAGCTCTTCCCTGGAAAATGCTGCCATGCCCGGCTCCAGAATGTCCCCGGAATCCGCGTAGCTCTGGATGAAATACTTGTCCGTACCCGCCAGCCAGAGGCCGATGGCCGCAAAATCCTCCGGCGTATGGAGCCCCTTCACGGCGGTGGTGCGGAATTCATGGTCCACGCCGCTCGTCTCCAGCAGGCGGATGCTTTCCTCCACGGGCGCCAGTACCTTGTCCGATACCCCGGCGCAGCGTGCGTAGCCCGCCGGGGAGGATTTGACGTCCATGGCAACATAGTCTGCCAGATTTTCCGCCAGCAGGCTGCGCAGCACGTCGGGCCGGGCGCCGTTGGTGTCCAGCTTCACGGCAAAGCCCAGGTCCTTCACCCGCCGGAGAAAGTCCGCCAGGTCCGGCTGGAGGGTCGGTTCGCCGCCGGTGACGGCCACCCCGTCCAGAAGGCCCTTCCGCTTTTCCAGGAAAGCGAATACGTCCGCCTCCGGGATCGCCGCCAGGCTTTCGGGCCGCAGCACCAGGGAGGCGTTCTGGCAGAAGGGGCAGCGGAAATTGCAGCGCCCGGTGAAGACGGTGCAGGCCGTGTGGCCGGGGAAGTCCAGCAGGGTCAGTTTTTGTAGTCCGTGTATCTCCATGGTATCCTCTCCGGAAAAAGAACGGGCGCGGTTTACCCGCGCCCGTTCCGACAAGGTTTCAGATCATGCCGCAGCACTTTTTGCGGCTGTACTCATAGAGCTCCTCGTTGAAGGCAGGGGTCAGCAGGCTGCCGGCGTTGAAGTTGATGGTGGCGGGCTTGCCGGGCTGCATGAAGCGGTCCACGAAGTTCCGGGCGCTCTGGCGCTGCTCCTCTTCGGTGGCGGTGGCGGGGTCGAAGGGCTCGGGCATGACGCCGATGATGATCTTGTCGCCGTAGAGCTCGTATTCCTTGGCGGTGTCGTTCATGGCCTGGGGGCACCAGCTGTCCCAGCCGGCCTTGATGTAGTTGGGAATCTGCTTCATGTTGTTGCCGCAGCTGTGCAGGTCGCAGAACTTGCCCTTGGAATGGAGGAAGTCGGTGACCATCTTCATGTAGGGGACGATCATCTCCTCGGCCACGGCGGGGGCGAAGAAGGTCTCCTTCTGGCTGCCCCAGTCGTCGTGGATGCAGAACATATCCACATTGGGGTAAGCCTTGATGGCCCGGTCGAAGATGCGGATGTAGAGGTCGCTCAGCTCCTCAAAGAAGTCCTTGACGGCGTCCATCTGCTCCTCGTCGATGAGGGCCATGATGGCGCCCTCGAAGTCCATGAAGGAGATCAGACGCTCATACCAGCCGTTGAGGAACCACATGCAGTTGGCGTTGTTGGGGTTGAGGTACATCTTGTTGGCTTCGGCGGAGCCTTCCCAGTCCCAGGAGTCGATATCCGGGAACTTGATCTTTTCCTTGATCTCGTTGGCGTCCTCGATATAGGGCTTGCCCGGACGGACCATGCTGCCGCCCACGGATTCGATGTATTCCCACTCGATGCCGAACATATCCGGGCCGCCGTAATCCTTGGTGGTCATATCCCGCGCGCCGGCCTCGTACACGAAGCCGCGGGCGATGTTGTCCGGGTTCACCTTGGGGGAGAACATGCTGGTGAAGCTGCTGATCGTCCAGTAGGGCTCGCGGTTGTAGGTGGCCAGGATGCCCTCGCGCTGGGAGCAGGGATAGTTAACCTTTGATTATAGTTTTATAGGGTAACTATATCTTATTTTTCGGCGCTTTGCAAGGGCAAAATGGCAAGTCGTTTTCCGAAATGGAGAACCCTGCCTTGGATTTCGGAAAGGCGGCCCGGTAAGACCGTCCCAAGGCAAAATTCAACCAAGAACAGAATTTGTTCAAATATCCCGTTATTTACGAATCCCGTTTCCCAGAGTATGATACAGACAAAAGCGCGAAGGGAGAGAAGATCATGGACACGCTGAAGATCGGGCGGTATATCCAGCATCAGCGGAAGAACGCGGGCCTGACCCAGAAGGAGCTGGCGGAAAAGCTGAATATCTCCTTCCAATCCGTTTCCAAGTGGGAAAACGGAGTTTCCCAAAGTTAAAGATACCACATCAATCCCACGCGGACTTTTGCTCAACCGATACAGCCGGAGGGCTGGATAACAAGAAAAGGCGGTATGCGCGGATAACAAGAAAAGGCGGTATGCGCCCCGTGGAGGGGTAGCGTACCGCCTTTTCTTGTGGGGGTTTCCAAAGGGGGCAACGCCCCCATTTGGCACACGACTTTGCGAAGCAAAGTGTAGTGTGTTATACGCTCTGCCGGCGTTGCCGTGAAAATGCCGTTGCCGCCGGGGAGGGCAAGGGCATTTGAAGCGGCAGGAAAACAGGGCTGTGCTTGCGTGGCGTGGAGCCGCAAGCGCAGGTCTGGACTCATCAGCAGACAGGGCGTATATGAAAGCCCCAGTTCCTCGTCCTACGCTCCAACTTGTGGACAAAGTGTCCCGAAGTTGTGGCCACACTCCCGGAAAAGTAGCAGGACAACGGGCAACCGTCAAGGCTGAAATGAACGGGTTTACACCCGGCCTTGACCTCCGCCCGCTGTCCCGCTGGATGGGTGGACAAGGCGGCCAATCCCTCAAAGTGCTTGGCCGCTCTCTTTCTGATTTTGAGGTATTCAGTTTTTCAAAATTGAATAATCAAAATAAATTTTTTCGATTGAAAAAATTTTATTTGTTATCATCTTCAATGCCATATTTTTTCTTTTGCCGAATCACATAATTACTGATTTTTTCATCATATAGTGGATACTGGTAATCCAACTGGCATGCCACTTCTGACGAAACCTCCCGGAACAATGCCATACATTGTTCAAAGGATTCCCACATATGGGGATAGGAATCCATATTATAAGTGGACATAAGTCGTTCCCACAATTCCTCTGGGACATATTGCTTCATAAATTTATAGTTTTTTCCCAAACTGAAATGAAATCCCTGTTTGATACCAATCAGCCAGGAAATCATGCGAAGCAATTCTTTTCGTACTATATCATTCATATGGTCAATAGCAAAAAGAATTTCTTTGCGGCATAAGCCCTTTACTACATATGTTGTAGTATTCCAAAATTCATTACAGCAATCGTCAAACATTCTTTGAGTAGGCTTCTGCAAGTGGTAGTCTATATCCGTTGGTATTGGCGGCTTTACGATACGGTTGTCTTTATCCAACAGTAACTTTACCAGTTTATCCCATGTAAAATACTCGTCTATCAGTTCCAGCGGCAGCAAAGTTAAATCTATCTTAACATCATCAGTAAACAGCATTAAATATGAAAATCCCTTTTCTACAGCTGGAAATAATTCCATATCTTCCGGCTTTTGCAGAATCAACCTTTCACCAAATATATCTAGCCATTTATCATCACTTGTGAAGCTGTCCATATCCGTAACAAAAAAAGTAATATCAAAATCCTGAAAATCATCAGGCGGAATATTTGTATTTGTTCTAGATCCTTCCAAAGTAACCATGCGAATGCGTTTGTCTGTTTTTGCAAAATTCAAAACAATATCATAAACTTCCTTTTCTGATCTCATTTTTATCTCCTCCAATTATTGAAATAGGTGTGAAGCCATTTTAGGGCTTTCCCGCCTTGATTACCCTTTAGCAAAGACGGGCGGG
>CADBKO010000047.1 GCA_902795345.1 Oscillospiraceae bacterium
GATGGCGAGGCCGATGGCGATCCAGGCCTTGCCGATGCCCGCGGCATAGATGGAGGCGGGCAGGCCCATCAGCACCCAGGCGCTCATGTCCGAAGCGCCGGCGGAGAGGGCGGAGACCCAGGGGCCCATCTGCCGCCCGCCCAGGAAGTAGGTCTTCTCACCGCCGGTCTTGGACTTCATGAAGAAGTAGACGCCGATGCAGATGAGGAAGATCAGGTAGATGACGAATACGATGACTTCTGCGATCCTCACGGGTGATTCCTCCCAATTATCATTTTCTCCGTCCTCGGAGGGTCAATTTGCGATGAAGCGGGTGCCTGCCGGCTCCCCGCGGATCACCTTGTAAAGGGCTTCCGGGTCCTTGCCGCGGATGATGTGCGTCTCCGTGCCCGAGGTGGTGGCCCGGTGGGCGGAGCGCAGCTTGGTCTTCATGCCGTCCGCGCCCCGGCGGGAGCCCCGGGTGGCCAGGGAAGAAAAGGTGCTCTCGTCGATGCGCTCCACCACGCTGCGCAGCTTCGCGTCGGGGTGGAGCCGGGGGTCCTTGTCGTAGAGCCCGCCGGTGTCCGACAGGAGGATCAGCTTTCCCGCCCGGCACAGCACCGCCACCTCGGCGCTCAGCAGATCGTTGTCCCCGAAGAGATGGTCCTCGGACTCGATCTCCGAGAAATTCACGGAATCGTTTTCGTTGACGATGGGGATGACCCCCAGGCTCAGCAGGGTATCGAAAGTATTCAGCAGGTTTTCCCGCCTTCCCGGCTGCCCCAGGTCGTCCCCGCTGAGGAGGATCTGGGCGATGGTGGCGTCGTAATCCCCGAAAAAGCGGTCGTAGAGATAGAGCATGCTGCACTGGCCCACGGCGGCGGCTGCCTGCTTTTCCCGGATGCTCTCCGGTTTTTTGCGGAAGCCCAGCTTGCCGCTGCCGAAGGCGATGGCCCCGGAGGAGACCAGGATGATCTCGAATCCCTTGTTGTGGATGTCCGCCAGCACCCGGCACAGAAGCTCGATTGTACGCAGGTCGCTCTTGCCCAGCTCGTTCATCAGGGTGGAAGTGCCCGCTTTTACCACGATGCGGTTCTGATAAAGTCCCATTTTACCCTCAATGACCCTTGCGTAATGAATGGATTTACTGTATCATAGTCCCAACAATTACAAAAGCGAATAATTATCATGATAATCATGAGGAATCATCATGATAGAGGGAGAAAACTATGGACGTCGGCGTTCAGAAATACCTGGCCTTTGTGGAGACGGCGGACCGGGGGAGCTTCACCCGGGCTGCGGAAAAGCTGCATTATTCCCAATCCGGCGTCAGCCGCATGATCCGGGACCTGGAAACGGAGTGGAAGGTGACGCTGCTGGAGCGGGGGAAGGGAGGCGTGAAGCTCACCTCCGACGGGATGAAGCTGCTGCCCTTTGCCCGGAGCATCTGCGGGGAGGTAGCCCGCCTCCAATCCCAGGTGGACGAGCTCCGGGGCCTCCGGGCCGGGCTGATCCGTGTGGGGGCGCTCAGCGGTGCGGCGGCAGGGCTGCTGCCCGGCTGGGCGGAGGCCTTCCTTCGCTCCCATCCCAATATTGATTTCCAGCTGTTGGTGGGGGAGCAGCTGGAGATCGAGGACTGGATCTTCACCGGGCGGGTGGACTTCGGCATCCTGGATCTGCCCGCCGATCCGGAGCTGGAAACGGTGTTCCTGGAGCAGGACCCCCTGCTGGCGGTGCTGCCGGAGGACCATCCCGACGCGGCGGCGGAGGTCTTCCCCGTGTCCGGCTTCGTGGACCTGCCCTTCCTCCTGCTGGAGAAGGAGAACCGGGCGGAGGCTTCCGAACTCTTTGAGAGCTGCGGCATCACGCCCCATATCCGCTTCACCACCTGGGATGAGCAGACCATCCTCAGCATGGTGGAGCGGGGCCTGGGAGTCAGCATTCTGCCCGCCCTGGCCCTGAAGCGCTGCGCCTGGCGGGTGGCGGCCAGGCGGCTGGACGTGCCCGCCTACCGGAACCTGGGCGTCGCCCTGCGGAGCCGAAAGACCGCCTCTCTGGCGGTCAAGAGCTTCCTGGAATATGTGGAGAGCTAGGAAACGACCTGCGGCACGCCTTTTGCCTGCATAATCATAGGGTGTTCCCCCGGGGAGCGTTGCTTTTTTCCCCGGTCTGTGATAATTTGGAAGCACTAAACGCGGCGGAAGGAGAAAAGAACATGAAGGAATATGAGATCGTCCATGAGATTTTCAACAAATGCTCCGGCAACCAGATGCGGGACGTGTTTGTGGAGGAGCGGGAGGTGGAGGACCCGGAAGCCTATGTGCGCAGCCGCCACCCGGACAAGAACATGGTCCTCACGAAGGACACCCTGCCGGACGGGACGGTCATCATCGACCTGGACCTCAGCGGCGGCCATCAGCGATACAGCTTCACCGAGATCTGAGAGGCCGGAACGATGCTTTGGGTTTTGATCGTTTTGGTCCTTCTGTGCCTGCTCCTGTTCCTGGCCGGATATTTCCTGCTGGATTTCACCTGCGGGCGGCGGAAGCCGGTGGACGCCTGGGACGAACAGGTGATCCATGACCGGGGCTGGGATTATTTCAAGGCGGACATCCTGGCGGGGAAGGCCTGGCTGGAAGGGCAGAAGCAGGAGCCGATGGAGATCAGGAGCTTTGACGGGCTGCGTCTCCGGGCTGTCTTTGTCCCCAATCCGGAGGCGAAGGGGACTCTGCTGCTGTTCCACGGCTGGCGCAGCAGCTGGAAGACGGATTTCACCGTCGCCCTGCCCTTTTACTATTCCCTGGGCCTGAATCTGCTGCTGGTGGACCAGCGCAGCCAGAATTCCTCGGAGGGCAGGTATATGACCTACGGCATCCGGGAGCAGAAGGACGTGGTCTTCTGGGCGGACCATATGGCGGAGAAGCTGGGGAAGGACCACCCCCTGTTCCTGGGCGGGCTCAGCATGGGGGCCGCCACGGTGCTCATGGCTTCCGACCTGGAATATGCGGGAAATGTGCGGGGCGTCCTGGCCGACTGCGGCTTCACTTCCCCCTGGGCCATCATCCGCAAGGTGGCAGGCCGGACGAAAGCGATCCCTCTGGACGCTTCCTCGGCCCTGCTGAATATCTTCACCCGCCGCTTTGCGGGCTTCGACATGAAGGAGAAGAGCGCGGCGGATGCCCTGAGCCGGACGAAGCTGCCGGTGCTCCTCATCCACGGCCTGGCGGACGATTTCGTGCCCTCGGATATGTCCCGGGAAAACTATGCCGCCTGCCGTTCGGAAAAGGAGCTGGTGCTGGTGGAGGGGGCCGGGCACGGCCTGAGCTATGTGGTGGAGCCGGAGCGGGTGAAGGCCGCCATCGGCGCCTTTATCCGAAAGCACCTGGCGGATGCGTGAAATAAGCAAAAAAAACAAAATGCGGAGGATTTTTCCTCCGCATTTTTTATATCTGTGATCCGTTATGCCACGACCTTGCCCAAGATCCGCAGCTCGCTGAATTCCCCGATGGGGATGGGCCGGTAGGCGGGGTTCAGGGAGACCAGGAAAGTCCCGTTCTCCCGGGATAGCATCTTGCAGTAGGCGTCCCCGTCCAGCAGGAAAATGCCGATCTCCCCATGCTCCAGGGTCTGCTGCTGCTTGACGTAGACGATCTGCCGGTCCATGAAGCGGGGGAGCATGCTGTCTCCCCGGATGCGGACGGCGAAGGTGGCCGAGAGGGGCACCGTTTCGTCCACCTCCAGCAGGGTATAGTCGCTGCTGTCCAGGAACTGGCCGGTGCCGGCGGAGACGGGCAGATCGTAGAGGGGGATGGTCCGCAGCCGAAGGGATTGCCGCTCCCGGGGATGGAGGGCGAATTCCGCATCCTGCTCCAGCAGCCGCAGGTATTCCCGCAGGCGCTTCTGCCCCAGGGCATTCAGGGTCTCGGCGGCGCTCCGGCCCCCGAAGACGGCCAGCACGTCCCGCACCTCGTAAAGCTCGCAAAGGGCGAGAAATTGCCGGATGCTGGGCTCCGTGCTGCCCCGCTCCCAACGGGACAGGGCCTTTTGGGAGGCGCCGCAGCCCAGGGCCTCCAGCTTCTGACTGACCTCCAGCTGGGACCAGCCCCGGTCCGCGCGCAGCTTCCGCAGGATCTCGCATAGCTCCATTCTCCTCACCTCTTGTCCAGCTTACCATGCCGCTACTCAAAAAACAAGAGCGAAGCAGAAAATAATCTCAATAATGAGTAATAATGCTATTGAAATCTCAATAAGTGAGTATTAGAATGGGCGCGGGGGTGAGAAAAACGGACCGCACCATTCTGCATATCGACTGCAACGCCTTTTATGCCAGCGTGGAATGTCTGCGCCATCCGGAGCTGCGGGGGCTGCCGGTGGCGGTGGGGGGCGACGTGGAAAAGCGCCACGGCATCATCCTGGCAAAAAACCAGGAGGCCAAGAAATGCGGGGTCAAGACGGGGGAGGCCCTGTGGCAGGCCCGGCAGAAATGCCCGGACCTGGTGATCCTGCCGCCGGACTACGCCCGCTATATCCGCTTTTCCCGCCTCTGCCGGGACATCTATGAGGATTATTCCCCCCAGGTGGAGTCCTTTGGCCTGGACGAATGTTGGGTGGACGTGAGCAACACGCCGAAGCTGGACCGGCTGGGGCCCAAAATGCTGGCCCATCAGATCCGCATGCGGGTGAAGGAGCAGGTGGGGATCACCGTCTCCGTGGGCGTCAGCTACAACAAGATCTTTGCCAAGCTGGGCAGCGACTATAAAAAGCCGGACGCCGTCACCGTCTTTGACCGGGGCAGCATGCGGGAGAAGGTCTGGCCTCTGGCGGCTTCGGAGCTGCTGTATGTGGGCCGGGCCACGGAAAAGAAGCTCAGCACCTTCGGCATCCACACCATCGGGGAGCTGGCCACCACGCCGGTGGACTATCTGCAAAGCTGGTTCGGGAAATGGGGGCTGCTGCTCCACTGCTTCGCAAACGGAATGGACTCCTCTCCCGTGGCGAAGACCGGAGAGGAGTCCATCATCAAAAGCGTGGGCAATTCCACCACCACGCCCCGGGACCTGGTTTGCGAGGCGGATGCTTCCGTCGTTTATTGGATGCTCTGCGAGAGCGTGGCGGCGCGGCTGCGGGAGGGGGGCTTTCGCTGCACGACGGTGCAGATCAGCCTGCGCACCAGCGACCTTGTCTGTTTCGAGCGGCAGATGAAGCTGCCGGAGCCCAGCTGCCTGGCCTCCGAGCTCCACACCGCGGCCATGCGCCTTCTGCGGGAAAATTACAGCTGGGTCCGGCCCCTGCGGAGCATCGGGGTGCGGGGCACGGAGCTGGTGCCGGAAGCGGGGCCGGAGCAGCTGAGCCTCTTTGGAGACGCCGCCCGGCGGGACCGCTGCCTCCGGCTGGAAAAGACCATGGACGCCCTGCGGGCGCGCTACGGGCATACCGCCCTGAGCCGGGCCTCCGTCCTCTGCGACCCCACCCTGACGAACATCGACGCCAAGAACGACCACACCATCCATCCGGTGGGGTATATCAAGGCCGGGCAGAGCGTCGGCGGCTGAGGAGCGCCCGGGCGAGGGCCAGAATAAGGATGGCCGCCGCCGCGCCGGAGAAATCCAGCCAGACGTCGCTGACGGCGCTGCCCCGGCCGGAGAAGATCTGGATGGTCTCGTCGATGAAGCCCGTCAGCAGGGCCAGGCCACCCGCCAGCAGCTGCATTTTTCCCCGGAAGGGGAGAAGGAGGGCCAGCACGCAGCCCAGGCAGAAGAACTCCGTGAAATGGGCCAGCTTCCGCACCAGATGCAGCGTCACGTTTTCCGCCCCGACGATAAGAGAGAGCAGGGGGCGCAGCAGCTTCAGCACGGTGCTGCTCTCGTCCTCGGAAGCGTCCGGCGGCATGCAGGAATGGCCCCAGATGAAGGCCAGCAGCAGCACCAGCAGCAGGATCAGGAGCTTTTTGCCCCCGGAGAGACGCTTCATTCCAGGATCACCAGGCGGCCTTCCACATGGGCGTCCAGGTTGTTGTGTGTGCTCAGCAGCTCCTCCAGCACGTTCTGGAGGGAGGTGGCGATGACCCGGGGCTTCATGTTGGCGGAGACCTCCGCCAGAGGCACGTTGAAGAATTCTTCAAAGGAGGAGTAGTGATAATTCTGCAGGCAGATGAGGATCTCCTGGTCATCCCGGATATCCTCGCCCCGGAATTTGAATTCCTCGATGGTGTGGGTGCTCTTGCGGTAGACGATGCGGATGCCCTTGGAATACTGATAAAACTCCGTGTGGCCCTCCCAGGCTTCGTCCCGCAGGACATACTGCACCATGCGCCGCAGCTGCCCGCCCGTCGCCTTCAGCATCCACAGGGCGTCGTCATAGGGCGTGTTCTCGATCATGTCCTGGTATTCCACGATGGGGCCCAGCGAGTATTTCCGGATGGAGCCGGAGCCCATGATCATCAGGTCGAAGCTGCTCTCGTCCTGGAGCAGGTCGCAGTAGAGGTTGCCCAGTTCCGTCTCCTGGGTACGGACGGGATGGGTGAGTTCCCGGACAAAGTGGGTCACGATCCGGCGGTATTTGGCGTCTGTCTGGGACTGATAGCCGGAAATGAGGCCGTCCATCACCGGGTCCTTGGGCGCGGTCTCCGGCGTGATGGGCAGGCACTGCCATTTCCAGGAGGCGATCTTGTGCTTCTCCGTGTCATAGTCGATGTCGAAGCGGCCGATCTGGGTGCTGCCGGTGCCCACCTGCACGATGGGGATGCCGTTGACGACCTCCGGCTCGGACATGAGGGTGTGGGTGTGTCCGCCGATGATGATGTCCACGCCCCAGTCGGGCAGCAGCTTGGAGGCCAGCTCCCGGTCCGCCTCGACGCCGATGTGGGTCAGCAGCACCACCATGTCGGTCTCCTTGGTACGGTAGCTGTCGCAGATGATGCCCACCTGTTTGGCCGCTTCGGAAACGTCGATGAAGGAGCCGATGACCTTTTCCTGCTTGGCGGCGGAAATGACCTCCTGGGTCAGCAGGCCGATGAAGAGGATGCGCATCCCGTCCCGCTCCACGTTGAGGTAGGGGGTGAAAAGGCGCATGTTGTTGAAGGTGATGAAAAGGTCCGCGTTGATGATGGGGAAGCGGGCGCATTTTTCCAGGAACAGCAGATGGGCGATGCCGTAGTCCACCTCATGATTGCCCACCGCCGACACGTCGGGATTCAGGAGGTTCATCAGCTCGATGGTGCTGAGCCCCAGGTATTCCGAGTCGATGACGCTGCCGCGGAACATATCTCCGGCGTTTGCGTAGATCACGTTCGCCTCCTCGGTCCGCACCTTTTTCACATAACCGGACAGGCGGCTCAGACCGCCCGTTTCCTTGCCGTCTGCGGTGTGGGGCAGGAAATCCCCGTGGAGGTCGTTGGAGTGCAGGATCGTCAGTTGCTTGTGGCTCATGGTTTCCGCTCCTTTGCTGCGTTAATACGATAGAGTAATCAAGATTTTACATGGAAAGCCGGGGAAAGTCAACGCTTTCCCCGGCGATACGTTGCCGGCAGAGTTTCGAGGACAGCTTATGAGCCCAGCGGACAAAGCGGAGTACAATGACTGGACTGAAATATTGGATGGCGAGTGATGCGTGCCCTGGCGGGCACATGATGTTGTTCACTTCGTTCACAGTGATGCTTTGCGGCGCAGCCGCAAAATGATGTGATGTGTTCCGCTTCCCACGCCTGCAGGCACATCCTGTCCGAAGGACGCATCACGCGCGAAGCGCACCTCACGTTCCGCGTGAGCGGAACACATCATTCAAAAAAGCGTCTTTTGTCTACCCGACAAAAGACGCTTTTTTGCTGGTGGAGGCGGGGGGTGTCGAACCCCCGTCCGAAAACGTTTCAGAAAGAACTTCTCCGTGCGCAGACGGTTATTGCGGCCCGAGGGCCCTTTCCCCTTCCGGCTGGCAA
The DNA here is from genome assembly GCA_902795345.1 of Oscillospiraceae bacterium. GTDB lineage: Bacteria > Bacillota > Clostridia > Oscillospirales > Oscillospiraceae > UBA1774. Next base: position 7,913 of record CADBKO010000047.1, read on the forward strand.
GCCGTCACGCCCAGCCGGTCAGGTAGCTTCATCATGCATGGTGCGCGCAAAGCTTAGCGCACGCACGTTCGCCACTCAGTGACGCCCGACATCCGGGTCGTGGCCCTCCCGGAGCGGACGCGCAGCCTTAGGCGGCCGCGAGTTCGTAAGAATCGTTGTTGTTTGATTTATAATTGCCCGTTTTTGGGATGCCGGGCGCATCCGCACGCTATTCCAACCTCTGCGTCCCCGTCGAAACCAATACGCCCCCATGAGCGGGCACGCCGCCTGTCTCGCCGTGCCCGATGATGTGCCCGCTTTGCGGGCATGATGCTGCGCTTCGCGCAGTGATGTGCGGCCCATGGCCGCGAGATGACGCGCCTGAGCGGCGCGGTTCGGCGTCAGAGCTTTTCGGGCTCGGGGTATTCTTCTCCGAAGGTGTCGATGGTGACCTTCTTCATCACCTGCTTCTTGACGGGCCGGTCGTTATAGATGTCCGTCTTGGTCTCTGCGATGCGGTCCACCGCCTCCATGCCGCTGAGCACCTTGCCGAAGGCGGCGTAGCTGCCGTCCAGGTGGGGCGCGTCGTCGTGCATGATGAAGAACTGGCTGCCCGCGGAATCGGGCAGGGAGGAGCGGGCCATGCTGAGGACGCCCCGGGTGTGCTTCAGGTCATTCTGGAAGCCGTTGGCGGCAAACTCGCCCCGGATGCTCCAGCCGGGGCCGCCGGTCCCCTTGCCGAAGGGGCAGCCGCCCTGGATCATGAAGCCGGGGATGACCCGATGGAAGATGAGCCCGTCGTAAAACCCGTCCTGCACCAGATGGACGAAGTTGTAAACCGACTGGGGCGCGATCTCGGGGTAGAGCTCCGCGGTGATGACGTCGCCGTTTTCCATTTCGATGGTCACGATGGGATTCTTAGCCATTTCCGATTCTCTCCTTCATTGCTCTGTCGATCTCTCGTTTTGCGCTGCGCTGGGCTTCCGCGTCCCGCTTGTCGTGGAGCTTTTTGCCCTTGCAAAGGCCCACCTCCACCTTCACATAGGGCCCCACGAAATAGAGGGAGAGGGGCACCAGCGCATAGCCGTCCTGCACCACCTTGGCCCCCAGGCGGCGGATCTCCCGCTTGTGCATCAGCAGCCGCCGGGTCCGCAGCGGATCCTTGTTGAAGATATTGCCCTTTTCATAGGGGCTGATGCGCAGCCCCCGGACCAGAAGCTCCCCGTTCGTCACCGTGCAGTAGGCGTCCTTCAGGTTCACCCCGCCCTGACGAATGGACTTGACCTCCGTTCCGGCCAGGGAGATCCCGGCTTCGTATTTGTCCTCCACGAAATAATCGTGATAGGCTTTCTTGTTGCTGGCGATGGGTCGTCTCTCCCGGGAAGCCACGGTCTCCCCTCCTTTCGGATCGAAAGAATATGATGCACAGATTGCAGCGCAATCAGTATACCATACCTGTCAAGGCCTGCGGACATTCAGGCAATATTTTACATGCATAGACTTGCCGCTTTTGTCGAATAATGGTATACTGTCCAAAGAATTTTGAGACAAGCGGGGAGGTGGGGACATGGCGGATGAAAAAAGCGAGCTGAAGCTGTATCAGCAGATGGGTAACTATTTCCTCACTTCTCTCAACAACGCCGTCGCCGCCACCGACCTGATGGCCGCCCAGCTGGAAAAGCAGCCGGAGGGCGCCGCCGGGCCCGACCTGTCCAAATATCTGTGCATCCTCCGGCGCAACCAGTTCCAGATGCTGCGCCTGGCGGAAAACCTGCGGGAGCTCACGGGGCTTCAGGAGGGGACGGTGAAGCTCCATCGGGAGACCGTGGACCTCGCCTCTCTCTGCGCCGACCTGGCCGACAGCGTGCAGGCCCTGGTGCCGGACGTCGCCATCACCTACAAGGGGACGGGGGAGCCCTGCGTCACCCTGGGAGATTCCGAGCGCATCGAGCGGCTTCTGCTGAATCTGGTGTCCAACAGCCTGCTCCACTGTTCCGCGGGGGACAGCGTGCGCATCCAGCTGGGGCGCACGGAGGACACCCTCCAGATCGTGGTCTCCGACAACGGGAGCGGCATCCCCCGGGATAAGATGGAGACCCTGTTTTCCGACTATCTGCGCAGCCCCCGGCTGACGGAGACAGGCCGCGGCGCGGGCATCGGCCTCAGCGTGGCGGAAAAGATCGCCAGGGCCCACGGCGGCAGTCTGGTGGTCACCTCCGAGGAGGGGCACGGCACCAAGGTCGTCTTTTCCCTGCCCCTGGTCCATGTGGGGGAGCTGCGCTCCTGCCGGGAGCCC
>CADBKO010000048.1 GCA_902795345.1 Oscillospiraceae bacterium
AAGGGGGACGGGAATCCCCCTTCACGTTATATCCTTGCAAAATCAGAATACAATTCTGATTTTGCGTTTCAAGCTGTCGACACTTTGTCGACAGCTTGAGTTCCGCAGTCATTTGACTGCGGAACTTTTTTGCCCGTATTGCGTCCAAGGGAGTGAATATACAAAAGGAGGTCGTTTCCATGAAAGGGAAAACAAACAAGATAACGGCGCTTGTCCTCGTTATATGCACGCTGACCTTCCTGCTGGCAGGCTGCGGCGGGGGAAGCAAGACCGCATCCGCGCCCAATTCTTTTATCGAATCCGGCGGCGCTATGAAAAACGGGATGGCTGCCGCGCCTTACATGGCCGATTCCGCAGCGGGCGGCGCATACTATGACTATGAAGAATCCTATCCCGGGGAAGACTACGACTCCCTTGTCAGCGGCAGCACCGGCTCCGGCGACAATGCTGCCCGGGCGGATACCTTCGATAAGATCATCTATTCCGGCTCCGCCAGTGTGGAAACCATCCGCTTTGAAGAGACCATCGAAAAGGTCTATACCCTGATCGGGGAATACGGCGGCTTTGTGGAAAGCTCCTATGTGACCGGCAAGGATTACAGCACGACCTACTACAACCGGCCCAGCTACCGCAGTGCATCCTTCACCATCCGCGTGCCCCGGGACAGCTTCCAGAGCTTCACCGGCGCGCTGGAGACCCTGGGCAACCTGACCCGGTCCTCTGTGCAGGCGCAGAACATCACCAGCTCCTATTACGACACCCAATCCCGCCTCAACACCTACCGGACCGAGGAAGAGCGCCTCCTGGACATGCTCAGCAAGGCGGAGACCGTGGAGGATATGCTGAATATCGAGGATCGGCTGGCCAGCGTCCGATACAGCATCGAATCCCTCACCACCACCCTAACCAATTGGGACAGCAAAATCAACTACTCCACCCTGGAGCTGAACATCAACGAGGTGAAGGAGCTCACCCAGGAAACGCCCATCACCCGCACCTTCGGCCAGGACATCGCGGAGCGCTTCCGTTCCTCCTGCCAGTGGCTTCTCCAGGCCTTGAAGAACGGCATCCTGCTCTGTGTTTCCGCCTTCCCTGTGCTGATCGTGCCCGTGATCGTCGTCATTGTCGTCCTTTTGATTATTCGTGCCAAAAGACATAATAAAAGAAAGAAAAACGATGTGGAATCTGCCCGTTGACACTGCTCCTCTTCCCATGTATACTTTTTTAGTTCCCTGAATAAGTAAAGGAGCTGTTGATCATGAGATATACGGGCGTTACTTCCAGAGGTATCATCATGCCGATTTTCCGGCAGGGGGACGACCTGGTTTCCCTGATCCGGGACAACCTGATCGCCGCCGCCGAAAATGAGGGTTTCCAGCTGCAGGACCGGGATGTGATCGGCGTCACCGAAGCCGTCGTGGCCCGGACCCAGGGCAACTACGCCACCGTGCAGCAGATCGCAGAAGATGTGCGCCGCAAACTGGGCGGCGAGGATATGGGCATCATTTTCCCCATTATGAGCCGCAACCGCTTTGCCATCATGCTTCGCGCCATCAGCATGGCCTGCAAGAAGCTGTATGTTCAGCTCTCTTTCCCCAGCGACGAGGTGGGCAACCGGCTGATCAGCGACGACGAAATGGACCGGAAGGGCATCAACCCCTATACCGACAGCTTTGACGAGCGGGGCTTCCGCGCCATCTTCGGCAACAACACCGTCCATCCCTTCACCGGCATCGACTATGTGAATTATTACAAGAGCCTGGGAAGCAACATCGAGATCGTTTTCTCCAATGATCCCCGGTATATCCTGCACTATACGAAGAACGTCATCAACTGCGACATCCATACCCGGGTCCGCACCAAGCGCATCCTCAAGGAAAACGGCGCCGAGCGCGTTTTCAGCCTGGATGATATCATGACCGAGCCGGTGGACGGCAGTGGCTATAATGAAAAGTTCGGCCTTCTGGGCGCCAACAAGGCCACGGAAGAAAAGGTCAAGCTCTTCCCCCGGGATTGCCAGAGCTTCGTGGACAACCTGCAGAAGGCCCTCTACGAGGCGACCGGAAAGAAGCTGGAAGTCATGATCTACGGCGACGGCGGCTTCAAGGACCCGGTGGGCGGAATCTGGGAGCTGGCCGATCCGGTGATCTCTCCCGCCTTCACCGATGGCCTGCGCGGGACCCCCAACGAACTGAAAATGAAGTATTTTGCGGACAATGAGCTGAAGGACCTGAGCGGCCAGGAACTGATGGACGCCATGCGGGAGAAGATCCGCGCCAAGGACGGCGACCTGAAGGGCGCGATGAACTCCCAGGGCACCACACCCCGCCAGCTGACGGACCTGCTGGGAAGCCTCTGCGACCTGACCAGCGGCAGCGGCGACCGGGGGACCCCGGTGATCCTCATTCAGAACTACTTCACCAACTACGCAACCGAGTAAAACGAAACGTCCCGGAGGGAAACCTCCGGGACGATTATATTATGTAGGTCACAGCACCTTTTTGCAGATGCCGGTCAGGGGGCAGTGCTCGCAGTCCGGCTTTCGCGCCATGCAGTATTTCCGCCCGTGGAGCACCATGCGGTGGCAGAAGTCCGAGGACTTCTCCGGGGGCAGGATCTTGCGAAGGTCCCGCTCCACCTTGACCGGTTCCTTGTTCTTTGTCAGGCCGAGCCGCCCGGCGATGCGGATGCAGTGGGTGTCGGTGACGACGGCAGGCTGCTTGTATATGTCGCCCAGCACCAGGTTCGCCGTTTTTCTTCCGACGCCGGGCAGCTTCAGCAGTTCCTCCATCGTATCCGGTACGACGCCGCCGTAGTCCCGCAGCAGCATCTGGGCGGAGCCGATCAGATCCCGCGCCTTCCCGTGATAAAAGCCGCAGGAGTGGATCATTTCCTCCACATCCTCCTGCTTTGCTTCCGCAAAGCTCTCCAGAGTGGGGAAGCGGGCGAACAGCGCAGGCGTCACCATATTCACCCGGGCGTCGGTGCACTGGGCGCTGAGACGGACTGCAAAAAGCAAATGCCAATCCACGTCGTATTCCAGGCTGCACAGGGCGGCCGGATATTCCTCCTCCAACAGGCGGATGATCTCGTCTATGTATTTCATGACCTTACCTCGGCGTGTTATTTTGCACATTATACCACAGTTATGCATGGTTTTCCACCGGGGAATATGGTATAATCCCAGCGGTGATGAAGTATGCAGAGACCTCTTGCGGACGAGATACGCCCCAAAACGCTGGATGAAGTCGTTGGCCAGCAGCATATCCTGGGGCCGGGCGGCATGCTCCGGCGCATCATCGAGAGCGGACAGGCTCCCAACATGATCTTTTACGGGCCCTCTGGCACCGGCAAAACGACGGTGGCGGGGATCATCGCCCAGGCGACGCAGCGGACCCTGCGGAAGCTGAACGCCACCCAGGCGGGGACGGCGGACATCAAGGAGATCATCGGCAGCCTGGATACCATGCTGGCTCCCAACGGCATCCTGCTGTATCTGGACGAGATCCAGTATTTCAATAAAAAGCAGCAGCAGTCCCTGCTGGAATACATTGAAAACGGGAAGATCAGCCTGATCGCGTCCACCACGGAAAACCCGTATTTCTATGTTTACAGCGCCGTGCTCAGCCGCAGCGCCATCTTTGAATTCAAGCCGGTGTCCCCACCGGAGATGGAGCCGGCGGTCCGCCGGGCCATCCGGATCATGGAGGAAAAGACCGCGCTGAAAGCGGATTTCTCCGATGAAGCGGTCCGCGGCATCTGCTATGGCTGCGGCGGCGATGTCCGCAAAGCGGTCAGCAGTGTGGAGCTCCTCTTTTACGGCGCTCGCAGCGCCGACGGCGTGGTGCGGCCTTCCGACGAGGACGTAAAGCTGATCGCGCAGAAAAGCGCCATGAAATACGACCGGGAAGGGGACCAGCATTTCGACGCCGTTTCCGCCCTGATGAAGTCTCTGCGGGGAAGCGACCCGGACGCGGCGCTCCACTATCTGGCGCGGCTGCTGGAGGCCGGGGACCTGGCCGGCGCCTGCCGCAGGATACTCTGCTCCGCCAGCGAAGACATCGGCATGGCTTATCCCCAGGCGGCCGCCATTGTGAAAGCCTGTGTGGACTCCGCCCTGCAGCTGGGTATGCCGGAAGCGCGGCTTCCACTAGCGGAAGCGGTGATCCTTCTGGCAACGGCGCCGAAATCCAATTCCGTGGTGGTGGCCATTGACCGGGCCATGGCGGACGTGAAGGCGGGAAAGGGCGGCACCCCGCCCCGGGAATTGCAGAATGTCCATGCAGACGGCGCGGGCTTCGAGCGGGAGCAGGGTTATCTCTATCCCCATGATTTCCCGAATCACTGGGTCCGGCAGCAATACCTTCCGGACACGATCAAGAACGCCGTATACTATGAATATGGAGACAATAAGACGGAACTGGCCGCCAAGGCTTATTGGGACAAGATCAAAAACGAGAAGTGACCGGAAAGGGGGAGAGAGATATGCAGCTCTATGACGATGTGCGCTATCTCAAGGGCATCGGAGAAGCCAGGGCCAAGCTGCTGGAAAAGCTGGATATCCGCACGGTCTATGACCTGATCTCCTATTTCCCCCGAGGCTATGAGGACCGCAGCGTCATCCGTTATCTCAGCGAGATCGGAGAAGGAGAGACCGCTTGCGTTCGGGCGGTGGTGATCAGCACGCCGGTCCTCAGCCGGATACGCAAGGGCCTGAACCTGACCCGCTTCCGCATCGCGGACGACAGCGGAAGCGCGGAAGTCACTTTTTTCAACCAGCCCTATATCAAGAACAATCTCCGCGTGGGGAGCCGGTACAGCTTCTATGGCCGTTTCCAGCGGTTCGGCAGCAAGCTGAGCCTCCAGAACCCCACCTATGAGCCCGCAAGCGAGGAAGGAAAGACGACGGGGCGCATCGTGCCCGTCTATCGCCTAACGGCGGGCATCAGCCAGAATGTGCTGCTGAAATCCATCCGTCAAGGCCTGGATGAATGCCTGGACGAGCTGCGGGACCTGCTGCCGGAGGAGACCATCCGGCGCTATGACCTGCCGGAGATCCGGAAGGCTTATCGCTCGATCCACATGCCGTCCGATATGGCGGAGGCCATGCGCGCCCGGGAGCGGCTGGTATTTGAGGAATTGTTCGTCCTTGCCTGCGCCCTGGGCAGCATGAAGGATCAGCGGCGAAACGAGGCGGGCCATGTGATCCCGGAAACCGACATCCGGGAATTCACCGCAGCCCTGCCCTTTTCCCTCACCGGGGCGCAGACCCGCGCTATCCGGGAATCCCTGGGGGATATGGCCTCCGGCCATGCCATGAACCGTCTGATACAGGGCGACGTGGGCTCCGGCAAGACCATGGTGGCCGCTGCCTGCATCTGGGCAGTCTGCCGCGCCGGATTTCAGTCGGCTTTCATGGCTCCCACGGAGCTGCTGGCGGATCAGCACTTTCGCACCTTCTCCCAGCTGCTGGAGCCTATGGGCATCCGCGTGGTGCTTCTCAAGAGCAGCATGACCGCCAAACAGAAAAGAGAAGCCGTGGAGAAGCTGGCCCTGGGGGAGGCGGACCTGGCCGTCGGCACCCACGCCCTGCTCAGCGAAGGGGTGGAGTTCCCGCGCCTGGCCCTTGCGGTGACGGACGAGCAGCACCGTTTCGGCGTCGCGCAGCGCAGCGCCCTGGCAGCCAAAACCTCCGCGCCCCATGTGCTCGTCATGTCCGCCACGCCTATCCCCCGCACTCTGGCCCTGATCCTCTACGGCGATCTGGATGTTTCCATCATCGACGAGCTGCCTCCCGGCAGGCAGAAGGTGGAGACCTATGCGGTGGAGGAGAGCATGCGTCCCAGGATACAGCGCTTCATTGCCCGATTGGTGGAGGAGGGGCGGCAGGTCTATGTGGTATGTCCCATGATCGAGGAAGATGAGGAGGGCATGCTGGACCTGCGCAGCGCCCAGGAAGTCTATGACCAGCTGCGCACGGAGGTCTTTCCACAATACCGCCTTGGCCTCCTCCACGGCAAGATGAAGACGGCGGAGAAGGAGGCGGTCATGACTGCCTTCGTCTCCGGCGAAATACAGATCCTGGTTTCCACAACCGTTGTGGAAGTGGGCGTGGACGTGCCGAATGCGGCTTTGATGGTGGTGGAGAACGCGGACCGCTTCGGCCTCAGCCAGCTGCATCAGCTCCGTGGCCGGGTAGGCCGGGGCAAGCACAAGAGCTATTGCGTGCTGTTCAAGGGAAAAGGCGGCGGCATCAGCGCCGAGCGCCTGGATGCGCTGGTGAAGGAGAGCGACGGCTTCCGTATTTCGGAGGAAGACCTGAAGCTCCGCGGCCCCGGCGATTTCTTCGGCTCCCGGCAGCACGGCCTGCCGACGCTGCATATCGCGGACCTGGCTTCTTCGCTGGATGTGCTGAAGGAAGCCCAGGCCGAAGCTGCCCGCCTGCTCTCTGAGGACCCTGCGCTGCTCCGGCATCAGGCCCTTCGCCGGCGGGTGGAATCCATCTTCCAAAATGCGGAGACCGGTTGAAGCGCTTCGGCCCATGATAATGCCCCACGGACGATCGTCCGTGGGGCAGATGCTTAAATAGAGGATCAGACGTAGCCGTTGCGCTTGTACCAGTCCCGCGCGTAATCATAGTAAAAATCGTTCATGATCTTCATTTTGCGGGCTGCCTCCGGGTCGCCGGTCTTGCCCAGGAAGCGGGTAAAGTAGGCAAAGCCGCCGCCGGGGGCCATGGTGTCCACGTATTTCACCAGCTCGTCCTTCAGCAGCTGATCGGAGGAACCGGGATGGCTGACGGGACCGGAGTAGTCCCAGCCGCCCACGATGAGCATTTTCCGCCCGAATTTCTCCTTGATGCCCAGCAGGTCGTTGTCCGTCTGGGCCGGGTCCCAGGCGGTGATGCCGATGTCCACCCAGTCCTGCACGAAGTCCTCGCAGCGGCCGCAGTTGTGCATCTGGATGGGGATGCCCGCGTCATGGGCCAGGTCGGCTTCTGCTTTCTGGAAGGGGAGGAGCAGCTCTTTTTCCATCTCCGGGGAGAAGAAGGGGTTGTTTTTCGTGGCCGTGTCGTCGCCCATGCTCATGACATCCGGCTTGTAGTAATAGAGGATGTTCTTGTAGACCGCCAGATAATACTCCAGAAGATACTGGAAGAGGGCCTTGACCTCCTCCGGCTCCTCATACATGGCGCAGAGGCCGTTTTCGAAGCCCATGAAGGAAACGAGGGTCAGGAAAAAGCCTCCTATGTGGCTCATAACAGGTTTGTTCTTCCGGTCGAAATCCTTCAGATCCCGCCGGGCCGCGGCCTCCCAGTCGATCCCCTCCAGGCTGGGGGTCTTGATCACGTCCCGCCATTTGGTGATGTCCTCCAGGATGAATTTGCCGGGGACGGGGATGGAGCCGCCTTCCGCATCGGGAACGGAGACGGATTCGACGCCGAATTCATTGACCGTGTTGCCGTTGGGGAGCTTCTTGGTGAAATGGGCTGTGGCGGTGGACCGGACGCCCCAGCCGAACATGTCCCACATGGGGAGATACTCCGGGAATTCCCCGCACATGGCGCGAAGGTAATTCTCCTTCGGGGTTAGCTTGTACTCTGTCATTTTGGACCTCCAAATTCCTGTTCAGTAAATATATAGTACGATATGGATTTGCAAAAGTCAATCATTTTCACATCTTTAACCGCTGTCTTACTGTGAAATTCCACAAAAGACTTGAAACAAAGCCTGGCGATATGGCATAATACGCTCAGAGGTGGTAACGGATGTCCATTAAGATATTTTTCGTGGATGACGAACGTCTGCTGCTGGAGAGCCTGAGCGTCTTTTTCTCCACCGATGAAGAATTTGAGGTTGTCGGCAGTGCCGCCAGCGCGGAGGAAGCGCTGGAAAAGCTGGGCCATGTCCAGCCGGATGTGATGCTGGTGGACCTGAATATGGCGGGTATCGGCGGCGTCCGGCTGATCGGGGAAGTGAAGCGGCGCATGCCGGAAGTGCGCATGCTGGTGCTCTCCACTTATTACGACGACCAAAGCATCACCTCGGCCCTTTCGGAGGGTGCGGACGGTTATATCCTCAAGAGCGTCAGCTCCAGCGAGATCATCGAAGCGGCCCGCATGGTCGCTTCCGGCCATACTGTGCTGGATCAGAAGGTCATGTCCGTTCTGCACCGCAATGCCCGAAGGCTGGGCAATGAGATCGGCAGCTCCGACCCGAAGCGGGCACAGTTCTTTGAACAGTACAACAAACTGACCGAGCGGGAGCGGGAGATCTGCCGCCTGATCCAGGACGGACGCTCCAACCGGGAGATCGCCGCCGTCCTGCATATCACCGAAGGGACCGTTAAAAATTATCTGTCCAATATCTATGGCGCTTTGGGCGTTCGGGACCGGACCGCTCTGGCTGTCAATCTGACCAGAACGGCGCAGTCCGAATCGTGAGGCCCCTGAAATGGAACGTTTCGAGGACCTGCTGCGGAAAAATGAGGTAAAGATCAACCAGAGCACGGCCATGATCTGCCTCTCGGAGCTGTTCATCATCGCGGTCATCTTCGCTTTGGACGTTTACGGCGTATTTACCGTTTATTCCTATGCGACGGAGGTCATCTGGAAGATCGCCCTGGCATTTCTGCTCTGTTTTCCGACGATCCTGGTGAAGCTGCTGCGCGCCGAAGGCGGCTGGGTGAAGTATGCGATCATGACCTGCAGCGTGCTGGCCAGCGGCCTGAGCTATATCATCTTCAATGCGCAGGCGCTGCTGCTGTTCGCATTCCCCACCGCGCTGGTGACGATCTTTTACAACAGGGCCCTGAGCATCTATACCTGCGTCTTTTCCGTGGCCGCCATGCTGGGCTCCTATCTCGTCGCCAGCTATCTGCTGCTGCCGCCCATGTTCCGCAACCGCTTCGGGTTCCATTATGTGATGGTGGATACCGCCATTCCCCAGGCGATCTATTATCTCTGCTTCGCTGTGCTGGCACAGGTGCTCAACCGGCAGACCCTGGGAGTTATCCGGCAGTTTTACGACGCCAGCCGGAAAAACGAGATGCTTTCTCTGGAAAAGGAAACGGCGGAGTTCCGCGGACGCATGCAGGAGCGGGAACGCATCAGCCGGGATATCCACAACAGCGTGGGCCATACCATCACCGCCGCCATCTTCGCCCTGGAAGCCGCGAAAATGCAGCGGCCCAAGCAGCCGGAAGAGGCCGATGAAAAGACGGACCGGGCCATTGCCCGCATGCGGGAGAGCATGGACATCATCCGCAACAGCGTGCGGATGATGAACGACCAGAACGTTATGGACGTTCAGGAGCTGGAAAAGCTGCTGACCCTGTGCTGCCGCCAGACGGAGCAGGATTCGGACATCTACATAGAAGCGGATTTCTCCGGCCTGAAAGACGTTTCGGATACCCCCATGAGCAGCGAGCGCGTCAGCTTCCTTTACGGCATGGTGCAGGAATGTGTCACCAACGGGATGAAGCACGGAAACGCGCATCATTTCCGCCTGAAGGCCGGAGTTGACAAGAATGACATCGCCATCGAGGTCTGGAACGACGGGAATGCGCCGGAGGCCATGCCCGAGGAGGGATTCGGCCTTCAGCATCTGCGGAGCTACGCGGAAAAGGCAGGCGGCCATTTTCAGATCGACGCGGGCGACGGCTTTGCCGTGAAGCTCGCCCTGCCGCTGGAGAATCTTTGAGGAGGAATAAAATGATCACGATCGCGGTGATCGGCGGCGGCGCCGCCGGGATGATGGCCAGTGTTGAGGCTGCGTCCCGCGGCGCCGCGGTTTCTGTTTTTGAGCGTCAGAACCGGGTCGGGCGAAAGCTGGCCGTCACCGGCAACGGACGCTGCAATCTCTCCAATCGGAATGCCGGACCGACCTCCTATCATGGATCAGACGGCAGCTTCAGCGCGCCTGCGCTGGAAAAGTTCGGAGTGGGGGAGACCTTGGCCTTTGCAAACTTGGCCTGGTGACGGTGACGGAACCCGGCGGGCGGGTCTATCCCCTGTCCGACACGGCGGGCAGCGTGGTGGATGTGCTGCGCTTTGCCATGGAGGCGGCAGGCGTCACGCTCCATACGGACTGTGAGATAACCAAAATAGAAAAAGGAGAGCGCGGCTTTCGCCTTGTTTGGCAGGGCGGCTCTTTCGATGCGGACAGAGTGATTGTTGCCTGCGGCGGCATGGCCGGAGAACGCTTCGGCGGTACGAAGCTGGGGTATCGCTTGCTGGAAGGCTTAGGGCATACCTGCACGCCGCTTCGGTGGAGCCTTGTGCAGCTGCGCTCCGATAATCCGGCCTGCCGGAGCCTCAAAGGGATCCGGGCGGACGCGGGCGTCACGGTGCTGCGCCGGGGCAAAACGGCAGCCGCTTCCACGGGGGAAGTGCAGTTTACGGATTACGGTCTCTCGGGTCCGGCCATCTTTGAAATATCGAGGGAGGCCCTTGCCGAACCCGGCACGGTCGTCGCGCTGGACCTCCTGCGCGCTGTGGACGCCGCGGAATTGGCGGAATTGCTTCTGGCGCGCGCGCGGAACACGCCCCAGCTCCTCATGAGCGACGTGTTTCTGGGCACGGTACAAAACCGGGTAGGCAGGGTCCTGGTGGCTGCCGCCGGGATCAAGGCGTCATCCAGCATCGGGGAATTGAACGAAAAGACGGCGCAAAAGCTGGCCGGACTGGCAAAGCACTTCAAGTTTCCCATAATCGGAGACATGGGCCCGGCGAACGCCCAGGTCACGGTGGGGGGTATCCTGACCTCCCAATTCGATGCCGAAACCATGGAGAGCAGGCTTTGTCCTGGGCTTTATGCCTGCGGTGAGGTGCTGGATATCGACGGGGACTGCGGCGGATACAATCTGCAATGGGCCTGGTCCAGCGGCGCCCTGGCGGGCAGAAATGCCGCAGAGGTGTGATATGCTGCGCATCAGGGATATCATCCTGACACCGGATGAAGATAAACCGAATCAGCTGCGGAAGAAAGCCGCCGCCGCATTGGGCCTCAAACCGTCGGAGTTGAAGCAGCTGCATATCGTCCGCCGCAGCATCGACGCCAGGAAACGGGACCGCGTCCACCTCCTTTACACCGTCGATGTTGCCGTGGAAGAGGAAGACGCGCTGGCCCGGGAGACGGCAGCGGCCCTTTCCACGCCGCCGGAGCGGGAGTATTCTCTGCCGCAGCCAGGCAGAGAGCCCTCACTCAGACCGCTGATTGCAGGGTTTGGCCCGGCGGGAATGTTCATCGCCCTGTCCCTGGCGGAGGCCGGACTCAGGCCCATCGTACTGGAACGGGGACAAAAGGTGGAGGAACGCCGGGAAAAAGTCCGGCTGTTCCGGGAGAAGGGCATCCTGGATACGGAGTGCAACGTGCAGTTCGGGGAAGGGGGCGCCGGGACCTTTTCCGATGGGAAACTGAATACGGGAATCGGCGGTTCGGAAGCCCATTATGTCCTTCGGCGCTTTGCGGAATTCGGCGCTCAGGAGCGTATCCTCTGGGACGCCGCACCCCATGTGGGAACCGACGTTCTGGCAGAGGTGGTGGCGAATATCCGGCGGCGCATCCTTTCTCTGGGCGGCGAGATCCGTTTTGGCTCAAAAGTAACGGATATCCTTGTGAAAAACGGCAGCTTGCGCACCGTCACCGTGCAGTCTGCTTCAGGAGAGGAAAAGCTGGATTGTGACGCCCTCTTTCTGGCGGTAGGCCACAGCGCCAGGGATACCTTTGAAATGCTCCTGGGACGCGGCGCAGCCATGGAGCCAAAGCCCTTCGCCATGGGGGTGCGCATCGAGCATTTGCAGCGAAGGATCGACCAGGCACAGTATGGCGCATTTGCCGGTCATGCAGCCCTGGGCCCCGCTCCGTATAAGCTGGCGGTCCACCTGCCGGACGGAACGGGGGTCTATACCTTCTGCATGTGTCCCGGCGGCTATGTGATGGCCGCGGCCTCGGAGGTAGGCGGAGTCGTCACGAACGGTATGAGTTATTCGGGAAGGGCGGGGGAGAATGCCAACAGCGCCCTGCTGGTCTCTCTGAAACCGGAGCAATTCCCGGAAAAAGACCCCCTTGGAGGCATGCGCTGGCAAAGGAGCCTGGAACAGCGGGCTTTTCAGTACGGCGGGGGAGTTTATGCCGCTCCCGCCCAGACCGTGGGGGATTTCCTGGCAAACCGTTCCACCGCTGCGGGCAGCCAGGTCAAGCCCAGCTATCTGCCCGGGGTTCGCTTCGGGGATGTGGGTCAGGTCCTTCCGAGGGTCATCACAGAACCCATGCGCGCAGCCTTGCCCCTGCTGGACAGAAAGCTCCGCGGCTTTGCCGATCCCGAAGCGTTGCTGACGGCGCCGGAGACCCGCTCCAGCTCGGACCCGCTCCAGCTCGCCCGTGCGCATCCTCCGGGGCGACGACCGGCAGGCGGTGGGCATCGCAGGGCTTTACCCCTGCGGGGAAGGAGCAGGCTGGGCCGGAGGCATCGTTTCCGCAGCGGTGGATGGGCTTCGCTCTGCTGCCGCCTATCTGCTCGCGCTCACGTAAGCATACTGGAACAGATAAGAGACAACCCGGCGTCAGAAGACGCCGGGTATTCTTGTAAAGGAAAACCACCGGCCGTGCCGGTGGTTCCAAAAAGCTTTAGCTATGCAAAGAAAAAAGTGTCCTCCTTTGGTATTATGGGTGTGGTTCG
>CADBKO010000049.1 GCA_902795345.1 Oscillospiraceae bacterium
CGCCCCCATTGGATCCCCCACTTTTGGACGAGAGACGGGGGTTTGGACGGGGATAACGGATTGCCACAGCCGGTGTGCGCACCGGCTTCGCAATGACGGCGCAGGGAGGCTTGACGCTTCAGCTGGCGACACTGCCTCAAGGAGGCAGGCAAACCATCGCCCCGGACTTCGGTCCGGGGCGACGGGCGTTCCTTCACTTTTCCAGCTTGTTCAAAAATGCCCGGGTACGGGCGTGTGCGGGGTTGTCGATGATCTCCGGTCCGCCCTGCTCCACGATGACGCCGCCGTCCATGAAGATGACGTGATCCGCCACCAGGCGGGCGAAATTCATCTCGTGGGTGACGATCACCATGGTCATCTTCTCCTCCGCCAGGGAGCGGATGACCTTCAGCACCTCGGCGGTGAGCTCCGGGTCCAGGGCGCTGGTGGGCTCGTCGAAAAAGAGGACCTTGGGGTTCATGGCCAGGGCCCGGGCGATGGCCACCCGCTGCTGCTGGCCGCCGGAAAGCTGGCCGGGATAGGCCTCCGCCTTCTCCGCCAGGCCCATGCGCTTCAGCAGGGCCCGCCCCCGCTCCTCCGCCTCGGCGCGGCTGCGGCCCGCCACATGGATGGGGGCGTCCACCACGTTCCGCAGGACGGAGAAATGGGGGAAGAGGTTGAAATTCTGAAAGACCAGGCCAAAGCAGGCGCGCACCTTCT
Source organism: Oscillospiraceae bacterium (assembly GCA_902795345.1). Lineage (GTDB taxonomy): Bacteria > Bacillota > Clostridia > Oscillospirales > Oscillospiraceae > UBA1774. The sequence continues at coordinate 700 of CADBKO010000049.1, forward strand.
TCAGTACGGCGGGGGAAGCGTATTTCGCCCCATCCCCCGCCTCCCAGGCGGCGTCCATATCCAGATAGCGGATAGAGCCTCCGTCGATGGTCTCCAGCAGGGTGGCGCAGCGCAGGAGGGTGCTCTTGCCGGAGCCGGAGGGACCGATGATGGCGGTGACCTGCCCCTCGGAGACGGAGAGGGAGATGTCCTTCAGCACCTCCGTCTCCCCGAAGGATTTGCGGATATTCTGCATACTCAGGATGTTCACGCCCTCACCCCCTCACTGATAGTAGCTGAGGCGCTTCTCGCAGCGCTCCATGACCACGGCCACCAGGAAATTGAAGACATAGTAGAAGACGCCCGCCACCACGAAGGGCACGAGGGTGGTGTGGGAGGAGGCGATCTTCTTGGCCAGGGTGAACATCTCCGAATAGGAGATGGCGAAGGCCAGGGAGGTATCCTTCACCAGGGTGATCATCTCGTTGGTGATGGCGGGAAGGATGCGCTTGACCATCTGGGGCAGGATGATGGTGAGGAAGGTGCGGCTGCGGGAATAGCCCAGGACCTGGGCGGCCTCCCGCTGGCCCCGGGGGATGGCTTCGATGCCGCCCCGGTAGATCTCCGCGAAATAGGCGGCGTAGTTGACGACGAAGCCAATGATCACCGCCGCGAAGCGGTAGCTCGCGCCGGTTGGGATCCTGAACAGATAATAGGGGCCGAAAAAGACCACCATCAGCTGGAGCATCAGGGGCGTGCCCCGCATGACGGAGATATAGAATTTCACGACCAGCTGCAGGGGCCTCACCTTCGACATGCGCCCGAAGGCCACCAGCAGGCCCAGGGGCAGGGCCCCCAGGAGGGTGAGGAAATAGATCAGGACGGATTTCCCCATGCCCCCCAGCAGCATCTTCACCATGGTTGCTAAGCTCATAGGCAATCACCGAAAATCGGGGGCCGTTGCGAAAACAGCCCCCTCGTTCTCTCACGCCCGCCCAGGCGGGCACATCATGCTTGCAAAGCAAGCGCATCATGCGGCGCTAGGCCGCGCATCACGTCTGCGAAGCAGACTCCTCAGCCCTGGGGGATCATGGTGCAGTTTTCCTTCACCAGACCGTAGGGCACATACTTGTCCGCCAGGGCGGCCATGGTGCCGTCGGCGGCCACGCTGATCATCTCGTCCCAGATCCGGGCGGCCAGCTCCTCGTTGCCCTTGAGGAAGCCCACGCCGTAGGTCTCCACGCTGACGGCCTCGTCCAGGGTGCGGTATTCGTCCTCCTTGCCCCGGGTGTTGTAGGCGGCCACGCCCACGTCCGCCACCACGGCGTCCACGGTGCCCATGCCCAGCTCCATGAAGGCGCTGTTGTAGTCGGCGCACTCCAGCAGCTCCCCGAAGGTGGCGGTGAGCTCGGGCTGGTCGTCCAGGGCGGCCAGGCCGGAGGAGGCGGCCTGCACGATCACATTCTTGCCCGCCAGGTCCGCCAGGGTCTGGATGTCGCTGCCGGCCTTCACCACCACCACGATGCTGCTGTCATAGTAGCTGGGGGTCCAGGCATAGTCGTTCTCCCGGCCCTGGATGGTGAAGCCGTTCCAGATGCAGTCGATGTTGCCGGAGGCAAGCTCGGAGTCCTTGGCGTCCCAGTTGATGGGCTGCGCCACGAAGGTCCAGCCCAGACGGCGGCAGACGTCCGCCGCCACGGCCAGATCGAAGCCGTCATAGCTGCCGTCCTCGGCCACGAAGCCGAAGGGCGGGAATTCCGCGTCGAAGCCCACGGTGAAGGTCCTCGTTTCGGGGGCGGGCGCTTCCGTGGGAGCGGGTTCTTCCGTGGGCGCAGGCGCTTCCGTAGGCGCGGGGGCCTGGGTGGGAGCCGGGGCCTGGGTGGGCGCGGGCTCATTTTTGGCGCAGCCGGCGGCGCAGAGGGCCAGCAGCAGGGCTGCGACCAGCAGCAAAAGCAGGGTCTTTTTCATCGTTTTATCCTCCAAGAAGCATTTGAAAGTATTAACATGATAGCACTTTATCGAATAAAATCAAGCCCCAATTTCCATTTCCCGGAGTTTTTTCGTTTTTATGGGGCGAAATTCACAAAATCGCGGTGGAAACCGGCAAAGGTTTATGGTAAGATTGCGCTATAAAGATAAAGTAAAAGCGAAAGGAGCAAAGTTATGCAGCTTGATTTGAAAAAGCTGCCCTTTGGGCAGTACATGAGCCGCCACCTGCTCTTCGAGGAGGCGGACCCCATGGGCCGGGGCTGGGACAAGGGCCTCTACCTGGCGCTGGCCGCGGGAAGCAACAGCATGTTCGGCGGCTTCGGCCTGCGCAGCGCCGGTTTCATCCGCCTGACCCCTCTGGCGGGGGGCAAGGAAGTCGCGGGGACTGCCGAGGCCGATCCCTCTCAGGCCGTCATCCGCTGCAAGGGCGGGTGCATCCGCATGGCCATCGACGGGCCCGCCATCCTGCTGAAGGGGGAAAACGCCGGGCTGAAGCTGCTGGTGAAGCTGGGCCGGGGCGAGACCGTGACCCGCACCAAGCTGGGCTATGAGCTGGTCATGGGCGCCAACCGCTACATCATCGCCCTGAAGAAGGGCAAAGCCGACCTGCAGGTGGGCTGGGACCTGGAGGGCCTCAGCAGCACCGACCCCATCATCACCCTGGAGCCCGAGGACGGGGTGATGGAGGCCGTATTCTGGGATACCGACGCCACCTACGCCATGCCCGAGGCCGCAGCGGACGTGGACGCCGCCGCAGCCAAGGCCAGGGCCGCCTTTGAGGCCTTCCGGGCCACCCTGCGGGGCAAGGACGAGCTGAACGCCTATGTATTCTGGCTGGGCTTCATGGCCTGCCGGGGCGGGAAGCTGGTCATCGCCAACAAGATCGGCAACATCCAGGCCAACGCCATGGAGCAGGCCCTGTCCGCCCTGGCCTTCAAGGACGCGGGCGCGGCCCTGGACCTCATCTCCGATACCCTGCGCCTCATGACCCCCGGCGGCATCGTGCCCGCCTGGGTGAAGGGGGAGCAGATCCTGCCGGAAGCGCCTCCTCCCCTCTGGGGCCTGGCCCTGTGCCGGGTCTTCGCAGGCGGCGGCATCGACGCCGTGGACAAGGACAAGCTGGCGGAGGGCTATGCCCTGCTCACCAAGGCCGTGGACTGGTGGCTGAAAAACCGCAGCCTGAGTGACGGCAGCTTCTTCTATGCCTATGCCCATGAGAGCGGCTGGGACGGCGTGCCCGTGCTGCCCTTCGGCCAGGGGGCCGTGACGCCGGACCTGGCGGTCTGGATGGCCCTGAACGCCGGGGCCCTGGAAGCCATGGCGAAAAAGCTGGGCCTTCAGGACGAAGCGGCCAACTGGGCCGCCCTGATGCAGAAGCAGCTGGGGGTGCTGGCCTCCCTGTGGAAGGACGGGAAATTCGCCTGCCGCAGCGCCCTCACCGGGGAGGAGGTCCCCTGCCCCGTGGGCATCGGCCTGCTGCCCCTGCTGCTGGGAGACGCAGCCCCCGGCGCAGACGCCCTGCGCGCCAAGGCCGAGAAGGCCGAGCGCCTGCCCAAGGAACAGGCAGGGCTCATCGCCCTGGAGTGCCCCGCTCTTGCCGGGAAGCTGATCGCCGCCGGCGCGGCGCAGCCCGGCACCCTCAGCGGCGGGGCCTACCGTCCGGTGCTCAGCGCCCTGCTGCTGGCCCTGGAAGAAAGGAGCTGATCGCAGATGTTCGGAACCGGAGAAAAATTCGACCTGACCCATGCCGTGTACTGCCGGGAAGGCAGCGCGTTCTTCCTGATCGAGAACTGGTACAGCCACCTGCTCCAGCTGTCGAGCTACAAGCCCGGCGCCTGGATGGATTCCAACGCTTTCCTGTTCAGCCTGCTGGCTTCCGACGGGCAGCGGCAGCTGGATTACACCTACCACGGGGACCCCGGAAGCATCACCCTCACCACCATGAAGGGGCAGATCGAGATCATCTTCACTTATAACGAATATGCCCGGGTGATCTCCCATGACGGCCTGAGCCTGAGCCTGCGGGCGGACCCCTACAAGCCCCAGACCCATCTCAACGCCGCCGGGGCCTGCCACGGGGCCTGCACCCTGCCCGACGGCACCACGGAAGTGACCTACGGGACCTACGGCAAGCTGCGCTTCCGCCCCCTGAAGGGCAAGGTGGAGCTGGAATGGGGCTTCGACGCCAAGGGCACCATGAACGCCCTGAGCATCAAGATGGTGCCCGACGAGAGCGGGGAGCTGGACTTCGCCATCCACGAGGCCATGATCGAGTTTGAAAGCCTGCCGGAGACCTATCCCGATCCGGCGGAGCTGCGGCAGGACGGCTTTGACCGCTATGAGAGCTTCGTCAACCGAGTCTATCTGCCCCCCGCCAAGGGCTACGAGACCCTCTACAAATACGCCACCCATACCTCCTGGGCCCGGCGCACCAAGCCCGGGGCGGGCGGCATCTACGAGCACCCCATGATGCTCATGCACTATGAATATCTGGGCGAGGCCTTCGCCTGGCAGCAGAGCTACCACGCCATGAGCATGCTGAACGACCCGGAGGAAGCCTGGCGGATGATCTGCGTCCTCTTCGACCACCAGAACCCTGTGACGGGCCAGCTGCCCGGCAACGTGGGCTTCCTTACCCGCAATGCGGGCATCCAGCCCCCCATCCAGGGCTTCGCCCTGGACTGGCTCATCGACAAGTGCGGCGACAGCTTCCTGACGGAAGAGGAGTGCGCCCGGATGTTCCCCAAGTTCGCCAAGTGGGTGGAATTCTGGGTGACCTACCGCTCCGCGGGCCGGGGGGACGACGTGACCATGATCGACAGCCCCAACGACTCCGGCTGGGACGACGCCACCATCTTCAAGGACGGCTTCCCCACCATCAACCCGGACCTGATGGCCTTCATGATCGACCTGCTGGAGATGACCGGCCGCCTGGCCGAGGGCTGCGGCAAGAAGGAGGAGGCCGCCTCCTACAAGGCCCGGAGCCAGCAGCTCCTCCAGACCCTGCTGGACGAATTCTGGGACGGGGACAAGTTCGTCACCCTCCACAACGGCAAGCCCGTGGACAGCCTCTCCATCGCCTCCTATCAGCCCATCCTGCTGGGCAAGCGGCTGCCCCAGAAGATCATCGACCGCATCGCGGAGCAGCTGACGGAGGAGGGCAATTTCCTCACCGACATCGGCCTGGCCTCCGAGAGCCTGCGGAGCACCGATGTGAACTACGGCACCAGCACCTTCGTCCACGGCCGCGTGGTGGCCCCGGTGCAGCTGTTCATGTGCGCCGGGCTGAACCTGGCGGGGAAGAAGAAGGAAGCCGCCATGATCGCCCGCCGCTTCTGCAACGTGAGCCAGGAGAAGGGCTGCATCCTGGGCTTCCCGCCCCTCACCGACAAATACGCCGCCACGGGCAAGCCCATCTACATCGCCCCCGGCCCCGTGGCCTCCGACGGCTGGCCCTGGTCCGGCTGGAACTCCTGCAATTGCCTGACCCTGATGACCTGCATCATCCCCGAGGGGGAAAACGCATAAGTCCATGATGAAGCAAGCGGCCCCGGCGCAAAATGCGCCGGGGCCGTGTTGTGTAGGAATCTGCCTCCCTCTCTGAGGGAGGTGGACAGGCTGCGGCGAAAGGCGATGACGGATTGTAGCACGCACGTTGCTCGCGCGCGGAATAGGGAGTCAGGGTGATTCCTAGCGTTTACCGATTCGGTGCGCCGACTCTCCCCGTCCCCCGTCATTGCGAAGCCGGTGCGCACACCGGCTGTGGCAATCCGTTTACCCGTCCATCCCCCCGTCTCACGTCCTTCGTCCAAAAGTGGGGGATCCAATGGGGGCGGAGCCCCCTTGGTCGTCGGGGAGGGAGTCCAGAGGGGACCGCCTCGAAATAGGTCCCCTCTGGCGGTTTCTTTTCCCCGTTTCTTTCCTGTTTTCGTCCCCGCCGCAGCGGACTAACCTCCAGTCTTCTACGGATTCGCCGTTTGCGTCTGCTTTTCGCTCCGTCGTCCCGTCGCCTCCGGCGGGCCGATTTCTTTGCCGCCAAAGAAATCGGCGAAAGAAACCGCCAAAGAGAACCGCGTCGTCGCACGGGTGAATAGCCAGTATCCGGCTTTTGGCCGAATACCGGCAAGATTCCCCCGGCTCCTCCTACTCAAATCGAAGCGTTTGCTTCGATTTGAAAAGGACGTTTCACCGGAATCCTTCAGGTGTTGGCCGATCAGGCTGACACCTGACATTCCGGTGAATAAGGACGCGGCCGCGGCCCCCTTGAGATCCCCCGGGGTTTACGAAGGACGAGAGACGGGAGTTTGGACGAGGGCTGCGGATTGCCACAGCCCCTTCGGGGCTTCGCAATGACGAGGGAGGGGCATTTTGCAACACGCCCCTTTTTGCCTCTTTGCCCGAAAACATGCTGCCCCCCTTTCGGGGGGCAGGCATTACGAAAACAGATTGGGGAAGGTGCGGAAGCAGAACTTGGTCAGCAGGCTGCGCTCCACATTCTCCGGGAAGAAGGGGCCGCCGGGCTCGGAGAGGGCGGGCAGCAGGTGGAAGGCCAGCCACAGCAGCAGGATCGCCATGACCGCGCCCAGGATCGCCCCCAGGACCGCCCCCAGCAGGGCGTTGACCGTGCCGATGATGGGAAGCTTGCGGATCAGGGGGTCCAGCACCCCGTCAAAAATCAGCTTGATGATGGCATAGGCCAGGACGGCGGCGATGAGGAACAGCAGCCAGCCCGCCAGCCGCTGGGCCACCACCTGGGAGGCCTCCCCCACGGCGACACCCACCTTCTGAGAAGCCGCGCCCATCTGCTCCGTCACCTGCTCGGCCACGTTGATCTTCAAAAACTGGGGCAGATTGACGCCCCCCAGCACCTCGGCCAGGTTATCCAGGATGTCCTCCAGGCCCAGGCTTTCCCGGATGTGGGAAAACCACTTTTCCAGGGCAGGGGCCAGCCATTTTTCCGCCGCCATGGCGGAAAAGCGCTTGCTGACGATATTTCCGGCGATCAGCGCCCCCACCAGGGCCGCCAGACCGCCCAGCTTCCGGACGACGCCGTCCCGCCGCCCCTGGAGGAGCTTCCACACCACCAGAAGGGCCAGCAGCACGTCGATGGCCAGGGTCCAATTCAATTTATCCATGTTTCCTCCCGGGGAAATCCCTTCGGCTTATGACCTTTTCGGCTGTATTCTAGCACGAAGGAGCCTTTCGCGCAACACGGAATTGGGCGTATCCCGCCGAAGCCGAAATGCGCCCTTCGGCTTCCCTTCGGAAAGGACCTTCCGCCGGGGATCTTTCAGGCTCCGGGCATCCCGGCGGACAAGGGATCCATGGGCGTCAGGTACTTCGCGCAGAAGGGCAGGACCTTCCCGCGGTCGTAGACATGGAGGCTGCACCGCCGCAGCCGCTCCAGGTTCAGGTTCCCTGCGTCCTGGAAGGCCATGGCCGAGAGGGTCAGGCTAGCGTTGCGCACCCGGTAGAGGAAGGTATCGAAGTCCATCTCCCCGGACAGGTCCGCCGGGGGCGGGTCTGTCTCCGGCCCCCGCTGCCAGCGCCGGGCCACATACTCCCGATTCACCCGGGCGCTGCCCCGGCCCTTGGGGGCCCGGGTGATGCTGCTGAGGGGCCGCAGGCCGCCCCCCGGCTCGATGAGGAAGCTGCTGTGGAAGCCGCAGAGGGGATGGTCGCAGCGGGAGGGCAGGAAGCTCTCCGCGGGGATGCCCGCCTGGGCGGCGAGGTCCGCCATGAGCTCGTCCAGGGTATACCGTTCCTCCCCGGCGGGGACGCCGGGATAGCGCCCGAAATAAGACACGGGCTGGAAGTGGACCGCCCGCACCGCCGGGGCCAGGGAGGCGGCCAGGGCCACGATCTCCCCCAGCTGGCCGTCGTTGACGCCCCGCACCACCGTGGGCACCAGGGTCACCCCCAGGCGCGCTTCCCCGCAGACCCGGATGGCCTCCAGCTTTTCTCTGAGCAGGGGGCCGCCCCGGAGGGTCTCATAGACCTCCTCCCGCGTCCCGTCGAACTGCAAAAAAACGATGTCCAGCCCCGCCTCCTTGAGGGCCCGGGCATAGGCCGGGTCCCGGGCCAGGCGCAGGCCGTTGGTGTTCACCTGGGTATAGCCGCAGCCCGCTTCTTTGGCGCAGCGCACCAGCTCCGGCAGGTCGTCCCGAAGGGTGGGCTCCCCGCCGGAGAATTGCAGGAGGGGCCCGGCGCACTTTTCCGCGATGTCCCGGATGGCGGCCTTCAGCTCCTCCGCCGGCGGGTCCTCCGCCATGCCGCCGCCCCGGGCGAAGCAGAAGCGGCAGCGGAGATTGCAGCGGGCCGTGACCTCCAGCAGCACGCAGCAGGAATCGGTCTCATGCTCCGGGCAGAGCCCGCAGTCATGGGGGCAGCGTTCCGCCGCCCCCGCCGGGAGGCGCTCCGCCTCCCCCAGCCAGGCGTCCCAGTCCAGCCTTCCCCGCCAGACGGGGACGGAGAAGGTCCCATGCTCCGGGCAGGTCCGCTCCAGGGTCACGGCCCCCGCCCCGTCCCGGCGCAGCGCCGCCGGGAGATTCTTGAGGCAGACGGGGCAGACCGAGCGGGTCTCCCGAATGATCTCCCCCGCCATCAGCCCATCCCCATGCTTTCCGTCTTGAAGATCATCAGCTCCAGCTTGTATTCTTCGGAGACCGCGTTCACCGCCTCCGTCACCACCTTTTCCATCCTCTCCGCTGGGCAGGCCCCGCTGCCGTTTAGCAGCACGGCGATGTCCCGGCAACGCTTTGCAAAGGGGCGGGTGACGAGGATATCCCGGTCCTTCCCGATCAGGTCCACCTTGCCGAAGTCCCCCTCCGGCTCCCAGGCCAGCAGCTTCAGATGGGGGATCTCCTCCCCGCTTTCCGCGATGGCTGCCTGCACCTTACGGGCGATGTCCAGGAGGTAAGCCGTGCCGTCAAAGTCGTCGCAGCAGACTACGGCGTGATATTGGAGATAAAACTCGCACATCTTCCCCATGGCTGCGCGGAATTCCCTGCCGCCGTAGCCGATGTCCGGGCGGCGCATGCTTGCTTCCCCCTTCAGCAGGGCCTGGGACAGCTCCTCCATCCCCTCCCCGGTGAGGGCGCTGATGGAAAGGGTCTCGGCCAGGGGGTAATGCTCCCGGAGCCACCCCAGGTCCGCAGCGCGCTGCGCCTGGGAGATCAGGTCGCACTTGTTCAGCAGGATCAGGTCCGCCTCCCTGAGCTGGGTGTCATAGAGATAGTGCAGGTCCCCGTCCGTGCCGCTGCGCAGCATTTCCACCGTCCGCGGCTCCACCAGCACCGTGAAGGGCGCCAAGGTAAACTGGCCGGGGAATTTCTCCGCGAGGCCGTGGTAGACGTGCTCCAGGGCCCCCACGCCGAAGCCGGGTATATCAGAGACCACCAGGACGCAGCCGTCGTCATAATACTCGTTGAGGCGCTGGGCAAGCTGCTCGTTCACGTAGCAGATGCAGTCGTCCGTGATCTCCGAGGCACGGAGACCGCTGAGCTGGGCCAGCCGGTTGTCCGCCAGGTTGACGCCGTGGCCCAGGTCGTTGGAGATCATGGCGGCCTTACCGTGCTTTTCGGTGAAATACTTCGTCAGGGCCATCATCGTCGTGGTCTTCCCGGAGCCCAGGAAGCCGCTGAAAACCGCAAACTTCTTCATCTTTGTTCCTTCCTTTCGTCGGTCAGCAATCGCCGGGACATGGGCATTTGCAGGAGAAAAGGCCCTCCCCCGCCGGCAGGGCCTGCGGCACGGCCCCGCCCAGCTTCGCAAGGGCGCGGATCAGCTTGATCTCCACCTTTTCGCCCCCGAAGCTGAGGGCCTGGAGGAGCTTTTGGGCATAGGCGCAGCCCTCGCCGTCGATGGAATAGTATTTCCAGGGGCCCACGCTCCGTTCCTTCACGATGCCGCTTTGCCGCAGGATCTTCATGTGGTAGGACAGGGTGGGCTGGGCGATGTCCAGCTCCTCCAGCAGCACGCAGGCGCATTTCTCCCCCTGGGTCAGCAGCTCCAGCACCCGCAGCCTTTTTTCGTCGGAAAAGGCGCGGAAGACCCGCAGATAGTCGCCGTTCATAGGACCGCACCTCCTTTATACGGAAGGATTATACCCCGTTTATCGAAATTTTTCAATATGATTCTCCAAGCAAAAGGGCGCGCCGCAAAATGCGGCTGCCGCCCTTTCTTGTCGGGAAACGCATTTCGGAGAGGATGCTTCGCCGGGAGCTGCGGGTACTTACGCTTGCGCGGATACCCGCCATCCCGGAGAATAAGGAAGCCCCCGTACCCAAAATGCAAACTACGCTTTGCATTTTGGAGAGGAGGCCCGGCATCAGCCGCCGGGTCTGCCGGGCGGGCGTTCCGTTCCCACCCGGCCGGAGCCGGAATCCTGCGGGTATTGGCGCCTTGCGCCGATACCCGCCATTTCGGCGAATAAGGACTCAGGGCAATATCGCGCCGCCGGAGAGCAGGGCAGAGCGCAGCTCCCCATAGGGCACATCCTGCACCCGGAGGCCCTTCTTCACGGCGATGGCCGCCGCGGCCCCCGCGGCCTGGCCGAAGCACATGCAGTGGGGGATGAGGTTGAAGAACTCGCTGAATTCATGGTCCATGGAGCAGGCCCGGCAGGCCACCATCAGCCCCTCCACCCCCTTGGGCAGCAGGGCCCGGTAGGGGATATAGGTGGCGGGGTGCTTCAGGCTGCTGTCCCCCCGGTCATTGTCCGGGAAGACGGCGATGGTGTCCTCGTAGGGCTCGTCCAAATCCATGTCCGCCTCGGTGAGGTAATATTCCCCCACGATGCGCAGGCCGCCGGAGGTGCCCAGCTGGGGATTGGTCTGCATGATGAAGCTGTCCTCGAAGCCGGGCATGTATTTCTTCATCAGCTCCCAGCTCTTCACGGCCTTGCTTCTGGCGCTCACGTCGATATAGGTCATCTCCACCGGCTCGGTCTGGTGGAGGGAACCGATGAGGCGGTGGACCCATACCACGCCCTTCTGGTGCTCCAGCAGGCCCCGGCAGAAGAAGGCGCTGCCTCCCTCCGCGGTGATCTTCCCCACGGCCTCCCGGTAGGCTTCCGGCTGGCCGGACTGAAATGCGTCGAATTTCTTCAGGTCCACGTTGGCCATCCAGTAGATCCAGCCGAACTGGGCGATGCGGGAGCCGGGGCGCATGTAATCCACCGTCTCCGTGCCCACATAGGGCAGCAGGTCCCCGTCGCCGGTAGAGTCGATGACCACCTTGGCCAGGATGGCCTGGCGGCCCGACTTGGTCTCCACCAGGACGCCCCGGACGGTGTTCCCCTCCAGGATGGGTCCGGCTACCCAGCAGTGGAGCAGCAGCTCCGCCCCGGCTTCCTGCGCCATGATGGCCAGCTCGTCCTTCCCCACCTCCGGGTCGATGACGGCGGTGTAGAGCACCACCTTCTCCCCGTCGGGATTGTTGCGGATGTAAAAGTGGTTCATGTTGGCCTTGCCGTATTTCTCCACCAGGGCGGCCTCCGGCCGGCCCCAGCTCTCCTGGGGGGGATAGTCGCAGGCGCCCCGGTTTTTCAGCCGGGTGATGTATTCCTGGCAGAAGCCGCCGATGCCCTGTTTCCCATAGATGTCCGCCAGGTTGGGGATGATGTTCACCAGGCCGCCGGTGGCCATGCCCCCCAGGTGGCCGTAGCGCTCCACCAGGATGGTCTTCGCGCCGTTTCTGGCGGCGGTGATGGCCGCGGCGCAGCCGCCGGGGCCGCCGCCCACCACCACCACGTCCGCCTCCCGCAGCACGGGGATCTCCCGAGAAGGCTCGGTGACGGTCTTTTGCTCCTTGGGCCCGTGGTACACCAGCTCGGAATCGTGGGGCAGGTCGTAGACGTTATGCACGTGAGGTCCGTATTCCGGCATTTCAGATCCTCCTTTCCGCGGTCAGCCTTCCGACACCATCCTGGCCAGGATGGTGAACACCGCCCGGTTCCAGGTGCCCCAGAACCAGGTGCCGTCCCCGTGGATGGGGTCGATGAAGTGGCTGAAGCCGCCGTCCATGAGGCGGCAGAGATAGCGGTCGATGATCATTTTGGCTTCCTTCTTCTTCCCGGCCTCCCACAGGCCCGCCAGGATGAAGAGCTGACCGGGGCCGGAGATGGGGCCGCAGCCCATCTTCACGCCGGTGAACTCGAAAACGTCGCTGTCCATGTTTTCGCTGGCCAGCCCGTAGGGGCTGAGGAGCTTGCCCTCCACCAGCAGGTCGGCGCACATCTTGTCGATGATGTTCTGAGGCAGGCGCTTCCCCAGCACCAGGGGGATATAGTGCATGTTGGAGCCGGAGAATATGGGCTCGTGGGTGTAGTTCTTCAGGGCCACGAAATGCTCCCCGTCCCACATCTTGTCGATCATCCTGTCCAGCAGCTCCTTAGAGCGGCGATACCACTCGTCGATCTCCGCCTGGGGCTTGCCCAGCATTTTCGCCAGGTCGCCCTGGGCCTCGAAATTCAGCACCTCCTGGGCGCAGAGGTCCGGGGTGGCCAGGCTCAGCTGGTCGAAATAGGCGGTCACTTCGTCAAAGCCGTTCTCATTGCCGCCCTCGAAGCCGGGCAGCCCGTCGCCGTCGTCGTCCCGGAATTCCATGAACCAGTTGGCCCATTTGCCCGCGCCGATATAGAGCTTCTCCAGGTCCTCCCGGGGCCATTCCTTGAGCAGGTCGTGGTGGGCCATGACGTTAAGTAGGGCGAAGCCGTAGATGCCGGGCTTGAAGCTGCCGGTGGAGAGGAAGGCTTCGTCGTAGCCGTCGGCCAGCTGGCCGTCCTCCCCCTGCCGCTCCAGGGGAGCCAGGAGCAGGTTGCGGCTCAGCTCCGGGTTGTCCTGGAGGGCCACGCCGTTCTGCACCAGCTGCCACTGGGAGTCCATCTCCCCGGGGAACATGAGCATCATCCAGTAGGGCGTGGTCTGGGTGGGGGCCACCAGATGGGTCCAGAGGACGTAGGCGGTGTCCTCCCGCTTTTTGGCGTAGGGCTCGATGAACTTGGGATATTTAGAGAGGAATTCCTCCCAGTCGGCCTGCATGCTTGCCTTGGCTTCGGCGTAGGTGGGATAATTTTCCCGGGCCTTCACCGCATAGGCAAATTCCTCGCAGACCATGGTGAAACGCCCGTCGGGGCCGGGCTGGGTGGTGCCCATGAGCTCGCCGCAGTTGAGCTTATACCAGTTCCAGCTGTCCTCGAAGCGGAATGTGGAGCCCTCCAGCCCCTTGAAGTAGAGGGGGCCGGCGGAGCGCTGGGAGGATTCCCAGCCGCCGAATTTCCGAGGCTTCACCAGCTCGTAGGCTTCCGTTTTTCTCGTCCACAATAGGCCCATGCCGGGGTCGCCCTGGGCCATCAGCTTACTCTGGTCCGCCCAGGTGAAGCGCACGTCGCCGTGGCGGGTATGGACCGTCAGTTCGCTGGCGCAGCGCTGCTGCACCGCAAAGGGCACCCGCTTGCCTTCGTAGGTGGGATAGATGCGGAACAGCTTGGTGCCGTCCTCCATGCGGCTGTGGGTGCGCATGCCCCGGTTGGTGGTGAGGTAGAGGGAGCCCTTGCCATAGCGCACATCGTCGATGCTCAGAGCCAGCCAGCAGCCCCGGCGGGAGAACATGTATTTGTCCACCGCGAAGAACTGCTCTGCGTCGCGGAAATAGGGGTCCTTGGGCGCGGGAACGCATCTGGGTTCGGTACTCATGATAATGCCTCCTGTTATGTTGTCAGAATAAAGCAGACTGCGGGTTTTTCCCGCAGTCTGCCGCTTTACGGTGTTAAAAAGCCTCGCAGAGTTCGCATCCGCAGATGCGAATAAGGTCGGAATCATTTTTCGCACGGACATGCGCCGGGCGAAAAATACTTCTCGCGGAGCGGACTGTGCGAGCGAAGCGAGTGCGGGGAGCGGAGCGCAAGCTCTCTCAAATGGGAGCCCAGCGAAGCGGGTCCCATTTGATTATTTGTCGAGAGTGACGTCCAGCTTCGTGGCCGGGGCGGCGATCCCCGCCTGGCCGAAAGCGGCGCTGACATTCTGCAGCAGGTCAAAGTACACGTCCCAATAATCCCCGGTGGCGCACCAGGCGCGGAGGGTGAACTCCTGGGCGTTGTCCGCGCAGCCGGAGAAGCGGGCGAAGGGGGCGGGGTCCGCCAGGACGCCCTTGGTGCCCTCGGCAGCCTTGCGCATGAGGCCCAGCACCAGGTTCTGATCGGTGCCGAAGGAGGCCTTGAAGACCAGGTCCACGCGGCGGGTATCCTCGAAGCTGAAATTGGTCACGTTGGCGTTCATCAGGCCGCCGTTGGGCACGATGATGCGCTTGTTGTCCACAGTCAGGATGTGGGTGTAGAAGACGGTGATCTCCTTGACGACGCCCTCCGCGCCGGAGGCGACGATGTAATCGCCCACCTTGAAGGGCTTGAAGATCAGGATCATGAGGCCGCCGGCGCAGTTGCTAAGCGCGCCCTGGAGGCTGAGGCCGATGGCCAGGCCCGCGGAGGCCAGCACCGTGATCACGCTGGTCATGGGGATGCCCAGCACCTGGATGATGGCGATGACGAGGAGCATGTTCAGGCCGATGCGCACCAGGCTGTGGATGAAGCTCTGCACGGTCTGGTCCAGCTTGCTGAAGCCCCTGATCTTATCCAGGGCCTTGACGAGGGCCTTGATGATGATGCGCCCCACGATGAACACCACGATGGCCAGGAGGATCTTGCCGCCCACGGTGGTCAGGATGCCGATGACTTTGCTCAGAAATTCGCTCATTGCGTGTATCTCCCTTCCGTAGATTTGATGCTTCTATTTTACCCCAACCCGGCGCCGGTTGCAAGGGCAAGGCGGGGCGAATTTCATTCTTCCCCTCTCCCCCGGCGGCCCAGCAGCCCAAGGAAAAAGCCGCTCTCCCGAGAGCGGGCAGGCGCGGTATTCTCGCTCCCCTCTTCTGTCTCTTTTCTTCTTTCTCTGTATTTCTTATTTGGGGCCAGTTTTCTGTCCCTCACGCAGCCAGTCCCCCTGTCCCCGGCGCGGTCAGGCATGGTGTCCGCCGCGCAGCCAGTCCCACTGTCCGCGGGGACCTCCTCGGCTTCCGTGTCCGAAGGGAATTTGACGTAGATGCGGTTAGGTTTCCCCGTGCCCTGGCTCCGGCGCTCTACCAGGTCCAGCTCCTCCAGACGGTTGAGGGCCAGCTTCACGCAGCTTATGCTGCGGTGCAGGGTCCCGGCCAGCTCCGCCAGGGGATATTGCAGGAAGACCCGCCCGTCCCCGTCCACCCATTTCGGGCTGCGGGCGGAGAGGAAGGAGCGGTTCAGCAGGAGCATATAGACCCGCTCCTCCGTGGCGGACAGGTCCACGGACAGGAGGCCGATGGGGAGACGCAGGAACGCCGCCAGGCTGTCCCCGGGAAGATGGTAGCCGTACATCATGGGATCATCCCTTTCTCTGTGTCTTTATTCGGAGAGAAAAGTCCCTCCATAATGGAGACAGCGGGAAGGGGGAAAATGCAATCGTCATTCCGACAAAATTGCGTTTTGTTGGATTTGACCTCTCCACCGCAGCGCGGGCCCCATTCTGTGCGAGGGGTGGCAAATGAAGGCTCCCTTTTAGTAACCGCTGAATAATCCAAGGGAATCGTAAAAAGAGGGGCAAAAGACCGTAATTCAGGGAGAAACCCGGTTAATTCTCCCTGAATACCCCTTCT
>CADBKO010000050.1 GCA_902795345.1 Oscillospiraceae bacterium
AGCTCCACCTATGTCAACGGCATGGTCCTAAAGCCCGATGGGAAAATGGTCAGCCTGGAGGTTCTCAACCGCAACTGGTATGACGGGCCCGACGACGTGGAGCTGTATTCCCAGGAGTGGTATCAGAAGCAGTACTACAACTACATGCATTATGAGCAGAACTACTTCCTGCGCTTCCTGGCCGCCGACGGCAGCGAGGAGAAGCGGATCGCCCTCAGCGACACGCTGACGGAGGCACTGGGAGAGAACTGGCAGGACAGCTATTATCCCCAGGGCTTTGTCATGGACGCCCAGGGGCGGGTCTACCTCAACGTGGCCCAGGCCATCATCGCCCTGGAGGCCGACGGCAGCTTCCGCCAGATCCTGGAATTCCCCAACTGGATGGAGAGCATGATCCGCCTCAAAGATGGGCGCATCGGCGTCACCTACTACGGCGAACAGGGCGAGCAGCTGACCATCCTCAACACGGAGACGGTGACGCTGGACGAGGAGCAGTCCTACCCGGTCGCCAACGCCTGGAACCTGAGCGTGGGCGGCGGCGACTACGATTTCTATTACACCAATGGCTCCAATCTCATGGGCTACAAGCTGGAGACCGGCAAGGCCGAAAAGATCCTCAACTGGATCAATGCCGATGTGGACCCGTCCAATGTGAACCGGGCCTTCGTCCTGGAGGACGGGCAGATCGTCTCCCTGGGCAGCGAGTGGGACGAAAAGACCAATGAAAGCAGCAACTTCCTGATCCTGGTCAACAAGGTCCCTGCCTCCAGCCTTCCCAACAAGACCGTCCTCACCCTGGCCACCATGTATCTGGACGGGAACATGCAGCGCATGATCGTGAAATTCAACCGCAATAACCCCAATTACCGCATTGAGATCAGCGACTATTCCGAGTACAACACGGAGGAGGATTATGAGGCCGGGCTCACCAAGCTGAACACGGAGATCATGGCGGGCAACGTGCCGGATATCCTCAACCTCAACGGCCTTTCCACCGGTAAGCTGGCGGCCCGGGGCATCCTGGCGGATCTGATGCCCTATCTGAATAACGACGAGGAACTGAAGGACCAGATGTTCGACAATGTGCTGAAGGCCCTCATGTCCGACGGCAAGCTCTACCGCACCGCCTCCAGCTTCAACATCGAGACGGTCATGGGCGCCAGCAGCATCGTGGGCGACAAGCCGGGCTGGACCCTGGAGGAGTTCAATGCCGCCCTGAAGCAGATGCCCGCCGGCTGCGAGCCCTTCAGCCAGGGCACCACCAGGGACAGCATCCTCAATTACTGCCTCAGCATGGAGATGAACAAGCTGGTGGACTGGTCCACCGGCAAGTGTGCCTTTGATACCCCGGTCTTCACCGATATCCTCCGGTTCGCCAACCAGTTCCCCAAGGATATGGACTGGGAGAACATGGAGTGGGAGGATGACACAACACGCATCTCCTCCGGTCGGCAGATGCTGATGGTCAACTGGCTCAGCGATTTCGAGAGCTACCAGATGTACGAGGCCATCTTCGGCGGCGAAGCCACCTTCATCGGCTTCCCCACCAGCGAGGGCACCGGCAACATGATGAACTTCGACGACAGCGGCTATGCCATCTGCGCCAAGAGCAGGAACAAGGACGCCGCCTGGCAGTTCCTCCGCACGCTGATGACGGCGGATTATCAGGAGCAGTACAGCTACGGCCTGCCCACCAACCGCGTCGCCTTTGAGAAGAAGCTGCAGGACGCCATGACCCCCGAATACATGCGGGACGAAAACGGAAACTTCATCCTGGACGAGAACGGCGAGAAGATCGAGATGTCCAAGGGCAGCTGGGGCTGGGGCGACCTGACGGTGGAGATCAAGGCCCTGACCCAGGCCCAGGCGGACAAGATCATGGAGCTGGTGAACACCACCACCAAGGTGCAAAACTATGACGAAGAGCTGATGCAAATGATCACGAACGAATCCGAGGCTTTCTTCGCCGGCCAGAAGTCCGCCGAGGACGTGGGCCGCCTGCTCCAGAGCAAAATGACCATCTATATCAACGAACAGAGATAAACGGCAGATAAGCCGGGGTCCGGGAGCAAACGCGCTCCCGGACCCCTTTTCCTTACCGGAAACAGGAAACTCCCTCTTTTCAGGCTCCCCGGTAAGTGGTATAATATCAGACACAAGCAAATAAAATGTGAACCACAAGGAGTAAAGATATGAAAGACTACCTGATCGCCACATCTTCCACGGCTGACCTGCCCCGTACCTGGCTGGACGAGCACCGGATCCCCTTCATCAGTTACAGCTATACCGTCAATGGGGAACCCAGGGAGGACGACTGCCGGGAGGAAAGCCGGGCCGCGGTCTACAAGGGGATGCGCGCCGGTGACGATCTGAAAACCTCCATGATCAACGAATATGTCTACTATGACTTCTTCAAATCCCTGATGGAGAGCGGGAAGGACGTCGTCTTCCTGGATATGTCGGAGAAGATGTCCGTTTCCTTCGAGAATGCCCGCCGGGCGTCGGAGACCATCCGGAAGGAATACCCGAATCAGGAATTTTACGTCATGGACACCCGCTGCATCTCCGGCGGCCTGGGCCTTCTGGTGATGAAGATGGTGGCCCTGAAGGAAGCGGGGAAGAGCTTCGAGGAGGTCTGCGCCTGGGGCGAAGAAAACAAGCTGCGCATCGCCCACCGCTTCACCGTGGACGACCTGAATTACCTCAAGCGGGGCGGCCGGGTCTCCAATGCCTCCGCCCTGGTGGGTTCCATCCTGAATATCAAGCCGGTGCTCTACGTCCCCGACGTGGGCACCCTGGACGTGGCCAAGAAGGCCCGGGGCCGGAAAGCCGCCCTGAACGCCATCCGGGATGCGGTGCTGTCCGACCTGGAAGGGCTGGATGTGGCGGGGGATGAAATGCTCATCCTCCACGCCGACTGCCTGGCCGACGCGGAGTGGGTCCGGGACGAGGTGCGCAGGGCGCGCCCGGAATATGGGGTGATCCGCATCAGCAGCCTGGGCGTCGTGATCGGGGCCCATACCGGTCCGGGCCTATTGACGGTGTTCTACCTCTGCAATAAGCGCGTGCCCGGCTGAGACCATGAAGATCACGGCACTGACGGAAAACACCTCCTCCCGGGAGGATCTGGGGAGCGAACACGGCCTGAGCCTCTTTATCGAGACGGGGGAGACCCGGCTCCTCTTCGACATGGGGCAATCCGGCCTCTTTGCGGAAAACGCGGAGAAGCTGGGGGTGGACCTCTCTTCCGCGGAGCTGGCCGTGCTGTCCCACGGCCACTATGACCACGGGGGAGGCCTGCCGGTGTTCCTGGAGAAGAACAGGCATGCGCCGGTCTATCTCAGCCAATATGCTTTCGACGAATGTCATAATGCGGAGGAGAAGTACATCGGGCTGGACCCGGCCCTGAAAGCGGAGCCCCGCCTCCGCTTCACCGGGGAGGAGCGGGAGCTTTCCCCGACGCTGCATCTCTATGCCATGAACGGGCGGGAGGGGAGAGTGCCCCCGGACAGCGCCGGTCTCACGGTGCTGCGGGAGGGAAAGCTCGTCCCCGACAGCTTCCGCCATGAGCAATATCTCCTGATCGAGGAGGGCGGAAAGCGCGTCCTTATCAGCGGCTGCTCCCACAAGGGAGTGCTGAACCTGCTGGATTGGTTCCGGCCCGACGTGCTGGTGGGCGGCTTCCATCTGATGAAGAAGCCCGCGGACGAAGCCCTGGCGCCCTATGCGGAAGCCCTGGGAACGCACTCTGCCCGCTTGTTTACCTGCCACTGCACCGGCCTGGAGCAATTCCGCTGGCTGAAAAGCAGGCTCCCGGGCCTGGGCTACCTCTCCACGGGACAGACCATCGAAATATGATAGAAAGCGGGCGTGCTGGTCAAAATGTCCCGCCGCAGCAGAAAAAGGCTCCCTCTCTGAGGGAGCTGTCAGCGAAGCTGACTGAGGGAGTCAGCGCATCGAATCGGCAACAGCCCCGGCTTGCTCTGACTCCTTCCGTCTCCGGCCGGGGCCGGATCCACCTCCCTCAAAGAGGGAGGCAGAGAATCCTTCCTCCCCGCCGGCTCGGAACGGGAGTTTTGCAGCCGGGGCGTCCTGCTGCCTAGATCAGGATCCCGTCGCAGTGGTCGATCTCGTGCTGGATGATCTGGGCCGTCCAGCCGGTGTAAGTCTTCATGCGCTGCTGGAAAAGCTCGTTGAGATACCGGACCTTGATGGTGCGGTATCGCTTCGTTTTCCGCGTGCCGCTGAGGGAAAGGCAGCCCTCCTCCGCTTCAAAGGGCTCGCTGCGCCGGAGGATCTCCGGGTTGAACATGACCGTGGCCTTGCCCCCGTCGTCGAAGATGATGACGCGCTTGCTGACGCCGATCATGTTGGCTGCCATGCCCACGCAGCCCTCCCGGTGGGCTTCCAGCGTGTCCCGCAGATCCCGGGCGACTTCGGCGTCCTCCGGCGCGGCGGGAGCGGACTTCCTGGCCAGGAAAATGGGGTCCTTCACGATGGGTCTTACCATATCCGATTTCCTCCATAGAGTTCTTGCAATTCCGAAAAAACGTGCGTATACTATATATATAAAGAATCGGTTATAAAGAATCAGTCCATCGCGGACAGGAGGAACCGCCATGAACGCAAAGGAGAATTATCTGACCATGCTTCGGGGGGAGATCCCCGAATATGTCCCCAGCATGTTCGAGCCCCGGGTCGCCCACTATAATGAGGAGTGGCTGACCCCCGTCTATGCGCCCGACGGTCCCGTTGTCACCAAGCTGGGGGTGACCTACGTGGGCAGCAAGGACCTGAATAACGGAGCCATGCCCATGCCCGGCGTCCATATCCTGGAGGACATTACCAAG
This sequence comes from Oscillospiraceae bacterium, assembly GCA_902795345.1. Lineage (GTDB taxonomy): Bacteria > Bacillota > Clostridia > Oscillospirales > Oscillospiraceae > UBA1774. Next base: position 4,851 of record CADBKO010000050.1, read on the forward strand.
TGGCGGGACTGCATCCACACCCCGGACACCAGCGACTTTGACTGGGAGGCCTACTACAAGGAAAAGACCAAGGACGTGGACCGCAAGACCCAATCCCTCACCGCTACCGGCGGGGACTATTTCCTGACCCTGATCTCCTTCATGGGCTTTGAGAATGCCATGCTGGCCCTCTATGAGGAGCCGGAGGAGGTGAAGGCCCTGCTGGAATACGTCTCCGAGTTTTACATTGAGGTGCTGAAGCAGCAGATCCGCTGGCTCAAGCCGGACACCATGAATGTCATGGACGACGACGCGGCGCTGCGGGCGCCCTTCTTCAGCGTAGAGATGTATCGGGAATTCTTCAAGCCCTATCAGAAGATGCACTGCGACCTGGCGCTGGAAAACGGCATCCTGATCGAGCGGCATGACTGCGGCCGCAGCGAGCAGTTTGTGCCCGATTGGGTGGAAATGGGCATCCGCTCCTGGAACCCCGCCCAGACCACCAACGACCTGGTCTCCATCAAGAAGAAGTATGTGGGCAAGCTGGCCCTATGCGGCGCCTGGGACAGCATGAAATGGGCCTCCTGCGAGGATGAGGAGGAATACCGCGCCGCCCTGAAGGAATATGTGGATACCTTTGCCCCCGGCGGAGGCTTCGTTTTTGCCGCCTTCGGCGGCGGCGACCCCAATGCGCCCGGCGCCAAGATGCGTCAGGAAGCGGTGACGGACGTGTATGAGAACTACGCGAAGGATTACTACAAGACCCATTAAGGCAACACCGCACAATTCATGGCACGCATCTTGCTTGCATAATATTCCGTCATATCGCCCAAAAATCCTCGTTAATACAGATAGTATTGCCTGCGGTTTTTGGCCAATCTGACGTAAATTCTGACTGCGCAATCTACGCACCAGAATTGTGCGGTGTTGCCTTAATCCTTCAGGAAACCCAGATATTCATTGAATACATTGAACAGCATGTCCCCGGAACAGACGGGCAGGAGGGCGTCGGCGGAGCCGATGCCCACGAATTCGAACCGGTCCCTGGCCCTGGTCAGCACCAGCACCGGGATCACCTCATAGTCCGGCCCGAACATGATCTCCAGATAAGGCGTATATTTGGCGGCCTGGAGCACTTCCTCGTGCTCCGGGTCGCTTTTCATTTTGAATTCCAGGGAGAAGACCCGGTCCTCGGTGACCACCAGCACATCGGCATAGATGCGGACGTACCGGGCTCGCTTGAGCCGCAGCTCAAAGGCGATCTCCCACCCCAGGCAGCTTTCCCCCAGCATCTCCCGCAGGTCGGAAAAGAGGGTGAGCATCTGTTCCCGGCAGTCCCGGAAGGAGTGGAGGAGGCCCCTGGCGTCGCTGAGGCTCCTGCCGATGTTCCGGCAGCCCTCTGTGAGGGCGGCCAGCCAGGCTTCCTCATCCAGAGACAGGAATTCCCCCACCAGGCCGTAGTAGCCGGCAAATTCCCGGAGGCCGCTGTGGGGCCGGGCCTGCCGGAGGATGCCGTGCCAGCGGTGCTCCCCGTCCTGCCAGCATAGCTCCCGCATCAGAGGGGAGGAATAGAGGACCCGGTTCACCGTGGTATGATCCAAGCCGAGGGCTTTTGCGATCTCCCTGGCCCGGATGCCGCCGCTGCGGCATATGGCGGCGCAGACGGCCCTTTCGGTTTCGTCCGCGATCTTCAGCTCCGGTTTCAAGATTCAACGTCCTCCTGCTGCCCCATTCTAATCTGCCCGGGCTGCCTGGTTGGAGCCGCCGGAACCCAGCTGGCCCGGCAGAACCTTCTTCTCCTTCGGAGGAAAAAGTGCGTCGAACTTTTCAAATCCCTCCGGGTCCCGATCCGCCGCGAAATAGCCCTCCGGCGGCCCATAGACGCCGCGGACGCCCTTCAGATAGCCGGGGATCAGCTCCCGGCAGAGGAAGAAGGAATCGTCCGCCCCCTCCGGCAGGTCGTGGTAGCGGATGCCGAATTCCCTGGCGTAGGTAAAGCCGCTCTTGCCGTAGAAGAGGATGTTGCCCTCGAAGCAGAGCGCCCCGCAGCCCAGGGCCGCGGCCCGCTCCAGAGATTCATCCAGCAGCAGCTTGCCGTAGCCCTTCCGCTGCAATTCCGGCGTGATGCAGATGGGCCCCATGGTCATGATGGGGAGCAGCGCCCCGTCGTCCCCGCGGATGACGGCCCGCATGAACATGTTCTGCCCGATGAGCTGCCCGTCCTTTTCCATGACCAGGTCCAGCTCCGGCACGAAAGCCGGGTCGCTGCGGAGCTTATGGAGCACAAAATGCTCATAGCAGCCCGGGCGGTACACATTCCAGAATGACTCCCGGACCAGATGCTCCACCGCCCGGCGGTCCTTTTCTTCCTCTCTGCGGATGACGATGTTCTTATCCTGCATGATTCTGTCCTTCCTTCCTGATTTCTTTCAAATGCTCCCTGGCTTCGTTCAGAAGCCCGTCCAGCAGAGCGAGCACCGCCGCCTTGTCCTCGGAAGCGTCGTAGACGCTGTACAGAAGGAACATGGGCGCATAAAACCGGGCCGCCTCCTCCTGCGCCCGGGGCAGCGCCATGGCGCGGAACAGGTCGGTCATATATCCCAGAGGCCCGGCTGCCAGGTATTGCTGATAGAGCCTGCCCATCTCCGGATCACGATACTGCTCCAGCGTCAGCATGCGCCGGAAGCAGGAGGCGAATCCATCCTCGGTCCAATAGCGGAACATGGCCTTGCCGAAGCCCGTGATGCTTTCCGCCCCGGCGCTTCGGCAGGCTTCCGCCGTTTCCTCCGGCGCACCCTCCGGCATGTCATACAGCCTGGCCTGCTCCGCGTCCCGCTGCTCCATCCGCTCCAGGATGCTTTGGAAAATGTCCCGTTTGTTCCGGTAATGCTTGTAAAGCGCCGCTTTCGTCATGTCCAGCTCGCCCGCGATGTCCCGCACGGAGACCGCTTCGTATCCGTTCTCGGCAAACAGCTTCAGCGCCGCTTGCAGGATCCGCTCCTTCGTATCCGCCATGGGCAGCCCCCCAAAAAATAAAGTAAACGACCGTTCACCATACAGTATAGGGAACGACCGTTTACTTGTCAAGGCTTATCTGTTCGCCCTTATTCGGTCAGCAGCCATTGCTGCCCGTCGGGCATGGCGTTCAGGGAGCCCCGGAACTGCTCCAGGATCGCCCCGTCGGGCATCCGCCGGACCACGACCTCCTCCCGGTAATCCGGGTCCTCGTACCACCGGCTGAAATAGAGCCTATCCCCATCCCGGAAGCAGAAGGACTCCGCGGGATGGATGGGGAAGTCCACCTTTTCCGGCCAGAGGACCTGGAAACGCTCCCCCGTCTGCCGGGTCAGCATCAGGGGAGAAGTGTGGGGCATGAGATTGTAGCAGTCCTCCACCTCGGCGCGGGGCAGCGTGACGATGGGCCGGACCGTTCCGCTCCCGTCATCGTAGCGCAGCAGGCATATTTCCCCGGCGGGAAAGTCCGCCAGCAGGATCACGGGAGCTTCGCCGTCCCAGGCGGGCTGACCGAAATACTGGCCCTCCCTGGCCCGCACCGGCTCCGCCACCCGGCCGTCCGGGGCATGCACGAATATCAGCCGGTTCCGGCTGATCCGGTGCCCGTCCCGGTAGAGCTCCTCCGCCTCGTAAAGGTCGCCGGAGGTGTAGTCCGTGCCCCAATACCAGATCCGGCTCCCGGTGAGAGGGGCCAGATAGGTGATGCCGCCGGCGGGGATGATTTTCATGGGTTCTTTATTTGGCCTGTCGTCCATGCTTTTTGCCTCTCTGCAATCACCGCAGTATCTTTTCCATGGGCCTGCCCTTGGCCAGCTCGTCCACCAGCTTGTCCAGCCAGCGGACCTTCTGCATCAGCGGGTCCTGAATGGTCTCCACGTCCACGCCGCAGATCTTCCCCCTGATGAGCGCAGCGCGGGGGTTCATGGCCGGTGCCCTCTCGAAGAATGTGCCATAGGTTATGTCCTGGTCCACGCTGTTCATATCGTAGCCCGTGAGCCAGGCGATGACCTCGTCCAGCTCCGCCTTT
>CADBKO010000051.1 GCA_902795345.1 Oscillospiraceae bacterium
CTGACCGAGTGGAACCCCAACGGCTCCGTCGCCGCCGTGGAGGGCATCACCAGCCCGGACGGCCGCGTGCTGGGCAAGATGGGCCACGCCGAGCGCATCGGCCCGCAGCTCTACCGCAACATGCCCGACCGCTATGACATGCAGCTGTTTTGTGCCGCGGCACAGTATTTCAGATAAGGAGGGAGCGCCATGGCGCACTATTATGAAGAGCCTTCGCGTACATTCAACGAATACCTTCTGATCCCGGGCTACACCTCGGAGGACTGCATCCCCGCCAACGTCAGCCTGCGCACGCCGCTGGTCCGCTACCGCAGGGGCGAGGAGGAATGCCCCCTCTGCCTGAATATCCCCCTGACCTCGGCGGTCATGCAGGCCGTCTCGGACGACCGGCTGGCCGTGGCCCTGGCCAAGGAGGGCGGGATGTCGTTCATCTTCGGCTCCCAGTCCGTGGAGAGCGAGGCCGCCATGGTGGCCCGCGTCAAGCATGCGAAGGCGGGCTTTGTGGTGAGCGCGTCGAACCTGACGCCGGAGCATACGCTGGCGGACGTGCTGGCGCTCAAGGAGAAAAACGGCTTTTCCACCGTTGCCGTGACCGAGGACGCCACGCCCAACGGCCGGCTGCTGGGCATCGTCACCAGCCGGGATTACCGCGTCTCGCGCATGAGCCCGGACACGAAGGTGGGCGCCTTCATGACGCCGCGGGAGCGGCTCGTCACCGCCCCGGCCCACACCACGCTCTCCGAGGCCAACGACATCATCTGGGAGCACAAGCTCAACGCCCTGCCCATCGTGGACGAGCAGGGGCGGCTGTGCTACCTGGTGTTCCGCAAGGACTACGATAACCACAAGCAGAACCCCAACGAGCTGCTGGACGCCCACAAGCGCTATGTGGTGGGCGCGGGCATCAACACCCGGGACTATGAGACGCGGGTGCCCGCTCTGCTGGAGGCCGGAGCCGACGTGCTGTGCATCGACTCCTCCGAGGGTTTCTCCGACTGGCAGAAGTTCACCCTGGCCTGGATCCGGGAGAAATACGGCGACAGCGTCAAGGTGGGCGCGGGCAACGTGGTGGACGGGAAGGGCTTCCGCTTTCTGGCCGACTGCGGGGCCGACTTCGTGAAGGTGGGCATCGGCGGCGGCTCCATCTGCATCACCCGGGAGACCAAGGGCATCGGCCGCGGCCAGGCCACCGCCCTGATCGAGGTCTGCGCCGAGCGGGACCGCTATTTCGAGGAAACGGGGATCTATGTTCCCGTCTGCTCCGACGGCGGCATCGTCTATGACCACCACATCACCCTGGCTCTGGCCATGGGAGCCGACTTCGTCATGCTGGGGCGCTACTTCGCCCGCTTCGACGAAAGCCCCACCAACAAGGTGAACATCAACGGCACGTACTACAAGGAATACTGGGGCGAGGGCAGCGCGAGGGCCCGCAACTGGCAGCGCTACGACCTGGGCGGCGACAAGAAGCTCTCCTTCGAGGAAGGCGTGGACTCCTATGTGCCCTATGCCGGCACCCTGAAGGACAACGTGGCCATGACCCTGAGCAAGGTCCGCTCTACCATGTGCAACTGCGGCGCGCTCTCCATCCCCGAGCTTCAGGAGAAGGCCGTGCTGACCCTGGTCTCCGCCACCAGCATCGTGGAGGGCGGCGCGCACGACGTCATCCAGAAGGACACCAGCGCCGTCATCAAGTAAACACCGGACGCACAGCGTCCGGCGACAGACAACCGAAAGGCACCCGTAACTGACGGATCATTGTGGAGCACCACAAGGGAACGGGACAGCCTGGAAACAAAGCCGACCGTCTGGGCGCACTTATCCTGCTTTTGCTAAGTGCGCCCATTTTTCTTTTTCATAGGCATGCAGAGGAGGGATCACCTGTTGAAGAAAGTTGCGATCATCATGGGCAGCACCAGCGACCTGCCGGTAGTCAAAAAGGCAGCCGACGTCCTGCGGGATTTCGGCGTCCCCTTTGAAGCCCACGTCTACTCCGCCCACCGCACCCCCGAGGAGGCCCGAGCCTTCGCCCTCAACGCCAGGGCTAACGGCTTCGGCGTCATCATCGCGGCGGCGGGTATGGCGGCCCATCTGGCGGGAGCCCTGGCAGCCGCCACCACGCTCCCCGTCATCGGCATCCCCATCAACTCCGCCTTGGATGGGCTGGACGCCCTGCTGAGCACCGTGCAGATGCCCTCCGGCATTCCCGTGGCCACGGTGGCGGTGGACGGGGCGAAGAATGCGGCCTTCCTGGCCGTGCAGATCCTGGCCGTCAGCGACGCTTCCCTGGCGGAAAAGCTGGCCGCCCAGCGGGCCAAAAACGCAGCGGATATCCTGAAAAAAGACGAAACTGTCATGAACGAGATATAAGGAGGAAACGACCATGAAGCTCATCTACACCGGAAAGACCAAGAACGTTTACGCACTGGACGACGGCAACTATCTGCTGAAATTCAAGGACGACTGCACCGGCAAGGACGGCGTATTCGATCCCGGCATGAACGAGGTGGGACTGACCATCGAGGGCGTGGGCGACGTGAACCTGCGCATGAGCATCTACTTCTTCGAGAAGATCAATGCCGCCGGCATCCGCACCCACTACGTCAGCGCCGACCTGAAGGAGACCACCATGGAAGTCCTCCCCGCCAAGGTCTTCGGCAAGGGTCTGGAAGTCATCTGCCGCCACAAGGCCGTGGGCTCCTTCTACCGCCGTTACTGCGACTACATCCAGGAGGGCGCCGACCTGCCCGCCTATGTGGAGACCACCTTCAAGGACGACGCCAAGGGCGATCCCCTGGTCACCAAGGACGGCCTGATCGTGCTGGGCGTCATGACCGCGCAGCAGTATGAGGACATCAAGGAAATGACCCAGAAGATCACCCAGATCGTGGCGGACGACCTGAAGGAAAAGGGCCTCACCCTCTACGACATCAAGTTTGAATACGGCTATGACGCCGACGGCAAGGTGATGCTCATCGACGAGATCGCCTCCGGCAACATGCGGGTCTACAAGGACGGCGAGTATATCGATCCCATGACCCTGTCCAAGCTCTTCTTCGCCTGATGGGCGGATTCTTCGGGGCGGTCTCGAACCGCGATGTGGTGCTGGATGTGTTCTTCGGGACGGACTACCACAGCCACCTGGGCACCCGGAATGCCGGTATGGCCATCTGGAACCGGGACACGGGCTGCAAACGGCAGATCCATTCCATTTCCAACACGCCCTTCCGCACCAAATTTGAAGACGACCTCAGCTCCTTCAGCGGCTGCTGCGGCTTCGGCTGCATCAGCGATACGGATCCCCAGCCTCTCATGGTCCGCTCCCACCTGGGGCTCTACGCCATCACCACCGTGGGCATCATCAACAACGCCGAGGAGCTGATCGCCAAGTATTTCTCCGACCACGGCCATCAGTTCATGGCCATGAGCTCCGGCAAGGTGAACACCACGGAGATGGTGGCCGCCCTGATCAACCAGAAGGAGAACCTGGTGGACGGTATCCGCAACGCCCAGGAGCTGATCGACGGAAGCATGAGCATCCTGCTCATGACCGGGCCGGACAAGATCATCGCCGCCCGGGACCTCTGCGGGCGCCTGCCGGTGCTGGTGGGCAAGAACGAGGAGGGCTGCTGCGTCTCCTTCGAGTCCTTTGCCTATCACAAGCTGGACTACCGGGACGAGTATGAGCTGGGCCCCGGGGAGATCGTGCGCATCACCTCCGCCGGCTGCGAGACCATCGCCCCGGCGGGGAAGGACATGAAGATCTGTGCCTTCCTCTGGACCTACTACGGCTACCCCAACTCCAATTATGAGGGGGTCAACGTGGAGGTCATGCGCTACCGCAACGGGGAGATCATGGCCCGGGACGAGATCATCCGGGGGGATCTGCCCAAGGTGGACTATGTGGCGGGGATGCCGGACAGCGGCGTGCCCCACGCCATCGGCTACGCCAACCGCAGCGGCAAGCCCTTCGCCCGGCCCTTCGTGAAATACACCCCCACCTGGCCCCGCTCCTTCATGCCCAGCAGCCAGGACGTGCGCAACCAGGTGGCGAAAATGAAGCAGATCCCGGTGCCGGAGCTGATCCAGGGCAAGAAGCTGCTCATCGTGGACGACTCCATCGTCCGGGGGACCCAGCTGCGGGAAACCGTGGATTTCCTCTATGAATCCGGCGCGGCGGAGGTGCACATGCGCTCCGCCTGCCCCCCCATCATGCACACCTGCAAATTCCTGAACTTCTCCCGGGAGTATTCCGACGACGAGCTGCTGGCCCGGCGGACCATCCGCGAGCTGGAGGGCGAAGAGGGCGATCAGCACATCGAGGAATACGCCGACGCCGGTACGGAGCGGGGCAAATGCCTGCTGAAGACCATCTGCGACAAGCTGGGCTTCAGCTCCCTGGGCTATCAGTCCCTGGACGGGCTCCTGGAGGCTATCGGCATCGACCGCAGCCAGGTCTGCACCTACTGTTGGACGGGAAAGGAGTAACGAGATGGAAAAGTCTCACAGCGCATCCTACGCCGCCGCGGGCGTGGACATCGAGGCGGGCTACGCAGGCGTCAAGCTCATGAAAAAGCACGTGGAGCGCACCTTCATCCCCGGCGTGGTCTCCGACCTGGGAGGCTTCGGCGGCCTTTTCAAGCCCGACCTCAGCGGCATGGAGGAGCCGGTGCTGGTATCCGGCACCGACGGGGTGGGCACCAAGCAGCGCATCGCCCAGCTCATGGACAGGCATGACACCGTGGGCATCGACTGCGTGGCCATGTGCGTCAACGACATCATCTGCTGCGGGGCAAAGCCCCTCTTTTTCCTGGACTATATCGCCATCGGCAAGAATGTGCCAGAAAAGGTGGCGGCCCTGGTCGCCGGCGTGGCGGAGGGCTGCGTCCGGGCCGGCTGTGCCCTCATCGGCGGCGAAACGGCGGAGCATCCCGGCACCATGGCGCCCGAGGACTACGACCTGGCGGGCTTCAGCGTGGGCGTCGTGGACAGGAAGAAGGTGCTGGACGCAAGCCGGATGATCCCCGGCGACGTGATCCTGGCCCTGCCCAGCAGCGGCCTGCACTCTAACGGTTACAGCCTGGTGCGCAAGGTCTTCGACGTGGAGCATGCCGACCTGGGGAAGACGGTGCCGGAGCTGGGCACGACCCTGGGGGAAGCCCTGCTGACCCCCACGGAGATCTATGTGAAGCCGGTGCTGGCGGCCATCGAAAAAGCCGACATCCGGGGCATCAGCCACATCACCGGCGGCGGCTTCTATGAGAATATCCCCCGCTCCCTCCCCGACGGGCTGGGGGCAAAGATCGAGAAGGCCGCCATCCGCACCCCGGCCATCTTCCGTCTTCTCCAGGAGACGGGCTCCATCCCGGAGCGGGACATGTTCAACACCTACAACATGGGTGTGGGCATGAGCCTCATCGTATCCGGGGAGACCGCCGACAAGGCCCTGGCCGCCCTGAAGGAAAAGGGCGTGGACGCCTATGTCGTCGGCGAGATCGTGAAGAGCGAAGACAAGGTAAGCATCTGCTGAAGGGAGGCGCAGCCGTGGAAAAAGCGAACATCGCCGTGCTGGTCTCCGGCGGCGGCACGAACCTGCAGGCCCTGATCGACGCCGAGGCCCGGGGCGAGATCGCCAGCGGCTCCATCCGGCTGGTGGTCTCCAACGTGAAGGGGGCCTATGCCCTGGAGCGGGCAGCCAAGGCGGGCATCCCCTCCCTCACCCTCACCAAAAAGGCCTGCGGCGGCCAGGCGGGCTTTGAAGAAGCCCTGGACAAGGCCCTGCGGGAAAAGGAGATCGACCTGGTCGTCCTGGCGGGCTTCCTCAGCATCCTCAGCGGTGATTTTTCCGCCCGCTGGGAGAAGCGCATCATCAACATCCATCCCTCCCTCATCCCCTCCTTCTGCGGCAAGGGCTATTACGGCCTCAAGGTCCACGAGGAGGCGCTACGCTACGGCGTGAAGGTGACGGGGGCGACAGTGCATTATGTCAATGAGATCCCCGACGGCGGGCAGATCATCCTCCAGAAGGCGGTGGACATCCTGCCGGAGGACACGGCGGAGACCCTGCAGCGTCGGGTCATGGAACAGGCGGAGTGGATACTCCTGCCCAAAGCCGCGGAGCTGGTTTCCGCGCGCATTCTGAAAGAGAAAGCGGGGAACAAGGCATGAAGGACCTTCTGGAGCTTCTGAAAACGAATTCCTATCCCGGCCGCGGCATCGTCGTGGGCAAGGACAGGGTATACTATTTCATCATGGGCCGCAGTGAAAACAGCCGCAACCGCATTTTCACCGTGACGGAGGACGGCATCCGCACCGAGGCCCACGACCCCGCCAAGCTGCGGGACCCCAGCCTCATCATCTATCACCCCGTCCGGAAAACGGAAGGGGCCCTCATCGTCACCAACGGGGATCAGACCGACACCATCCGGGACATGGGGGATTTCCGCAATGCCCTCATGACCAGGGAATACGAGCCGGACGAGCCCAACTTCACCCCCCGCATCTCCGCCATCCTCTACGACGGCGGGGCCTTCGAGCTGAGCATCCTCAAGCGCCGCGACGGTCGCTGCCTGCGGGAATTTTACTGCTACGAGGGCTGCAGCGAGGACCGGGGCTGGTTCATCAGCACCTATGAAGGGGACGGAAGCCCCCTGCCCTCCTTCGCCGGAGAACCCAAGGAGGTCACCATGCCCTCTCCGGAGGAAGTGTGGCAGGCTCTGAACAAGGACAACAAGGTTTCCCTCTATACCAATGTGGGCGGCGTCGTCCGCATCTTCAACAAGAACCTGGGAGACTGACGCCCGCATGCCGCCTTTCCCCCGGAAGGCAGAAAGGAATACGCCCTCATCCGTCAGCTTCGCTGACAGCTTCCCCGGAGGGGAAGCCGGAAAGGAATGGAATTGTCCCTCATCCGTCGCGGCTCCGCCGCGCCACCTTCCCCCAAGGGAAGGCAGAAAGGAATGGATTACATGAATGAACTGGAACTGAAATACGGCTGTAATCCCAGCCAGAAGCCCGCGAAGATCTTCATGCGGGACGGAAGCGACCTGCCGGTGAAGGTCCTGAACGGACGGCCCGGCTATATCAACTTCCTGGACGCCCTGAATTCCTGGCAGCTGGTGAAGGAGCTGAAGGAGGCCACCGGTCTTCCCGCCGCCGCTTCCTTCAAGCATGTCTCCCCGGCGGGGGCCGCCGTGGGAAAGCCCCTCAGCGACACGGACCGGAAGATCTACTTTGTGGATCCCAAGGCGGAGCTCAGTCCCATCGCCTGCGCCTACATCCGGGCCAGAGGAGCGGACCGGCTCAGCTCCTACGGGGACTGGGCGGCCCTCAGCGATACCTGCGACGCGCCCACCGCCCGCTATCTGAAAAACGAGGTCTCCGACGGGGTCATCGCCCCCGGCTATACGGAGGAGGCCCTGGCCATCCTCAAGCCCAAGAAGAAGGGCAGCTACAACATCGTCCAGATCGACCCGGCCTACGTTCCCGCCGCTCAGGAGACCAAGGACGTTTTCGGCGTCAGCTTCGAGCAGGGGCACAATGTCTCCAAGATCGGACCGGAGCTCTTTAAGAACATCGTGACGAAGAACAAGGAGCTGCCTCCCGAGGCCATGACGGATCTGATCGTGGCCCTCATCACCCTGAAATACACCCAGTCCAATTCCGTCTGCTATGTGAAGGACGGGCAGGCCATCGGCGTGGGGGCCGGGCAGCAGAGCCGCATCCACTGCACCCGTCTGGCCGGGCAGAAGGCGGACAACTGGTATCTCCGCCGCCATCCCAAGGTGCTGGGCCTCCAGTTCGTGGACGGCATCCGCCGCCCCGACCGGGACAACGCCATCGACGTGTATATCTCCGACGAGTACGAGGACGTGCTGGCGGAGGGCGCCTGGCAGCAGACCTTCAAGGTCAGGCCCGAGGTGCTGACGCGGGAGGAGAAAAAGGCCTGGATCGCCACCCAGAGCGGCGTTACCTGCGGGTCCGACGCCTTCTTCCCCTTCGGGGACAACGTGGAACGGGCGCGGAAATCCGGCGTGCAGTACATCGCGGAGCCGGGCGGCAGCGTCCGGGACGACGATGTGATCGACAAGGCGGACAAATACGGGATGGTCATGGCCTTCACGGGCCTGCGGCTGTTCCACCATTGAGCCGGAGGGAGAGGGATATGGCAAGAGTGAAGGACAAATTCATCAAGACTTATTCCCAGGGAAAGCTCAACGGCATGGAGATCTGGGTCGATAAAGATACCGGCGTGAACTACGTGTTCGCATACAGCGGCTATGCGGGCGGGCTGACCGTTCGGGTGGACGCCCAGGGCAAGCCCGTCGTGACGCCGCCCAGCGAGATCGAATGAGGTGAAGGATATGAAACTTATGGTTGTGGGCTCCGGCGGTCGGGAGCATGCCATCATCATCAAGCTGAAGGAAAACCCGTCCGTCGAGATCATTTACGCCCTTCCGGGCAACGGCGGCATGGAGGGGGACGCCGTCTGCGTACCCATCGGCGCCAAGGATATC
>CADBKO010000052.1 GCA_902795345.1 Oscillospiraceae bacterium
ACCGCCAGAGGGGACCTATTTCGAGGCGGTCCCCTCTGGACTCCCTCCCCGACGACCAAGGGGGCTCCGCCCCCATTGGATTCCCCACTTTTGGACGAGAGACGGGAGCATGGACGGGGAAAACGGATTGCCACAGCCGGTGTGCGCACCGGCTTCGCAATGACGGGGACGGGGGGATTCCGCTGTGGCGGGGACGAAAGACGGGGGACGGAAGACGACGGGGAAAACAGCGGAGGCACGGGCTGAGCGGCCCGTGCCTCCGATCGCATATTCCTTTATCCAACAGACCCGTCGTAGATGTAGCTCCCGCTGAGCTCGATGGCCTCCATCTCCTTCTTGCTGTAACTGCCCCGCAGGTTCCAGCGGACGGCCAGGTCGAAGCTCAGCTCCGACATGGGGATCTCCTGGCTCCACACATAGATCTGGGTCTTCACGAAGTCGCCCCCGGCGATCTCGATGGGGTCGGTGACGAAGTAGTAGTCCTCTCCGTTGAAGGTGAGGATGTTGCCCCGCCGCTCCCCGATGTCCAGGCTGTAAGATTCCAGGGAGAGGGTGACGGTGATCCTGGCGGTGGTGGCGTCGATGGCGGCGGCCCGCCAGTCCGCCACCAGGTTCAGGGCGGTGCCCGTGTCGCTGCGGAAGCTGCCGGAAGCCAGCTGGTTGGGATTCACGATCACCGGCTCCTCCGTCTCCTCCGGCAGAGGCTCCGGCGTGGGCTGGGCAGTATTCTCCGGGGCGGGCTGGAAGGTCTCCATGGGCTCCGGCGTGGCAATGGGGCCGTCGGTGGGCTCGGGAGCGGGGGTGGCGGTGGTGACGGTCTCGCCCCGACCGGGGTCCGGGGTGGGCCCGGCGGTGGGAGCGGGGGAGGGCTCCGGCTTTTTCCAGCAGCCGAAGAGGGTCAGCGCCAGCAGCAGCGCCAGCGCGAGAGCAAGCAGTCTTTTCATATGCGTTTTCCTTTCCGGGATCAGTAATCCACTTCCGATTCCAGGGGCTGTTCCAGCAGCTCCGGGTTTTCCAGCAGCTTCTTCACCAGCCGGATGGTCTTGGAGAAATAATACCCGTCTGCGATGCGCTCGTCCACGGTGAGCCCCAGGTCGATGCTGTCCCGCATCTCGCAGTGCCCCTCCTCGTCGAAGAAGGGGCGCTTTTTCTTTTCCCCCACCACCACGAAAACGGAGTTGGTGCCCCAGTTGGTGAGGTGGTGGTAGCCCGCATGGAGCTTGATGGAGCCCAGGTTGGTGAGGACGATGGTGCAGTAATAGGGGTCCGTCTCGATGAGGGAGGCGGGGACCCAGCCATGGATGTCCAGCCGGGTGATGACCCAGACGATGAATTTCGAGAGGAAGCGGGGCATGCGGTTGAACATGTCCATGCTCTCGGTGGAGGAGTCCACCTGCTCGCTCCGTCCGGAGGTGATCTGGGCGACCACCTTGGCCCAGATGCTGTCCATGGTGTCGCCGGGCTCAAAGCGAAGTTTCGCCAGGGCCTCGGCCCCGGAGTCGCTGAATTCCTTCTTCACCACAAAGGCGGCGGTGAGCTCGTTGCGCTGATAGACGTTCTTGTTGGCGATGAAGCGGTTCATCTTGGGCCGCAGCCGGCAGGCCTTGGCCGCCGCCGCCACGATGACATAGAACATCTTCAGGGGATATTTGGGATCGTCGGCGTTCTTTTTCGCCAGATAAGCGTTCAGGTTCGTCAGGTCGATGCGCTCGGAAATAAAGGCCTCGTTGTCGCAGCGGTTGGGATACAGCAGGGGGACGATGAAATGCATGGAGTCCAGGTCCCGCAGAAGGGTCCCGTCCTTCCGGTCCCCGAAGCGTCGTTTTGTCTTTTCCATTGCCGTTCTACTTCTTTCTGACGTTATTTGAAGCGTTTGGTTCCTTAAAATCTGTTTTCGTTCCGGGAAATGATGTCATTTTGCAGATCGGTGCCCAGCTCCACGAAATAGGCGCTGTACCCCGCGATGCGCACCACCAGGTCCCGGTATTTCCCCGGGTCGCGCTGCGCGGCGCGGAGAGTCTCCGTGTCCACCACGTTGTACTGCACCTCCAGGCCCCCGGAGGCGAAGTATTCCTTGGTCATGTCCCGCACCTTCTCCATGCCCTCGGCGTTACTCAGCACGCTGGGGTGGAGGCGCAGGTTCAGGGCGATGCCGCCCATATAGTGATGATGGTCAAAGACGCAGCAGGATTCAAAGACGGCGGTGGGCCCGTTGCGGTCCCGGCTCTGGGCGGGGCTCATGGCGTCGGCGATGGGGGTGCCGGTCTTGCGCCCGTCGGGGGTGGCGAAGGTGATGTAGCCCTGGGCCACATGGTCGCTGGCCCCGTAAAGCCCGGCCTTATAGACCTTGCTGCGCATGGAGTGACATTCCCGGCAACATTCGTAATAGAGGTCTACGCACCATTTCAGCTCCTCGTCCACATAGGGGTCGGCGTTGCCGTAGTGGGGCACTTCCTTCAGGATACGCTGCCGCAGGGGTTCATACCCCTCCCAGTTGGCCATCCAGGCGTCGTAGAGCTCCCGGGTGGTGATGAGCTTCTTGTCGAAGCACATGTATTTGATGGTGGAAATGCTGTCCGCCATGGTGGCGAGGCCCGTGGCCGTGCCCCCGTAGGAGTTGTACCTCGCCCCGCCGTTCACCACGTCCCTGCCTTTGGCCATGCAGTCGTCGATGGAGATGCTGAGGATGGCCTGCTGGGCGCAGTTCTGGCTGATGGACTCGGCGTAGTTGTTGGTGGAAATGAACATGCGCATGATGTGGTGGGCCATTTTGCGGATGGCGTCCTTCACCTGGTCGATGGAGGTCATGTTGTAGAGATAGTCCGTCGTCACGCTGGCCTGCTCCCCGTTGAAGGGGTTTATGCCGTTGTTGATGGCCATGTTCAGGATGCCGCCCCACCAGACGCTGGCGTGGGGGGGATGCATCCCGTTGGGGGCGGGGTAGTCCTTGCCGCAGCAGACGATCTCCTGGCAGCCGATGATGCCGTAGTCCCGGGCGTCCTCCAGGCTCATGCCCAGCTCCGTCATGAGGGAGGGGATGATGACCTCGTCGTTCTGATACAGGGGGAGGCCCCCCACCAGCTTCGAGGTCTCCAGGGCGGCTTCCCAGAGCTTGTCGGGGCTATTCTTATTGAAGCGCAGGGAGATGGTGGGGTCGTGGAGCTTCAGGCGCCCCACGGTCTCCAGCACCATATAGGTGACGGGGTTGGTGGCGTCCTCCCCGGTTTTGGGGTCCACGCCTCCCAGGGTGGTGTGCTGATAGGTGTTGCCGATGCCGGTGGTGTTCACCAGCTTGGCGGGCCCGGCCCCATAGAAGCAGTTTGCCTTGAGGAAGAAGGCGTCCACGATCTCCTGGGCCTCATCCAGGGTGATGGCCCCGGCTTCCAGGTCCTTCTTCAGATAAGGCCAGGTGTATTGGTCGAACCTTCCCAGGGCGGGGGAGGGGAACACGCTCTCGATCTGGATCATGACCTGGTACATCATGGTGCCCTGGACGGCCTCCCAGAAATTCCGGGCCGGGTTCTCGCTGAGCCACGCCAGCCCGTCGGCCATCCGTTCCAGCTCCGCTTTCCGCCGCGCATCCTTCTCGGCGGAAGCCTTGTCCGCGCAGGCCTTGGCATAGCGCTTCACCAGGGTCATGGCCCCGTCGCAGGTGATGAGGACGCTTTCGTAAAAGCTGTTCTTCTCCACGTCCTCCCCCATGAGGTTGCCGTAATGCCCGTCCAGCCAGGCCTGGGCCTCGTCCCGGATGGCCTTGTAGCCCACCCGGAGGATCTTCTCATAGCCCGCCACCAGATGGCCCGCGGGCAGAGAGATGAGGCCCATGCCGCCCCCGTCCACATAGCTGGATACGTTGAGCCTTTTCAGCTCCGCGTGGTGCCGGGGCTGCCAGGCGTCGGCCATGGTGCCCACTTTCCGGTGCGTCCACCAGGGCAGCAGCTCCTTCAGGACGGCGTAGTCCTCGGGGCTGATGGTGTTTCGCAGCTCCTCCGTGTCGGGGTTGTGGTAAAGCCCATCCTCCCGGATGGTCCATTCCCCTTTTTCGATGGGCTCCATGAGCCAGTCGGAGATGCCCCACTCCGGATACTGGGGGCTGGAGAAGAAATGGGGGCCCTTGTTGCCCACGATGATCTCGAAATCCTCCACCAGAACGGTCATCCTCTCGCAGAGGGCCTTGAAGGCCAGGGGCCGTTTCAGGATGGGGGGCAGGTATTCGTTTTCCCGATAAGCGTCGGTGACGATCTGCAAACGCTCGGAATCGTAGCGGATCACCCGGTCGCGGATCTTTTCCCGCAGGGCCCGGATGCGCTCGGTGGCCGGACGGAACGTATACATGTCGCTTCCCCCTCCGTAGGTTCCGTAATGCTTCCTGTTCGGGAATTATTATAATATAAGGCTTGCGGATTTGCAATCGCCTATGTTACTATATGGTGAAGGAAGCATCGTTTTACTGTGACAATGAAAATCATTCAATAAAGGAGAATTGCGACTATGAGTATGGAAGTCAGACTGAACACCCACGGCCCCGGAAAGCTGCAGACCCTGGCCATGATCTCCGACGAGGCCGGCTTCAACGTCGTCAGCACCCTGATCTTCGGTGAGAAGGACGCCGTCCTGATCGACTGTCAGTGGACCAGGTCCAACGCCTACCGGGTCATCGCCGAGATCTGCGAAAGGAACCTGAACCTGAAGGCCGTGTTCGCCACCCACGCCCATCCCGACCACTACTGGGGCATCGGCCATGTGAAGGAAGCCTTCCCCGACTGCATCTGCTACGCCATGGAAGAGGACATCGAGACCATCGACGCCCAGTTCGGCGACAAGGTGGAGCACTGGGAGAGCATCATCGGCAAGGTGAACCTCTGCCGCGCCGACCGTTATCCCAAGCTGACCCCCCTGCCCAAGGACAACAAGATCATGCTGGAGGGCGAGGAGATCGTCGTCTTCCCCCAGGTCTGGGGCGATCTGCAGTACAACACCGTGGTCTGGGTCCCCTCCATCAGCACCGTGATCGGCTCCGACGTGCTGTTCAGTAACGCCCATCCCTTCACCTGCGAAGTCAGCGCCAACGGCCGCAAGAAGTGGATCGACGCCCTGGACAAGATGGAAGCCCTGGGCGCGGAAGTGGTCATCCCCGGCCATATGAAGCACGGCGAGCCCTTCGACGAGCGCAGCTACAAGTTCACCCGGGACTACCTCATCGAGACGGACAAGGAGCTGGACAAGCTCCGCAAGAAATACAACATCACCAAGGACGGCGAAGTGAACGAGATGGCCATGAAGGAATTCTTCTATGACCTGTGCATGAAGTTCCCCGACGCCATCCTGATCTTCCTCTCTAACGATATGAACTCCTCCGTCTTCCTGGGCGGCCGCGAGTGGAACTGGAACAACCTCAACGACGGGCCGGACATGACCGGCATCAACGCTTCCATCCACAGATAAGCGGAATGTACGTTCAGAAAGCCATCCTTCTGGACGCCGCCGCCATGGAGCGCAGCCTCATGCGCATCAGCCATGAGATCGTGGAGCGCAACGAGGGGCGCGACGGCCTCTGCATCGTGGGGGTCTACCGGCGGGGCGCGGTGCTGGCGGAGAAGATCGCCCGCAACGTGGAGAAGATCACCGGCCTGAAGCCCCGGCTGGGCGCTCTGGACATCAGCCTTTACCGGGATGATCTCAGCGAGCTGGGGGAACAGCCCTCTGTCGCCGCGGACGGGCTGGATTTCGACGTGGCGGGCAAGATCGTGGTGCTGGTGGACGACGTGCTGTATACGGGGCGCACCGCCCGGGCCGCCATCGAGGCGGTGATCCGCCGGGGCCGTCCCGCGGCCATCCAGCTGGCGGTCCTCATCGACCGGGGCCACCGGGAGCTGCCCATCCGGGCGGACTACACGGGGAAAAACGTCCCCACCTCCAAGCGGGAGCTCATCGAGGTCCGGGTGGAGCAGTACGACGGCGTACAGGAGGTCGCGCTTCTGGAAAAGCGGGAAGAATAAGCAAAACATGGGGCCGCCGGCTTTCCGGCGGCCCTTTCCGTCGGGCGGAGAGGCTGTGTATCAAAGGGAAACAGAAAACCTCCATACCCCCTGCGGTTTTGCTTGACAAACCGCCGGTACGATGATAGTATTTGCGGGATAAATCTGTAAACAAAACTGAATCAAGGCTCAAGTGCCCCGCGCCGGAGTTCAAGCGGCTGCGGGGAGAATACGGGAACCGGGTGCAAATCCCGGACGGGACCGCCGCTGTGAGCGCCGAGAACCCCCGACCAGAAGCGAAAGCTGCCCACCGGAAACGGGAAGGGCGGCGGGGGATCGTTAGGGCTGGTGCGCATGGATATGCGCCGCCTCTGAAGGCGTGAGTCAGAAGACCTGCTTGAGACCGGGATGACGTACCCCACGGACTATGGGCTTGGCGTCGATTTGCGCAGAGAAACGGCTGCGGGCATTTTGTATGCCCGCGCTTTTTTTATGCGTAAGGAGATAGATGTACTAAAGGAAAGGAACTGAGAAGGACATGAAACGAACCCCCGCTAGAACCATGTTCGCGCTCCTGCTGGCCGTCGTGCTGGTGCTGGGCCTGGCCGCTCCCGCCCTGGCGGCGACGACGATGCGCAGCGTCCAGAAGCTGACCGTCAACGGCGAAGCTGTGGAGTGCGACAAGTACAACATCGACGGCTACAACTATTTCAAGCTCCGCGACCTGGCTAAGCTGCTGGACGGCACCAACAGCCAGTTCAACGTGGACTACGACAAGGCCGCCAAGATGATGGTCGTCACCACCGGCGTGCCCTACACCACCCCCAACGGCACCGAGCTGCAGGTGGGCGAGGACCAGAGCGCCAGCGCCGTCCCCAGCGTGCAGTCCCTGATGATCGACGGGGAAATGCGCGAGGACCTGACCGCCTACAACATCGGCGGCAACAACTATTTCCAGCTCCGGGAGCTGGGCAAGGCTCTGCACTTCTACGTCCACTATGACGCGGCCAGCAAGACCATGCTGGTGGACGAGTCCGAGGAGGACGAAGCCTGGGATACCGGCGACGCCGGCCTGGATAACCCCCGCAACCAGGACGGCATCGGGGAGAAGGAGATCCTGGTGGTTTCCTTCGGCACCAGCTTCAATGATTCCCGGCGTCTCACCATCGGCGCCGTCGAGGCCGCCATGGAGAAGGCCTTCCCCGAAATGAGCGTCCGCCGGGGCTTCACCGCCCAGATCGTCATCGACCACATCGCCCTCCGGGACGACGAAACGATCGACAACTTCACCCAGGCCCTGGACCGGGCCGTGGCTAACGGCGTCAAGGAGCTGTATGTGCAGCCCACCCACCTGATGGATGGCTTTGAGTACAACGACGTCAAGGCCGAGCTTGCCGAGTATGCCGACAAGTTCGACGTTATCGCCCTGGGTGATCCCATCCTCACCACGGACGAGGACTACGACATCGTCATCGAGGCCATCACCGAAGCCACCAAGCAGTATGACGACGGGAAGACCGCCATCTGCTTCATGGGCCACGGCACCGAGGCCGACTCTAACCATGTCTACGCCGATATGCAGGCAAAGCTCACCGAAAAGGGCTACGCCAACTACTATGTGGGCACCGTGGAAGCCGAGCCCAGCGTCTACGACGTGCTGGAGGCCGTGAAGGCCGGCGGCTACACCAAGGTCGTCCTGCGTCCCCTGATGATCGTCGCCGGCGACCATGCCAACAACGACATGGCCGACCTGGAGGACGAGGAGAGCTGGGCCAGCATCTTCACCGCTGCCGGTTATGAAGTGGAGTGCGTGCTGGAGGGCCTGGGCCAGCTGCCCGCCATCCAGAACCTGCTGGTTGACCACATGAAGGCCGCCATCGGCGAGCCTGCGGAAGAAGAGGACGAGGAGAACTACGAGACCGGCGACGCCAGCCTGGATAATCCCCGCAATCAGGACGGCATGGGCGCCACCGAGCTGCTGGTGGTATCCTTCGGCACCAGCTTCAACGATTCCCGTCGCCTCACCATCGGCGCCATCGAGGAAGCCATGGAGAAGGCCTTCCCCGGCTATGACGTGCGCCGGGGCTTCACTGCCCAGATCGTCATCGACCACATCGCCCGCCGGGACGGTGAAGTGATCGACAACCTCACCGAGGCTCTGGACCGGGCGGTGCGTAACGGCGTCAGCGACCTGCTGGTACAGCCCACCCACCTGATGGACGGCTTTGAATACAACGACGTCAAGGAAGAACTGGCCAAGTATGAGGGCAAGTTCGACAACATCGTGCTGGGCGCGCCTCTGCTGACCTCCGACGAGGACTACGACATCGTCATCGAAGCCATCACCGAGGCCACCAAGCAGTATGACGACGGGAAGACCGCCATCTGCTTCATGGGCCACGGCACCGAGGCCGATTCTAACCATGTCTACGCCGATATGCAGGCAAAGCTCACCGAAAAGGGCTATGCCAACTACTACGTGGGCACCGTGGAAGCCGAGCCCAGCGTCTATGACGTGCTGGAGGCCGTGAAGGCC
>CADBKO010000053.1 GCA_902795345.1 Oscillospiraceae bacterium
GCCACACCCCACGATGGGGGCAAAGCTATTTCGTTCATCGTGGTGTGTATACACGTGATGATTGCGAAGCCAGTGCGCACACTGGCTGTGGCAATCCGTATCCCCGTCCGAACTCCCGTCCCTCGTCTCTCGTCCCATGTCCTAAAAGCAAAAGTAACGACAAAACCAACCGAATTATGGCGCTTGCTCCAGGTTTTCCGTGTACTTGCAGCTGGGATAACCGGAGCAACCCCAAAACTGTTTCCCGGCATTTGCACCAACTCTGGCTGTACGAAGCACAAGCGTTTTCCCACAGCGCGGACAGAGTTTGTTATCCGTCGCGGCCTGCGACTCTTCCTGGCTTTTCTGCCCCTGATATACTTTCCTAATATGGTCGATATGAGCGGCCTTGGTCGCCGCATCGGCGTTCGTAAGCGGTTTCAGTTTTTCGTAAAGCGCAGATACTTCGTCATCCGGGACAGAATCAGGTGCGGTTTCCCAAATGCTTCGGACCGTCGCGTATGTGCGATCACGCTTGATGACCCGGACGTCCGCGCTGTTGATCGTGACCTGTTTCAGCTCACAGCGCTCGGAAAAGACGATGATGGAATACAAGGGAATATTCGGCCCCACATAGCTGCGCAGCCATTTGATATGTGTCCGATTTTGCCGGATCGGATTATAAAAGCGGTGTTTCTCCCGGTTTGGCAGCATGACCGTCCAATACTGGCCGCTTTCATCTCCGAATATCCATCCGGAATAGTTCTTGCTTTCAAAAACAAAGATGCCTTTTGCGGTGATGTAGACCAGGTCGATTTCACTGGTCTCACCGTTGCCTTTCGGGAGATAGAGGTTCCGCAGCGTCAGCCCCTTTCGCCCGAACAGGTTCACGAGCTTCAGTTCCCGCTCCGTCAGCTTTTCCCCGCGCTTTCCTGACCATTCGGCGTCAAAGACGGAATCAATCATTTTATCCAACAGGCTCTTTGCCAAGGCGCATTTCCTCCCTGTTCATGTGCGAGCGTGCTGCATCATGCCCCGCCCCGTCATTGCAAAGTAGCACGCGCCCGCCGCAGCGCTTTTCTCAAAAAGCCGCCGCAGCGGGCGTTTTCCTTTATTCCGCTTGTTCTTCCCCTTCGCCGTCCGCCGCTTCCGCCGCTTCCGCCGCTTCCGCGGGAGCATCCCCGGGCGCTTCCTCCGGCTTATCCGCGGCGGCTTCTTCGCCCTCCTTCTTCTCCGGCTCCGGTTCCGGCTCCGGGGGATGGGGGAGGAGCAGGCAGACGCCGTGGGCGGCCAGCTCCAGGGCGATGGCGGCCAGGAAAAGGCGGAAGGAGATCTCCTGTACCCCCACCAGGGAAACCAGGCAGAGGTAGCTCCCCGCCCCGCAGAGGAAAAGCGCCTTCCTTGGCCGCACCCGCTTCACGGCGAAGCCCGCGATCAGGTGCAGGGCCGACAGCGCCGCGCAGAGGCCCAGGAAGGGATAGAGCGTATAGAGCAGGGCGGGCTTCTGGGCATAATTCTTATAGAAAACGATGAGGAAAAGACCGCAGAAGAACACCGGGAGGACGGCGGAAAGAAAGCTGTCCTCCTTCTTTTTGCGCCATCCGTCCAGCCCCAGGGCCAGCCAGGCGGCCCCGCCCAGGAAGGCCAGCAGGGACAGGACCCCCAGGAAAATGCGCATGCTCCAGTCGCTTCCCCGGGCCCGCAGGCAGAGCAGCGCGCCGACGACCGTCAGCACCAGGCTCACGCCTCCCGCAATGA
Source organism: Oscillospiraceae bacterium (assembly GCA_902795345.1). GTDB lineage: Bacteria > Bacillota > Clostridia > Oscillospirales > Oscillospiraceae > UBA1774. The sequence continues at coordinate 1,738 of CADBKO010000053.1, forward strand.
GCATCCCCAGGCCGCAGAAGCAGCGGTTGTAGCTGGGGGGCAGCTCCGTCTCCGTCCCCTTCCGGGCAAGGACGCCCATGAGGACAAGCCCGGCGGTGCTGAGGGCCAGCAGCAGCCAGGAGGCGGGCACGGAATCCATCAGCATGGTGCTTGTGTCCAGGGCCGTGCGCAGCTCCAGGGCCCGCAGCAGCATCCCGGCGGCGGAGAAAACGATCAGGCAGCCCAGGAAAAGCCAGGCTTTTTTTCGCATATCGATCCGTCCTTTGACGTAGAGTGAACTGTCGGGCGGCTGCGCCGGACCGTTTTCCCGTGCCCGCCGCGACGACGTGATATATCCTGCCCCGCGGTCCCGGGAAGCGGGAGCGGGACGATGGCCGTCGGAGTCTGTCATCATGACTGCCATTCAAACATTATATCACAATTACGAAGAAAAGGAAGTGCGAACATGAAAGAACTCAGGACCTTTTTTGAGATGACGAGCCTCTCCCTGCTGCCGCTGCTGGTGCTTTTCCTGGCCCTCTGCTCTCCCCTGCGCCGGGGCGCGGGGCAGGGGACAAGCCCCGCAGAGGCCCCACCCGCCGCCGCTGCCCCCGCGCCTGCGCCCACAGCGGCGGTCCCTTCCGCAGCGCCGGTCCCCTCCGCGGCGCCGGTCCCGGTGGTCCCCGCGGCGGAGCCGGAGCCGGAACCAAGCCCGGATGCGGCGGAGGAAGGGGAGGGGGCGCCGGTTTTCAGCCCCGTCACCCACGACGCCGACGTGACGGTGGACATCCTCTTCGGCAGCCGGGTGGAGACCATGACCCTGCGGGACTACCTGCTGGGGGTGGTGGCCTCGGAGATGCCCGCCTCCTTCGAGCCAGCGGCCCTGGAGGCCCAGGCGGTGGCCGCCCGGACGGACACCTTCTACCGCCTGCTGGTGGCCAAGCCCCATAAGGAGGCCGCCTCCTGCACGGACCCCGGCTGTTGCAAGGCCTATCTGGGGCCGGAGGAGCTGCGCCGCCGCTGGGGAGAGGACTACGAGCGCTGGGCGGAGAAGATCGCCGCGGCGGTGGACGCCACCGACGGGGAGATCCTCACCTGGGAGGGGGAGCCCATCTTCGCCGCCTTCCACGCCTGCTCCGAGGGATATACGGAGGCCAGCGAGGACGTGTGGGTGGCGGCCCTGCCCTATCTCCGCAGCGTCCCCACCCTGGAAACGGAGGCGGACGTGCCCTCCTTCCGCACTACCGTGCGCTTTACGGCGGAGGAGCTGCGCAGCATCCTCACGGAGAAGGTGCCCGGCATCCGGCTGCCGGAGGACCCGGCGCAGTGGCTGGGCGGGGAAGCGCGGAGCGCTTCCGAGCGGCTCCTCACCCTGGAGGCGGGGGGCGTCACCCTCTCCGGCAGCGCCTTCCGCCTGCTCCTGGGGCTTCGCAGCACCAAGCTCCGATGGACCCTGGAGGAGGGGACCTTCACCTTCGAGACCGCGGGCTACGGCCACGGGGTCGGCCTCAGCCAGTATGGGGCGGAGGTCATGGCAAAGGCGGGGGAGAGCTGGGAGAGCATCCTGGCCCACTACTATCCCGGCACGGAGCTGGCCGACCTCGGCGACGTGTTTCCCGGCTGATTTGGTAAAACTCCCCAAAAATAATAAATAAGGAGAAAAACCTTGACTTTGGAACTGTTCCAAGGTTTATACTCCATACTGTATGATTATGTCAGAACTTGGAAAAGCACCAATTACATTAGCATAAGGAGTGAAACGAGCGTGGAAAAAGTGTACACCAACCTCACCACCGGTGGCCCGATTTCCGTGTATGTGGAGGACGGCAAGATCACCCGTGTCCGTCCCATCCAGATCCCGGAAGAGGACTACCCCAAGGCGTGGGTCGTGGAGGACCGGAACGGGAAGAAGTATTCTCCCCCCAAGGCCATGCGGATCGCCCAGAACATCCTGGCCGAGCGCAACCGCCTCTATTCCGAGGACCGCATCCTCTACCCCATGAAGCGCGTGGACTGGGACCCCAACGGCGCGCGCAACCAGCATAACCGCGGCAAGAGCGCCTTCGAGCGCATCAGCTGGGACGAAGCCGCCACCATCATCGCAAACGAGATCAACCGTCTGGCCCCTCTGGGCGCGGACGGCAAGCGGGACGGCCACGCCATCACCGCCATCACCGGCTCCCACCACAACTGGGGCATCGTGGGCTACAAGATGGCTCCCTTCGGCCGTTTCTTCGGCATGATCAACTACACGCCCATCCTGGACAACCCCGACTCCTGGGAAGGTTGGATGTGGGGCGCTCCCCATATGTGGGGCTTCTACTGGCGCCTGGGCCAGCCCGAGCAGTTCGACCTGCTGCAGGACGCCCTGAAGAACACGGATATGATCGTGTTCTGGTCCAATGACCCCGACTCCACCCACGGCATCTATTCCGGCCAGGAGAGCAACATCTGGCGTGTCTGGCTGAAGGAAATGGGCATGAAGTGCATCTTCATCGACCCCTTCTACAACTACACCGCCGCCGTCATGGACGGCACCTGGTTCGCCCCCCGGCCCGGCACCGACACCGCTCTGGCGGCCGCCATTGCCTACACCTGGTTCAAGGACGACACCTATGACCACGACTATGTGGAGCGCAAGACCATCGGCATCGACGAGTTCCGCGCCTACATCATGGGCGACGAGGACGGCGTGCCCAAGACCTGCGAATGGGCTGCCGAGAAGACCGGCATCCCCGCCCGGCGCATCCGCGCCCTGGCCAAGGAATGGGCCTCCAAGAAGGTCGCCCTGGCCGGCGGCGTCCGCGGCGGCGAAGGCAGCGCCTGCCGCACCGCTTACGGCACCGAGGAAGCCCGTATGCTGATCGCCCTTGCGGCCATGCAGGGCTTCGGCAAGCCCGGCGTCTCCATCTGGGGCACCACCATGGGCGCTCCCGCCGACTACACCTGGTTCCCCGGCTATGCCGAGCCTGACAGCCAGATGGGCAAGAGCCCCGCGGCCGACCGCAAGCTGGCCACCGAGGGCACCATCAAGCAGCGGCTGTACCGCCTGACCTACCCCGAAGCCATCATCGACGGCCATGGCGACTTCATCGGCGACGGCTTCTGCGGCAAGAGCATCGAGCAGCAGTTCAACCACAACACCTACCCCATCGAGGGCAAGGTCAAGCTCCTTTGGCGTTACGGCGGCTCCTTCATGGGCACCATGACCGACACCAACCGTTATATCAAGCTCTATCAGTATGAGGGCGAGAACGCGCTGGACACCGTCATCAACCAGGACTGCTGGTGGTCCGGCGAGACCCCCTATGCCGACATCATCCTCCCCGCCTGCACCAACCTGGAGCGCAACGACCTGGGCGAGTGGAGCGTCGGCGGCGGCTACACCACCCACGCCCACATCGGCAACAACTGGCGTATCATCGTCCGTGAGCAGAAGTGCGTGGAGCCCGTGGGCGAATCCAAGTCCGACTACGAGATCTTCTCCCTCATCGCGGACAAGCTGGGCCAGGGCCAGCTCTACACCGAGGGCAAGACCGAGGACGACTGGGCCGAGGCCTACTGGAACCTGAGCGACCTCAGCAAGCGCTGCAGCTGGGAGGAGTTCAACAAGAAGGGCTACTACATCGTGCCCGTGCCCGAGGATTACGAGGAGCATCCCGCCTTCCGCTGGTACTATGAGGACCGGGACTGCGACACCCAGGACTACCTGAATCCGAAGATCAAGGCCGTCCACAACATGAACAGCATGGAGCCCACCGAGCACTCCAAGGAGCTGGGCACCTACTCCGGCAAGCTGGAGTTCGCCTCCGAGGACCTGAAGGTCCTGAGCCCCGACGACGACGAGCGTCCTCCCGTGCCCCACTACATCCCCTCCTGGGAAGGCCACGAGACCGAGCTCTACAAGAAGTACCCCCTGCAGATCATCTCCCCGCACCCCCGCTTCAGCTTCCACACCCACTACGACAAGCACGCCTCCTGGCTGAACGAGATCCCCGTGCACCGCGTCATCAAGGACGGCTACGCTTACTGGCCCGCCCGCATCAATCCCAAGGACGCCGCCGACCGCAACATCAAGAACGGCGACCTGGTGGAGCTCTACAATGACCGCGGCAGCGTCATCTGCATCGCCGACGTGACCTATCGCGTGCCTGTGGGCGTCATGCATTCCTACGGCTGCTCCGCCAAGTACGATCCCCTGGTCCCCGAAGTGGGCGCCACGGACCGCGGCGGCTGCGTGAACATCCTCACCAACAAGCGGATGCTCTCCAAGAATGCGCCGGGCATGGCCCCCAACTCCTGCCTGATCGAAGTCCGCAAGTGGGAAGGCTGACAGGCTGTACCCCCCGATAAACTGAAATAAGGAGTGAATTGATCCGTGCGTTACGGTTTTGTATTTAACATCGAACGCTGCAACGGCTGCTATTCCTGCTTCCTCGCCTGCAAGGACGAGCATACCGGGAACGATCACAGCCCCATCTGCGCCCCCACCTGTGAGGGCTGCAACCTGATGAAGCTCAATGAGATCGAGTACGGCACCGGCAGCAAGGTCAAGGTGGACTATGTGAACACCATCTGCCAGCAGTGCGCCAACCCCGCCTGCATGGCCAAGTACCCCGACCAGGTCTACAAGCGTCCCGACGGCATCGTCATCATCGACCCCGTCAAGGCCAAGGGCAACAAGGATATGCTCAAGGCCTGCCCCTACGGCGCCATCTTCTGGAACGAGAAAGAGCAGCTGCCCGTCAAATGTACCATGTGCGCCCATATGCTGGATGCCGGCGAGAAGGTCACCCGCTGCAGCGAGGTGTGCCCCAACCAGGCCATCCTCTTCGGCGATCTGGACGATCCCGCGAGCGAGATCAGCAAGTATGTCGCCGAGCATAAGGACGAGCTGGAGCAGCTGAAGACCGGCCTGGGCCTCGGCCCCGCCCACTACTACCGCCGTCTGCCCAAGCCCTTCATCTGCGGCGAAGTCATCTGCGACAAGTGCGGAGAGGACGTCAAGGGCGCGAAGGTCACCGCCAAGAGCGAGTGCGGCTGCGTCTTTGAGGCGGAGACCGACTTCCTGGGCGATTTCGAGGTGCGCGGCCTTCCCAGCAACAAGGAATTCACCGTCACCATCGAAGCCGCCGGCTTCAAGACCCGGACCCTGACCTGCCGGACCAACGCGGCGGTCAACCTGGGCGAGATCTATCTGGAAAAGATCTGATAAACCGACGCTTGCGGGGCCCCATCCGGGCCCCGCAGGCTGCGCCCGTCCCACCGGCGGGTGATTTCCGGATCGCCTCCGGAAACCGGCGCGCCGCAAGCGGGGCGACCCGGCAATCACCCGCGACGATAAAAAAACCGTTAAATCTAATATAAAACGAGGTAGTTACCGCAAATGAAAGAACTGAGAGAAGTATATATGGACTATTCAGCCACCACACCTGTTAAAAAAGAGGTGTTTGATGAATTTGTCAATCATCGCCTGAAACTGACATACACATGTTCTGAGACGGAAGATGTATTGAGAGTCGTACAGAAATACGATGCTGCGGTCTGTGGAAGTGATCAGATCTGGAACACAGAACTCCGCGATGCTTCTGAAGCATATTATCTGCCGGGTTTCAAAAAGAAAATCAGTTATGCGGCAAGTCTTGGCAAAAAGATCAGTGACCGTTCGCTGGAAGTGCTTGATCAATACATTGATGAATACCAGGCTCTGTCCTTCCGGGAAAAGGCATCAATTGACACTGTCAAAGCAAAGCTTGGAAAAGATTCTGAACTTGTTATAGATCCTGTATTCCTTTTGACAAAAGAGGAATGGACTGAAACGGCGGGTTTAAACAAAACAGATAAAAGTACGGAGAAATACATTTTTTTATACTCGATCAACTATCCGGATTCTTTTCTCAAAATCGTATCCGCACTGGCCAAAAGAATGCAGCTGCCTGTTGTGACCGCATATGGCGCTCATAATATTACAAAAGGAGTCAAAACTCAGCTAAAGGGTATCCGTGTGGATTACTGTGCAGATCCGGTGAAGTTT
>CADBKO010000054.1 GCA_902795345.1 Oscillospiraceae bacterium
GCACATGGAGTACAACGTCATCGCCTCCGCCTCCTTCGTGGAGACCCTCTCCGTCATGGAAGCCTCCGACGAGATGTGCGACATCACCGCCGGCTTCTACGCCTACCATCAGGGCTCCTCCCTGAGCGAGGCCATTGACGAAGAGATCATCATCAACCACTACGACTGGAAGGACTACGCCCCCAACTACACCTACCAGGCCCAGAAGTGGAAGTTCATCGACGCCATGTGGGGCACCGTGAACACCCCCACCACTACCAAGTGGTCCGGCTTCGTGGATTTCTATGACGAGCCCTGCCAGACCACCGGCTACTTCATGCGCGGCGACTGGATGGATAAGCTCGGCCTCGACGCCTACAACATCCGCACTTTCGACGAGTGGTATGACGCCCTGATGGCTATCAAGACCGGCGGCTTCGGCAACTGCGAATACCCCCTGCAGGTCTACTCCAGCCTGGACGCTTATGCCAACGTCTGGAACGACTTCCAGACCACCCCCTATGCTTCCGGCCCCGCCTTCCAGAGAGTCGTTGACGGCAAGGTCATCTTCAACGGCACCTCTGACGAGGACCTGGTCCTCATGCAGTACCTGAAGAAGTGGTTCGACGACGGCATCATCAGCCCCTACTTCCAGTCCCTGAGCGGCCTGGAGGACATCACCGCCGACGTCACCAACGGCAACTGCGGCTGCGCCTTCTTCAACCCCTCCGAGATCGCCGGCACTGAGTCCAGCTGCGTGGAGCCCGACGCCCGCTTCGACGTTATCCCCATCCTGGTGCGCGAGCGCGGCAACATCATCCACTGGCACCTTGACCCCGACGAGTTCGGCGGCACCGGCGGCGCTGTCTCTGCCCGCTGCGAGAATATCCCCCTGGTCGTCACCTGGCTGGACTGGGCCTATTCTCCCTTCGGCGCTGACTGGCGCAACTACGGCCCCGAGGGCACCTACTGGAACTACAACGAGAACGGCGAGCGCGAGTGGAACGAAGTCATCACCGGCTTCGAGCTGGGCTCCGGCTGGGCCACCATGGCCTACCTGCAGAACCCCATGGACTGCGGCATGAACTGCTGGACCCGTAACTACAAGTATCCCGGCGGCGAGCGTCTCCTGCACTTCTTCGAAGTCTGGAACGAGTGCCTGGATTACTACGACGGCGCTTACAACTACCCCTCCGCCTGCAAGCTCTCCGACGAGGATTCCGCCGAAGTCAGCAATCTGCGGGCCGACGTCAACACCTTCTTCTCCGAGAACTACGTGCTGTTCCTGCTGGGCGACAAGAGCTTCAGCGAGTGGGCTGATTTCCAGAATCAGCTGGGCTCCCTCGGCCAGGACCGCATCACCGAGATCTATCAGGAGACCTACGACGAGTACATGGCCGCCTGATCGCTCTTAGGCAACTAAAAACACAGCGGGCTTTTGCCCGCTGTGTTTTTATATCCATTACCTCTTTGCCTCCCTCCCCGAGGGAGGTGGCTCCGGCGCTAGCCGGAGACGGAGGGAGTCAGGGTCATTCCCGGCTTCAGCTGGTTCGATGGGCTGACTCCCTCAGTCAGCTTCGCTGACAGCTCCCTCAAAGAGGGAGCCTTATTCTGGGCTTGCGCCGGAGAAGGATTGTAGCACGCACGTTGCTCGCGCGCGGAATAGGGAGTCAGGGGCCTTCACAACCGCCGCTCATTCGATGCTCCGCCCTCTTCTCCGAGGGGGCTTTTTTCTTACCGCCCCAGGTACTCCATTTTGAGGCAGCCCATGTCCACATAGTCCCAGAAACGGCTGGTGACCGCCACCCTCTTCCAATCCTCCTCGGTGCCCCGGTAGCGGATGGTGACGGGGGTCTTTTTCACGCCGTTTCCCATGACCGCCTGCCCGTCCATGAACAGGTCGTAAAAATCATATTTCATGCTCACCATGCTTCGGGGCAGCTCCAGGGTCTCCAGCCCCGCGCAGTTGAAGAAGGCGTAGGTGAAGGCTTCCCGGACGCCGTTGGAGACCACGATCTCCCGGATCTGCATCATGCGCGCGAAGGCGGCCTCCTGCTTTCCGGGCACGAACTCGTCCCCCACGCAGAAAAACTCGTTCCATATGCCGTAAATGGGCCTGCCCTCCACCAGGGCGGGCAGCACCACCCTGGGCTGGGGCGGCTCCCGGACATAACCCCGGAAATTGTGGAATTCCCAGCCGCCGCCGTCATGATTCCCGCCGAAATAGATGTCATAGACCCGGTCCCCGGCGTAGGGCATGAAGCACTTGATCCCCGCCTCTGTCAGCTCCTCCCGGGTCATGTCCAGGCCGGGCAGCCCTTCCCCGCCGCAGCGGGGGCAGGTCTTCTCCCCCACCTCCATGGCAGCGCCGCAGCGCACGCAGACGGGGGTATATTTCGCGCCGCAGCCGGGGCAGCGCAGGGTGGCGGCGTCCAGCTCCGCAGAGCAAAGCTCGCATTTCATGGCTCTCTTTCCTCGGTTCCTCTTTTGTTTTGCATCAAACTTAGCATAATTCCCCCTTCCTGTCAAACGGGCTGGAAAGGGGCGGCGGAAGCTGGTATAATGACCACAGAGTGGTCATTATACAGGATTTGAATAGTTACCGTCCTGCTCCCGCTTCGCGGAACCGCAGGACATGGTATAATTAGTCAAGCAGAACGACAAGGGAGGTCACGCCATGAACATACTCTTTGTGGGCAACAGCCACACCTTCTTCAACGACATGCCCCGGACCTTTGCGCGCCTGTGGGAAGCGCAGACCGGGGAAACGGCCAGGCCCATCATGCTCTGCCATGGTGGCCAGGGCTTCACCTACCATGTGCGGGAATACTTTGAACTGCGCTTCGACCTGCTGTTCGGCGGCTTCGACGTGGCCGTGTTCCAGCAGAAGGCCCACCCCTTCGCCGGGTCAGAGGAGGAATTCGAGGCAGGAAAGAAGCTGGCGGAGCTGAGCCGCAAAGGGGGCGTGAAGCCCGTCTTTGCCATGACCTGGGCGGAAAAGGCCCATCCGGAGAACCAAGCGAAGATGGACGGCTTCCACCGCCGCCTCTCCGAAGAGACGGGGGCCTGCCTCTCCCCCGTGGGCCCGGTCTGGCAGCGCGTGCTGGCAAAGGACCCGGATTTCCCCCTCTATTTTGCCGACGGGGAGCATGCCTCCGTCTACGGAGACTACCTGATCGCCGTCACCCACTGCCGCCTTCTCAGCGGCCAAAGCTGTCTGGACCTGCCCGCCGTCGGCTGCGATTTCTTCGACCCGGAGAAGCAGGGCATCCGGGAAGCGGAGACGATAACGACCCTGGACGAAGAAAAATGCTGGATCATCCGGCTGGCCGTGGAGGAGACCTTCGCGGAGATGGGAATAGGTGAAAGGAAATGAGAAAGACACTTCGACAGCTGATGCAGGAATCGGACAGGTGCATCTTCGCCCCCTGCGTATACGACTGCTCCTCCGCCCGGGCCATGGAGATGGCGGGCTATGAAGCCCTCATGTTCTCCTCCGGGGAATACTCCCTGGCTGGCTCCGGCGTGGTGGACTACGGCTTCAGCGGCCTCAGCGACCTGGAATGGATGGTGGGGCGCATCACCGCCACCTGCAGCCTGCCCCTGGCGGTGGACATCGAGGACGGCTTCGGCGGCCCGCTGGCGGTGTACCGCACCTGCAAGCGCCTGGCCCGGCTGGGGGCCGCGGCGGTGCAGCTGGAGGACGCGGGGGACATGGAGGAGACCACCGGCCTCATGCCCCGGGAGCAGTATTACGCCAAGGTCCGGGCGGCCCTGGAGGCCCTGGAGGGCACGGATACCATGCTCATTGCCCGCACCAACGCCGATCCGAAGACCCAGCTGGAGGAGGGCTGCGAGCGCCTCAGGCACTGCCACGAGATGGGGGCCGAGCTCACCATGCTGGTGAAGCTCTCCACCTATGAGGACGCGAAATTCGTCGCCGCCCATGTGCCGGGCTGGAAGGCATACCCCGATGTGAAGGCACCCGGCGGCGTGCCGGAGATCACCAACGCCCAGGCCCGGGCCCTGGGCTTCCGCTTCATGACCACCCATTTCGTGCTGAAGGCCGCCATGGAGGGCATGCTGAAGCACGCCAGGGAGAACCTTAAGGAGCTGAACGTGACGTATACCTGGACCCACGGGGATACCACCGGCCTCCTGGGGGACAGCGCCACCCCCTTCTGGGAGCCCCAGAAATACGCGGAGCTGGAAAACCGCTTCACCGGCGGGAGCAAGGAATATACCATCGTGGGCAACGCCGTGGACCCCTTCCCGGAAGGATACAGAAGTGTAGAACTGAAGGACAGGTTTTGAGAATCTGCTTAATCCTTTAAGTCTCAATATTTTCCAACAGTTAACTTTTCTGCTTATTTCCGTCTATTTCTAATATCTCTTGGCTGATTATTGTAATCCGTCCCGATAAGTGCTAAAATATGGGTATCTCTCGGAAGGAAGCGCTTAGAATGGGACAGATGAAAAAAACAAGCAAAAAAGGATTCACGGTAGCGGAGCTGCTGATCGTGGTGGGGATCATCGCCGTGCTTGTGGCAATCGCCATCCCCGTATACCGGCATAAAGCGGAAAAGGCCAAGGAAGCGTATGATATCTATACCATGCGCCAAGCCGCATCAGCGGCGATTGATCTGTATTATATGGGGATCCATGATGAATCTACTGCAACAAATGCCGGATTATTGTGGAATAAAAACCCAGACGAAAACAGATGCAACGCCTACGGCATATACGATCCTGCAACCGGTGGATTTATAGCATCAAAGTCCGGAGATTACATCAGCGTGCATCACGGAAAACCCTATGGCAAGGGTACCAAGATCGACGGCGGAACAAAATACACGATGGGGAACAGCCGTGGAACCTACGTTGCCAATCTGGATTACACCAATGCGGTCGTCCTGGTGTCGATCTACCCGCTGGGAGACAACAAGCACGTCGATGTATACTGGAAGTATGTGAAATCTGGTAATGGGAATTCTGCGGGAAGGTATGTTGGCGACCAGAATGCCGCCGATGATCCCAAATACAGCATCCGCATCCCCCTTAACTGATCCAATGACGCACCGAGGCCCGGCCTTTTGGCCGGGCCTCTTAATATCTCTTCGGCTCTCTCCGAGGCAATGTCATCAACTTCCTCCCCTAGCCGTCATCGCGAAGCCAGTGCTCACACTGGCTGTGGCGATCCGTATTCCCGTCCTGCTCCATTCAGGCCGCAAAAGGGGCGAAGAGACGGATTGCCACGACCGCTTCGCGGTCTCGCAATGACGGAGACTGGATAGTTCCTGCTTTAAGTTTGCGGCATTGCCTCTGAAAGGGAAGCTATTCCTGCTCTGAGGCCGTGTCGAAGCAGCTGTATGCCCCGCAGCGCAGCACCCGGAGGAAGTCCGCGCCGTCGGCGATGGGCGTTTCCGTCTCGATGCCGCAGAGGCGCTTCTGTTTGGAAGCGTGGTGGTTGTCGCTGCCGTATATGGCCGGGAGGCCGTAATTCCGGGCGTACTCCGCCGCCCGCTCATTCTCGAAATCCTTGCGACCAGCGTTCACCGTCTCCACGGCGTCCACCTGGCGGGGCATGAGCTGGATGCGGGGGATGTAGAAATCCTCCCGGAAGGGGTGGGCGTGGGCCACGAAAGCCCCCTGGGAGCGCACGAAATCGAGATATTCCGTGATGGACATGCTGAGCAGGCCCTCCATCTCCAGGAGCCAGGCTTTGTCGAGGCCATAGGTGATGAAGTCGCTGCCCTGGTCGGCATATTCCCAGCCGAAAAAGACCTTGAGGCCGACCTTCTCCCCCGCTTCCGCCGCGAGCTCCCAGCCCCGGCAGAACATCTCGATCTTCTTGCGCCAGGTAAGCTGGGGCGGGACGGTGGTGTTGCCGCCCAGGAAGTGGTCGGTGATGCAGATGCCGTCGTAGCCCCGGTCCTTGTAAAAGCGCACCTGTTCCTCCGCTGTGGCCCGCGCGCAGCGGCTGCCCTCGGCGGTGTGCATATGTGTCTCGTATCTGTATTTCATGCATCATGCCGCAGGCCGCTTTCGCATTGGGGTCCTCCGGCATCATGGGGTCCCGTCCCCCCAGAGTCATGGTGAAGCCGTGGGCCGAACCGAGGAAACGGCGGCTGTAAACCGGCACACCGGCGGCGATGAGCTTACGCCCGTAAAGCTCCGCCTCGTCCCTGAGAGAATCATATTCCGCGGTGATGATGCAGGCGGGGGGCTGGCCCTTCAGCATCTCCGGCTCCGCCACGGCGGGGCTCACCAGCGGGTCGTCCCCCTGCCCGGGGGCAATGTAGCAGGCGTCGAACATCATGGCGATCTGGGGCGGAATGGCCATGGGGTGGGTCAGCTTGTCGAAGGCGCAGGTCTTCAGGTCCAGGGGCGGGTAGTCCAGCACCTGGAGCCGGAAGCGGAAGGGCGCGTCCTCCAGCACGCTGCGCAGGCACGTCACCGCCGCCAGGTTGCCCCCGGCGGAGTGGCCGCCGATGGCCATTTTGTCTGTGTCCAGGCCGAATTCCTCCGCCCGGTCATAGAACCAGCGCACTGTGTCGAAAGCGTCGTTGGCAGCGGTGGGCCAGGGGAACTGGGGCGCCTTGCGGTAGTTGATGCTGACCACGCAGATGTCCAGCTGGTCCCGCAGCAGGGCGCACCAGAAGTCCGTGTCCTCGCAGTTTCCCGCCACGAAGCCGCCGCCGTGCATGTCGAAATAGACCGGGGCGGGCTTTTTCTTCGCCGGGTAGAAGATGACCCGCACCTTCCCCGCCCGGGTCGGCACCTCCATGCGCTGCCCCGCCACCGGGAGCGTCAGGGGATCCGGCTGGTTTTCGGCGCCCGGCAGCATGGCCTGGCCCATCATGAGATAGAGGTTCACCAGCTCCTGCCGGTTCATTTTGCGCATGTTTTCTTCGTTCATGAAATCCGGGAATTGGATCTGATCCAAGGTTTTCTCACTTCCCTCTTTTTATTCCTTTGGGATTATGATACGATATTTTACCGATGATTGCAAGCGTGAGGAGGCGCGGCCCCCGTGAAGCTCTGGTATTATCTCGTGCAGTTCACCTGGGGCATCCTGCAGAACCTGGCGGGGTGCTTCTGGTTCCTTTGCTGCCTGCGAAAGAAGCACAGCATCTATCACGGCGCCATCCTCACCCGGGTCCGGATGAAGCGCTTCAGCGGCGGCTGGACCTTCGGCTGCTTCATTTTCCTGACGGAGCCCATGGAGCCCCGGACGGAGCATGACATTCTCATCCATGAATACGGGCATACCATCCAGAGCCTCATCCTGGGGCCGGTGTGGAGCCTGGTCGTCGGCCTGCCCAGCATGCTGTGGTGCAACCTGCCCCCCTTCCAGCGCCTGCGGCGCAGAAAGGGCATCCCCTACTCCCGCCTCTACTGCGAGGGCTGGGCCAACCGCCTGGGGCAAAAGGTATTGAAGGAGAAGCAGTATAGGGACGTGTGACCGGGCAAAGTGAACAAGGCCTCTGTATAAGGGTCAGCAAAGCGCGTCCGCCCGGTGTGTGCAATCCATATTCCCCGTCCAATCTCCCGTCCTTCGTAAAACCCCCGCCGGGGATCCAATGGGGCGGAGCCCATTGGCCGTGAGGAGGGGTCCCGGGGAACCTTTATGGAATGGTTCCCCGGGCGCGCCTTTGCCTTCTTTCGCCGCGCTGCGAAAGAAGGTCGCTCCCGCAGGAGCGAAATATCCCTCGTCTTGCTCTCGTCCCGCCGCAGCGATTGCCTTCTCCTGGGTGAAAGTGGCACGACGCGGCTCACGGAAGCGCCGTGGCGGATGAGGGGAATCCCCGCCGCAGCGGGCAATCCTCCGGGCCTCTGCGGATTCGCCCTTTGTCTCTGCAATTCATTCCCATGTCCCGTCGCCTCCGGCGGGCCGATTTCTTTGCCGCCAAAGAAATCGGCAAAAGAAACCGCCAAAGGGAACCTATCCCGAAGGCGGTTCCCTTTGGAATCCTTCCCCATCGGCCAGGGGGCTGCGGCCCCCTTGAGATCCCCCGGGGTTCCAGGGGGCTGCGGCCCCCTTGAGATCCCCCGGGGTTTACGGGGGACGATGGACGAGAAACGAGAGACGGGAGTTTGGACGGGGATACGGATTGCCACAGCCAGTGTACTCACTGGCTGCGCAATGACGGGGACTGGAGACGGGGGACGAGGGACGAAGAACGAGAGACGAGTAAAACAACCTCTCCACCGCTTCGCGGTCCCCATTCCGCGCGAGGGGACCCGCCGCGCAGCAGTGGGCGCGCGCTACCCCCTCCCCTAAAGGGGAGGCAAAGAAGGCTCCCCTCTAGGGGAGCTGGCAGCCGCCGCAGGCGGCTGACTGAGAGGTCAACCCCACCGCAGCGGAAATAAGGCTCCCTCTCCGAGGGAGCTGGCAGCGAAGCTGACTGAGGGAGTCGGCGCTGTATAAAGCAACCGCTATGATGAACCCTGACTCCCTCCGTCATCGCCTGGCGGCGATGACACCTCCCTCAAGGAGGGAGGCTAAAAGACCATACAAAGGAGGCCGGACCGGAACCCCGGCGGCGCAATGGCTTCAGGTAAGGCAGCTCTCGCCCTCCCCTGTTCATCCGCCTTTTTCCCTTGACAACCCATCCCCGCTGTGCTATCATTTATTATCATCCATTTAAATTCCTATTTATTTGAAGAAGAGGTAAACCGAGATGCCCATTACCGATTTTCTGGAGCGGAACGCAAAGAACTGGCCCGAGGACACGGCTCTGGTAGAGATAAACCCCGACCGGGAGGGCCGCAAAAACTCCAACTGGGCGGAATTCAACCTGGTCGAGACGGACCCGGAGACCGCGTACCGCCGGGAAATGACCTGGGAGGACTTTGACCGCCGGGCCAACCGCTTCGCCCACCTGCTGCTCACCGCCGGGGCGAAGAAGGGGGACAAGATCGCCATTCTGCTGATGAACTGCCTGGAATGGCTGCCCATCTACTTCGGCATCCTCAAGGCGGGCTGCCTGGCGGTGCCCCTGAACTACCGCTACACCGCCGACGAGATCGAATACTGCCTGGACCTGGCGGACGCCAGCATGCTGGTCTTCGGCCTGGAATTCGTCGAGCGGGTGGAAAGCAAGCTGGACAAGCTCCCAAAGATCAAGAAATTCTACTTCGTGGGGAACCACACCCCCATGTTTGCCGACAGCTACTATCAGATGATCTCCTACTGCTCCAGCCGCAAGCCGCCGGTGGAGATCACCGACGACGACGAAGCCGCCATCTACTTCTCCAGCGGCACCACCGGCTTCCCCAAGGCCATTCTCCACAAGCACCGCAGCCTGGTGCAGTCCTGCCAGGTGGAGCAGGCGCACCACGGCCAGACCAGGCGGGACTGCTTCCTCTGCATGCCGCCTCTCTATCACACCGGCGCGAAGATGCACTGGTTCGGCAGCCTGATTTCCGGCAGCCGGGCGGTGCTGCTCCGGGGCATCAGCCCGGAATGGATCCTGAAGGCCGTCCACACGGAGCAGTGCACCATCGTCTGGCTCCTGGTGCCCTGGGCCCAGGACATCCTGGACGCTCTGGACCGGGGGGACGTGAAGCTGGAGGACTACAAGCTGGACCAGTGGCGGCTCATGCACATCGGCGCCCAGCCGGTGCCCCCCGTGCTCATCCAGCGCTGGATGAAGTATTTCCCCCACCATCAGTATGACACCAACTATGGCCTCAGCGAGTCCATCGGCCCCGGCTGCGTGCACCTGGGCGTGGAGAACATCCACAAGGTCGGCGCCATCGGCATCCCCGGCTACGGCTGGGAGGCCAAGGTGGTGGACCCGGAATTCCAGGAGGTGCCCCAGGGCACCGTGGGCGAGCTGGCCGTGAAGGGCCCCGGCGTCATGGAATGTTATTACAAGGACCCGGAGGCCACCGCCGCCGTGAAGCGGGGCCCCTGGCTCCTCACTGGCGACATGGCCGAGGTGGACGAGGACGGCTTCATCTGGCTGGTGGACCGGGCCAAGGACGTCATCATCACCGGCGGCGAGAACCTCTACCCCGTGCAGATCGAGGACTTCCTGCGCACAAACGACAAAATCAAGGACGTGGCGGTGATCGGGCGGCCCCATCCCCGCCTGGGCGAGATCGCCGCGGCCATCATCGAGCTGAAGCCCGGCGTAGAATGTACCCAGAAGGAGATCGAGGACTTCTGCCTGGAGCTGCCCCGCTACAAGCGGCCCCGGGAGATCATCTTCGACAAGGTGCCCCGCAACCCCACGGGCAAGATCGAAAAGCCCAAGCTGCGGGAGAAATACAACGGCAAGAGCATCGTGGCCCAGCAGGTGGGCATCGAAACCTAACGTCCTTATTCGCCGGAATGGCGGGTATTCGCGCCAGCGCGGATACCCGCAGATTCCGGCGAAACGTCCTTTTCAAAATGGAAGCGCTGCTTCCATTTTGAGAGGGGGAGCGGCGGAAAAATCGCGCTTTGGCCCATCGAGCTGAAGCGAACGGCAGGAAGCTCGCGATGGCTTCCGAGCCGCGAACTCTGCGAGGCAAACCAAGCAATAAATATTCGGAGGCGCTGCAAACATGCAGCGCCTCCAATTTCTTTTGTAAGCAAATTGCTTTTTCCCCTTTCCCACTGTCTCCATTATGAGAGGTGTTCGCCTTCTCTTTATCAAAATTGGAAAGGAACGGAATTCATGAACGATCTCTTCAATGGGGAATTTATAATCACCAACTACCTGATCCTTCCGCGCTCCATGCTGAAGCTGGGACTGAACGCCACGGAAATGGAGGTCTATATGCTCCTTCTGGATCGGGCAAAGCTCTCCGCCCAGAACAGCGGCTGGCGGGACGAAGCGGAAAACGTCTATCTCTATTACACCATCCGTTCCCTGGCGGACGCTATGGGCCGGAAAGAGAGCGCGGTGAAGGCCGCCCTGCTGGGTCTGGAACGGCGGGACCTCATCATCCGACGCCGCCAGGGGTACACGAAGCCGAATCGCCTGTACGTAAAGGTGCCCCGGGACGAACCCTCCGACGAAGTGCGGAGGAGGAAGCTCTCTCCGGAGAAGGAAGCCTGGGATCGCCTTGCCCGGGAGTCGGCGCCGCCGGGTTCCCGCACCCATGCCCGCCGGATTCCCACCGGATGACCGCCGGATTTCCGCCCGGTGACTGCCGGGATTCCGCCCCCAAATAAAACGATATAGTTAAGAAAGATAGTTAATCCAGGGAGGAACGTGACGGCGTGCTGCCCGCAGAGCGCGTTTTTTTCTGTGAAGCGCGGGGCTTTGGGACGAAGGTATTCCCTTACTCCGCGATCTCCAGGGCCGTCTCCAGGGCCACCTCCATCATATCCGTGAAGCTGTTCTGCCGCTCCTCGGCGCTGAGGGCTTCCCCGGTGAAGATATGGTCGGAAATGGTCAGCAGGCTCAGGGCCTTCTTGTGGGAGGCCATGGCTTCCCAATAGATGCCCGCCGTCTCCATCTCCACCGCCAGGATGCCCATGTCCCGATACTGCTCGTTGGCCCGGGCGTTGGCATTATAGAACTGGTCGGAGGTGAAGACGCTGCCCACCTTCACGGGCACCTTCTTCTCCGCCGCGGCGGCCACGGCCCGCTGCAGGAGGCCGAAATCCGCCTGGGGAGCCAGCTTGCCGGGGAACTGATACTGCCGGTCATAGTCGCTGTTGGTGGAGGCGGTCATGGCGATCACCAGGTCCCGCACCTTGCAGTCCTCCCCGATGCCCCCGGCGGAGCCAATGCGGATGACGGCTTCCACGTCGAAGAAGTGGAACAGCTCGTGGATATAGAGGCAGGCGGAGGGGACGCCCATGCCGCTGCCCATGACGGAGACCTTTTTGCCCTTATACAGGCCGGTATAGCCCAGCATATTCCGCACCGTGTTGAAGCAGACGGGGTCTTCCAGATAGGTCTCGGCCACCTTTTTGGCCCGCAGGGGGTCGCCGGGCATGAGCACGACCTTGGCAATGAGGGAGGGATCGGCCTCGATGGAGGCGGAGGGGGAAGAACGCAGCTCAGACATATTCTTGCTCCTTTCGTTCATTCAAAAAGCGCTTTCAGGCTTTCCGTAAAGGGCGGGCGGCAGATGCCCTTCTCCGTGATGATGCCCGCGATGAGGCTGTGGTCCGTCACGTCGAAGGAAGGATTAAAGCATTTCACGTCAGACGGGGCCATGGGCTCCTTATACCACCTGGAGCGGATCTCCTCCTCAGCGCGCAGCTCCACGGGTATCTCCTTCCCCGTGGGACAGTTCCGGTCGATGGTGGAGGTGGGGCCCAGGACATAGAAGGGGATGCCGAAATGCTTGGCCAGGATGGCCACCCCGTAGGTCCCGATCTTGTTGGCGGCGTCCCCGTTCATGGCTACCCGGTCGCAGCCCACGAAGCAGAACTGCACCTTGCCCTGGGACATGACCGTGGCGGCCATGTTGTCGCAGATCAGGGTGGTGTCCACCCCGGCTCTGGTGAGCTCCCAGCTGGTGAGCCGCGCCCCCTGCAGGAGGGGCCGGGTCTCGTCGCAGAAGGCGCGGATATGGACGCCCCTCTCGGCACCCAGGAGGATGGGGCCGATGGCGGTGCCGTATTTGGAGGTGGCGATGGGGCCCGCGTTGCAGTGGGTCAGCACCCCGTCCCCCTCCTTCAGGAGGCTGAGGCCATGCTCCGAGATGGCGGTGCACATGGCGATGTCCTCCTCCAGGATGGCCTGACATTCCTTCCGCAGGACATTAAGGTCTCCCCCGCTTGCCTCCGCCGCGGCGGTCATGCGCCGGAGGGCCCAGCTCAGGTTTACAGCCGTGGGGCGGGAGGAATTGAGGTAAGCCGCGTCCTCCTGGAAACGCTCCATAAAGCCCTCCCGGGGGTACTGCCGGGCCAGCACATACATGGCGAAGCCGGCGAAGATGCCGATGGCGGGGGCGCCCCGGACCTGGAGCTCCTTGATGGCTCTGTACAGCTCCTCCCGATGGCGGAGGGTCAGGTACACCTGCCGGTTGGGAAGCTGGGTCTGGTCCAGGATGATGAGGTCTTGTTCATCCGCGCTGAGGCGGACATGGTCCACAGTCTGCATGGCGGCTCTCCTTCCGATGCTTGTCTGAATCTATGTTATCATACGGAAAAGCGGTTGTAAAGCGGCGGGGATTTCGTTATAATGGAAGAAATAGGAAACGGCCCCCTTCGGGCGAAAGGCAATGTCGCAATCTTAAGTGCCAAGTCCCCCTTTACCGTCATCGCGAAGCCAGTGCGCACACTGGCTGTGGCGATCCGTACCCCCCGTCTTGTTCCCGTTAAGGCCATAAATAGACGAAGGAACGGATTGCCACGACCGCTCTGCGGTCTCGCAATGACGGATAATGGATGCCTGCCTAATGTTGATGACATTGTGGGCGAAAGGAGCGGAACGTGGAATACAAGCTGACGGTGAAGGAGAACTTCCTGCGCTTTATGTCCGGCGAAATGCCGGAGTATATCCCCAAATTCGAGATGGAGGGCTGGTTCAAAAGCAGCAGCGTCAAATTCGGCAACGGCTATGTGAAGGAGGACGGGACGCGGGTGGATGAATTCGGCGTGGAATACACCAGCGTCGCCACCGCCCCCAACCGGGCCTCCATGCCCACCCCCGGCAAGATCCTGCTGGAGGATATTACCCGGTGGGAGCAGGTCATCCATCCCCCGGAGATCCCCCGGGACGTGGACTGGGAGGAAATGGCGAAGAAGGACCTGGGGGACTATGACAGGATAAGTCTCCCCGTCATGATGTTCGCCGGGGGCTATTTCCAGACCCTCATGGGCTTCATGGGCTTCACCGAGGGCCTGTGCGCCATGTACGAGGAGCCGGAGGCGGTATACGACCTGTTCACCTGCCTCAGCGAATACCACCTGGCGAAGGAAAAGCTGTTCCTCCAATACTACAAGCCCGACATATGGTATATCCTGGACGACAACGCCACCAAGCTCAATCCCTTCATCTCCCCGGAGATGAACCGGAAGCTGGTGATCCCCTTCCAGAAAAAGCAGGCGGATCTGGCCCGGGAGGCTGGCTGCAGGATCCTCATGCACGACTGCGGGCGCTGCGAGGACTGCATTGACGACTGGCTGGACATCGGCGTTTCCGCCTGGGACCCCGCCCAGATCCAGAACGACCTCCTGGGCATCAAGGCCAAATACGGCCTGCGCATGGGCATCATCGGCGGCTGGGACTATCAGGGTCCCCCCAGCTGGCCCGACACCCCCGACGAAGTGATGATGGAGGCCGCGGTGCAGTATGTGGACACCCTGGCCCCCGGCGGGGCCTTCGCCTGGCAGGCGGGGGTCATCGGCAGCGTGGACGACCAGGAGTGCAAGCGGAAGGACGCCAAGCTCCAGCAGTTTTACGAGGACTATGCCAAGCCCTGGTATAAGAATCACGGGATGGCGTAAGATCAATCGGCCCCCTCTCCGAGGGGGCTCCCGCGAAGCGGGTGGGGGAGTCAGCGCTGCATAAAGCAACTGCTATGAAGAACCCTGACTCCCTCCGGCATCGCCTTTGGCGATGCCGCCTCCCTCGGAGAGGGAGGCTGAGCACCGAATAAGCATCCGCTGTGAAGGGCCCCGACTCCCTCCGGCATCGCCTTTGGCGATGCCACCTCCCTCAGAGAGGGAGGCTAAGCGGAAAGTATTAAATAACCGGCGCGGCAGATGCCGCGCCGGTCTGTTTCGGGTTTGCTTACTTCAGAGCGCCTTCGGGGAGGGTGTCGGCGTCGAACAGGATGTTGCGGGGATACCAGGCGTCCTTAGCCCGGCTGTAAGCCGCGCAGGAAATGACCTGATCCAGAGCCTCCACGGGGATCTCGAAGGTGTAGCCGTCGGTTGATAACGGCGGGGATGAAGTCGGCGTAATCCGCATCGGCGATGCCGTCAGCTTCACCCACATAGAACCAGCTGTAACCGGAGCCGCTCAGGGTCAGCATGGCGGTCATTTTGCCGTCCTTCACAGTGAGGAGGGCCTTCACGACCTTGAACATTTTGGCGCCGGTGTTCACGGTGATCTCATAGGTGCCATCGTTCAGCTTGTCGCCGGTGATGGGCTCCGCGCCT
The DNA here is from genome assembly GCA_902795345.1 of Oscillospiraceae bacterium. Classification (GTDB taxonomy): domain Bacteria; phylum Bacillota; class Clostridia; order Oscillospirales; family Oscillospiraceae; genus UBA1774. The sequence continues at coordinate 15,044 of CADBKO010000054.1, forward strand.
TCCTTGGCAACGGATTCGTCGCTGGTCTCGTTGATGGCGCGCTCAGGCACCAGGACCTCCGCGTCGCGGGCATGCTCCACCAGGAGCTTCTGGATGGCGGGCAGCTGGCCCAGGCCCTCCAGCACGCACTCCACTTCATAACCGGCAGCGGTGAAGATGCTGGCCCAGCTTTCCTCGTCCTCCAGGTCGGCCATGTCGTTGTTGGCATGGTCCCCGGCGACGATCATCAGGGGACGCAGGACGACCTTGGTGTAGCCGCCGGCCTTCACGGCCTCCAGCACGTCATAGACGCTGGGCTCGGCTTCCACGGTGCCCACGTAGTAGTTGGCATAGCCCTTTTCGGTGAGCTTTGCCTGCAT
>CADBKO010000055.1 GCA_902795345.1 Oscillospiraceae bacterium
TCTCCAAAGGAAATCTCTGGTAACCGTTGTTGGTCACCAGAGATTTCCTGTTCCCATCTTGTTTTTTATTTCACTGTCCACTTGACGGGAAGCGGTTCAGTGCGGAGGAGTGTTTTTCTTTTTATTCTTTTGTCATTGTCTGACCGCGCGGGCTTACTTTCCTCCGTACGCCCAGGCGTAGCAGTAAGCCTGGGTGCGGGCGGCGAAGGGCTCGGCGCGCAGGAGCGCTTTGATCTCTTCCTTTGTGTACCAGCCGGGGACGATCTCCTCGGCGTCGGAGGTGCTCTTGCGGAAGTCCCCCTCCGCCGTGCCGAAAACGCAGATGTTCCGCTCGTTGGCGAAGCCCACGGCGCTGTAGCTGTTGTCCAGCACGTCGCGGATCTGGGTCAGGCGCAGGCCGGTTTCCTCCCACAGCTCGCGGCGGGCGCTTTCCTCCGGCGTTTCGCCCGGGTCGATCAGCCCGGCGGGAAAATTGTAGATCCACTGGGCCATCGCCATCCGGTATTCCCGGTTGACAAGGATGCGCTCGCCGCTCTCGTCCGTCAGGACCATGACCACGGCGTTGGGGACCTTGTTCTGCAGCTCCTCCAGGGTGCGGATGTCCGGGTTCCGGCTGATGATCTCATAGGTCTTTGAATGCCCTTCGGCGGTGAGATAGTCCACGTCGTAGCGCGTGATGAACCGGCCTTCCAGGATTTTCCGGATGCCTTTGTACTCCATGTGTTCCTCTCCTCCCTGGCGAACCCAGCGGCAGCCCGCCGGCGATCACGGTCCAGCGGTTTTGTTTATTTCTTGGCGTACATCATGATATTGATCACGCCGCCCAGGGCAGTGCAGATCAGGGCGGCCGGAAGCATCCAGGGGGCTTCGTTGGGGCCGAACATGGCCAGCAGGGCCAGGGCGATGCCCGCCAGACCCAGGATGATGCTCGCGGCAATCATCAGGGGGTTGGAAGACGTCTGATTTTTCATTTTCATTTTCCTCCTTCTCCGTCCGCCCTGCGAAGGCTGGACGGACGCGTTACAGCTTCATAAACAGCCTGGCGCTCCAGAATTCCATTCCGAGCTCCTCCAGGTAAAAATGCAGGATCGCCCGCCAGTTTTTGGCGGCGGCGCTGACCGTGATGTAGGCCGCTTCCCCGCGCACCGCCCCGGCGGCCGCCCGGAACAGGGCGGCACCGATGCAGCGGGAACGGTAAGCGGGGAGGACATAGAGCTCCTCCGCCTCAAAGCAGGGCGTCCCCGCCGGCATCACGGAGGAGGCGTTTTTAGTGTTCTCGGTCAGGCCGAACAGGTAGCCCACCGGGCGGTCCTGGTCAAAGGCCAGAAAGACACGGCGGCCTTCAATGTCCTCTACCGTGTTGGCCCGGTAGCCCCGGCAGCTATCTTCCTTTTCCCAGGCCTTGGAAAAGGCGATCAGCGTGTCCAGCACGGCGTCCGAAAGCTCCGCCTCCCGGATGCTGATCCCCGGGGGCAGGGCGGTTTCCCAGTTCATGGGCGACTCCTTCAGCGCATGGCCTTTTGCTGCAGGAGCTCGACGGTATCGGTGTGCTCCCAGGGCAGGTCAACGTCGGTGCGGCCGAAGTGGCCGTAGGCGGCGGTCTGGCGATAGATGGGGCGCTTTAAGTCCAGCCGTTCGATGATGGCGTCGGGCCGCATGTCGAAGGTCTCCCGGACGATGCGGGAAATTTTCTCGTCGGGCAGGATGCCGGTGCCGAAGGTGTCCACCGTGAAGGAGACGGGCTCCGCCACGCCGATGGCGTAGGCCAGGGCCACCTGGCAGCGGCTGGCCAGGCCGGCGGCCACCACGTTCTTGGCCGCGTGCCGGGCGGCGTAGGCGCCGGAACGGTCCACCTTGGTGGGGTCCTTGCCGGAGAAAGCGCCGCCGCCGTGGGGGGCGTAGCCGCCGTAGGTGTCCACGATGATCTTGCGGCCGGTCAGCCCGCAGTCGCCCGCCGGGCCGCCGATGACGAAGCGGCCGGTGGGGTTGATATAATACTTGGTCTGGTCGCTCAATAGCTCCGCGGGGATCACAGCGTGCACCACGTGCTCGATCATGTCTTTGCGGATCTGCTCCTGGGTGACCTCTTCGTCGTGCTGGGTAGAAATGACGATGGTGTCGATGCCGACGGGCTTATCGTCCTCATAGATCACCGTCACCTGAGCCTTGCCGTCGGGCCGCATGTAGGGGCAGAGCCCTTCCTTGCGGACCTTCGCCATCTGTCGGGTCAGGCGGTGGGCCAGGGCGATGGGCATGGGCATCAGCTCCGGCGTTTCGTCGCAGGCGTAGCCGAACATCATGCCCTGGTCGCCGGCGCCGGTCTCCTTTTCGCCGCTGCCGCGCTTTTCCAGCGCGTCGTTCACGCCTTGGGCGATGTCCGGGCTCTGGTCATGCAGGGCCACCAGCACCGCGCAGGTCGCCCCGTCAAAGCCCTTCTTGGCCCGATCGTACCCGATGTCGTTGACCACGGACCGCACCAGGTCCTGGACGTTGACGTAGGTTTCGGTGGTTACCTCGCCCATCACCGTGATCAGGCCGGTGGTGGCGCAGGTTTCACAGGCGACGTGAGCGTCCGGGTCCTTTTCCAGGATCGCGTCCAGCACGGCGTCCGAGATCTGGTCGCACATTTTGTCCGGATGACCTTCCGTCACCGATTCAGAAGTAAACAGTTTCCGCATGGAGTTTCCTTTCCGGCCGCACAGCAGCCAAAGACTTTTTGAGAGTGAGGAGTGGAGATAGAATGAGAAGTGAGAAGTGAGGAGTTAGGAGTGAGGAGTGATCAAGTCGTCTTCAAAAGAATCAGAAACCATATCTCATCTTCACTCTGCGAGCGCAGCGAGCAAAAACTCTCCACTCTTCACTCTGCAAAAAGGCGCCGGACTTACAGGCAGTCCGGCGCGCAGTGAATGAAAAACATCGTGTCGCCTTATCTGCCGGCGGTCATCCCGCCGCTGGAATTGGCACCTCGCGGATCTTCCGCCGGTTGCCGGGCTTCATCGGGCCAGTCCCTCAGCCGCTCTTGATAAGGAGGTATGTGATTATTCGCCGGTTTGCACCGGCAAGGGTATTATAGCGGTTCTTTCCTGGGATGTCAAGCAGATTGGGGCGGTTCGTCTTGACAGAACAAGCACTTTCAAGTACTATCAAAGGGCTGAGGGGGAAACTCTGAGGCCGAAGAGTGAACAAACAATGCGCAGGCGGTTGCTCCATCCTCCCGAAAGGGGGTGATGCGTATGAGGATCACCTTCCACATCGGTCCGTTTACGGTATCGATCCTTGTGAAGCGTACCCATATAAAGAACAGCCGCCACGCTGGCAAGTGACGGCTGGCTTGCGGCGTGAGCCGCATCTTCTAGTCTGAACTCGAGGAGCAACCGCACGCGGTTCACTCTTCGTTTTTATTGTATGCCGCCTGACCGGGTTTGTCAAGCGGCATTTTTCATGGATCAGGAAATCGGAGAAGTATTATGCGTGCAGGGCGTCCAGCCTTTCCACGACGCAGTCGTCGATGAAGCTGTTGAGGCTCTGGCCGTGGGCGAGGGCGTAGAGGGCGGCTCTCCGGTGGGTTTCCGGCTTTCTGAACCGGAGATTCAGGCTGCCTTTGTAGGCAGTTTCCGGCTCCGTTCCTTCTTCCTCGCAGAGGGCGAGATAATCGTCCACCGCCCCGTGGAAGTCGTCCAGAAGCTCCTGCACAGAGGTTCCTTCATAGGAAATCATGGAACGGATGCCCTGCACCTTACCGAAGAGCACGCCGTCGCTTTCGGAAAATTCCACGCTGCCGACATAGCCTTTGTACTGCATGATGTTGCTCACAGCAATCCCTCCTGTTCCAATTGCTCGATCAGCTGTTTCACCTGGTACTCCAGCAGTTCCTTGCGGGGATGAGGCTTGTGAAGCAAGATTTTTGATTTGTATTCGCTGCTCACAAACATCACGCGGGATCCGCTGGTTTTCCCTTTATTGCTGCGGGTGTAGGTGAAATACCCGAGGAGGGTCTCAGCATCGTCGAAAGTGAATGTCCTCGGATTGGATTTGAGCTTGAGAATGAGCTTTTCTTTCTGTCCCAATGCCAAGCGCCTCCCATCCATCACAGTATATCACAAGG
>CADBKO010000056.1 GCA_902795345.1 Oscillospiraceae bacterium
GATAGAAGGGGTATTCAGGGAGAATTAACCGGGTTTCTCCCTGAATTACGGTCTTTTGCCCCTCTTTTTACGATTCCCTTGGATTATTCAGCGGTTACTTTAGGGGAGCTGGCAGCCGCCGCAGGCGGCTGACTGAGAGGTCGTCCCCGCCGCAGCGTTGACCTCTCCACCGCTTCGCGGTCCCCATTCCGCGCGCAAGGGCCCCTCGCAGGGATGCGTGCGCTACCCCTCCCCTGAAGGGGAGGCATACTTCCTTTCGTATTTCTTTTATCGCCAATACCCCACTCCCGGAAAGAGAGCTGATCTATCATGAGTTTTGACGCAGGTTCCTGCGACGTCGCCGTTATCGGCGCGGGCCATGCGGGCATCGAAGCGGCCCTGGCCGCCGCGAGGCTGGGCATGGACACCATCATTTTCACCATCAACCTGGACGCTGTGGGCAACATGCCCTGCAACCCCGCCGTGGGCGGCACCGGCAAGGGCCATCTGGTGCGGGAGCTGGACGCCCTGGGGGGCGAGATGGGCAAGGCGGCGGACGAGGCCTGCATCCAATACCGGATGCTGAACCTGGGCAAGGGCCCCGCCGTCCGTTCCCTCCGGGCCCAGGCGGACCGGGTGGCCTACCGCCAGCGGATGAAGCACGTCCTGGAACAGCAGGATAACCTCCGCCTCAAGCAGGCGGAGATCACGGAGATCGGCCTCACGAACGGAGCCGTCAGCTTCGTGCGCACCCAGACCGGGGCCACCTACCGCTGCAAAGCCGCCATCGTCTGCACCGGCACCTATCTCCGGGGCAGGACCATCGTGGGAGAATGTCTCCGGGACAGCGGGCCCGACGGGATGCACCCCTCCGGCCCCCTCTACGATTGCCTGAAGGCCATGGGGCTGGAGCTGCGGCGCTTCAAGACCGGCACGCCCCCCCGCATCAACGGCCGCACCGTGGACTATTCCAGATTGGAGCCCCAATACGGGGATTCCGACCCGGAGCCCTTCTCTTTCACCTGCACGAAGCCTCTGGAGAACCGGGCGGTATGCTGGCTCACCTACACCACCGAGGAGACCCACAAGGTCATCCGCGCTAATCTCCACCGCTCTCCCCTTTTCTCCGGCGTCATTGAAGGTGTGGGGCCCCGCTACTGCCCCAGCATCGAGGACAAGGTGGTGCGCTTTGCCGACAAGCCCCGGCACCAGCTCTTCCTGGAGCCCATGGGCCTGAACACGGAGGAGGTGTATGTCCAGGGCTTCTCCTCCAGCATGCCCGAGGACGTGCAGCTGCAAATGCTCCATACGGTCATCGGCCTGGAGCACGCGGAGATGATGCGCCCGGCCTACGCCATCGAATATGACTGCGTGGACCCCCTGGAGCTGCGGCGCACCCTGGAAACGAAAAAGGTGCCCGGCCTCTACGGGGCGGGGCAGTTCAACGGCACCTCCGGCTATGAGGAGGCGGCGGTGCAGGGCTTTATCGCCGGGGTGAACGCCGCCCTGAAGCTGAAGGGGGAGGAGCCCCTCATCATCGACCGCAGCGAGGGCTATATCGGCGTGCTGCTGGACGATCTGGTGACCAAGGGCACCAACGAGCCATACCGAATGATGACCTCCCGGACGGAATACCGCCTCCTTCACCGCCAGGACAACGCCGACCTGCGCATGACGGAGAAGGGCTGGCGCATCGGCCTCGTCTCCGAAGAACGGCTGGCGGCGGTGCGGGTCAAATATGCCATGGTGGAGGCCGAGATCGCCCGCCTGGAAAAGACCCACCTCCCCCCCTCCGAAGCTCTGACGGCCTTTCTCACCGCCCGGGGCACCACCGCTCCCGCCTCCGGCGTGAGCCTGGGGGACCTTCTCCGGCGGCCCCAGGTGGACTATGAATCCCTGGCGCCCTTCGACCCGCAGCGTCCGGTCCTGGACCGGGCGGTCTGGCGGCAGGCGGAGATCAGCCTGAAATACGAGGGCTATATCGCCCGGCAGGAGAAGCAGGCCGCCGAGTTCAAGCGGCTGGAAAACCGGCTGCTTCCGCCGGACCTGGACTATCTCAGCATCCCCACCCTGCGCATCGAGGCCCGGCAGAAGCTGGACAAGATCCGGCCCGAATCCTTCGGCCAGGCGGGGCGCATCTCCGGCGTCAGCCCCGCGGACATGACGGCTCTGATGGTCTGGCTGGAAAAAGAGGGGAAATAAGCATGGAAAAAGTCGCACTCGGGCTTTCCGGCGGCGTGGACAGCGCAGCCGCCGCCCTTCTGCTGCGCCGGGCGGGGTACGAGGTCCACGGCTTCTGGCTGGACCTGGGCGTGGGCAGCCCGGAAAAGGCGGAAAGGGCCGCCGCCCAGCTGGGCATCCCCTTTCAGACGCTGGACGTGAGGGCCAGGCATGAAAGGCTGGTGCGCGCCCCCTTCGCGGCGGAATACGCTGTCGGGCGCACCCCCAATCCCTGCGTGGTCTGCAACCCCACGGTGAAGCTCCCCGCCCTCCTGGAAGCGGCGGAGGCCATCGGCGCCGGGCACATCGCCACGGGGCACTATGCCCGCATCGAGGAAAGGAACGGCCGCCCCTGCCTCCGCAGCGCGGGGGACGGGAAGGACCAGAGCTACATGCTGGCCCGGGTAGGCCCGGACTTGCTGGGCAGGCTGCTCCTGCCCCTGGCGGACAAGACAAAGCCGGAGATCCGCGCCCTGGCCGCCGAAGCGGGCCTGGCGGCGTCGGCGGAGCCGGACAGCCAGGACATCTGCTTCATCCCCGACGGGGATTACGGCGCCTGGCTGGAGGAACGGGGCATGGGCCTCCCGGCGGGGGATTTCGTGGATTCCTCCGGCAAGGTGCTGGGAAGGCACAGGGGCCTCCACCGCTACACCGTCGGCCAGCGGCGGGGCCTGGGGGTGGCGGCGGAAAGCCGTCTCTATGTCTGCTCCCTGGACCGGGACCGGAACGCGGTGGTCCTGGGGCCGGAGGAAAAGCTGCTGACAGATAACATATTTATTACGGACATCTGCCTGGGGGCCATGGAAAAGGCTGCGGAGCCCTTCCGCTGCCTCCTGAAGCCCCGCAGCCGCCCCGCCATGTTTCCGGCGGAGGTCTCCCCCCTGGAGGACGGGTTTTCCATCCGCTTCGACAGCCCCCTGCGGCGGCCCGCCCCGGGGCAGCTGGCGGTGGGCTATAACGAGGAGGGCTTCGTCCTTTTTGCGGGCACGATCCAATAAACAGCCGAAGGGGGACGCGTCTCCTGCTCCCCGGAAGGGATTGTTGGATTTTTTGCTCTATCTGCATATGTCCTGATTCCCGGCCGCGTTAATATTACTTTTTCATGCGTGTTTGTTGTCCTTCCATCACTCCGGCTCTCCCCGCATGCCCGGCTCCCCGGCTCTTCGCCGCCGCCTCATGCATTTTTCTCCGGGGAGGGGCATATTTTGTGCAAAACGGTTGATTTCACAGCACGGCTATGCTATATTATGTCGGTAATCATTCCGTAAAAATACGGAAAAATCTGAAGAAAGGAAAACGCAATGAAAAGGAAGTTCGCACTGATCCTCGCGGTGCTGTTCGTCCTGGCCCTGTTTGCGGGCTGCAACGGCGGCGGTGGAACCACTACCCCGACGGCTGCTCCCAGCACTCCGGCGCCCGGCAACACCACCCCCACCGAAGCCCCCAATCAGGGCGGCAACGACACCCCCGCGCCTCCCGTTGAGGATGACGGCCCCTACAAGTTCGCTTACGGCAAGTTCGCCACCGACGCGGACGGCTTTGCCACCGAAGCCTACGAGTATGACCTTCCCCTCAGCACCACCGACGAA
>CADBKO010000057.1 GCA_902795345.1 Oscillospiraceae bacterium
CCCCAATGTGCAGACCCCCAGCGTGCCCGTGCGCATCAATCCCGAGAAGTGCGTCGGCTGCAACACCTGCGTGGAGACCTGCCAGATCGACGTGTTCATTCCCAACCCGGTGAAGGGCAAGCCCCCCATCCTCCTGCATCCGGAGGAGTGCTGGTACTGCGGCTGCTGCGCCACCGACTGCCCCACCCCCGGGGCCATGGAGTTCAACTGGCCCCTGCCCCTCAAGCCCCGCTGGCGCAATAAGGAGACCGGCGAAGTACACCAACTGAAGTAATCCGCAAACATTCAACAGCGCCGCAGGAACCCCCTGCGGCGCTGTCTGAAAGGAAGGAGACAGCCATGAGCGTCGAAACCTATCCCCATCTTTTCCAGCCGATCCGCATCGGCAAGACCCTTTTTCGCAACCGCATCTTCGCCGCTCCCAATGGCTGCCAGTATCTGGACAGCCGGAACGGCCCCTCTCCCGACGGCGTGGCCTTTTATGAGCGCAAGGCCCTGGGGGGCTTCGCGTCGGTGACCCTGGGGGAGTGCATCGTGGACCGGCGCACCGGCCAGGCCCATGCCTACCAGATCCTGCTGGACGATCCGCAGAATCTCCCCGCTATGAGCGCCATGGCCACCGCCATCTCCCGCCACGGGGCCGTGGCCGGCGTGCAGCTGCAGCACTGCGGCATGTATTCCCACCTGGTCTATGAAAAGGGCGGGCAGCTCCTGGGGCCGGTGGACACTGCCTTGCCCGACGTGCATCACACCAACAACGACGGCCATGAGGTGACCCCGTCTCCCGATGGGCTCAGGCATGTGCGGGGCATGACGGAGGCGGAGATCGAAGAGCTGATCCGCGCTTTCGGCAAGGCTGCCGCCTTCGTGAAGCAGTGCGGCTTCGGCATGGTGATGATCCATGCGGGCCACGGCTGGGGCCTGGCCCAGTTCATCTCCAAATATGTGAATACCCGGAAGGACCGCTGGGGCGGCCCGGACCTGGAAAACCGCATGCGTCTGCCCCTGGCGGTGATCGAAGCCGTGCGGAAGGCCGTAGGCCCCGGTTTCCCCATTGAGGTGCGCATCAGCGGTGCGGAGTGCATCGACGCCGGTTACGATATCGACGAAGGTATCGCCATCGCCAAAATGCTGGATGGGAAAGCGGACATCATCCATGTCTCCGCCGGACACCATGAATCCGACTATGCCGCCACCGTCACCCATCCCGGCATGTTCCAGGATGACGGCTGCAATGTGCATTACGCCGCTGAGATCAAGAAGCATGTCTCAACCCCGGTAGCAACTGTCGGCGCCCTGACGGAGCCGGGCATGCTGGAAGAGATCATCGCCTCCGGCAAGGCGGACATCGTGGACCTGGGGCGGCAGAGCCTGGCGGATCCGGACTTGCCTCTGAAGGCAAGGCTGGGCAAGACGGAGGATATCGACGTCTGCATGCGCTGCTGCGCTTGCTTTAGTAATTCCACCCGCACCCGCCGCCGGGCCTGCGCCATCAACCCCATCATCGGCCATGAGCTGGAGGAGCAGTTCGCAAAGCCCCCCGCAAGGAAGAAACGCTTGCTGGTGGCAGGCGGCGGCATCGCCGGCATGGAGGCAGCCCTCACCGCGGCGAAGCGGGGCCATGATGTGATCCTCTGCGAGGCCTCCGATACGCTGGGGGGCGTGCTGAAATGCGAAGCCCTGGTGCCCTTCAAGAAGCGCCTGGGCGAATATCTGGAACGCCAGGCCCGCCGGGTGAGGGAAGCGGGGGTGGAGGTGCGCCTGAATACGAAGGTAACGCCGGACTTCGCCCGCAGCCTCCGGCCCGACGCCATCGTGGCCGCCCTTGGCGCGCAGCCCGTGAAGCCCCCCATCCCCGGCATCGACGGGGCCAATGTCTTCGGCGCGGAATATATCTATACCCATCCGGAGGCCGCCGGGCAGCGGGTGCAGATCCTGGGCGGCGGCCTGGTGGGCATCGAGCTGGGCATTTTCCTGACGATGCTGGGCCGGGAAGTGGGCTTGATCGAGATGCTGCCTGACCTCAACGACGGGGGCAACATGGTCCACATGAACAATCTGCGGGTCCAGATCCAGCAGCGGAAGATCGGCGTCGCCCTGGGTACCCGTGCTCTGGCCATCCGGCCCGACGGGGTGGAGGCCGAGGACGCCGAGGGAAAGCATTTCTTCCCGGCAGACACGGTGATCTATGCCGTGGGGCAGAGGCCCCTCAGCGACGAGGCCATCGCGCTGAGCGCCTGCGCCCCGGAGTTTTATCTTGTGGGAGACTGCGTCTCCGCCCGGAGCATCCTGGCCGCCACCACGGAAGCCTACAACGCCGCCCGGGACATCGGACGTATCTGAGGAAAGGAGAAGCCGCAAATGGCCGAATTTGATTACGAATCCCTGTTCTGCAAAGTTCCGCCGGAAAACACGTTCCATGGAGATATCTGCCCCGGCCCCCAGGCCTATTTCCGGGGCGAGACCTATATGCCCGGGGCGAATCTGCACATGGGCTGGCAGGTCATTACCGGCCCCATGCCCATGGAGGAGCCCCATTTCCACCATGGGGTGGAGGAATATCTGGTATTTTTCGGGGCCCAGCTGCCCGACGTCTTCTCCTCCTGGGATGCGGAGATCGACGTCATGATCGGAGAGGACCCGGACGATATGAAGAAATTCACCGTCACGGAGCCCACCATCGTGCGCATACCCCCGAATATGTGGCACTGTCCCATCGACTTCCGGGTCATCCGCAAGCCCATCCTCTGGCAGGCCATCTACCTCAACGGCACCTGGAGCCGGGTCCGCCGCCGCAAAAAAGAGGACGGGGAGTATGAGTATCTCTTCGATGCGGACAACCTGCGCAAGTGCAGGCTCCATCCGGAGCGGAAACGCTGCGTCTTCTGCGGCGAGTGCTTCCGCCAGGCCAAGGCCGACTGAACAAAAAAAGCAAAAGCCCGCCGGATCCCGGCGGGCTTTTGAAATATGCCGTCACATGACCTTTTTGACCAACTGGGTAGCGCCCCACAGGGAGAATACCAGGCCCACGATCAGCGCGATGGCGGCCCGTTTGTTGTCGTAGATGAGGCCCGCGATACCGCTGGCCAGGGGGCCTATGGTCACCAGGGCCATGATCCCGGCAAAGCGCAGAGCATAGGCCTTCGGATCGGGGATCTTGGCCTTATCCGCGTGGGGGATCAGCATCACGTCCTTCGTCAGCGCCAGGATGCCCGCGTAGACCAGCAGCAGCCCGGCGAAACAGAGCATAAGTATGGGAAACGCTTTCTCCATATGGCTTCTCCTTTCGGCGGCGGATATTCTGTCTGTTTGCTTCTCTATTATCATACAGGATTTTGCCGCTCCCGTCAAGGCGGCATGTCCCCGGAGAGCAGCTGTCCGCAGACAACCTATTGACATAGTATCATGATAGGCATATAATTTCGTATGTAATCGGAATCGTTCACAGAGAATCCGCTGCGGGGAAAGGAGAAACAGTGGAAAAGGACATCGTAAAACTCAAAGCCGAGCTGCTCTGTCTGGGCGCGCGGGTGGAAAAGGAGACGGCCGGGCTGCTGGAAGCGGAGTACCCCCACTTTTTCGATAAGGGTTTC
>CADBKO010000058.1 GCA_902795345.1 Oscillospiraceae bacterium
AGGCGGTGAAGCTCTTCGGCTGGGGGATGGTGTCCAGCGTCCTCATCGGCGGCATCCAGCCCAAGGAGGACATTATGAAGGAATGTGCGCTGATGGCCTTCGAGGGGGTGTTTCCCACCATCATGCCCTTCCGGCCCATGGACGACTGCGTGTATTACGGGCTGGAGCGGTGCAAGCCGGAGGAATTGATGGAGATGAGCGATTATCTCGGCGGCCTTCTCCACAAATATGCGCTGGATTTCCGGAAGCAGCCTGGCTGTACGGAATGCGGCGGGTGCAGCCTGGAAAACGACTGCTACCGGCGAAGGGAGAAGAAATGAAATACATCGTTGCGGATTACTATCCCGGCTTTGCCTGCAAATGCGGGCAGTGCCGCGCCAACTGCTGCATCGGCTGGCCCGTCACCATCAGCCGGGAGGAGCATGACCGCATGCTCCAGGCCCCTTGTTCCCAGGAGTTCCGGCAGGAGATCAAGGAAGCCCTGCGTCCGAATTTCGCGCCGGATGAGGCGCGTTACGCCCATATCGTCCATGATAAACTAGGCCGCTGCCGCCTGCTGGGGGAGGATGGGCTCTGCACCCTGCAGAAGAACGCGGGAGAGGGCGTATTACCTGACGTCTGCCGGCTCTATCCCCGGAACCGGCGCAGCGTGGGGGACATCGCGGAATGCGCCCTGAGCCTCAGCTGCGAAGCGGTCACGGAAGCGGCGCTGGCTTCCCGGGAGCCTCTCGGTTTCGTGGAAACGGAGATCGGGGAAGAACCGCTATTCCATATCGACATGAGCAGGGAACAGTATGCAGAATGTGGGCGGGCTGTCGAGATCATGGAGGACCGCAGAAACACGCTTACGGAGCGCTTCACGATTCTGGGTGAAGAACTGTTCGGCTGCATGGAGAAATGCAGCGGGGAAGAAGGAGAACTGGACGCTGTCCGGGTCCTGTATCAGCTGGCGTCGGATTTCAGCGGCAAGAACAAGGTGGCCGGGCCCCTCTGCATGGAGGCGCTGCGCTTCTTCGGCATCAGCGGAAAGGAGAAGCTCTCCCGGGAGGAAGCAAAAGTGCTTCTGGATCGGTATCGGGAAGCGCAGGCGCATGTCTTCCCCGGCCTGGAAGGATGGCAGGAAGCTGCGGAGCGGCTCCTCATTACCCATATGTTCTACAACAACTTCCCCCATGTGGGCGGGACGAACGACGGCAGCCGCGCCTTTTATGGCCTTGCCGCCATCTTCTCGTTCGTCAAGTTCATCTTCACTGGCAATCTGGGCCGCTGGGACAGCGGGGAGCAGATCGCGGACGTGCTTTCGGACCTGTTCCGCCTGATCGAGCACTCCGATTTCAAATACCGGGCCTCCCAGGCCTACCGCAGGCAGGCGGAATTCAGCCCCGGCTGCTGGCGTCAGCTGGTAAACCTCTGAGCGCTTGACATTTGACCATCCCGCGTGTAGAATTGCGGTTATCTGATTTGCATTAAGGAGAAAAAGCTATGGCTAAGGATAAGAAGGTCGAACAGATCACCGATATGGAGGTGGACTTCGCCCAGTGGTTCACGGACGTCTGCGTGAAAGCGGAGCTGGTGGACTATTCCGGCGTGAAGGGCCTCTTCATCCTGCGCCCCTACGGCTACGCGATCTGGGAGAATATCCAGAGCTGGCTGGACCGGCGCTTCAAGGAGCTGGGCCACGAAAATGTGTCCATGCCGATGCTGATCCCGGAAAGCCTGCTCCAGAAGGAGAAGGACCATGTGGAAGGCTTCGCCCCCGAATGTGCCTGGGTGACCCTGGGCGGCAGCGAGGAGCTACCGGAGAAGCTCTGCATCCGTCCTACCTCCGAGACCCTGTTCTGCGAGCATTGGAGCCATGTGCTCCATTCCTGGCGGGATCTGCCCATGAAATATAACCAGTGGTGCAGCGTGCTCCGCTGGGAAAAGACCACCCGCCCCTTCCTCCGGGGCCGGGAATTCCTCTGGCAGGAGGGCCACACCCTTCACGCCACGGCGGAAGAGGCCATCCAGGAGACGGAGCAGATGCTGGAGGTCTACGCCGAATGCGCGGAGAAGCTGCTTGCCATGCCCGTGGTCCGCGGCTTCAAGACGGACAAGGAAAAATTCGCCGGCGCCGAGCGCACCTATACCATCGAGTGCATGATGCACGACCACAAGGCCCTTCAGTCCGGAACCAGCCATTATTTTGGAGACGGATTTGCCCGGGCTTTCGGCATCGCGTTCTCTGACAAAAACAATCAGCAGCAGGTCCCGCATGAGACGAGCTGGGGCATGTCCACCCGCATCATCGGCGGCATCATCATGACCCACGGCGACAACAACGGCCTTGTGCTGCCCCCGGCGGTGGCCCCCATCCAGGTCATCGTGGTGCCCGTGGCGGCCCACAAGCCCGGCGTGCTGGAAAAGGCGCAGGAAATCCTGGCCGCGTTGAAGGCAGCCGGCGTCCGGGCTAAGATCGATGACAGCGACAACTCTCTGGGCTGGAAATGCGCTCAGTGGGAGATGAAGGGCGTGCCTCTGCGCCTGGAGCTGGGTCCCCGGGATATGGAAAACGGCCAGTGCGTCTGCGTCCGCCGGGATAACTTCGAGAAGATCCCCGTGGCTCTTGCGGAGCTGACGGAAAAGGTGCCGGAGTTGCTGGATGCCGTGCAGCAGGGCCTCTTTGACAAGGCCAAGGAGAACCTGGACAGCCACATTTTCGAAGCCCACTCCCTGGAGGAAGCCAAGGAATTGCAGGAGCGTAATGGCGGCTTCATCAAGACCATGTGGTGCGGCGATCTGGCCTGCGAGCTGGCCATGAAGGAGAAAGCGGGCATGTCCAGCCGCTGCATCCCCTTTGAGCAGGAAAAGCTGGGCGATGTTTGCCCCGTCTGCGGCAAGCCTGCCAAGCATATGATCTACTGGGGCATCGCATATTGAGACGATCAAGAAGTCAGCCTGTAGACAAAACCTTTTGGCGGAGTTTCGATAAGCATGGGGGATTTGTGAAGGGGGACGGGAATCCCCCTTCACGTTATATCCTTGCAAAATCAGAATACAATTCTGATT
>CADBKO010000059.1 GCA_902795345.1 Oscillospiraceae bacterium
CTGGATAACCTTTCTTCCTACGCCATGCAGACCGAGGCGGTGCGGGAAGCGGAAGAAAAGGTGGAGGGCGTGCTAACCGTGGAGCGGAGCCCGGTGAGCAATCCCCAGGATGGGACCAACAGTTTGTTCCTGCTGTCGGGCCCAACTAACCCCGGCACGAATCTCCGGGAGGACCACAACAACGAAAGCATTCACCATGAAGCCCTGAGCGTGAAAAACCTGGATGACTTGGAAGCCCTGCCCTATATCGACGCCGTGGACCGCCGCTATATGACCGCCGGCATCTCGGAAGACTACCAACGCATCGACGGAGCTTACGCCGATTACAGCTTCATGGACCGGCTTGTGATCGAAGCCACGGTGAAACTCGTCAGTACCGTGACAAACTATGACAAATATACCTATGACAGCACCTGGCGCTGCACATTGGCGGATGTGGCGATCCTTGCAGGGGACCAAAAGCACTTAGATGAACAGCTTCGGGCTCTTGATGGCGAAGCGTATCTGTTGATTAACGCCCTGTCAGAAAAGGACGTCGGTATCGGCAAGCGGGTTCATATCCGGTTTCCCGGCAACAGCGTGGATTGTGTTGACTATGACATCACAAGGGCGAGTATAGCTTCTATTGAGAAGGGGCGGCGCTATGTCTTTGTAGTGCGGGCACCGCGTCACATCTCAGTGGAAGCCAAGGAGTTTGGCTTCTGGCTGGGGGATGACAGCCGCAAGGGCTGGTGGCCCTACTGGACGGACGTGACCGATCTCCCGGAAAACTATCTGGAAACGGCGGACTTCGCCCCTCTCCGGGAACTGATACAGGTCACAAACGACGATATTCGCACCTTCGACGTGGTGTATACCGACGACATGGCCTCCATCCGCCGGGCCACCCGGCAGCAGCTCACTCCCGTCCAGGGCCGCTTCCTGGGCCCGGAGGACGCCGGAATTCCCGTCTGCGTGGTGAGCGAGACTTTTCTGGTGAGCAACGGCCTCAATCTGGGGGACAGCATCACCCTGAAGCTGGGAAATCGCCTCATGGAGCAGTATGCGCCTTTGGGGGCGGTGGCTGTCACGCAGGGACGCTACGCCACGGAATGGAAGGAGCATAGTTTTACCATCGTGGGTTCCTGGAAGGATACGGGAGGGCGACGTTGGCAGGAACAGGAAAACTATTCCTTCTATTCCACCGGTTCCCTGCAAGAGCAAGACTACTATTGGGCGTATTCGGAAAACGCGATCTTTGTGCCCACCTCTTTCCTGCCGGAGAGCTGCGACACGGCGAGCCATCGGTTCCGCCCGGCGGAGGTGAGCTTCCTGGTGCGGGACGCGGCGAGCATTGGAGCTTTCAGCGAGGAATGTCTGCCCCTGGTGGAGCAAATGGGCCTGCAATACGCCTGGAACGATGGGAATTGGCCCATCATCTCGGAGAAAATCGCCGAGACCCGGCGGCTGACGATGATGAAGCTCCTCATTTTCGCCGTGGCTTCCCTGCTGGCGGTGGGCCTGACCCTCTATCTCTTCCTCCACCGGCGGCGGAGGGAATACGCCATCCTCCGGGCCCTGGGCACGCCCCGGAAGGGCGCGGCAAATGCTTTGCTCCAGCCCCTGCTGGCTTTGGCGACCTTTTCCGGCCTGCTGGGCCTCCTGATCGCCTGGCTGCGGTCCGGCGCGGCGGTGAGGCAGAGCGCGGCGGAGTTTGCCGAGGCGGGCTTGGAGGCCATGCCCTCCGCCCACGGGGGCGTCTATCTCCTGGGGGCCCTAAGCCTCCTGCTGGTGACCGCCCTCATGGCCGGGGCCTATCTCCGGGCTCTGGGCAAGCGCAGTCCCCTGGCGCTCTTGCAGGACAGCGAGCGGAGGAAGGAAAAAACCGCCGACGCCGCCTCGGAGATCGGCGCGCTGGAACTGGCCCGGGCGACTGCGGTGCTGGCCGTGCCCGTCACCGCCACGGGGAGGCCCATCAAGGGCTTTCTGCGGCACTATGTACTGCGGCATATCCGGCGAGCGGGACTGAAAACGGTGCTGGCCCTCCTGATGGCGGCTCTGCTGGTGGGGGCCGTGGGGCAGTTGACGGTGATGCGGTCCCGTTATGAAGCAATGATACAAAACCTGCGAGTGGAAACGAGCTTCTTCGATGGGCTCTCCCTCTACCGGGCGGAAACCCTGCTCAAGAGCGGCCTGGTGAGTGAGCCGATCTACCAGACCACTTTCGAGGAGGCGGAATTGGAGTTGGAGTTTGCAGAGGTCGTCTTCACAAACCGTCTGGACAGAGTGGTATCCGAACCCGTCACCTGGCTGACGGGCTGGGACATGGAAACCGCCATGCGGGCTAAGGGTAAAATATGTATTCTTTCTGCTCCGGTTATGGAGAAACTGGGCGTCGAGCTGGGGGATGAGGTGCGAATTAACGAATTTGGCTGCATCCAATACCTGAGCTATGGCCACAATGTCGCCCCAGCCACTCGGGAAGAGGGAATTGCTCTCCGAGACAAATATCGCCCCTTTTACACCGTAGTCGGCTGCGTTGAAACTACTAAGATGCAGACAAACCCAGTCGTCTATGCCCCAATTTCCGCTTTCAGCAGCTACAGCTTTTTCGGCACGACACTGTATCTGGATTCTGCCAGCTTCACGCTGAATGACTATCACGACGCGGACCGGGTGCGGCAGATGGCCGCCGAGATCCAGTACACGGCGAAGAAGCCCCCGGTGTTCAGCATGGACACCTCCGACGCGGACCGCATCTACCGGGTGTACCGGCTGATTCAAACGCTGTACCCCCTCACCGTGGCGGCGGCGCTGATTTTGGGGACGCTCCTGCCTGTGCTGATGATCCTTCAGGAGCAGAAGGAGGCGGCCATCCTGCGGGCCCTGGGCTGGTCGAAGAAACTGACGATTCGGCGGCTCACCCTGGAGCAGGCGCTTCTGTGTCTCGCGGGACTCTTGCTTGCCATTGCTGCCCTGTTCGCAGTGAACGGTCTGGGCTTCCTGGGGGTGATCCTGGTGCCGA
>CADBKO010000060.1 GCA_902795345.1 Oscillospiraceae bacterium
GCGGCTTTAGAGCCGCAGTCTGCAAATCGTAGATTTGCAGGTCCGTATGGCACAACTTCCTGGGCGCACAAAATGCGCCCGCCATGGGCCATAGCCCACGGCAATAAAAACATTTCATGTTTTTATTCAGGAATAGTATCAGCTTCCCAGGCTATATTCCCCGGTGCGGATGGCGGCGATGACGCCGCCGTCGATGAGCAGGTCGGTGCCGGTGATGAACCCGGCGTGCTCCCCCAGCAGAAAGGCCCCGGCCTCGGCGATCTCGTCGGAGGTTCCGGTCCGCTCGGCGGCGGAAGAATCGATCATCTTCTGGTAGCCCTCGCCTGCGGCGGCGAACTCGTCGTAGGCCAGGGGCGTGACGATGACCCCGGGGCTGATGGTGTTGATCCTGGCCCGGCGGGCCTTCCATGTGGTAGCCGCTGCCTTCTGGGCCTGGAGGTGGTTCACCCGCTTGGCGATCATGTAGGCCAGGCCGGAGTTCTGCATGGCCACGTCTTTGATAATGGGCAGGTCCATGAGCCCCTCGGTGGGGGTCTTCAAGATCTCAAGTTCTGTCTCGTTGGGGATGGGGTACATATACCCGGTCTGGCTGGAGATGATGAGCCCCGCGCCGCAGGGGGCCATGACCTTGCCGAAGGCGTCCACGGCGTAGCCGGTGCCTACCATGTCCAGCTGGAGGATGTGCTCCGGACTGGTCTGGTTGGGGGAGGCTCCGGCAGTGTCGATGAAGTACTTTACCGGGCCCAGAGAAGCGGCCTTCTCCGCGAAGGCCTCCACAGAGGTCTTGTCCAGGGCGTTTACTACCATAGTCTCCACGGCGTAGCCGCTGGTGCGCAGGTCGTTGGCCACCCGCGCCAGGTTCTGCTCACTGACGTCGCCCAGCAGGATGGTCTTTCCCGCGGCGATGCGCCGGGCGATGGCGGTGCCCATGCTGCCTGCTCCAAGCAGGGCGATGACGTCTCTGGTTTCGTTCCGGTCAAAAATCATGATGGTACCTCCTTCAGTCTGTCAAAGAACTCGCCAAGCGGCGAGTTCTTTGGTATAATAGAGGCAAAGGAGCAAATATGTAGTAATACTAGTCTCAATTAAAAAGCTTGAAAAGCTTTTTATAGCGCCGAAGGCGCGTTTGAGACTGCATGAGACGGTATGACGCGCTTGCGCGTCATGAGCGTGCGTAGCACGCGGATTCCCAAATTTGCGCGTCATGAGCGTGCGTAGCACGCGGATTCCCAAATTTAAGCTTTTAATTTGGGAATAGTATAACAGGCGGTGAGCGGGATGGAAGAATGGAAAAAAGATGCACGGCGGGATGTAGTGATCACCGATTTAGATGCTCTGGTACCGAAAGATCATCTGCTGCGGAAGATCGAAAAGGTCATGGATTACGACTGGCTGTATGAACGACTGGACCCATTTTACTGCCATGACAACGGACGACCCGGAACAGACCCGGTGGTACTGATCAAGATGGTGCTGATTCAACACCTGTATGGGATACCGTCCCTGCGGCAGACCCACCAGAGAATACAGGATACGATCTCGTACCGCTGGTTTCTGGGGTATAGTTTACTGGACAATATACCGCATTTTGCAACGGTAAGCTATGCGTTCTGCAAGCGATTTCCTCCGGAGCTCAGCGAGGAGATCTTTGAGCATATATTAAGCAAAGCCCTGAATCACCGTATGGTAGACCCGTCGGCGGTGTTCATCGATGGAACTCATATCAAAGCATCGGCCAATAAGAAGAAATACCAAAAGCAGCAGGTGAAAAAGGATGCAAAGGTCTATGATGAACAGCTTCGGCAGGAGGTCAACGCGGAGCGGGAGAAGCTGGGGAAGAAACCGATCGAAGAAGATAACGATGATGAAGACAAACCCGGAGGAACGACCGACAGGGCGGTTTCTACTACCGATCCGGATGCCGGGATGTTCGTCAAGGGAGAGCACGAGCGGCAGTTTGCTTATGAGGCGCACACCGCCTGCGACAAAAACGGATTTGTACTTGGGGTAGAAGTGACGGCAGGCAACATCCATGACAGTGCAGCGTGGGATGCTGTCTATGACAGGGTGAACAGTCGATTGGAAGGCACAAAGTTTGTCGTAATGGATTCAGCTTACAAAACACCATGGATCGCAAAGAAGACACTGGACGATGGAAATATACCGATCCTGCCATACACCAGACGCCACTACAAGGAAAACACATATCGCCCGTGGGATTACACATATGACATTGCCAACGACCAATTCATCTGTCCGAGGGAAGGAATACTGCGGCATACGACCACCGACAAGGAAGGAAAACGCATCTACCGGAGTACGCCAAAGCACTGTGTCAATTGTCCTTCGAAAAGCAGATGCAATGCAAATGAGAAGGGTCAGAAAGTATTCGCCACACATATTTGGCAGGAATATCTGGACATTGTAGAGCAGCTTCGCAAGACCGATCGTGGGAAAGCGCTGTACAGGCAGCGCAAGGAGACCATTGAGCGGGTCTTTGCGGATGCGAAAGAAAAACACGCCATGCGTTATACCCACCATCGAGGTCTGGCCCGGGTCACAAACTGGGTGAGGCTGAAATATGCTGCCATGAATCTGAAAAAACTGGCAAAATGGAGATGGAATTCCTCCGTTTTCTGCACAATACGGCTGCTTTTTTGTTCATATATGGAAAAAACCACCTGCCTGGCATAACCATTCAGGTGGTTTTTCGACAGACTGGGCCCCCCGGCCGCTGCAAAGCGGCCGGGGGGCTGCATCCATTCTTGGTTATACAAACAAGTTTCTGATCAAATCACAAACCCGCCGTTTGGCGCAAGGACCTGCCCGGTGAAGAAATCCCCTGCCTCAGAGACCAGGAACCAGATGGCGTTTGCTGCGTCCTCTGGGGTCCCCAGCCGCTCCAGGGGCGTTTCTTCCGCCAGGGCGGCCTTGTCCTCTCGGGAGAGGTTGCCGTTCATCTCCGTATCAATGACGCCGGGGGCCACACAGTTCACGGTGATCCCGGAGGGCCCCAGCTCCTTGGCCAGCGCCCGGGTAAGTCCGATGACCCCCGCCTTGGCGGCGGAGTAGGCCACCTCGCAGGAGGCTCCCACCTGACCCCACATAGAGGACAGGGTGACGATCTTTCCCGCCTTGCGGTGGAGCATATCCGGCAGCGCCGCCTGGCAGCAGTGGAAGACCCCATCCAGGTCTACCGCCATGATCTCCCGCCAGGAGGCAGGGGAGACGTCGGTAAAAAGCTCCTGCCGGGCTATGCCCGCCGAGCATACCAGGGCGTCGATCCGGCCAAAGTCGGCAAGGAAGGCGGCGAGCATTCCGTCCACCTGGGGCCGGTCGGAGATATCGGCAGGGTAGAGCCCCACCGCGGCGCCCTCTTCCCGCAGCTCGGCGGCCAGGGCCTCCGCCCGGTCCCGGGACCGGCAGAAATTGATCCCAACGGCCCAGCCCTCCCGGGCAAAGCGCCGGGCGGCCGCCGCGCCGATCCCGCGGGAGGCTCCGGTAATCAGGACGGCTTTTTGCTCAGACATTGAAGCGGAACAGGACCACGTCGCCGTCCTGCATCACATACTCCTTGCCCTCGGACCGGACCAGGCCTTTTTCCTTGGCGGCGGACATGGAGCCGCCGCAGGCGTCCAGGTCGGCGAAGGAGACCACCTCCGCCCGGATGAAGCCCCGCTCAAAGTCGGTGTGGATCTTGCCGGCGGCTTTGGGGGCCTTGGTGCCCCGGGTGATGGTCCAGGCCCGGCACTCATCCTCGCCGCAGGTCAGGTAGGAGATCAGGCCCAGCAGGGTATAGCTGGCCTGGATAAGCCGGTCCAGACCGGACTGCTCTACCCCCAGGTCCTCCAGGAACATCGCCCGGTCCTCCGGGTCCATGGCGGCGATGTCCGCCTCGATGTTGGCGCAGATGGGGATGACCTGGGCGTTCTCGCTCTCAGCGGCCTTGACCACCGCTTGATAATAGGGATTGCTGTCGTGATGTTTGAAGCCGTCCTCGTCCAGGTTGGCGGCGAAGATCACGGGCTTGAGGGTCAGCAGGTCGGCGGTGTGGAGGATCTCGCTCTCCTCCTCGGAGCAGGGATAGCTCCGGGCGGACTTGCCGTCGCCCAGCCAGGCCAGCAG
>CADBKO010000061.1 GCA_902795345.1 Oscillospiraceae bacterium
TCTTTCGACAAAAGGCGCTTCTTTGTGGTGGAGACTACTGGACTCGAACCAGTGGCCTCATGCGTGTGAAGCATGCGCTCTAACCAGCTGAGCTAAGCCTCCAATGGTGACCCGTACGGGACTCGAACCCATGTTACCGCCGTGAAAGGGCGGTGTCTTAACCACTTGACCAACGGGCCGGGGAACGGGCCCGCCGGCGGATTCTCCCTCCGGCGGGCATGGTAGCGGCGACTGGATTTGAACCGGTGACACTGCGGGTATGAACCGCATGCTCTAGCCAACTGAGCTACGCCGCCAAATCGGGCGAAAACCAATATACTATATCCCTCTCGCCTTGTCAAGCACATTTTTTCGCCGTGTGCCGGTTTTTTCGCGGGCAGTGCGGCAGCGGCGCTGGAAATGACCTCTCCGCCGCCTGCGGCGGTCCCCCTCCCCTGTTAGGGGAGGCTAAGGGCTGCGGGCAAATTAAGCCTCCCCTGTTAGGGGTGCCCCCGTGCGCTCACTGGGGCGGAGAGGTCTTTTCATGCCACGGACTGCCATGGGGAAGGTCGGCTCCATATGACTGCGGCGCGCCGCCTGGCCCTGCCGCCCCCCTCACTCCTTATAGAAGATCAGGGAAAACCAGGTGACGATATTTCCGTTGAAAAACTCGATGCCGTGCTTCTCGGCGATGTCCGTGGCGATGATGCCGTGGCTCTCCACGCAGGGGTTCATGATCTCCGGGTGGCGGCAGGGTCCGTCGGGCCAGGCGCATTTTTCGCAGACGGCGCAGGCTTCGGTGGACAGGATCATGACCTCCGAGGCCTGTTCCTTCACCAGGGCCGCCGCCTGGCGGGTGATCTCCTCGTGGGGGCCGCGGGTGGCCAGGGTCTCTTCGATGTTGGCGATGTCGCTGACCTCGGTGACCGTGGTGATCATGAGGGCCCGGGGGAAGCGGAGGCAGCGCGCCTTACATTCCTCCACGGTCCCCACCGCCGGGGGGCAGGCCCAGGACTTGTTGTACATGGGGCACTGGTCCTCGCAGACGGTGCGGATGCGCTCCGAAAAGGTCAGCTCCGACGTGTTGATGAACTCATATTGGCACAGGGGCAGCTGGCAGAGCCCGGCCTCCAGCTTTTCATAATCCATTTCTTTCCACCTCGCGGGGGGTATCATACGCCCCTTTCCTCCGTCCGTCAAGGCTTGTCCGCCGTACATCCCCGTGATATACTATATATAGTAGTATAAATATGGACCGCCCACGACGGGCGGGCCCGAAAGGAGTGTTTCTATGGCCTGGTTCCAGATGACCTACTTTTCCCAGTGTCTCTCCCGGATCGTGCCGCTGAACCTACTGATCCCCCAGTCCGCAAGCCCGGACGAGCCCTGCCGCACCCTGTACCTGCTCAACGGCTACCGGGGGGACCAGACGGACTGGCTGCTGAACACGGACGTAAACGGCCTCAGCGGCCTCAGCCGCTGCGCCATCGTCATGCCCTCCGGCGAGAATTCCAGCTACACCGACCACACCCACTCCGGCGTGAAATACGGGGAGTTCATCGGGCGCGAGGTGGTGGAAGTCACCCGCCGCCTGTTCCCGGTGCTGAGCCGTAAGCGGGAGGATACCGCCATCGCCGGCCTCAGCATGGGGGGCTACGGCGCCCTGCGCAACGGCCTGAAATACCATGAGACCTTCGGCTGGGTGCTGCCCCTCTCCGCGGGCATGATGGGCCCCGAGAGCGTGACGGACGAAGTCTCCAAAGCCCGTTTCGAAGCCCGCTACGGCCCCATGGAGAAGTGGGAGGAGAGCGACTGTAACCCCCGCTTCCTGGCAAAAAGCCTGCTGGATTCCGGCGCCGAGCTGCCGAAGCTCTATATCGCCTGCGGCTGGAACGACCGGCTCTGCGTCACCAACCGGGAATACCACCACTATCTGGAGGAGATCGGCTTCCCCCATGTCTATGAAGAGGGCCCCGGCAGCCACGAATGGGCCACCTGGCGCTGGGCCCTGCCCCGCGCTCTGGACTTCTGCTCCTGGCTGGGCCCCGACACCTTTGAGAACCCCTTTTACTGCGAGATGCGGGACGAGCGCTATGTGGGCGCACCCTGGAAGGAGGAAGGCTGAATGGCGATCATACAGGCGAGCTTCATGAGCGAAACGCTGGAACGGCAGGTGGGCTTCACCGCCATCCTTCCGGACGGTCTGAGCAAGGACGGGACCTATGAGCCCCTGCCCACCCTTTATCTCCTGGCGGGCTACTCCGGCAACGGCTTCTTCTGGGTCTCCCACTACACCGTGGAGGAACTCAGCAGCGAACTGCGCCTTGCCATCATCATGCCCGACGCGGAGAATCATTTTTACACCGACGACGACACTTTCGGCTACGGCTGGGGCAAATTCGTGGGGCAGGAGCTGGTGGACTACACCCGCCGGGTCTTCCCCCTGAGCCATAAGCGGGAGGACACCATCATCGGCGGCTTCTCCATGGGGGGCTACGGGGCCCTGCTCAACGGCCTGACTTACCGGCAGACCTTCGGCTATATCGTGGCCGTCAGCGGCGCCCTGCTGACGGAAGGGGTCTCCGGTCCCGGCGGCGACAACCCCTTCTTCCGGGGCATCTTCGGGGACCCGGCCAAGGTCCCGGGCAGCCACCACGACCCCCGGGCCGCCGCCGCTGCCGCCATGAAGGAGGGCGATCCGCCCAGCCTCTATATGGCCGTGGGCGATCAGGATTTCCTCAAGGAGCTGAACTGTGCCTGCCGGGACTACCTCCAGGGGATCGGCTACCCCCT
>CADBKO010000062.1 GCA_902795345.1 Oscillospiraceae bacterium
TTTCTTTTGCTATTCTACGCTATGTTGCGTACAGGTTAAATCTCGCCAATCTCCTCCCTCAACCCCTTCGAAGGGGTTGACTTTTCATAGTTGGTCTTTATTGATAAAGTACCATCCATCCTGCATCTCAATATCTCGCTCGGTGGCGTTCGCCTCGCCGAATGCGCTGAAGCCGGGGCTGGCGAGATCATAATCGACATAGGTGGAGCCAGCTGCCGGACTTTGCGTCACCGGGTTGACGTCGTCGCAATACCAGATATAGAAATAATCCTGCTTGCCCGCGGCTCGGATCGTCCAATGCCCGGCCGGGATGTCCTCACCGACAGTCCAGACGCCCTCCGGCACGGTGACCTCCTGCCATTCATCACACTCCCACATGGCCAGGTTGATCCGGTCCTTCAGGACGACCAGTTCTTCATAAGACATGCCGGAGAGATCTACTTCGTTGACGCTTGCGGTCTGTACCGCATCCGAATTGTCGCCGGAAGCGTCGACGGTGCTGACGGTCTTTGAAACATCCAGGGAAAACGCCTGCAGGTCGTCTGCGGTGGAGGCGGGATCAGAATAAACCAGGACAAGTACGTCTCCGTCATGATAGTAGATCACGCCTGAGGCTGGATCGCCATCTGATATGGGGTTGGGGAAAGTCCCACTCCACAAGTATGCGACTTCTCTTCCGATGGCAGTATAGTGCCTTTCAAGATCTCCGATGCCCAATTCTTCCAGAACGGCGTCATACAGATTAATCACATCTACGGCGCTCTGGATCGTTGCATCGGAGGGAAACGCCATTGCGATTAAATAGCCGGTGCCCGCTGAGGTACGGGCTGCTTCGCGGTATGCGTTCGTTTGTATGGTGCCGCTAAGATCTTCTCCGTCTTCAACCCAGTCGGCAGGCAGGGAAAAGGAAAACGGCCCAATGTTGTGCTTTGCCATGCCAACGTCCAATTCCGCCAGGGCCATACACCCGATCAGCACCAGCACGAGGACGCACACGAGCAGCTTCTTCACGGGGCTCACTCCTTTGTTTCAAATCGATCGGGGAACAGCACCTTTCCCATCTCCACCATCTTCCGGCGCTCCTCCGGCGACATCCGAAGCATGGCGCGGTTCATCTCCTTTAGTTCTGGTGAAGAGCCGAGGGCCTCGCCCAACTCCCTTAGCAGGGGAGTAGGGCGCAGCTGGTCGCCAATCTTGCGAAGCTTCTTCGAGGCGGGGGAGTTGGAACCGAGGGCCTTGGAGATCTCAACCGAGGAATCGGAAGCCCAGCCCATGACATAGGCCGGGTCGATGCCCATGGCCTCGGCCATGCGAATCATGCGGTCGATTGGAATTTTCTCCGTCTCTCCGCTGGTATAGCGTTGGATGGCAGATTTCGGAATGCCAGTCAGCTCGGAGAGCCGGCGGGTGCTCATATCCTTTTCTTTCATTGCCTGTGCAAGTTTTTCCGAAAACGACATTTTCATCACCAGCCTCATTATACAGGAAACGTCCCGAAAATGCAACAGCCAAAATAAAAAATAGAAATTTTGCCCCAAAAATGGGTTGACATTGTGAAAGACATGTGATAATATAAAGGCGTCCCGATAATGGGGCATAGAATAACGGCAGAAAAGGAGGGGGAGACATGCAGGGAAATCTGCTCCGGGCGGAGATTGCGGCCCAGGGCTTGAGCCAGCGCGAGGTGGCAGAGCGGGCGAAAATCTCCCGCAGCGCCTTCAGCGCGAAGATCAACGGGCAGCGCCCCTTTGATACAGAGGAAGCTGTCCGCGTATGTGAAGTGCTCGGCATCAGCGACAACCAGAAGAAGTGCGATATTTTTTTGACCAGAGTGCCCCAATAATGGGGCATTTAAGCGGTTTCAAGGGCAGCCCGAAGGCATAGGCTGGCATGAGGTGAAGCGCATGGCAATCGTAAAGACGATCCACTGCAAGAACGGCGGCACGATCTACGTGCACGACGACTGCTATCGGGATGCCTCGAAGGAAGAACTGGAGCGCCGCTACCGGCGGCTGGACGAGGCGATCCTGGCGATTGACCGCCGGGTGCAGCTGGAGCAGCTGCGGGCGGGGAGGGCCGGAGGGAAGAACCATGAGGATGGACGGGGCCGAGGCGCTCAGGGAGTTTAACCGACTCAGGGATTTATACATCAGGGAGGCGCGAAAGCATGGCATATGTGAACGGGAAGACCTGGCGGCAGCTGCACCTGCGGCGGATGAAGTACCTGTACGGGAGGCTGGTGGAGGCCTGGGAGGGGAAGTACACCGACGCTCGCGGCGTGCTCTGCCTGACCTACCGGGCGATGGAGGCGGCCCTGCGGAGCCTGCCGGCGGAGCCGGTGAAATACGTGCAGGTGGCCATGGACGAGAAGATGAGGGCGGACCGGGCGAGGATGGACGGGATCGCGAAGCGGTACGGGGAGGAGGCGCGGCGGGCATGAAGTTCGGCGAACTGATGCAGGTATTCGCGGGCTGGCGGGTGCGCGTGACGGCCCTGGACGATCAGGGCGAGGTCGCCAGCGAGGAGATCAGCC
>CADBKO010000063.1 GCA_902795345.1 Oscillospiraceae bacterium
ATCGTCCGCCGTAACGGCGTCCGTATGCGTCTCTTCTGTTTTCAAGGGAGCTTCAGGCTCTTCTTCGGGTTCCCCGGCTTCCGCTGAAGCAGCCGGTTCCTCTTCGATTTTTTCTTCTTTCTGCGCGGGTTCCGCCGGGCTTTCCTGGATCACGGGAGCCTCTTCCCCTTCCTCTTCAGTGGCCGGTTCCTGTCCCTTGGCAGGCGTCTTGTTTTCTCCCTGTGCCACCGACACGAGCTCGGTCGCTGTCTGATTCAGCTCGCCGGTTATATCATTTACGTCTTTTGTAAGGTCATTGGTGAGACTTTGCATATCCTGCTGGATCCCGCTCGCCAGTGAGTTCAGCTCCGTACGCATCTCGTTGATGGGTTCCATTGCCTCCTTCAGGGGCGCGGCAGCTTCATTCAGCGGGTCTATGACATTCTCACGGATCTCTTTTGTCACACCGCTGGTCGCCTTCCGGAACGCCCGGAGCCCTTCCCCGAACTTTTTGGCAAATTCAGGGATCTTGTCCGGCCCGATGATGAACAGGATCACCACGAATATTATAAGGAGCTCACCGAATCCAAGCTTCAAATTCCAGTCTCCCTTCTTAAAAAACCTGTTTCCCGCTGAGGAACACATGTTCCACGGCATATTCATGAAAATCCAACATGACGAGGTCCGCTCGTTTGCCGACCTCAATGCTGCCAACCTCATCAAAGACTCCCAAAATGCGGGCAGGTATCTCCGTCACCGTTTTGAACAGCAATGGCACTGGAATGCCACTCATGTTCATGACCTTTCTGCAAATCGTGTGAAGCCCCATCACGCTTCCTGCATCTTGTCCGTTCTCAAAAGCCGCCTTGGTCATGGACTTCTTCACCTGGTGGTGTTCGATCTCATAAACCCCATTGGGCAGGCCCGCAAAGGCGGTCTTGCCGCTGATGAAACAGAGTCGACGGAAATTTCCCCGCATCAGCATTCGCAATGTGGCGGGATGGATGGATTCCTCATCGGTGAAGTTGATGAGGATGGCCTCCGCCACGTCCATGCCGGCGCCGATGAGGCCCGGATCCTCCGCCGAGAAGGCCCCGGTGTTGTGGAAGGGGTCCGTCATGCCCCGGGCGCCGTAGGCGTAGGCCATGCGGGCGGTGTCAAAGTCTGCGTTGGAATTGCCCAGGCAAACGAAGCATTCCTTGGCCGCTTCCTGAATGAAATGCCTGGCCCCCGCAAGCTCCGGGGATGTGGTCAGCAGCTTGACCCGTTTCCCGCACAGGTCGTACAGCCGCCGGAACAGGTCCAGGTCCGGATCCTTCACATAGGCCTCGTCCTGGCAGCCCGCCGCCGCCGGCGAAATGAAGGGCCCCCGCATATGGACGCCCAGCATCCGGGCGCCGTCTTCAACGGGATCGTCCATCCACCGGCCCAGGGCCTCATAGGTTTCCGTCAGCACGTCCTCGGGAAAGGCGTTCACCGCCGCCAGATACCCGGTGACCCCGTCCCGCAGCAGGGACTTGGAGATGATCTCATAGCCCTCCCGGTCGGCATCGGAAAAGTCGTGCCCCCGGTCGCCGTGGACCTCCAGATCGATGAAGCCGGGGGTAATGGCCATCCCATAGACATCCATGGTCTGCTCCCCCTGGCGGGGCTGGGAGCCATAGGGCAGGATCTCCACAATCCTGTCCCCTTCGATCCGCAGATCCTGATAGACGAATTCGTCGTCCAGCAGCAGTTTTCCGTTCTGAATGAGCATGTGCCAACTCCAACAGCTTCGCAATATGGCCTTGAGCCTAAATCGTTAGGCAGAAGGTATATAATCCCGTATTTATATTTTGGCGGTGTCACACCCGTTTGTCAAGTGTTTTTTGGGGGCGTCCCCGCCAAGGGGATTCCTTTCCGGTTTCTTTGCCTCACGCCATAAGAGCGCTCTCGGTAATGCCCTTCTGGGCGGCCTTCTCGTACCAAGCTTGGGCGTCCTGCGGGTCCTTGCTGACGCCGATGCCCTTCTCGCTGCACACGCCCCGCACGAACAGGGCTTCCCCGTCCCCCAGCTCGATGGCCCGGGTGAGCAGCTCCACCGCCTTCTTGCCGTTGACCTTCACCCCGTCGCCGAACATATACATGGCGGCCAGGGTGGTCATGGCCGGGGCGTAGTCCTGCGCCACGGCCTTTTCCAGCCACTTTAGGGCATCGGGCAGATCCCGGGGAAAGACCTCCCCCAGCAGGTGGTAGCGCCCCAGGATGGCCTGGGCCGGGGCATAGTTGGAATAGGCCGAGGCCATGAGGGACAGGCCCAGATCCTGCATGTGCTTCTTCTCCAGAGAGTCCAAATAATC
>CADBKO010000064.1 GCA_902795345.1 Oscillospiraceae bacterium
CAAACAGGGGGTCCACCTTTTCCGCGCCGGACATAAGCCGGAGAATGTCCTGTCCGTAGCGCACGCAGTACAGAGCTTCGTCCCTCTGTCCCAAAGCCAGCGCGCTGTCCCCCCGGCGGTACAGCACCGTCAGCAGGCAGGGGATCAGAAGCTCGGTGACAGACAACAGCTGTTCCCGCTCCTCCTTCCGCTTTCCCAGCAGGCGGAATACCTCCCCGCGGCGGATCCAGGACAGCTCCTGGGGCCACTCCGGCGCGTCCTTGATCTGGCCCAGGGCCTTTTCCTCATTGCCCGCCAGAGCATTCAGATTCGTAAGGTGCGACGCCAGGCTGTAATCGCCGGTATGAGTCCTCTGCTTTGTCCTCTTGGCAGACTTATCGGCAAAGGCCAGCAGCTCGTCCCGCGCCTCCTTCGCGTGTTCCGGGTGATAGACGAGGGAATCGGGGTAACAGAGTTGATAGCCCTGAAAGAGATAGAGAGAAGCCAAGGTGTCGTTTTCCGGCCCTTCTTCCAGCTTCCTGCCCATTTCCCGCCATTGCTGCCAGGCCTCCTCCGGGTCCGTGCAGCGCGAGTCGAACTGGGGGAAATCCGGCTCGGACTCCTCCCCCAGGCCGAAGAGCAGGTCCGTGGTGATGCCGAAGGCCTTTGCCAGCAAGGGCACCTGGGAGATGTCCGGCAGGCTCTGCCCCGTCTCCCACTTGCTCACCGCCTGGGCCGACACCCCCACGCGCTCCCCCAGCTCTTCCTGTGTCCAGCCCCTTTCCATCCGCAGGCTGCGGATGATGGCGCTCATATTCCCGCTCTCGCTCATTGGGAAAACCACCTTTCCTTTTTGTTAACATCAGTATGGCAGGAAAAGCGCGGGATAGCAAGCAACGCAACCGGTAGTTGGACTCAACCGGCGGTTGCGTTGGCCTTTCGGATGGATGTCGGGAGAAAAGAAGGGGGTTTACTCTTCCCCCGGGATCGCCTCCGCGCGTTCCCGGATGGCCTGGAATTCCGGGTCGTCCCGGAGAGGCGCAAAATCCGGGTGGTCCAGGGCCCGCAGAAGGTAGGCTCGGCGGAGGGCGGGATAAACGGTGGTCCCGCCCATGCGGCCCACATAAAAGACCCGGCGGACGAGAGCTCCCGGCTTCGTCGGTTCCTTCAGCAGCTGCTCCAGCCATTTCATGGCTTCCTCCGTCCTTCCCTGTGCCAGGAGGGCGCGGGCGCCCAGCTGGCACAGGTTTCCCACATCCCGCCGGGGGCCGGCGGCCCCTTTCAGGATGCCGATCAGCTGGACGCCGAATTCGACGGCGTCCAGGGCTTCCTCCGCCCAGCCCAGCTTCAGCGCGGCCTCCGCGCACAGGGCAAGGTTATCCAGCAGCCGGTTTACCAGCGAAGAGCCAACTTGGGTCAGCATATTCGCCTCCGCTTCCCACTGGCCCATGTCATGATAGATCGTCGCCAGGTTCATCCCGGTGCTTGTGAGGAAGGGCCCTGCCTTCACTCCCACCTCCATGGCCTTCTTCTCGTTTCCCGACAGGGCGTACAGCTCCATGAGCAGGTTCCGGAATTGATAACTGACGGCGTTGGTATTCTCCATCCGTTTGGCGCGGGACTCGGCATAACGAAGCGTCTCCTCCCGCACCTCCGCGGCATGTTCGGGTTGATAGAGCAGGCTATCCGGGCAGCAGAGCAGATAGCCCGCATAGACATAGCAGAAGATGTTGCCGTCGAAGCCTTCGTATTCTTTGATCTTCTCCCGCATTTCCTGCCAGGTCTCCCAGGCCTTTTCCGGGTCCGCGCCCTGGTCGAAAAGGGGGAAGTCGTTTCCTTGTTCCTCCATGCCGAAGAGCTCGTCCGTGGTGACGCCCAGGGTCCGGGCCAGCTGGGGGACCTGGGAGATGTCCGGCAGGCTCTGCCCCGTCTCCCACTTGCTCACTGCCTGGCCGCTTACGCCGAGGCGCGCCGCCAGCTCCTCCTGGGTCCAGTCCCGTTCCATGCGCAGGCGGCGGATGATGCTGCCCATGTTCTGCTGTTCATTCATGGGGGATGCCCTCCTTTCTCTTTGGCCCCAGCGTACCACAGAGGCCGGTTGTACGCAATAGAGACAACCGGCAGTTGGTTTCAACTGCCGGTTGGATCGGAAGGTAAAACCCCGTCCTGCGGGCGGCCCCTCATCCGGCGCTTCGCGCCGCCTTCCCCCAGGTGCAATGTCGCTAGCTTAAGGCAGGAACCATCCATTCTCCGTCATTGCGAGACCGCAGAGCGGTCGTGGCAATCCGTTTCTTCGTCCATTTTCAGCCTTA
>CADBKO010000065.1 GCA_902795345.1 Oscillospiraceae bacterium
AGTAGTCGTACACGTTGCAGTCGCGGCGCATCTCCATGCAGCTGGTGATCACGTACTTGGCCGCGGAGCCGAAGCCCGGGCAGTGATCCGTGCCGTAGAGGTCGTTGTCGATGGTCTTGGGCACGCCGATGACCCGGCACAGATAGTTTTCCTTCTGCAGGAACTTGCTGATCTTGTTGCAGGTGTCCATGGAGTCGTTGCCGCCGATGTAGAAGAAGTAGCGGATGTCGTGCTTCTGGAATACCTCCAGGATCCGGCGATAGTCCGTATCGTCGTCGATGTAGTTCTTCAGCTTATAGCGGCAGGAGCCCAGGGAAGCGGAGGGCGTGTTGAGCAGGAGGCGGAGCTCGTGCTCGTCTTCCTGATCCATATCATACAGAATGTCATCCAAAACGCCCCGGATGCCGTGGGCGGCGCCGTAGACATGGGTGATGTTGGGATCGTCCAAAGCGGTGCGGATCACGCCGTACGCGCTGGCATTGATGACAGCGGTGGGGCCGCCGGATTGCGCGACCAGACATGCGCCAATCAGTTTATCCATAGTGATTCTCCTTTTATCCATAGGGTTTTCAAAAATCGCACTTATTGTATAGTATTTACCCTCCTATTTCAAGGGAACGCCCCTATATTTTTTGAGAAATGCGTCCAGATAAGAAATGTATCGGACCGGGTCCACATAGTAACTGGCGCAGTGGGCCGCCCCCTCCACGGTAAGCATCTGCTTGGGAGTGTGGCACAGCTCGTAGTTCTGCCGCCCCATGGCGTAGGGCACCAGCTCATCGTTGGTGCCGTGGATGAACAGGAAGGGGAGACTGGTGGAATCCAGAGCACGCTTGCAGTCCGTGGCGGTGATGGAGTAGCCGGCCAGGATCCGGCTCCACAGGTCCATGGCGGGCATCATGGGGAAGGTGGGCACCTTGTAGGATTCCACCAGGGCGGTGCCGATCACGTCCTTGGGGGAGAAGTAGGCGGAATCGGCGATGACGCCCCTTGTCTGCTTCGGCAGGTCCAGCCCGGCGGCCATGATCACCGTGGCCCCGCCCATGCTCTGCCCGTAGAGGAAGAGGGGCAGCTCCGGATGGCGATCGGATAAAAGCTTAGCCCAGGCGGCGATGTCGTACCGCTCCTTCACGCCGAAGGTGATGAACTTGCCGGCGCTCTTGCGGTGGGCCCGCATGTAGGGATAGAGCACGGTGTAGCCCTGCTCATAGAGGTGCTTGGCCACCAGGGCAAACTCCCGTGAGGGCCAGGAGCGAAAGCCGTGGACGGCCACCACCAGCCCCACAGGGGTCTTCGCCTCGATGAGCTCCGCCGCCAGATCCAGCCCGTCCCGGCTGGTGATATGCAGCTCCTCCTTCTGCTGGGCTTCGAACCAGTCCACCCCCAGCTGCATCCTGTCCCTGAACCGATACCGGCCCGAGGGGACCACGGTGCTGGCCCGAAAGAGTTCCGTCCGATCCCGGCGGGTGCTGCCCCGCATAAAGGCGTATAAACTGGCCGAAAGGATAAACAACACAAGCACGATGAACGCGATCAACACATACAGCATACAGACCTCAAAACGATTCGATACCATACTGTACCATACTTTCGAGTTTTTTCATAGAGCCTTGTTTGTTTTCTTGACGGGAAAGCCTCTATTCGATACAATTTAAGAAAAAGGAGGGGGATACCATGAGCTTCTTACCGGAAAACACGAAAAAACTCGGCTTCGGCCTTATGCGTCTGCCCGTCATCAACGGAAACGGGGAGGAGATCGACCTAAAACAGGTTTCAGCCATGGCCGACCGCTTCCTGGAGCAGGGCTTCACCTACTTCGACACGGCCTATCCCTATCACAACGGCTTCTCCGAGCGGGCGGTGAAAAAGTGCCTGGTGGAGCGCCACCCCCGGGAGAGCTTCCTCCTGGCGGACAAGATGCCCGTCTTCCGCCTGAAGGAGAAGGGGGAAGTGCTCCCCATCTTCGAGGAGCAGCTGGAGCGCACCGGCGCGGGCTACTTCGACATGTACCTGCTCCACGCCCTGGATAAGGACCGGCTTTCCACCGTGGAGAGCTGCCAGGTGTGGGAGCAGCTCCTCAAAGAGAAGGAGAAGGGCCGCATCAAGCGTCTGGGGTTCTCCTTCCACGATTCTCCCGAAGTGCTGGACCAGATCCTGACCGCTCATCCGGAGGCAGAGTTCGTTCAGCTGCAGATCAACTATGCCGACTGGGAGGACCC
>CADBKO010000066.1 GCA_902795345.1 Oscillospiraceae bacterium
GGAACGAGGAGGCCGAGACCCAGGCCACGCGGCAGATGTATATAGACTGCATCCTCTCCGAAGAACTGAACGAGGGCGGCTGGACTCTTTCCCGCCGCAGCGCCGCCGACCCCGCCGACCCGGATATCACGGGGATGGCCTTGCAGGCCCTGGCGAAGTACCAGGATCAGCCCGCCGTAGCTGCCGCCATCGACCGGGCCCTGACCTGCATGAGCAATAAGCAGGACGAAAATGGCGGTTACTCCAATATGTGGGGCGATTCCAACAGCGAAAGTGTGGTGCAGGTGCTGGTGGGCCTCTGCGAGCTGGGGATCGGCTGGAAAGACGAGCGGTTCATCAAGAATGGACACAGCCTTCTGGACAATCTGCTGACCTATAGGAAGCCCGACGGCGGCTTCACCCATATTGTCGACGGCTCTGACGGGGATAACCAGATGTCCGCTGAGCAGGGCTTTTATGCCCTCGTTTCCTGCATGCGCTTTGAGAAGGGGATGAACAGCCTTTACCGCATGACGGACGCCATTACCATCGGCGACGCCGTCATGGAAGAAGTGCGGGAACCGGGCACCGGCCTGGCCGGGAAGGACCCGGACGTGCAGGTGAGGCCGGTCTCCAAGCCGGGGATCACCTTCGGGGATATTGCCGGCAGCCCGAACAAGGCGGCGATCAACGCCCTGGCCGCCCGTGAGATCATCAACGGCATGGGGGACGACAGCTTCGCGCCGGAGGCCACCATGACCCGCGCGCAGTATGCTACGATCATTGTAAAAGCCCTGGGCCTGACGCCCAAGGCGAATGGGAAGTTCACCGATGTTGCAGCAGACAAATGGTATGCGCCGTATATCGGCACCGCAAATGCTTATGGCATCGTGAACGGCGTATCGGATACGGAGTTCAACCCGGAGGGGACCATCACCCGCCAAGAAGCGGCTCTTATGACCGTCCGCGCTGCCAAGCTCTGCGGCCTGGACACGGCGGTCAGCGAGGCGGAGCAGAACGACGTCCTCTGCGATTACATGGATTACCGCAGCATTGCAAGCTGGGCAAAGGAAGCAATGGCGTTCTGCTATAAGCATGAACTGCTGGACACCGCCGCCATGGACGCGGAGCCGAAGCGGGAGATCCTCCGCTGCGAGGTGGCGGAGATGCTGTATCAGATGCTGGCCCTGGCGAATCTGATTTGAACCAAGGACAGAGGGACGGTTACGACTGTCCCCCCCCCCCCGCGCGAGGACAGCGGAACCGTCCCTCCTGTCCGATGATTTGAGGTGAGAAAATGCCGAAACGAATGATTGCCTTTCTTCTTGCCCTCCTGCTTATGTTTGCCTTAGCGGGCTGCGGCGGGAACGGAAAAAGTGCGCCGCCTTCTCCCAGCCCCACCTTCGCCCAGGAGAGTATCGACTACTCGGAGAGCCAGGGCATGGAGCTGGACCCGGAAACGAAGCTGGACAAGTATAATACCGAGCCCGTCCCGGAAGGGAAGCCTCTGCCCGTGGAGCCTGAAAACGCCACCGTGACGGAGACGGAATACCACTGCACCCTTTCCATCTCCTGCGCCTCCATTCTGGACAATATGGATAAGTGCAAGAAGAACAAGCGGGAGCTGGTGCCGGAGGACGGCTGGATCCTGGAGCCGACGGAGGTCGTGTTCTTCGAGGGCGAGAGCGTATTCCAGGTGTTGAAGCGTGAATGCAAGCGAAGAAGCATCCACATGGAGTTTGAGAATACCCCCATCTACAACAGTGCTTACATCGAGGGGATCAACAACCTCTATGAGTTCGACGTGGGGGAACTGAGCGGATGGATGTATTCCGTGAACGGCTGGTATCCCAACTATGGCTGCTCCCGCTACGCCCTCAAGGATGGGGATGTGGTGGAGTGGCGCTATACCTGTGATCTGGGCTTCGACGTAGGGGGCGGATACGCCGTAGGCGGCACGACCGAATCAGACTAACAGAAGGAAGACGGAATTATGATCCAGACCACGAACTTCCCTCTCTCAACCTACAGCGTAGAACCCTATGGGGGTTGGGAGGGGAT